>CAZHST010000033.1:0-33617 GCA_964535215.1 uncultured bacterium
TGGTGGTGTTCACCCCCTCGATGTAGCCGTCCTTCCGCCAGCAGATGTGGGTGTGGGAGTCAATGACGAACTCCTTCCCGGCCTTCCGGACAGCGCTCGCCTCCTGCACTGCGGCCAGATCGTAGGCCTCGGCCTCGGAGACCTCGAAGAACTTCATCCCGGTGATCTTGTTCACCGCCAGCATGGCCGCGGCAAACCCACAGGCCGTCTTCAGGAAGCTCCGCCGGGACATCCTCGCCCTATCGGCACACTCGTCCAGGTACGGCCGGATCCGCTCCCCGAGCTGGCCGGTGGAGAAGTAGGTGGTCCCCTGCTCATAAGGGTTCCACTCCAGCTTCTCCCCCCTGAGACCCCGGTACAGTTTGAAGATGTCGAACTCGATCATGCCCCTTCCCTCCTCTCCTCAAGGCACAAACCACCGCCGGTCTTTGAGAAGCCGCCCTCGTGCTTCTTTTGAGACGGTGATCACCCCCTCCCGGTTGCTCAATCCGAAGGGCCCGTGCTGAGAGGCTCGACGATGACCTGGCCCACCATCGGAGGATGCGGCCCGCAGGTGTACGGATACACCCCCGGCTTTTTGAACTCGATGAGGCCGCTGCTCCCCGGCATCAGGGTCCCGGTGTGAAAGGACCGGTCCACGGCCACGGCACTATGCTCAATTCCGTGGACATTGACCCACCGGACGCAGTCCCCCACCTGGATCACCACCGTATGGGGCTTAAAACCGGTGGCCCCCTCGAAGGTGATCTGGACCTCGTGGATCTTGGCACATTCCTCCCCCCCTGCCGGGATGGCCACGCCGACTAGCCCGACAAGGACTGCGGCAGACAGGGCCCTCAAAAGGGCTCGATCATCCAAGGGTCTCATCACCTCCCCCTGAACTCATGACCTCTTTTTTGAACGGTGTTTGATTTTTAACCATGGGAGTTGATTGTATGATACGACAAGATAGTGTCAATCCACCAAATGCTTCATTTTTGATAGAGCATTTGCACTAAAGATGAGGCTCAGGAAGGGATCAAGAATGAGGCAGCGTTTGAAGACTGGCCTGGTAGGTCTCCACGTCCACGATGGGAAGGCCCTGCTCCTTCGCCCAGGTCTCGACCCTCTTGATCACCATCCGGCGGACCCAGGGAAGGGGGATCCGCCGAAGCCGTTCCTCGGCCTCGGCCGTCCAGAGGAGGGTCATTCCTTCCAGAGGCCCCTCAACCCTTGGGGCCTCCTCCGGGGTGGGGGGGAGTCGTTCGGGGGAGGCGGAAACCCCTGCAAGGGTCGCTTTCATCACTTCAGGGGTCACCACCTTTTCCTTCCGCCGCTTGGCCTCCCCTTCGATGGCCTGCCTGGCCATCGCCCGGACAAAGGGGGGGATCCTTTGAAGGGCTGCTAAGGCTTCCTCGGTCCAGGGGAGACCTCCCTCAGGGATCATCTGGAGGTAGCGGGTAAACTTGTCAAGGATCATCTCGTTTTTTTGGGTCCGCTCCTGAAGGAACGCCTTGATCTCCTCGATCACCTCGACCTTGCGCGGGAGCTTTTTCATCTTCTCCTTGGCCACCTCGAAGGCGTCCATGGAAAGCTCCTCAAAGCCGAAGCCCTTGATACACTTCGCCACCCGGAGCATCGCCTCGTTCCGGATCTCCGTCAGAAACGCGGAGGTGATGACCCTCCGGCCCCGCTCCTTCGCCCGCTTGACCATCAGCTTGTAGATGCCGGGACGGACAAAGGCCGGGGCCTTTTCCACCCGTCGAAGGGCCTCCTCGGTCCAGAGGATTCCCCCTGGCTCTTCTCCCGGAACCGGGCTCTCCTCGCCCATGAGGCTCCTCCCCCTACCGCTCCCCCCCTGCACCGGGGCGTCCGACGAGCCCCTCCTTCAAGGCGTAGGCCACGGCCTGGACCCGGTTCTGGAGGTGGAGCTTCTCGAGGATGTTCCGGAGGTGGTTCTTCACCGTGTTCTCGCTGATCCCTAACGTGCCGGCGATCTCCTTGTTGGTCGCCCCCTTGGTGAGAAGCTCCAAGACCTCCCACTCCCGGGGGGAGAGTTTCCCCGCCGACGAGGACGGGGTCTCCGGTTGATCCTGTTTGGCAAACTCCCCCAGGATCTTAGCCGCCATGGCACCGGAGATGGGCGCCTCGCCCCGGGAGACCCCTTTCAGCATCCCAAACAGCTCCGCCGGCTCGATCTTCTTCAAGAGATACCCCTGGGCCCCGCTCTTGATGGCCTCGAAGAGGTTCTGATCCTCCTCCGAGACGGTCAGGATGACGATCTTGACATAAGGCAGGACCTCCTTGATCCGACGGGTGGCCTCCAGACCGTCCATCCCCGGCATGTACACATCCATCAGGATCACATCCGGCATCAGCTCCTTGGCCTTCTCGAGGGCCTCCTGCCCATCCTGGGCTTCCCCCACCACCTCGAAGCCCTTCTGCCCCTGGAGCAGGCCGGCCAACCCTTTCCTGAAGAGGGCGTGATCATCCACCAGCAGCACCCGAATGGTGTTCATGGCCTCCCCTCATCGGCCGAGCGGCACCTTGACCTCCACCGTGGTCCCCCGGCCTGGCCCTGTGGTAATGGCCAGGGTCCCCCCGATCCCCTCAGCCCGCTCCCGCATGGTGTCAAGGCCAAAAGAGGGGCGGGGCGAAAGCCCTCCCCCCTTTAGATCAAAACCCACCCCATCATCCTGGATCAGGATCTTCGCAAACTCCCCTTCGAGGCTGAAGGTCACCCAGGCCTGTTTGGCCTTCGAGTGCTTCCTGATGTTGGAAAGGGCCTCCTGGATGATCCGGATGAGCTGGATCTCGGCCTGGGGCAGGAACCGGGTGGCCTCCTTGTTCACGATCTTCAGCTCGACGGTGATCCCCGTCCGATCCTCGAAGTGGCGGAGATACTCGACCAGGGTCGGGACCAGCCCCAGGCTCCGGGAGACCATCGTCCGGAGGCCTAAGATGGATTGGCGGACCTCCTCGTAAGCCTCCCGGGCGACCTTCCTCATCTCCTGGAGTTCCGTCACCACCTCGGCCGCTCGATCGGAAGCCAGCATCTGCTCGACCTGACCCAGCTTCAGGTGGAGGTAGCCTAGGTCCTGGGCCAGGCCGTCGTGCATCTCCCGGGCAATCCGGTGCCGCTCCTCGAGGATGGCCATGTTCCGGAGCTGCTCATGGAGCCTGGCGTTCTCGATGGCGATGGCCGCCTGGGTGGCGAGACCCTGTAAGAGCTCCACCTCCAGCGACGTGAACTGACGGGGCGAGCGGTCGGCGACGCAGAGGGCCCCGATGACCTTCTCCTCCCGCTTCAACGGGGCCGCCAGGTGGGCCTTCCGGTACTCCGCTTTGATCCCGGAGCACTTCAACACCTGTTCCCCCGGGTCGAAAGGGAAGGAGGAGCTGGCCCCACAGGTTGTCTCCCAACGGTAATGGTTCAACCGGCTCACCTCCAGGCCGAAGGCCTCCCGGAGGCCATCAATGGCCCGGGGGATCAGACACCCTTTCTGGTCAATCAAACACAGGGCGGCAACCTCAGTCCCCAACAGTTGCCTGGCCTTCTGGACCACCGAACAGAGGGTCCTCTCCACCTCCAGGAGGGAGGTAATCTCCGTCCCGATGGCGTTGATGGCCGCCAGGGCCTTGCTCCGCCGGATGATCTCCTCCTCCTGGCGCTGGATGTGGGCAAAGACAAAATAGGAAAAGAGGTACGCCCCGGCAAAGCCCAGGCCGACGGCCACGACGAGATCAACGACCCAGGTCGTAACCGGGTGAGGATGGTGGTAGAGGAAGGCCGTGGCGAGGAAGGCGATGAAGGCCACCGGGGCCCAGATGGTGAGTTGCTTCAATGCGGCCCGGCTCATCCTGGGCACCCTCCCGATGGTCTGTTTAAAGAGCAAGCCTTGTGCCAGGGCGCCGGCTCAGGACGGCGGAGGGATAAGTCATGGATTTTGAAGGGGAGGGAGGAACAGGGGGGGTCCCCACCTTGGGGGGGGAAGGCCTGAAAAGAGGGCAGAGATGTCCCACCTAGGGGGTAAGGGAAAATATTGGAAGACAGGGTAATGGTTTCAAGGCTGGGGCAGCCTCGCCCCACCTGTCCATGACATGCCCCAACCAAAGGCGGTTAGCCCTTCCCGATGCTCTGTAACAATAGAGAAAGGGGCTTCGCCTCAGGCGGGGGTTTTGAGCAAACGGAAGGCTGTTTCGGCCGCCTGCAGGGTCTCTTCGAGATCCCAGTCGGTGTGGGCGGCCGAGAGGAAGCAGGCCTCGAACTGGGAGGGAGGGAGGAAGATCCCCCGTTCAAGCATCGAGGTGAAGAAGCGGGCATATTTCTTCGTATCGGAGGTCTTCGCCGTCGCATAATCCACGACGTCGGTTTCCGTAAAGAACACGGTCAGGGCCGACCCGGCCCGGTTGATCCGGACCGGAACCCCTGCCGCTTGGGCCTGCCGTCTTAAGCCCTCTTCCAGCCTCTCCCCCTTTTCCTCGAGGGTCTCGTAGAAGTTCGGTGCGGCCAGGAGCTTCAAGGTCTCGATCCCGGCCCGCATCGCCAGGGGGTTTCCTGAGAGGGTCCCGGCCTGGTAGACCGGTCCCAGAGGAGCGACCAGCTCCATAATCTCCCGCCTTCCCCCGTAGGCCCCCACGGGGAGCCCTCCCCCGATGATCTTCCCGAGGCAGGTGAGATCGGGCCTGATGTTGTAGAGACCCTGGGCCCCGCCGTAGCCTAACCGGAAGCCGGTGATGACCTCGTCGAAGATCAGGAGGGCCCCGTACCTGGCCGTAATCTCCCTTAAGCCCTCCAGGAACCCCCGCTTCGGGAGCACAACCCCCATGTTCCCGGCCACCGGCTCGACGATTAAGCAGGCGATCTCTGATCCCAGGGCTTCAAAGGTCTTTGAAACGGCATCCAGGTCATTATAGGGGAGGGTGATCGTGTGCCTGGCCAACTCGGCGGGGACACCGGCCGAATCCGGGACGCCGAAGGTCGTGGCCCCGGAGCCGGCTTTGACGAGGAGGCTGTCGGCATGGCCGTGGTAGCAGCCCTCGAACTTGACGATCTTGTCCCGCCCCGTGAACCCCCTGGCCACCCGGATGGCGCTCATCGCCGCCTCGGTCCCGGAACTCACGAAGCGGAGCATCTCGATGGAGGGGAAGGCCCGGATGATGAGCCGGGCCAGCTCGATCTCGGCCGGGGTGGGGGCGCCGTAGCTCGTCCCCTTGCTGGCCGCTTCTTGGATGGCGTTGACGACCTGGGGGTGGGCGTGGCCCAGGATCAGGGGGCCCCACGAGCAGACATAATCAATGTACACCTTGCCATCCACATCGTAGATCCGGCTCCCCTCCGCCCGTTCAACAAAAAAGGGCTCCCCCCCCACCGCTCGAAAGGCCCGGACGGGGCTGTCCACCCCCCCGGGCAGGTACCGTCTTGCCTCCTCGAACAACTCCTTTGACCGTGGCTGCATTTCCCCCCTCCTATGTGATCCCATAGGTTTTCATCTTGTAGAGGAGAGCACGGCGGCTGATCCCGAGAAGCCGAGCCGCCGCGCTCCTGTTCCCCCCCGTCCTGCCCAAGGCCCGTTCGATCAAGCCCTTCTCCACCTCCTGAGACATCTTCTCCACAGCTTCCTTCAAACAAAGGGGGGCATCAGGCACCTGAAGGCGGATCGCTTCCCCTTGAAGGCAGACCTCCTGGGGCAGAAGCTCCTCCCCGATGACCTCCCCCTCTGAGAAGAGGACCGCCCGCTCGATGACGTTCTCCAGCTCCCGAACGTTCCCCGGCCAAGGGTAGCTTATGAGCAGATCCATGGCGGAGGGGGAGATCCGCCTCACCCCCTTCTTGGCCTCCACCGCATAACGACGGATGAAGCCCTCGACCAACAGCGGGATGTCCTCCCTCCTCTCCCGAAGGGGTGGGAGGTGGATGGGGACGACGTTCAGGCGGTAGTAGAGGTCCTCGCGAAACCGGCCCTCCTGCACCAGCTCGGCCAGGTCCTTGTTGGTGGCGGCGATCACCCTGACATCCACCTGGACGGTCTTCGTCTCCCCCACCCGTCGGATGGTGCCCTCCTGGAGGACCCGGAGGAGCTTCGCCTGGGAAGGGCCGGAGAGGTCCCCCACCTCGTCGAGGAAGAGGGTGCCGCCGTCGGCCTCCTCGAACAGGCCCCGTTTCGTGCTCACAGCGCCCGTGAAGGAACCTTTGATGTGGCCGAACAGTTCGCTCTCCTGGAGGTTCTCCGGGATGGCCCCGCAGTCGATGACGACGAAGGGGCCGTTCCTCCGATGGCTCCTGTGATGGATCGCCCTGGCCACCAGCTCCTTCCCAGTCCCGCTCTCCCCCATGATGAGGACTGTGCTCTTCGAGGCGGCCACCCTTTCGATCTGCCGAAAGACCTCCTGCATCGCCTTGCTTTTCCCGACGATGTTCTCGAAGCTGTACCGCCGTTCCACCTCCCGGCGGAGGTGCTGGACCTCCCTCCTGAGCCTCCTCTGCTCCAGGGCTTTCTCGACAGCCTTCAGGATCTCCTCGGCCCGAAACGGCTTGACGAGGTAATCGTAGGCGCCGGCCTTCATGGCCTCCACCGCGGATTCGATGCTGCCGTAGGCGGTGATCATGACCACGTTGGCCTCGGGGGCCATCTCCTTGAAGGCCCGGAGGACAGCCATCCCGTCCATATCTAGGAGCTTGAGATCAAGGATGGCCAGGTCGAAGTCTGCCTCTTTGGCCTTCTCCAAGGCCTCCCCTCCCGTCCTGGCCACCTCCACCCGATAGCCCTCCCCCTTGAGGAGCTTGGAGAGGAAGTGGAGCAGGTTCTCCTCGTCATCGACCGCTAAGATCCGCTCCTTAAGCATGGCCTCAGCCGTCATAGGACGGCGCGCCTCCCGCAAGCGGGAGCAGGATGGAGAAGGTGGTCCCCAGGCCGAGGTGGCTTTCGACCAGGATGGCCCCCTTCATCGCCTCGATGAGGCTGTGGCAGATGGCCAGGCCCAGCCCTACCCCCTTCCCCGTTTCCTTGGTGGAGAAGAAAGGCTCGAAGATCCGCGGGAGATCCTCTTGGGGGATGCCCGGGCCTGTATCGGCGACAGTGATGATGGCCGCCTTTTCATCCGGGCCGAAGGGCCTGCCGACAGCGATGGTCCCCTCCGGCCACTTCTCCACAGGCCGATCCTCGGTGGCGATGCCGATCCTCCCCCCGTTGGGCATGGCCTGGGCCGCGTTCATCAGGACGTTCACCAGGACCTGCTGGAGGAGCCTCTCGTCGGCGAGGGCGAAAGGGGAAGGCTCTTGGAGGCGCTGGATCAACTGGATGCCTCGGAACATCCTGTGGCTCGAGAGGAGGAGCATCGTCCGCTCCACCACCCCGTTGACCTCCACGGGGCGGATCTCCCCCCGCAGGGGACGGGCGTAGTCCAGGAGGCCCTGGAGGATCCCTTTTAAGCGGACGATCTCGGAGGCCATCCGCTCCAGGTTCCCCCGACATTCCTTCCTCTGCTTAGGGGTGCCCTGGCATCGGAGAAGGAGGTCCATCATCCCGAGGACGGAGGCCAACGGATTGCCGATCTCGTGGACGATCCCGGCGGCCAAGCGCCCGGCGGAGGCTAGCCTCTCGCTCCTGATAAGCTGCTCCTCCGCCGCCTTCAGCTCGTCATACGCTTTCTTCAGCTCCTCCGCCTGCTTGGCCAGCGCCTCGTTCTGCGTAAGGATCGTCCTGGAGGCCCGGCGGAAGGTCCAAGAGAGGGCGGCGTAGAGGAGAAAGAGGCCGAAGATCACCGAGGACCAGACCACGGCCCGCATCCTCCGGATGTCCCGGTAGAGGGGATCTAGAGGACTGTAGATCTCGTAGGCCCCGATCACTCGACTCGCCCCTTCTAGCAGGATAGGGATATGGATCTCTAAGACTTGAGGGGAGCCCTTGCCCGCGAAGACATGCTCGCCCCTTTTCACCCGCTTAAGGTTTAAGGCCACCTCTCCCTGAAGGGCCTTCTTGAGCTGGACGTCGTCGGAGAAGATCCTGCCGATCAGGGTACGATCGGGGGTGTGATACACGAGCCGGCCATCCCGATCGTAGATCTTGACGCAGAGGATCTGGGGGGGGAAGAAGCGGGCCTTGATCAGGCGGTCGAAGCGGTCGTACTCCTTCCCCTCTTTCAGCCTCACGAAATCCTCGCTTGTGACCATGAAGCGGGGCAGGCGCTGGAAGTAGTTGAGCGTGGCGGTCGTGGCCTGCTCCAGCATCCTCCACTCGGCGTAGTAGGTGATCCCGGCGCCCAGGAGGAGGGCTAGCCCCACCCACACCCCCGCGCTCATCAGGGAGAACCGTTTGAAGACCTTCGCCGCCTCCATCGAGGCCAAATCTCCTGGTTTATCCTTCACGAAGATCATAGAAGAGGTCTGTCCTGACGTCAAGATGAAGGGCCTTACCGCCTCATCCCTCTTCCCCACAGGTCCTCGAAGATCTCCTGGTAGAGGGCGAGACATGCTCGGCGGTAGGAAGGATCGATCTGGACGACCCTCGCCGCCCACTCGAAGCAGTAGCGGCAGGAAGCACAATCCTTAGCAGCGCACCCCTCCTGGAGGAAAGAGACCAGGAAGCCATCGAGCTTTCGGTTGTCGATGAAGACGCCCTGCTCCAGAGGGGGCCTGAGCATCCCCCTCCGCTCGGCGAGGCGCCTAAGCTTCAGTAACCTTTTCGGGTTCACCAAGAAGGGCCTTAGGAAATACCTGGCGTTCCAGAGGAGCCCTCCGCCCCAGTATCGTTTCGGATGATCGCGAGACCGGTAGGCGTAGGGCTGGATGAGGTCGAGGAGGTTCCCCTCGTAGCGCCGTTCAGCGTACGCCTTCACCCTCCTCACCATCACCTCCGTGGGGGCGTTCCGCTCCAGGAGCTTGAAGTCGCGGTAGCCCAAGCTTTCATAGATGCCAAGGTCCTCGGGCCTGATCCAGACGGCCCTGATGTAATTCACCGGCTCCTCCAGACGCAGGGCGGTGCACTTCAGGAAACAGTAGTCGATCATGAACGGCGAGCCCCACGATTGGGAGGCGTGGGAGAGCCCCACCATGTGGTAAGGGGCCATGAAGCAGGAGGCGAGGCAGTCGGCGTTGGGGATGAGTTGGAGGTCGCACTTGACCGCGCTCCTGATCTGCCGGAGGCGCTCGAAGTGGCGATTGACGGCCAGGGGGTTCAAGGTGATCCCATCAGCCCCCAGCTCCTCCCAGGCCTTGGCCTTCCAGACCTCGTCGACTTGGGCGAATACCCCGACCCTGACATAGAAGCGGGGGTACCACTTCTTGATAAGTTCTACCAGGTAAGGAACGGAGACGGTCACGGCCTCGATGCCTATCGCCCCCAGCCATTCTAAGAGCCTTTCGATTTCTCGTTGCCCCCTCCTGGTGAACTCCTGGTTGCCGAGGCAGGCCGCGTTAAGGAGGTAGTTGAACCGGATCCCCCTCCGCCGCGCCTCCTTCACATGGCCTTCGAGCCTCCTCTTAGAAACCGGGGAGAGCATGTAAGAGGCCCTCCCCCCGCCGACGAAGTCCCTCGGGAGCTTCCCGAAGAGCTCCACGACGGGATAGCCCTCAAGCTGCTCAATGAGCCGATCGTCGAAGTTGGTAGCGACGCTGAGTCTCACGTTCGCTCCTGACTTCAGCGGGAGTCGTGGAACCGGGCGGTACAGAGATCTTCTTGAACATGGACCCCCTCACTTAAACTCGAAGCTGACCTTTGCCTCCCCCTTGGCGGGGACGGTGACCTCCTGGGTGAGCTTCACCCCACCCAGCGGCTCGTAGAGGAGCCGGCCGGCCCTATCCTTGCCCGTGATCTTCCACGGTTCATGCCAAGCCACGATCCGATACTTTCCCGGCGGGACGTAGTCGATCTTGAAGCTGCCATGCTCGTCGGTCAGGGCAAAGTACGGGTGCGGCACCGCCACGATCCAGGCCGACATGTGGATGTGGGCGTCGCACTGGACCCTAATCACCCCGGGCTTCGTGACCTTCCGCTTGATGACCTGGCCTTGAATGGGGAGGGCCAGGTTAAACACCGTGATGCTGTCTAAGAAGGCGTGGGTGTTGTGGAGGACAGCGTCATCGTTTCTCACCTGGAACTCAACCGGCACCGGGACGACCTGGACGTGGGGGACGAAGAGGCACTTCTTATTGTCCAGGAGAGGTTCCTTCGCCTCGACCGGCTTCCCCCTCTCGATCCTCTCGATGAAGACCACCGCGTTCTTCAGGCCCTTGTTCTGGGCGTTGACAAGCAGGACCTCCGAAGGGACCTCGTTCCCACACACCTGCTGATCCTTCACGATCTTGATGGGCTCGAGCTTCGGCGCCGAGCCGACGAACTTCACAGTCCCGCTGATGGTGCCGCCGTTGGTCACCGGGACCTCCTCATACGCCAAAACTGAACCGGCGATCCCCAGGAGCAAAGCCAAAGCTCTCACCAATGCAAAGGGTACACTCCTCATAGCAAGATCCTCCTCCTTTCATCACATCTCCCATCAGTGCCCGACGTCGCTCTTTAGGAAGCCTCTCCTGTGGCCGGCGTGCCGGCGGCCTCCCGCCTGAGGCGTGGATGGGCCCTTGCCCAGCGGATGAGCCACCACTCTCCCAAGGCGACGAGGCCAACCACGAGGAAGGCCATGGCATAGACCCAGGTTGGGGTCGGGACCTCCAGGATGAGGTAATACCAGGAGGAGACGGACATCATGAGGTCTCGTTCGCCGTTCGACCCGTCCCAGACATAGAAGGCGATAGGGATCGGTCTCCCCTCCTCGAAGGTGATGTCCTTCTTATCCTCGGCCTTGAGGGCCCGGATCATCATCACTTTCCACTGACCATGGCTCCAGGCCCCCTTCCCCAGGACATCCCGGCTTTTCAGGGGGGTAAGGGGGTTCCTCGGCCCTTCCGCGTTGAGCTTCTCCACCGCCGTCAGCCGCTCTGGATCCTCGTTCCAATCGGCCTTCCACCGCCAGAGGACGACCGGCCTTTTCGGATCCCCCAGGAGGAAGTACGGCTTCGTCGGCCCCGTCGGGATCTCCAGGGGGAACTGGACCGCTGCCGCATCCCGCAGGGTCCAACGCTTCTCCGGATCCACCCGGGCGTAGGTATCCTCCACCGGGGGAGGGGCCTCCTCGTGGACCGTATCCTTGAAGCGATCGTCCCACTCCAGAAGGAGGGCGATGGCCTTCTCGTCATAGAGGGCCCGGACCTTCAGGTGATCCACCGACGGGTTCTGCCAGCGGGGGGACACCATCACTTGGCCACTTAAGGGGACGTCCAAAGGGGAGGCCTCCTCCCACAGGGGATCATCAGGGCTCGAAGGGAGCTTCTCGCCCCGCTTCGCCTTTAGGACCGCTACTCCCCCTGCCTGCTTTTCCTGGATCAACGACCGCACGTAGGCCGCCAGGTGCCAGCGCTCGTCCACGCTGAGCGAATCGGCGAAGGAGGGCATTGGGGTCCCGTCCATGCCGGTGGTAAGGCGCGTGAAGATGTCCTTCACCGTGTTCCCGCCCTTGTAGCGCCAGCCCTTCGTCAGGTTGGCCGGGAGGATTGGGAAGCCCCAGTCGTCCTGGAGCTGGTTGGCCGAGGGGCCATCCCCCCGTCCCTCGTCGCCGTGGCACTCCCAGCACTTGGCCTTCCGGTAGACCTCCTTCCCCTTCGCGGGGTCGCCTGTCCGCTCCGTCCCGAGTTCCGCCCGCTCAGGGGGAACTTTGGGGTCGAACCGGTCGGGGACCAACGTCTTGAGGAAGGCGAGCACCTGCCAGCGTTCCTTCCGTGTGAGAGACCCCTCAAACCCCTGCATGGCCGTTCCTGGGATCCCCAGGCTGATCGTCTGGAAGAGGTCCTCGTCCGTCGGCGCCTCCCCACTCTTGGTCGTCCGAAGCTTGAAGATCCCCGTTGTGAAGTTCCGAGGCCGGGGGTCCAGGTACTGGGCCACCGGCCCGTCGCCAGCCCCCTCCCTCCCGTGGCAGAACCAGCACCGCTTCAGGTAGATCTCGCGCCCTGCCGCGATGTCCTCAGGGGCCTCCCGGGGCTTCTCCTGGGCAAAGGCCACCTTTCCCAGGATCAGCAGGCAGACGAGGGACAGGAGACCAGAGAGCCAAGAGAAGGCAAATTTCCGGCTCATTCGAGCTTCTCGGGTTTGCGCGGCTCCACACCGGCGGTGTCGTACTCGGCCAGGATGATCTTCCAGATCTCCTCGTCGGTCAGCTCATCCTTCCACGCCGGCATCGCCGAGTCCCAGGGGCTGGACTCAGGGGGGAGCCCAATCCCCCCCTCCTTGATCCGCCAGACGAGATACCCCTCCACCAAGGTGGCGATGGTCCCAGAATCCCGGAAGTTGATCGGCTTCAGGCGGAAGCCTCTGGCCATCGGGCCGTCGCCTCGGGCCGTCGTCCCGTGGCAGGGGCGGCAATTCTTTTGGTAGAGGACCCTGCCCTCCTCCAGAACTTTTGGATCCTTCAGCGTCCCGTTGGGATTCCGAAAGGGGTTCTGGAGCTTCTCGAAGGCCCCGGGGATCGTGGGATGCTGGATCCGGAGGGCCGTCGGGCTCCTGATGGAAGGCTTGGTCTGGGTGTAGACGAAGCCACCGATCAGGAGGGGAACGATGACGAGCCCCGCGACCCTGGCTCCCCTAGCCCAGATCGGCCACCTCCCCTCTTCATCCCCTCGAAGGAAGGTGAGGAGAGGGCCCATGAACTCCTCGATCCTCTCATCGCTTGTCGTGATGTGGATGAAGGCGCCGACCAAAGCCAGGAGCATGAACATGATGAGAAGGGTCTTCGGCATCGGCATCCACCGCTCCGTCCCAATGATCAGCCTGGTGAGGAACGGCGTCCCATACGCTAGGATCAGGTAGACGACGAAAAGCGTCAGGATCACGGACCAAAAGAGGGAGAGCCTAATCGGCAACCTCCTATCCCGCGCCATCGTTTGGCCTCCTATTTCAAGGTTTGAAGGAAGGCCAGGAGGTCGTGGAAGTCCTTGACGGTCAGGACCTCGCTGAAGTTCTCCGGCATGATGGAGGTCTTCTGGGGGACCCGCTCTCGGATGGCCGTCTTCCTGACCTTCTGGATCTGCCCCTGGTTATCGGCGATCTCGATGACCTGATCGTCCTCCCGCTTCACGATCCCCGTGATGTACCGGCCCTCTTTGGTAATGATAAGGGTGGCCTCGAAGCCTGGGACGATCATCGCGCTGGGGCTGAGGATCGATTCGACGATGTACTCCAACGGCTGGGCCCCGGCGATGGTGGTCAGCTCGGGGCCGACCTTCCCCCCCTGATCTCCCACCCTATGACATTTCGCGCAGCCCGCCGGACTCTCGGGATCGAAGAAGAGGGACTTCCCCGCCTCGGGATCCCCCTCCAGGAGGAGGGAGGGGCCCTGAGGAGCCTGGGCCGCGGCAGCCACCTTCACCTGCTCCAGGAAAGGGGATCTGTTGATGGCGGCGAGATCTACCTCCCCCCCGAGGCTTTGGAGGTAAGAAGCGACCGCTTTGATCTCGTCGAGCGACAACGCGATGGGGGGTCTGTAGATGATGGGCATGATGCCGGAATAGCCTTCCACGAGGTAGGCCTTCGGATCGACCATCGACTCCAGCAGGTAATCGGTCGGCGTGTAAGGCTTTCCAGTCTGCTGGCTCCGTTCCTCGGCCCGCCGGGCGGCCCGCAAGGCGATGGGAAGGCCGGTGGGGCCTGGCTCGCCCAGGTTCGGACCTCGGATGGCGCTCCCCTCCGTCCCCACGGAATGGCAAGTATGACAGCGCCCCCTCCCCCAGAAGATTTCCCGGCCGACCTCGGGGGAGAGCTCCACCGTCCCTCTCAGGACCCTTGCCTTCCCCACCCTCGCCCCCTCACCAGAGATCCGGGTCAGGACTTCCCCGACGTAACTGAAGAGGGCGAGGACAACGATGCTGAAGAGGACAACGCCGAAGAACGGCCGCTTCATCTCACTCGCCAGGTTTCACGTGGACCCCTCCTCTTCCCCACGGGTTCGAGGTCTGGGATCTCCTGCCCCGGCGTCGGAGGAACCTCTGATGGGAGCGGGCATCAGGGCCGGCGCCTTCTCCCCCAGCCCGGCCAGCCAGAAGACGAAGGCGACCGAGGCCAGGAAGAGGAAGGTGATCCCGCTGACCACCCTGGCCATGTACGCCATGGTTGGGGTGTAGCCCCACGCCGAGGTATCCCGGAGGACCCCGTAGATGTGCCAGTCCTCCCGGAGCCCCGAGCGGATGTAGCCCATGAGCCCCATCAGGAGGACGATACAGATGCAGAGGAAGATTAAGGTGTATTGGGAGCGGACCGGCATCTTCCCCCACTGGATCCCCCTGACCTCCTCCGCATCTTTAAAGAGGAAGAGGTCGATGAAGGTCGTCACGATCAGGCAGGCCAGGAGCATGAGGAACTGGGTCACGGCGAGGTTCCGGAGGAAGGGGTTCGCCTTCTCCATGATCACGAAGCCGTAGATCCCTAAGACGGCGACGTTCATGACGGCTGTGGCAGCAAGGAGGAGGGCCTGGGCCTGCTTGCCCCGATCCCTCACCGTGAGAAGGATGGCACCGACAATGGTCAGCATCTGGAGGAGGAGAAGAGAGGCCGGGAGGAGAAAGTAAGGCCTCCTGTCCTGGGGGAGGTCCAGGGAGGCGGGATCCAGCGTGAAGAGGGAACGGGCGTAGGCCCCTAAGAACAGGAGGACGAGGAGGCCGACAATCCCCAGGGTGACCTTGGCCGCCTTTCCGTGCTCGGCAAAAGGTCGGGTCCTCCCCTTGTTCCCCCGGCGGTAGAGGAGGAAGTTGATGAAGGTTAAGAGGATGATGAGGTTGACCACCGCGTTCTTCGCCGACATGAGGCCCAGATACTTCAGGAGCGGATGGTACTGACCGCCCATGACGATCTGCTCCTCGGCGCTCAACGGGAGGTTATGGGGGGCCAGCCAGATGGCGAAGGCAATCAGGAGGAGCACATTGATGTATTTCGTGTATGGCAGGTACCGCTCCGCCCCCCGGATCCGTCCCATCCCGATCCAGAGATAGTAGTTGGCGCCGATAAAGAGGGTCCCGATCAAGATGGCCTGGAGGATGAAGGTCCAGGAGAAGGTCCCCCCCATCATGTTGTTCCCCATGACCGGGCTGGCGCTATAGACTTCCCGTCCCAGGTAGTAGCCGGCAAAGGGCAGAGGGATCAAGGCGGCGATGGCTACGAAGTTGCCGATATAGCCCATCCAGTCGTAATGGGCCTTCTCTTTCTCCGTCTTCGCCCCTAAGAACCTGATGGCGGCATACGCCCCGGCGACCAGGCCTCCGAACGCGATATTGGCGATGAACCGGTGGATGGACAGGGGGATCCAAAGGGGGTTGTGGATGGCCTGCCAGAGGGTCCCGGCGAACCGGCCGGTCGCAGGATCGATCCCGGCCGGGCTCATCATGAAACTCGCCCAGGCGTTCGCGAGGAGCATGAGGATCGCCCCCCAGAGGTTTAACAGGACCCCTACCAGGAGATGGAGCCCCTTCCTCCGCCCCTGAAGGCGGTCCCAGGAATAGTAGTAGAAGTAGAGGGTGAAGCCCTCGGCAAAGAAGAAGAGGGCGTAGATATAATAGCTTTTGTGGAACACCCCGGTGAGGTGCCCCATAAACGTGGGGTAGAGGCCGATCAAGGTAAAGGCCAAGAGGCCCCCAAGGGCGGCGGTGGTGGAGAAGGCCGCCGAGAGGAGCTTGGTAAACTCCCAGGCCAGGCGGTCGTACCGGGGATCCCCCATCCTTTTCCCGATATACTCCACGATGACGGCGAAGATCGGGACGCCCAGAACAAAGGCCCCGTACATGAGGTGGAGCTCGGCGATGATCCAGATCACTAGGCGGGAATCCACGCCGAAGAAGGTCCGGTATCCGGCCTCCTGGGCCGCCTCCTGGGCGAAGGCGAGGAGGGGCAATGTCAAGAGGAAAAAGGCTATGAAAAGCCAGGCCGCTCGAAGCCATCGGTGCGAGGCGCTCACCCTTCTCTTCATGGTGCCTTTCCCGTCGCGGAGTGAGGCGTAAAGGGACAAAAGCCTGCGCTACGGCCTCGGCCGGAAGGGCCTTGACCAGATGGGCCTTTCGACCGGCTTCCTCAGGGACATCACATAGTGGACAAGCTGCCAACGCTGCTCCTCAGAAAGGGTCTCGGTAAAGGAGGGCATTGGGGTCCCGTCCATCCCCGTCGTGAAGGTCCTATAGATGTCCTGAGCCGATGAACCGCACTTAAAGGCCTCCGGATTGGTGAAATTGTAGGGTCTAATTGGGTTTCCAAGATCGTCTTGTAACTTAGCCGCTGAGGGGCCATCCCCTTTCCCCGTATAACCATGGCATTCCCAGCATTTGGCTGTCTCATACACCTGCTTGCCGGCGGCGATGGATTCCGGGGACAGAGGAGGCTCCTCGCGGATGACGATGGGAGGTTCTGGTTTCTCCTCCTGAAATCGTTTCGAAAAGGTTTTGATGTAGCGAACGACGGCGCGGCGTTCGGATTCAAGGAGGGGCCTCCAGCGAGGCATGGCCGTCCCGTGGACCCCTCTGGTGATGGTCCTGAAAAGGTCCTCGTCGGTAGGCAGCGACCCGCTCGGGGTGGACCGGCACTTGAAGGACCCTCGGGTAAAGTCCCGGGGTTGGGGGTCTAAAAAGCGCGAATCCGGCCCCTTCCCATCCCCTTCTGCCCCATGGCAGCCCTGACAGTATCGCTCGTAGACCTTTTTCCCTTCGGCCACCGGGACCCTCTCCTGGGCCATCGCCTCCGTGACCTGGATGGCGAAGGCCGACAGGCAAAACCCAAAAACGATGATAGTCCCACCCTTCTTCATCGCTCCCTCCTCGATCAGAAGACAAACTCGACGCCGGCGAAGACCGTGTTCTCGACTTGATCGGTGTTATCAGCGGCCGTCTTCTTCGTCCGTCCGGAGCTGAACTCCGCCTTCAGCACCGTCCCCGATCGGCTGGATTCCCAGAGATAATATCTTACAGCGGCGGTAAAGCGCTCGATGTCACCTTTCCGCCTCGGCACCGTGGGATCGCCCTGCTGGCTATGGCTGATGATATCGAACCGGCCGACGAGGGCAAGATTGGGAAACGGGATGTAGTTAAGCTCGATGAGCCCCCCGTTTAAGATAGCGTCCCTTGTTGCCCCCCTTATGAGATCCTTATCCTCCTCCCCATGCATATAGGCGGCGAGCAAGTTGAGCGGCCCATAGCGGAGGTCGAGATCAGCCCCCACCCGGAAGAAAGGTTTATTCTCTGTGCCCGTTCCATCAATTGGCTTGCCGCCGGTCGTCAAAAAACTCGTGGGCGTCTGCCCAAAGTAGCCAAAGAGGCCGACCTTCTGTCGCCCGATGGGCGTCTCGAAGGCCTGGCTGACGCGGCCGTAAAAATCCAGAAGCTTGTTATTCTCAGGCCGCGAATCAGTCCCGTGGATCCCGTACAGGGCATAGCGGAGGCCGAAATCGGTATGACCCATCAGCTCCACCCCGAGCTGCTCCGTCCCGAAGGCGATAGCCTTCTCTATCCGCCCATTTGGACTGAAATTGAGGAAGAGCTCATGCCTCTTCTCGGTGAGCCGCCTGGGCTTGGGAGTCACCGTATCAAGCTCGATGACCCCGAATCTCAGATTAGCGAGCGGTGAGCCGAATATGTTGCTGAACCTCACGTTGGCGAATTCCAGCTTTATCTCCTTCACCTTCTCAAATTCTATATCGATGAAGAAGGAGAGATCCCTTGCCAGCGTGCCGCCCGCCAGCAGGATCACGTCTGGGACTTTGATGTTGCGGGTCTCCACAGTCCGAAGTCCCTGGTCAGTGGTCTGCTTAGACTTCGCAACATTCTCGAAACCCTCTTTCACGCGAAGGGTGACCGGCCAAAATTCGGGAGGGAAAAGGGTCGGCTCCTCCTGTCCTGTGCCGAATTGATAGCCGTTATCCCTATACTCGATGCCAAAATCGTTGAGCTTCGGCCAGGCCTCGTGACACGCCGAGCACTTGAGGTTATGCTTTCTGGCGAAGGCTGGAAAGGCTTCTGCATCGGCGGCCAGAAGGCCGATCCCAGAGACCGCCATAGCGAGAAGGGCCAATAATCGAGCGACCTTTCTCATCGGAATCCCCCTCCTCCCCATGGACACGATTTTCCAGAAGCTGAGATGGCCCCGGCCTCCTCCCACGCCGCCCAAGATGGAGCCGAGCACCACGGCCGCCGCTACCAAAACACAAGGTTTCTTCATCCCTCCACCCTCCCCTCAAACAGGCCTTCCATCCTCCACTTGCGTTATACAAGTGAAACACCTCAACCTCTGATGAAAGGAGGCAACGAGATCTTCCAACATGGACGTTCCCGCGTGGCGGCCTTCCGCCTCCTCCTCGAGGGCACCGGCAATGGCCCTAAGGAGGTCCTGGGGGGACATCAGGATGACCAACTCGCCGCTCGTGATAGTCGCCCGCTCGTTTTCAAGACTCACGCCGACCACACGCACCCCGGGGTTCTCCTCCAGGACCCGCTTTCCCCCCTCTCCCTCGACAGTGACGACGTCAGGCTTCAGCGCCTTGATCTGGTTGAAGGCCTCCTCCCCTTTTTCGGCAAGGCCCACAACCTCCAAGCCTTCCCGGTGAAAGATGCTCGCCAGGCCATGGCCGAAAAGGGCGTGCTCGTAGAGCACGAAGACCCTGCACTTCGCCATCTCATCCTCTTCCTGATCGCTCCAAAGAGGCAACCTTTGGGCCAGATCCGGCATGTTGGAAAACGTCAATTTTTCCAGGGAGTTTCAGATTCAGCCTCTTTGGAGGGGAGGCCGGAGATGCGCAAGGGCTTTCACAGGCTCTGAACCTTGTAGTGGATAGTTGGACGGCGTTACGGGGAAGGCAACTCCTGCGCAAGGGGTTTCCCACATGCGCAGTTGTCTTCACATCTTGACAGAAGAAAGCTCCTTGAAGTCTTATAAGATGATGTCTCCTACCCCTGGCACGCTTTTTGTATTGCTGAGAGGCAGGGGAGGGGTCAATCTATGGTGTGGAAGCGGCTGAACTTGGTCCAGAAGTTCGCCATCCTGAGTCTCTTCTGCATTGCCTTCCTCGCCTTGGCCCTAAGTTTAATCGTCTCCCATTATCTGACGCAGAATGTCCTCGATCGGGAGACGGTGATTACCACCCAGGTGATCCGGGCCCAGGTCCAGGAGCACTCCCTTTACCATCTCTTTTCCCATTCGGAGCTTCAGAAGGACCCTCAGGGATTTCAAGAACTGATCGCTCCGTTGAAGAACGCCCCCGATGTCGTCCGGGTCAAGCTGTGGGACAGGGAGGGGACCATCCTTTGGGCGGACGAGCTGAACCTCATCGGCCGGCGGTTCCCGGACAATAAGGACAGGTAATGTCCTGGACCGTGATCTTTCTGGGCAGCCTCGTCCTCTACTTGTCCCTCTTCGGCATCGTGCGAGGCGCCTCTCGGACCCAGCTCGCTCTGGAGAGAGCGCTCCGTGAGTATTCCGAGCAGCTTGAGCGGGAGGTAGAGGCCAGGACGCGGGAGGTCCAAAGGAAGGCGGAGGAATGGGAGCGGACCATCGACGCCGTCCCGGAGCTCATCGCCATCCTGGATCGCACCGGGCGGATCGTCCGGTGCAACAAGGCCTTGGCTGCAAAGCTCGGCACGACGCCGGACCGGGTGATCGGCGAGAAGTGCTATCAGGTCTTGCACGGCAGGGAGGCCCCCTGGCCCACCTGCCCCCTCCCCCGGACCTTTCAGACGGGGGCCCCCAGACTACCGAAATCGAGGACCCGCACCTGGGCGGCACCTTCGTCGTCACCTGCTCCCCCCTCTTGGAAGAAAGGGAGCTCATCGGCGCCGTCCACGTCGCCCGGGACGTGACCGAGGAACGGCAGTTGGCGAGGGAGGCCGAGGAGAAGCGGAGGTGGGAGGAGGTCAGCCGGTTTAAGTCGGAGTTCGTCGCCAACATGAACCATGAGCTTCGGACCCCCTTGAACGCCATCATCGGCTTCTCCGAGCTGCTGGCGGACAAGCTCTACGGGGATCTCAACAAGAAGCAGCTCCGGTACGTGAACAACATCCTGGTGAGCGGCCAGCACCTCCTCGCGTTGATCAACGACATCCTGGACATCTCCAGGGTGGAGGCCGGGAAGTTGGAGCTGCACCCGGCAGCGTTCGACTTGAGGGAGGCCCTGGAAGCTGCCCTCACCACCATCGCCCCCATGGCAGCCAAGAAGGGCATCGCCTGGAGCCTGGCGGTGGGGGAGGGGCTCTCCACGATCCATGCCGATCCCGCCCGCTTTAAGCAGATCCTCTTCAACCTCCTCTCGAATGCCGTCAAGTTCACCCCGGCTGGCGGGACCGTGACCGTTTCCGCCAGCGTCAGGAGTGAGGCGTCAGGCGTCATGGGCGAAGAAACACCCCCTCACGCCTTACCCCTTACGCCTCCCTTTGTGGAGATCGCCGTTAAAGATACGGGGATCGGGATCAAGAAAGAGGACCTGCCGAAGCTCTTCCAGCCCTTCACCCAACTGGACCAGACGGCGGCCAAGCGGTACGAGGGGACGGGTCTTGGGCTCGCCTTGACGAAGCGTCTCGTCGAGCTCCACGGGGGAAGGATCTGGGCCGAATCCGAAGGGGAAGGGCGCGGCAGCACGTTCCATGTGAGGTTGCCTTTGAGAACCACTTAAAGGAGGAAGAGGGATGCTGGAGCGATCCCGGTTAAAGCAGCTCGATCAGGAGTACCTCCAACGGTCCGAGGTGGTAAAGCAGGTAGAAGCGCAGGTCGCCCGGGTCAAGGCCCGGATGGACCGGGTCCGGCATAAAGTCGCCATCCTGAGCGGTAAAGGGGGGGTGGGGAAGAGCCTGGTGACGGTGAACCTGGCCGTAGCCCTCACCGAGGAAGGGACGGCCGTCGGCGTCCTGGATGCCGACCTGAACGGCTCCTCCATCCCCACGATGCTCGGCGTCGAGCGGCGCCCGTACGCGATCACCCCGGAAGGGGCCCGCCCGGCGGTAGGATTCGGTGGCATCAAGGTGGCCTCCATTGAGCTTCTGCTCCCGACAGCCACCACGCCAACGGTGTGGAAGGCCCCCCAGGGGGCCTGGGAGGCCGTCTGGAAGGGGACCATGGAGATGAGCACGATTCGGGAGTTCCTGGGCGATGTGGCCTGGGGCGCCTTGGACTTCCTGCTGATTGATCTTCCCCCGGGTACCGGGGACAAGCCGGCGACCGTTGTCCAGTGGCTCCCCGACCTGGAGGGGGCTGTCGTCGTCACCATCCCCTCCAGGGTCTCGAAGCTGGTGGTTGAGCGCTCCATCGAGTTTGCCAAAGAGCTGGGGATCCCCCTCATCGGCCTCGTCGAAAACATGGCCCGCCTCTGCTGCCCCACCTGTGGGGCCGAGATGGAGCTGTTCGGGAGGCCGTGCCCGGAAGAGGAGCTGGGGGTCCCGCTCCTGGGGCGGATCCCCTTCGACCCCCGGTTGAGTCTCGCTGCCGATGAGGGGAGGCCCTTTGTGGTGGAGTACCCGGATGCCCCCGCGGCCCGGCAATTCAGGGCGGTGGCGGCGAAGCTCAAGGAGGCGCTGGCGCTGAAGAAGACCTTTCTGGCCGGTCTGTGAGGGAGGCGAGGATGAAGCACTTCTGCTGCCGCTGCCATGTCTACATGACGTATGAGAACCACGAGCCGTTGGATGAAGGCTCCTTGGGGATCTTCTTCCTGTGCCCAGGCTGCGGGAACCGGATCGCCCTCATCACGAACCCGGGCGAGACCATGCTGGTCCACTCCCTGGGGGTCAAGCTCGGAGGCGGGCCGGTGGAGGGCGAACCTTTAGAGCTGACCCGGACCACCCTCAGGGGGTCCAAAGACAGGGAAGGACCGGTGTGGTCGGCGGAGGCCAAGCGGCGCCTGGAACGGGTCCCGCCCTTTGTCAGGGGGATGGCGCGGCAGGCCCTCGAGCGCTACGCTGTAGAGCATGGGTATCGTGAGATCACCGAGGCCGTGATCGAGGAATACAAAGGGGAGATGGGGTTCCCCGGCTAGCCCAATTCCCCGCTGATTGACAGGAAAGTTTCCCGCCTAAGGAGGGCTGAGGCCGACCTTGGCCTCGAGGCGGGCCAGGCGGTCGTGGAACTTAAGGGTCATATCCATTTTCTCCGCCAAGCCGTCGATCTTCTGATCTAATCTTTGGATCTCCGCTCCGAGCCTCTCGTCGACGCGGCGGAGCTCGGAGAGGACCTCACCGTGCTTGGCCTCGATCTTCTCATCAAGTCGCCGCACCTCGATTTGCAGCGCTCGGATCTCCCCCATCAACCGCTGGATCTCTGGGGAAACGAGGTCCTGGATAGCCCGCTTCACGTTTTCGTAAATTGAAAAGGGCCATGTCAACCCCTCCCCAGCCGTTCCAGCGTTAGAGGAGCCTGGCCGCCTCCTTGGCAAAGTAGGTGATGATCAGGTCGGCCCCCGCCCGTTTGATGGCGGTGAGCATCTCCAGCATGGCCCGCTCCCCATCGAGCCAGCCTTTTTGAGCCGCCGCCTTCAGCATGGCAAACTCTCCGCTCACGTTGTAGGCGGCGACGGGGACGCCGTACTCGGCCTTGACCCGGTAGATCACGTCCAGGTAGGGGAGGGCCGGTTTCACCATGACGATGTCCGCCCCCTCTTCCAGGTCCAGCGCCACCTCCTTCAAGGCCTCATCGGTGTTGGCCGGATCCATCTGGTAGGACCTCCGGTCGCCGAACTGGGGGGCCGATTCGGCCGCCTCCCGGAAAGGACCGTAGAAGCTCGATGCGTACTTGGCGGCGTAGGAGAGAATGATCACCTCCTCGTACCCGTTCTCATCTAAGGCCTCCCGAAGGGCCTCCACCCTCCCGTCCATCATGTCCGAGGGGGCCACCATGTCGGCCCCGGCCTCGGCATGGGAGACCCCCACCTTGGCCAGGATCTCCAGGGTGGGATCGTTCTTCACCGCCCCTCCCTCCACCACCCCGCAGTGGCCGTGGCTCGTGTAGGCGCAGAGACACACATCGGTGATCACCACCAGATCCGGCACCGTGTCCTTGACAGCCCGGACCGCCTGCTGGACGATCCCATCCTTGGCGTAGGCCTCTGAACCGTAGGCATCCTTGAACGAGGGAAGGCCGAAGAGGAGGATGGCCGGGATCCCTAAAGAGGCAACCTCCTTGACCTCCTTTTGTAGCTCGTCCACCGAGAGGTGGAAGTTCCCGGGCATGGCCGGGATCTCCCGCCTCACCCCCTTTCCGTGGACGACGAAGAGGGGGAAGATCAGATCCTCGACGGCAAGCCTCGTTTCCCTGACCATCCGGCGGATCGTCTCGGTCTGGCGAAGCCTCCTTGGACGAACAATCGGGTAAGCCATGGCTCCCTCCCTGTCAGAACCTCATACTCGGCGGCCAACGTTAGGTTTCATTCTAATCTGGATGGCGAGAGAGGGTCAAGGGTCAATCCCTAGGGGCCGCCGGCCTTGATCTCGAAGGTCACCCGGAAGTCGTTCTCGACCTCCCGCACCCCTTTGAGCCCGGGACGGTTCGTGAAGCGAAGGCCGACCTCCCAGCAGCAGGTGGCGTAGGTCACCTTGGTCTGATGCTCCAAAAAGGCCTCCCTTCGGCCGTCGTAGCGGGTCAGGTACTCCAGGGAGAGGCCGCGAAAAGGGCCGAGGGCGAGTCTCCCGGTGAAGGCCTCCACCGTTTGCCTGGGGGGTGAGAGGACCGCCTCCCCCCGGAGAAAGTTCTGGCCGAATTCCACCGAGCCCAGCCGAGGGGCCGTCAGCGTGACGCTCATGGCGGTAGAGTCCACCCGGGTCTCCTCGACGTTGAAGGCGAGGCCCCCCCGGAAGGAGAGGAAGGGGAACGGGGAGACGAGGAGGCGGGCCACCAGGTTGCTGAAGCTCCGCTCCGTCGCCCTGGAAAAGGCGGGGCCGAAGACGATGTCATCCTTGAGGGCCTGATCGGTCCGCTCGGGGGTCAGGGCCGCTAGGTACACGTTGGAGAAGGACCGCTCCTGGGGGTTCAGGTTCCAGCTCTGGCCGACCGTCAGGGAGAGGACCTCCCGATCCCTGATGGTCCCGTCAAGCTCCTGGAAGGCCGCGACCAGCCGGTTCTCCAGGAGGTAGCTCACCCGGTTCTGCGGGCTGATAAAGTCCACGGGGTCGAACTGGGGGAGCCGGCCCTGATCCACCCCGGGGACGAACTGGTAGATGAGCCGGGGCTGGAAGACATGGTCGAAGCCGACGAGGGAGCCCCACTCAACCCCGTAGCGCCCGACGAACCTCGCCTGAAACTCCTGGCTTAGCTCGACCAGGCCCCGCCCGGTCGGTCCCTCACCCCCCCCCTTCTTCGTATAGGCCGTCCCGCGGAGGCCCAGGGACGAGGTCGCCGTCAGCCAGGGGAGGGGCTTCAAAAGGAAGGTCAGCTTCGGGGAGAGGTCAAAGCGGAGCCCATCGCTCCCCAGGTCCCGCTCGAAATAGACGAGGGAGGAGGAGAGCTCCGTCGAGAGGGGGATGTCAGGGAAGGGGGAGGTGGAGGCATTGATGTGAAGATCCGGCATCCGGAGGAAATGGGTCTCGGCGGAACCGGCCAGGTCCCGGTTCAGGTCCAGGAGGGCCTCGAAGGTGTACGTCGGCGTCGCCTTGGTCAGGAAGAGCTTCGACTCTGAGATCCGTGAGGTCCGGAGCTGGACGGGTTCCTCGATGAAATCCCGGTTCAGGGCCCGATCACTCACGTAATCCACGTCGGCCTTCAAGGTGAGGTTTGGCTCAAGGATTTGGTCATGTTTCCCCCGGATGCTCCAGCGGTTCTCCAGCAGGGCCCCGGCCATGTTGTCCCGGATATACTTGGCCCGCCACTCCCCCCGGCTGTCCTCGGAAAGGACATAGCGGTACTCGACCTCGGCCTCGGGGCCCCGCTTCCCCCGGTACCCTACGGTAATGGTCGCATCCTGGGATTCGCTGATGGCCCAGAAAAAGGGGACCCGCACCAGGAAGTCGGAGCGGTTGCTGAAGCCAATCTGGGGGACCAGGAACCCGGTCCGCCGGGGGCCGATGGGAAAGGCGATGTAGGGGGTGTAGGCGACGGGGATGCCCCGGATCCAGAACGAGGCATGCTTGGCATAGACCTCCTCGTCCTGCTCAATGGTCGCCTCCTTGGCCCGAAGCTCCCAGTCCACCATGCCGGGCTCGGGCTGGCAGACCCGGCAGGTGGTCACCACCGCATCGAGGAGACGGTACCGCTTCTCCCCCTCCCTTCGAATCTCCCAGGCCTCGAAGGTCGCGGCCGGGGCCAGGAACCCTTTTCCCCGGTAGAGGATGCCTTCGTGGGTCCGATAGCGGTAGAAGAGCTGCTCCCCCTCCAGCCGGTTCGGGAGGTCCAGGAGAACGACCCTCCCCTGGGCCATCAGGGTCTCCCGCTCGAGATCAACGATCACCTCTTCGGCGAAAAGGGTCCTGCCCTCGAAACGGGCCTCAACGTTTCCCCGGCCGACGATGAGGCGTTCCTTCTCCCAGTACTCCAGGGAGTCGGCCTCCACCTGGACGGGCAACCGCTCCCCCGGAGGGATGGGGACTTCCCGCTCCTGGGCGAAGAGGGGGGCGGCGGGGAGGAGCAGGATGATGGATAGGAAGAACAGGTGGGGACGCAACCCTTCAGATCCTCCAGTGCCGGTCAGGCCGAGAGGTGGAGACGCTCTGCCTTATAGCAAAGAGGGCTGAAGAACGCAAGGGGTTTTACGACCTGTCGGTTGTGCCGTCGTTTCCCTGCCCCAGCCTGGGAGAGGAACCCCTCTCGGCGTACCGGATCAATATAGCGGAAATGGACGCCTTTGACAAATCCCATCGTTCATGCCACCATTGGGGGTGAGATCTTTCCAGGAGGTAGAGGATGCCGAAAACGGTCAAGGGGAAGCGTTCGATGGGGGGACTGGTGGGTACCTGGGTCAGCCTGATCATCATGGCCGCGGGGTGTCGGGCGGTTCAGCCAATGGTTGAGGAGGCCCCGGTGGCTCCCGAGGGCCCCGGCACGATCATGATCGCCGGGGGAGAGTTGAATCCTCGATTGCTGGCGATCTCTCCTGGCAGCGCCGTGACCTGGGTCGTGACCGATTGGCCGGTCGAGATCACCCTTTTGACGACGGCCCGCCTCTGCGGCCCTCCAAAGGGCTTCCGACGGACGGAGGAGGGCATCTACCTCTCCGGCATCCTCCAGGCCGGAAGCCGCGTCAGCCTCTGCTTCGCCGAACCGGGCACCTACGACTACGAGGTGTTCACCAGGGGCAGGGGAGCGGCAAGGAAGAACGAGATCGCCCTGCGGTTCAACCGGACCCTGATCGGCCAGATCCAGGTCCGCTGAGGCCCACGACGAGGTCCTCAGGCGAAGGTGAAGGCGCGCCGGGGGTTCTCCACCAGGAGCGTGAGGAGGGCCGCCTCATCCAGGCCCTTCCGCTTTAAGCGGGGCACGATGTTGACCAGAAGGTGGTGGTACCCGTGACCCCCGAACTTGGTCAGCCGGACCTTGGTGCAGATGTCGTGGGAGAGGAGGAGCTGGTGGAGATGCCCGGCCTCGACCAGGCGGAGGACCTGCGCCATCCGCTGACCGTCGCTCGGCATGTCAAAGGCCGGGTTGAAAGGGAAGTAGGAACTTTCCAACCCAAAGAGATCGTATTCCAGATAGCAACCCGCGGCGGCCAGGTCGAGGAGCTGCTGGGGGTCGGTGATCGTCCGCTCAACGTGGCACAGGATGGTGCGGCGGAGGTCCCCCCCCTCCCGCCGGACGACCTCCAAGATCTCCAGCGGGGCCTTCTCGTGCCGCCCGGGATGGATCATGAGGGGCGCCCCGGTCTCCCGCTGGGCCCAGACGGCTGCCCGCACGCTCTTTCGCTCGTTCTCCGTCCAGGGCCAGGAGCAGCCGACCTCCCCGATCACCCCTGACCGGATCCCCGTCTCGCCGACGCCTTCCGTCACATCCCGGATGATCTCCCGCGCGATCTCCTCGTCGCTCTTCACCCCCATCTCCGGCGGGTGCGTGAGACCAACGTAGTAACCGGCCCCCATGATGATGTGAAGCCCCGTCGCCCGGGCGATCCGGGCCAGGGCGGCCGGGTCCCGGCCCAGGCCGATGTTCGTGGGATCCACGAGGGTCTGTCCGCCGGCCCACCGGTAGCGGAGCACCTCCGCCATCGCCGTTGCCTCATCCAAAAGCTTCAGGTTGTCCAGGTTGCTGGTCCAGTGATACCGGACCCATCCCAGGTTCGCCAGCCTCACCGGCTGATAGGCCAGGGCCTTCTCGCTGGCCGCCTGGGGTTCGGTGAAGTAGCAGCTGATGTCCACCAGGAGATGCTCGTGGGGGAGGGTCACCCCCATGGCCTCGGCAGGAATCGGGCCGAGGACCGTCTGGGCTTTACCTGACAGGGCCGATCTCGCCATCGGTTCTCCTCCGTCCGTTCATGAAGGTCCCCAACACTTCAGGAAAGCTGCCGATAGGCGGCCCGGCGGGGTCAGAACGGCCCGCAGCTTCCACCGGTCCGGCCCACCTTTCGTTTGACCTCTTCTAAGGAGAGGCGGAAGTAGATGGGGCGGTTGTGGACGCAGGCGTGGGGGTTGGTGGAGTGGGACCACTCCAGAAGCAGCCTTTCCTGCTCCTCCTTTGAAAGGGTCTTCCCCGCTTTGAGGGCCGCCAGGCATGAGAGGGTCCGGGCGACTTCGTCATCCCGCTTCGATGGCTCGATCCCCCGAAGGTGGGCAATCAGATGCCTGAAGACGCCCTCCACCGCCCGCGGGTCCAGGAAGGCGGGAACGCTTCGCACCGCAAAGGCCCCGGGACCGAAGGGCTCGAGGACGAAGCCGCACCGCTCCAGCTCCCCCTGGGATCCGACGAGGACCTTCTGCTCCTCCTCGGAGAGGAGCACGACCTGAGGGGCCAGGAGCATCCGCCCCCCCTTCTCCCCCCTTCCCGTCATCAACCGATCATAGAGGACCCGCTCCGAGGCCGCATGCTGGTCAATGAGGTAAAGGTGCCCCTGGGAGAAGGCCAGGAGAAACGTCTCCTCAAGCTGGCCTAGCAGCATGAACCGTTGACCGGCCTCCGGATACGCCCCGGCCGGCTCGGCGACCCCCCCGACCCTCCCCCAGGAGACCCGCCGCAGGAGGCCCTCCCGGACCAGCTCGTAGATCGCCTCCTCCTCCTGGAACCGGACCTCGGCCTTGGCCGGATGGATGTTCACGTCCACAAAGGAAGGGGGGACCTCCACGAAGACGAGGACTATCCCGGGCTCCTTCAACGCATCCCGGAGGGCCCTGAAGACGGTCGAGCACTTCACGGCCCGGCGATTCACAAAAACGTACAACCGCTTCGGCCCCTGGACCGGGACAAAAGCCCCCCACACCCTCCCCGAGGAGCCTTCGGCGCTGAACTCCTCCATCCTCGCCACAGGTTCCTGGCCAAAGAGGGCCTCCATCCGGGCCTGGAACGGCCCCGGCTGGAGCGCCATCTCCCGACCCTCGGATTTCAGGGTGAACCGCTTCTCGGGGAAGGCCAGGGCAAACCTCGTGAAGGTCCCGAGGAGGTGGCCATACTCGGTCTTGAAGCTGCGCAGGAACTTCCGTCTGGCAGGGGTGTTGAAGAAGAGATCACCAACCTCAACCATCGTCCCGACAGGGGCCCCCACCTGCTGGAGCGAGGTCAGCCTCCCCCCTTCAACCCTTGCCTCGGTCCCGTAGAGGGCCCCCCGCTCCCGGGTGACCAGCCGGAGGCGGGAGACGGCGGCGATGCTGGGGAGGGCCTCCCCCCGGAAGCCAAAGGTCCTGACGGCGTGGATGTCCTCTTCCTGAAGGACCTTACTGGTTGCGAACCGCTCGAAGGCTAAAGGGACATCCTGGGGACTCATCCCGCAGCCATCGTCGGTCACCCTGACAAGCCGACGACCGGCCTCCTGGATCTCCACCTGGATCGTCTCCGCCCCGGCGTCCAGGGCGTTCTCGATCAGCTCCTTGAGGACGCTGGCCGGCCGCTCGACGACCTCACCGGCGGCAATCTTCTGGCGGATCTCAACGGGCAGGATGTGGATCTTCATAGGCGTTTGATCCTACACCTCGGCCTTGGCCGCTTCCACGCCCCCGATCCCGAGCCATCGGACCAGCGTGGGGACCACGACGAGGTTCAAGAAGGTCGAGGTCGTCAACCCCCCCAGGATGACCCAGGCTAAAGGCCGCTCCAGCTCCTTCCCCACCGGACTGCCGATCACCAGGGGGAAGAGCCCCAGGGCGGCGACCGAGGCCGTCATCAGGACGGGGCTCAACCGGTCCAGGGATCCCTGGACCACGGCCTCCTCCAGGGTCTTCCCCTCCTCCCGGATCAGGTGCTGGTAGTGGGTCAAGAGGATGATCCCGTTCCGGGCGGCGATGCCGAAGACGGCCACGAAACCGATCAGGGAGGAGACGCTCAACGTCCGATCGGTCAAAAGGACGGCAAAGACGCCGCCGATCAGGGCCAGGGGGAGGTTGACCATGACCAGGAGGGCCGCCTTCGCCGATCCCAAGGCCTGATAGAGCAAAAGGAAGATGATCACGATCGCCGCTATCCCCAACCCTGTGATGACCCGCTGGCTCCGCTGCTGGCTCTCGAACTGACCGCCGTACTGGAGAAAGAACCCCGGGGGGAGCGTCACCTGGCTTGTGACCCTTTCCTGGATCTCGCGGATAACGCTCCCGAGATCCCGCCCCGCCACGTTGGCCTGGACAACGATCCGCCGCATGACGTTCTCGCGATTGATGATGTAGGGCCGCTCCTCCAGGGCCACCTCGGCCACGGCGCTTAAAGGGACCCGGGCGCCGGTCGGGGTGTCCAGGAGGAGCGACTCCAAGGCCTGGACGTTCCCCGTGGAGGCTGGATCGAAGCGGACGACGAGGTCAAAGGACTTCTGCCCTTCCAGGACCTGGGAGACGACCAGGCCGTTTAAGGCCGCCTCCGCGAATCGTAAGACATCCTCGCTCTTCAACCCGTACCGGGCCGCCGCCCTCCGATCCACCCTGATGGCCAGTTGAGGGACGTTGAAGATCGGCTCCAGTTGAAGATCCACCACCCCCGGGACCTCTTGCATGAGGGCCCGGACCTCCTCCCCCTTCTCCCGGAGGAGGGAGAGGTCGGGGCCGAAGATCTTCACGGCGATCTGAGCTGTCACCCCCGAGAGGGCCTCGTCCATCCGGTGGGCGATGAACTGGCCCACGTTCACGGCGACCCCTGGGAGCTTGGAAAGATCATCCCGGATCGCCCGAAGAAGCTCGTCAGGGTCCCGGTCCTTGAACGCCAGGGTGACGTCGAACTCGCTGAAGTTGACCGGCGAGACCTCCTCCCCCACCTCCCCCACCCCAACCCGCTGGACGACGGAGATCACCTCCGGGTACTTGAGGAGGATCTCCTGCACCCTTTTCCCCAGCCGCATGGACTCCTCCAAAGAGGTTCCGGGAAGGGCCGTCATGGCGATGATGAAGTTCCCCTCGTGGAAGTCCGGGAGGAAGGAGCGCCCCAGGAACGGGATGACGGCCAGGGCGGAGAGGAGCAGCCCCACCGAGATCCCGACGATGGTCTTCGGCCGGGGGAGGGACCAGCCCAGGACCTTCCGGTAGACCCTCTTCATCCAGGCGACCGTGAAACTTTCCCTCTCCAGGACCCTCCCCCGGGTCAGGAACATGGAGCAGAGGACGGGGGTCTGGGTGAAGGCCACCAGAAGGGAGGCGAAGATGGCAATGATGTAAGACAGCCCCAAGGGGGTGAAGATCCGCCCCTCGGGGCCTGAGAGGAAGAAGACGGGGAGGAAGACGACCATGGTGATGAAGGTGGCGTACACGACGGAGGCCCGGATCTCGACGGAGGCCTTGTAGATGACGGCTAACACCGGCTCCGGATTCGGCCGTCGGCGGTTCTCCCGGAGCCTCCTGAAGATGTTCTCCACGTCAATGATGGCATCGTCCACGACCCCGCCCAGGGCCACGGACATCCCGCCGATGGTCATCGTGTTGATCCCGACGTGGAAGAGGCGGAGGACGATCAGGGCCATGAGGAGCGAAATCGGCATGGCCAGGAAGGTGACGAGGGAGGGCCTGAGATTTAAGAAGAAGAGGAAGAGGACGACGGTGACGATGACGGCCCCCTCCAGGAGGGCCAGCCGGAGGTTCTCGATGGTCGCCTCGATGAAGCTCGCCTGCCGGAAGAGGGCCTTGTGGAGCTTGACCCCCTCGGGGAGGGTCCTCTCGATGGCCTGGAGGGCTTCCTCGACCTGCTCGGTGGTTTTCAAGGTATCGGCGCCAAAGGCCTTGGTCACCGCCCCGAGGACCAGGGGCTTCCCCCCGTTTAAGCTCGCATCCCCTCTCTTTAAGGCCGCCCCAAACCTGACCTCGGCCACCTGGCCGATGGCAAGAGGGATTCCCCCTTTCACCTTGATGACGGAACGGGCAATGTCTTCCAGCGAGGTGATCCGGCCCTGACCCGTCACGATATACTCCTGGTCCCTGGCCGTGAGGACGCCGCCGGGGATGTTCACGTTGGAGCCCTTCAAAGCCTCAACGACCTCCTGAAGGGTCAAGTCGTAGGCCTTCAGCTTCTGGGGGGAGACGAGGACTTGGTACTGCTTGACCCCCCCCCCGACGCAGACGACGGAGGCCACCCCCGGCACGGCCAGGAGGCGGTTCCTGATGTCCCAGTCGCAGATGGTTCGAAGGTCCAGCTCCGAGACCCTCCCATCGTCCCGCTCGTAGGTCAGGCCGTACTCCAACAACCTCCCGATCACCGAGGCCACGGGGAGGATGACCGGGGCCTGGGCCCCCTCGGGAAGACGGCCCTCCGCCTGCCGGAGGCGTTCGGCGACCATCTGCCTGGCGGCGGAGAGGTTGGTCCCCCACTCGAAGACGGCGACGATGGTGGAGAGGCCAAGGATGGAGGAAGAGCGGACCGTCACCACCCCGGGTGTCCCGTTCAAGGCGGCCTCGATGGGGAGGGAGATCAAGGTCTCGACGTCCTCCGGGGAGAAACCGGGGGCTTCCGTCAGGATCACCACCTGGGGAGGGGCGAAGTCGGGGAAGACATCCATCTGGAGCTCGCGGAGGGCCAAACCCCCGGCGATGGCGACGGTGATGACCCCGACCACCACCAGAAGCCGATGCTCAAGGGACCATTGGATCAGCCGGCTAAACACGTGAGCCCTTTCCTCGGAAAGATCCCCTGCCGAACGCCAGGATTATACCTTAAGAGCCTGATCGTTCGCCATCCGGATCTTGATAACCCCCCGGCCCACCGCCCGCCCCATCGGTCCATCCCCGATCTATTGGCATAGCAGTTGCATAAGATCTGCCGATGTTACGCAAAGAACGTTTAAATAACCCAGACCTTCACAAGGTCCCACCAGGATCATCAAAGTCACCGAAGGAGGATCCGGCCGTGCCGAGACCTGCCAAAGAGGGGAAGGGGGCATCCTCACCCACCGTGATGACCGTCGAGGAGGTGGCCAGGTATGTTCGTCTTCACCCCTCGACGATCTACCGGTTGGCCCGAGAGGGGATTCTCCCGGGGGTTAAGGTTGGCAGCCAGTGGAGGTTCAACAAGGAGCGGATCGAGCAGTGGATGGTCGCCCAAGAATCGGCCCTGGGCAAAAAAGGGCGAAAGCACCCCTGATCCCAGGGGACGGGGATCGGGAGGAGAAAGGGGAGGATTATGGCACCTGCCCAGATCTTGGTGGTGGACGATGATCCCACCCTTCTGAAGCTGTTAGCAAGGTACCTCGGCAAAAAGGGCTACAGCGTCACACCCGCCCGGGATGGGGAGGAGGCCCTCACCTTGTTCCGGCGGAACGAATTCGACCTGGTCATCACCGATTTACGGATGCCGCGCCTGGACGGCCTGGAGGTCCTCAGGCGGGTCAAAGCCTTGCAACCCGAGGTGGAGGTGCTGGTCCTCACCGGCCACGGAACGATGACGAGCGTCATTGCCGCCTTGAGGGACGGAGGGGCCTGTGACTACCTCCTCAAGCCGCTGGCCAGTCTGGAACTCCTGGGCATTGCCGTAAAGCGGGCCTTAGACAAGCGAAGACTTGCCCTGGCTTCCCGTCGCCCTTCCCTCGGGGGCCCGGCCAGGATCCTGCTTGTGGGAGACGACCCGTCGGTGAAAAAGGGGCTGCGGGAGGCCCTGACCGATGAAGGCTACATGGTTCTTGAGGCCAGGGATGGCGAGGAGGCCCTCTCCCTAAGGAAGGACTCCCCCCCTGATCTCATCCTGGTGGACATCACGCCCCCTGGCAGGGAGGGCTTTCAGGCCTGCCGGACCCTGAAGGCCGATGCCCCCTGGTCGGGCATCCCCCTCATCGTGGTCATGCCGAAGACCACCCCGGAGGCCCTCGCGGCCGGCCTGGAGGCCGGGGCCGACGACTACCTGCTTAAGCCGGTGGACCGGATGGAGCTGTCGGCCAGGGTGAGGGCGCATGTGAGGGCAAAAAGGCGGTATGATGACCTCACAGGGGAGACGGTCGAACTTTCCACCCTCCTGGAGATCTCCCAGGCAACCTCCTCCACCCTCCGTTCCAGGGAGATCTTTCAGATCATCGTCAGCCGGACCACCCGGATCACCGGGGTCCTCCGGTGCTCCCTGGTGTTGATC
>CAZHST010000034.1:0-32235 GCA_964535215.1 uncultured bacterium
GGTCCATTCCGAGTGCCTGACGGGGGATGTCTTCAGCTCCCGCCGCTGCGATTGTGGACCCCAGCTCTCCCAAGCCCTCCAACTCATCGCCAGCGCCGGAAAAGGGGTCCTCCTCTATATGCGGCAAGAAGGGCGGGGCATCGGCTTTGCCAACAAGATCAAGGCCTACGAGCTTCAGGATCAGGGCCTGGACACGGTGGAGGCGAATGAACGGTTGGGGTTCAAGCCCGACCTTCGCGATTACGGCATCGGGGCGCAGATCCTGGTGGATCTCGGTGTGTCCAGGATCCGGTTGTTGACGAACAATCCTAAGAAACTCGTAGGGTTAGAGGGGTATGGTCTCCGGATCGTGGAGCGGGTCCCTATCGAGGTCGAGCCGACCCCGGACAACCGGGAGTATCTCCAAACCAAGCAGCAGAAGCTGGGCCATATCCTTGGGTTCGAGGTCTAACCCTGAAGGAGGAGGGATGCCGCCGAAGATTAAGGAGGGAGGCCTTTCCGCCCAAGGGCTGAGGTTTGCCATCGTGGTGAGCCGGTTCAACGAGTTCATCACCTCCCGGCTTTTGGAAGGGGCTGTTGATGCCTTGCTCCGACACGGGGCGGAGGAGGAACTGATCGAGGTCTTCAAGGTCCCAGGGGCGTTTGAGATCCCCATCACGGCCAGGAAGCTTGCCCAAACCGGTCGCTATGATAGCGTTATCTGCCTGGGGGCTGTCATCAAAGGGGAGACCCCTCACTACAAGTATGTGGCAGGGATTACGGCTCAGGGGATCGCCCGGGTGGGCCTGGAGACCGGGGTCCCGGTGATCTTTGGCATCGTCACCGCCGAGACGATCGAGCAGGCCATTGAGCGGGCAGGGGCCAAGGCGGGAAATCGAGGCGTTGAGGCGGCCATCTCGGCCATTGAGATGGCCAACCTCTTCACCCATCTCAAGTAAGGCCGATACGATCTAACATCCAGCATCCGGTATCCGAATCGGCATGGGAAAACGCAGGCTGGCGCGGGAACTGGCCCTTTTTCTGCTCTATCAGCTAGAGTTTCATCCCGATGATGCTGCGGAGGCAACGAAAGTCTTTTGGGAGGACCACCCCACCTCGTCGGAGATCAAGGTTTTCGCTGAGAATCTCGTGCGTGGGACCTTGGAGCATCGGGAGGTCATCGATCGGCTCATCGCCTCGTATGCCCAGCACTGGCGCCTCCCGCGCATGGCCGTCATCGACCGCAATATCCTTCGGATGGCCGTCTATGAGCTTCTCTGGAACCAGGAGACCCCCGAAAAGGTGATCATCAATGAAGCCATCGAGTTGGCCAAGACTTATGGCGCTGAGGATTCCGGCCGATTCGTCAACGGGATCTTAGATCAGATCAAGGCTCTGAGGGGGAAGCCTTTACCTCCTGCTGACGGACCGTAACCTTTTGTCAATCCTAACCCCGCAACCTCTGCACCCCGGCGGTGAGAGGTTGTTGGGAAACATCCTTAGTCCTCGTACCTCGTGAGGACGAGGGTGGCGTTCGTCCCGCCGAAACCGAAGGAGTTAGAGAGGGCCCCCCGGACGGTGGCCTCCCGGCACTTGTTTGGCACATAGTCCAGATCACACCCGGGATCGGGATACTCGTAGTTGATGGTCGGCGGGATGATCCCGTGGAAAATGGTCAAGACGGTTGCCACAGCCTCGACCCCACCGGCTGCCCCGAGGAGGTGACCGGTCATAGATTTGATAGAACTCACGGCAAGAGAGTATGCGTGCTCGCCGAAGACCGTTTTGATCGCCTGGCTCTCGTTTAAGTCCCCCGCCGGGGTGGAAGTCGCATGGGCGTTAATGTAGTCAATATCCGTCGGATTCAGGTTCGCATCCTTCAACGCCAACCTCATCGCTCGGACCGCCCCCTCACCATTCGGAGCCGGGGCCGTCACATGGTAAGCGTCGGCCGACATCCCATAACCCTTAATCTCGGCGTAGATCCTCGCCCCTCTTGCCAAGGCGTATTCAAGGGCCTCGAGGACGACGATCCCGGCCCCTTCGCCAACCACGAACCCATCCCGCTCCCGATCAAAAGGACGGCTGGCCTTCTCAGGTTCATGGTTCCTGGTCGAAAGAGCCTTCATGGCGGCGAAGCCACCGATGGTGAGAGGCGTGATTACTGCCTCACTCCCCCCAGCAAGCATGACATCGGCATCCCCCCGCTGGATGATCTTGAAGGAGTCGCCGATGGCATGACTTCCCGTCGCACAGGCCGTGGAGACACAAGAGTTCGGGCCTTTCAGCCCAAGGCGCATGGAGAGTTGACCTGATGCCATATTGGTGATGATGGAGGGGACGAAGAAGGCACTCAGGCGCCCCGGCCCTCTCTCCAAGAGAACTTTATGCATCTCTTCGATGACAGGGAGCCCTCCCATCCCCGTTCCTACAAAGACTCCGATCCTCTCCCGGTTGGAATCGTCGATCCTCAACCCCGCATCCTGAACAGCCATGAGGCCGGCGGCGAGACTGTAGTGGACGAAGAGGTCCATCTTTTTAACATCCTTCTTCTCCACATAGGCCAAGGGGTCGAACCCTCTGACCTCGCCGGCGATTTGGCAGTCGTGACGGCTGGCATCGAAGCGGGTAATCCTGCTGATCCCTGAGACCCCTTTGATCAAGCTCTCCCAAAAGGCCTCTACCCCTATCCCCACAGGGGTGACGACCCCCAAACCGGTCACGACCACACGCCTCATCTTCAGACCCATCCTCTACGACCTCGCTTTGATATACTCGATGGCATCCCTGACGGTTACGATCTTCTCGGCATCCTCGTCAGGGATCTCGATACCGAACTCCTCCTCAAAAGCCATGACCAGCTCCACCGTGTCCAGGGAATCGGCACCGAGATCCTCGATGAAGGAGGCCTCCGGCGTCACCTGCGCCTCGTCAACCCCTAACTGTTCGACAATGATCTTCTTTACCCGCTCCTCGGTCTGTGTCGTTGCCACGAGAGCCTCACCTCCTTATGATCCTGCGGTTTCACGCAGGTTGGGATGTTTTGCCTCAGGACAGGGCTTAAGGCATCGCCGAAGCGTTAGCAAGGCGTTGAGCATCCATATTACATCCACATCCCACCATTGACATGAATCACCTGGCCTGTGATGTACCCCGCCTCCTCGGAGGAGAGGAAGCAGACACATGCTGCAACCTCCTCGGGGGTTCCGAAACGGCCAAGGGGAATCCTGGCCAGGATTGCTCGACGGAGCTCATCCGGGAGGGAACTCGTCATGTCCGTTTCAATGAATCCAGGAGCGACGGCATTCACCGTGATTCCCCGAGAGGCCACCTCCCGGGCTGTTGCCTTGGTGAGCCCGATGAGACCTGCTTTGGATGCCACGTAATTCGCCTGGCCGGCGTTCCCCATCACCCCAACGACGGAGGTGATATTGATGATCCGGCCACCCCGTTGCTTGAGCATCGGCTTCAGCGCAGCCCTGGTACAATAGAAGGCACCACTCAGGTTTACCGTCAAAACCTCCTCCCAGTCCTCATCCTTCATCCGCACGAGGAGGGTGTCCCTGGTGATCCCCGCGTTGTTGACCAGAACATCGAGACGGCCAAAATGGTCAAGACAGGCCTGGATCAAGGTGGCAACCTCATCCGGACGCCCCACATCGGCCTTCACCGCCAGGGCATCGACGCCGAGGCCCTTCGCTTCCTCGGCAACCAAATGGGCCGCCTCGAAGCTTCGAGCACTGATGACGGGAGAGGCCCCTTCCCTGGCAAGGGCAAGAGCCACCGCCCGCCCGATCCCCCGTGAGCCCCCGGTCACAAGGGCGATCTTGTCCTTCAGCTTCATCGTGAGAAACCGCTGGTCGGGAGCTTCAAGCCATCCATCGTCCAAGAGAAACCCATCAAGGGACCACTACCGTTTCAAGGCCTTGACCGTCGCCTGGAGGCTCGCCCCATCCTCCACATTGTACACCGCAACCCCCCGTTCAATTCGCCTGATCAGGCCCGAGAGGACCCGTCCCGGCCCCACCTCAACGAAGACCCTGACGCCCTCTTGAACCAAGCGTCGGACAGAGTCCTCCCACAGGACGGGACGTGTCACCTGGCGGATCAGAGCATCCCGCACCTCTTCGGCCGTGGTAATGAATTCGGCATCCACATTCGCAATTAAGGGTAGCTTTAGATCTTCTATGGGAATCCCCTGTAAAAATTGAGCCAGTTTTTCAGCAGCCGATTGCATGAGGGAACAGTGAAAGGGGGCACTCACCTGGAGAAGTTTCACCCTCGCACCCTTCGTCTGGGCGAGGCTTACAGCGGTTTCGACCGCCTTCACCTCACCGGCAACCACCACCTGGCCCGGGGCATTTAAGTTGGCCATCTCGACCACCCCGGAACGAGCCGCCTCCTGGCAGATGGCTTGGACGGCCTCCCGAGAAAGACCCAGGATCGCGGCCATTAACCCCTCGCCTGGTGGGACAGCCTCCTGCATGAACACGCCCCGATTTCTGACGGTCCGGATCGCATCGGTGAACCGGAGGGCCCCTGCCGCGACCAGGGCCGAATACTCACCCAACGAATGGCCGGCCACAAAATTGGGTTCGATCCCTTGAGACTTGAGGGCCTCCAAAGCTGCCAGGCTGACCAAGAGGATCGCCGGCTGGGCATTGGCTGTGAGGGTCAGCTCCTCTTCGGGACCTTCGAAACAGAGCTTTTTCAAATCCAGGCCAATGGCTTCGGACCCCTCCTGGAAAAGGGTTTTCACCTGCGGGAGGTGATCGGAGAGGAAATCCTTGCCCATCCCCACATGCTGGGATCCTTGTCCCGGAAACACAAACGCGATTTTGCCATTCACCACCATTGATCCCTCTCACCAGCGGATCAGAGCCGACCCCCATGTCAAGCCACCGCCGAAGGCTCCCAGCAGGACAAGATCCCCACGCCTAATCCTCCCATTCCTGACCGCCTCATCCAAGGCGATAGGAATCGAAGCTGATGACGTGTTACCGTAGCGGTCAATGTTGATGTAGACCTTCTCAATCGGTAGGGAGAGCCGCTGGGCCACCGCGTGGACAATACGGGCATTGGCCTGATGGGGGATGAAGAGGTCTAGATCCGAGACATCGTAGCCATTCACCTTTAGGGCGGTGATCGCCGCCTCCTCCATAGCCCGGACAGCCATTTTAAAGACCTCGTTGCCATTGGGCATTTTGATCTTGTGGAGGTTCTGGCGAATGATTTCCACCGAGATCGGATGGCGTGAACCACCACCGGGCATCATCAGCTCCTGCCATTTGGAACCATCGGCATACAGGTGCGTGGAGAGGATCCGGGCCTCCCCCGTTGTCTTCTGGAGGATGACGGCCCCAGCCCCATCCCCAAAGAGGACACACGTGTTGCGGTCCGTCCAATCGGTGATTTTGGACAAGGTCTCGGCACCGGCCAAGAGAACCGTCCTGAAGCTCCCACAGCGAAGCATAGCATCGGCAACGGAAAGCCCATAGATGAAGCCTGAACAGGCCGCCGAGATATCCATCGCGGCAGCGTTCCTGGCCTCGAGGGCATCCTGGAGGAAGCAAGCTGTGGAAGGAAACGGCATGGTAGGGGTCACGGTCGCCACCAGGATGAGGTCAAGATCCAAAGGACCCACCCCGGCGTGCTCCATGGCCCTCCGGGCAGCCTTCAGGGCAAGATCAGAGGTGGCCTCATCCTCCCCGGCGATGTGCCGCTCGATGATCCCCGTACGGGTCCGGATCCATTCGTCGCTGGTCTCCACCATGCGCTCAAGGTCAAAGTTCGTCAAGAGACGTTCCGGGACATAGGAACCGGTACCCGCCACCTTGCTGAAGTACATACCCCCTCCTTCAGCCTGAAGCGATCCCTTCGCGGATGTGTTGAATCACATCGTTCTGGACACACTCAGCGGCAACCCGGATGGCGTTTTTGATCGCCTTGCTCGTAGAATGACCGTGACTGATGATACAGACCCCGTCCACCCCAAGCAAAGGGGCCCCCCCCACCTCCGCAGGGTCCACCCGCTTCTTCAAACGGGCCAGGGCCCCCTTGACAAGGAGGTAACCGATCCGGCTCTTCAGATCCCTGGAGAGCTCCTGCTGGAGAAGGACCGAAAAGAACTCGGCGACAGCTTCGCTGGTCTTTAAGGCCACGTTCCCGGTGAACCCGTCGCAGACAATAACATCGGCCTTGCCGGTGAAGACATCCCTTCCCTCAACGTTGCCGATAAAGGCGAGGGACGGCTCCTCCTCCAGGGCCTTAAATGCCTCTTTCGTCAGCTCGTTTCCCTTTGACTCCTCCTCACCGATGGAAAGGAGCCCCACCTGGGGTACCTTCTTCCCCAAAATGTACCGGGCGTACACGTTTCCCATGATAGCAAATTGGAGGAGGTGCTTAGGCTTGCAATCGACAGTGGCCCCGGCGTCGAGGAGGATGGATTTGCCCGTCAGGTTTGGAAGGAGGAGGGCAATGGCCGGGCGTTCGACACCAGGGAGAGGGCCTAGAACGACCAGGGCGGTGGCCATGACGGCCCCTGTATTACCCGCACTGACAAAGGCGTCAGCCTTTCCTTCCCGGACGAGGTCGAGCCCCATCCGGATGGATGAGTGTTTCTTCCGACGGAGGGCGATGGACGGGGTTTCATCCATGTCCACCGCCTCGGGAGCATGGTGGATGTTGATCCCCAACGAACCGGTGTCATACATCTCCAGATGCTTAGCGATTTCCGATTCGTTCCCCACCAGAGTGATGGAGACCTGATACTCCCTGGTGGCGGCCACGGCGCCCTCGACGTTTACCGAGACACCTAGATCGCCGCCCATGGCGTCGAGGGCCACGTGGATCTTCCCCTCTCTCGAGCGGCCTTTCCAGGCTCCCATCGTATGCCTGACAACGATCAGGAGGAGCTTAGACCTCCTCCTGTTTTAATACCTGCCGGCCCCGGTAATACCCACAAGATGGACACGCCCGGTGGGGCAGCCTCATCGCGTGGCAACGAGGGCAGGCAATGAGTTTCGGGAACGAAAGGGCGTGATGGGCACGCCTCTTCCCGGTCCTGGAATTACTGTGTCGTCGTTTCGGTAAAGCCATAAGGGTTGTCCTGCCGTCCAGAAGGGTTTATCGTTAAGTAAGCTCTGCTCTCCAAACCTGCCTGGTAACCTGTAAGGTTCCACCCCCCAGGCTTTAAAGGAGTTTCTTCAAAAGGGCAAGTCTGGGGTCAATCTCCCCTTCGTGACAGTCGCAAGAGGCTTCGTTCAGATTCACCCCGCATCGTGGGCAAAGCCCACGACATTCTTCCCGGCAGAGCGGCTGGACAGGAAGGCTGAGAAGGATATTCTCTTTGATCAAGGCCAGGAGATCGATCCGGTCACCTTCCAGGAACTCTACGTCTAGCTCACCAGGGCTGAGCTCCAGGTTCTCATCAAGGGCTGGATGAGGAGGGGTAAAGTAGATCTCGAAGGCATCCTCCACCGGCAGGATCACGGGATCAGAACACCGGCTACAGAAGAGGCCGACCATGATGGAAAAGCTCCCCGAGACAAAAACCCCCTCTGCCCGCTTTTCCAGGTGTAGAGAGGCCTTCACCGGGGTCTTCGGCTCCCAAAGGCCCTCGTCATCACGGAGGTAATCCTGGTACTGGAGATCAAGCCCCTCCTCCGGGATTTGGGAAATTTCGACAAGCATCACCCTTCTCCGAAAGCTGGCGAATTATACGAGACTTAACGCATCTTGTCAAGCGAAAACCCCCTGTTTCTCCTCAACCGGATGGATGGAGGCAGAGCCCCTTTCAAGAGGTTCTGGAAGGGGAATCCATCGCCAATGGTCCTTGGGTTCCAAGAGCGCTAGTGTCGTTCATAGGAAAAAAGCTCCAGATGGCTGAAGAAGTACGGGATTTCAAAGGCCGCCGACTCGGGCGAGTCAGAACCATGAACCACGTTCCTTTCGATGTCAACGGCCAGATCCCCCCGGATGGTCCCTTCTCTGGCCTGTTTCGGATCGGTCGCCCCTATCACTGCCCTGACCCGCTCAATGGCCCCCTCCCCTTCCAGAACCATTGCCACCGTAGGTGCTGAAGACATAAAAGCGGTGAGGCTGCCGAAGAAGGGTCGGGAGCGGTGAACCCGATAGAACCCCTCCGCTTCCTCCTTCGTCAGGTGGACCATCTTCAGGCCACACACCCTGAGGCCTTCCCGCTCAAATCGTTTGATAACCTCGCCGATGTAACCCTTTTGGACCCCATCCGGCTTTACCAGGACCAACGTTTGCTCCACAGGTCTCTCCTCGGCAGAAGTCAGAAAAAGCCACCCCCCTCGCTCCGAAGGAGGAGCCAGGGGAAAAGGCCCCGCTCAAAGATTTGAGTTTAGACCAGTTTCATAACGTTCGCAACCCATTCCCCTATCTCCGCCGGGCTCCGCACCACCCGTACACCAGCCTTCTCAAAAACCTCGATCTTCGAAGCCGCGGTCCCTTTCCCCCCCGAGATGATGGCTCCGGCGTGACCCATTCGGCGGCCGGGAGGGGCCGTTTGGCCTGCGATATAGGCTACGACGGGCTTCGTCATCGTCTGGATGTAGGATGCAGCCTCCTCTTCGGCCGTCCCTCCGATCTCGCCGATCAGGAGAACCACCTGAGTCTCCGGGTCAGCTTCGAAGAGCTCCAAGATCTCGATGAAGCTGGTGCCAAGGATCGGGTCTCCCCCGATACCTACACAGGTAGACTGACCGATCCCAAGGTTGGAGAGCTGCCAGACAGCCTCGTAGGTCAGGGTTCCGCTTCGAGAGACCACCCCTACAGGCCCTGGCCGGTGAATATGACCAGGCATGATCCCCACCTTCGCCCGCCCCGGAGAGATCACCCCCGGACAGTTGGGCCCTATCAGGCGGGTCTTCCCACCCTTGAGGGATCGGGCCACCCTGACCATATCCAGGACGGGGATCCCCTCAGTGATGCAGACCACAAGATCGAGACCGGCATCGGCAGCTTCCAGGATGGCATCGGCGGCGAAAGGGGCGGGGACGAAGAGCAAACCTGTATTGGCGCCCTCTCTTGCGACAGCTTCGGCCACCGTATTGTAAACCGGGACACCATCCTGAACACTCCCCCCTTTTCCCGGAACGACCCCTGCAACGACCTTCGTGCCGTATGCCTTGCAGGCCCTGGCGTGGAAGCTCCCCTCTCGCCCCGTGATCCCCTGAACGACTAATCGGGTGTTTTCATCCACCAAGATACTCATCGGCGCACCGTTAATGATCTCGTAGGAAGGGCTGAAGGCATCTCCTCTCTAGCGATCGGCCTCAAACGGGTTACGGGGCCTGAAAGGCGCGGGCCGCTTCGACGGACTTTCGGGCCCCGTCGGCCATATCGGTGGCCGTGAGGAAGTTGAGCCCTGACGCCTGGAGCATTCTCCTCCCCTGCTCCACATTGGTCCCCTCCATCCGGATAATGATCGGGATCTTCACATCCAGCTTCCTGACAGCCTGGATGATCCCCTCGGCCAGCCGGTCACAACGGAGGATGCCGCCGAAGATGTTGATAAGGACCGCCCGTACCCCCTGATCGGAGATCAGGATCCGAAAGGCATTCTCGATCTGTTCAACGCTCGCGCCGCCTCCGATATCCAGGAAATTGGCGGGTTCCCCACCGTAGAGCTTGATAATGTCCATGGTAGCCATGGCCAGGCCGGCCCCGTTCACCATACAGCCCACATCCCCACCAAGCTTCACGTAGCTTAAGCCGAATCTCGACGCCTCGACCTCCAAGGGGGACTCCTGGTCTGGATCCTGAAGGGCCTGAAGCTCCGGATGGCGGAAGAGGGCGTTATCGTCGAAGGTCAGCTTGGCATCCAGGGCGAGGAGCCTCCCCTCCCCGGTAACGACCAACGGATTGATCTCGGCCAGACTACAGTCTTTCGCCGTGAAGATCTCATAAAGGTTCCTGATCAGCTCCGAAGCCGGCTTGATCAGTGGAGGTGGGAGCCCTAAACCATAGGCAAGTTTCCGACCATGGAAGGGCTGAAACCCAGACGCGGGATCTACCCGGACCTTTAAGAGCTTCTCGGGAAACCGGATGGCCACATCCTCGATCTCCATCCCGCCTGCCTCACTGGCCATGATGACCGGTGAGGCGCTCTGGCGATCGATGATGACGCCAACGTAGAGTTCCCTCGCGACGGACGCCCTCTCCTCAACCAGGACCTTCTTGACCACGACACCCCCGGGGCCAGTCTGATGCGTGACCAGGGGCCTGCCGAGAAGATCAGCAGCCGCCTGGGCCGCCTCCTCCGGCGAAGCCACCACCCTGACCCCACCAGCCTTTCCCCGACCCCCGGCATGGATCTGGGCTTTGACGACCACCTTTCCCCCAAGGCGGAAGGCCAGTTCCCTCGCCTCGGCGGAGGTCTCAGCCACACCCCCATTCGGGACAGGGATGCCGTAATCCTTCAGGATTTCCTTCGCCTGATACTCGTGGATCTTCATGACGGTTCAAGGGCCTGAGATCCTTGGACGCAGAGATCAACGATTAGGGTCTCTGGAACAAGAGGGCCTTCTTGACCTGGGCGATAGCCTTGGTAACGTTAATCCCGCGAGGACAGGCATCCGTGCAGTTAAAGATCGTCCGGCATCGCCAGACCCCTGACCACTTGTTTAAGATCTCGAGCCGCTCTAAAGCCCCCTGATCCCTGCTATCGAAAAGAAAGCGATGGGCCGCAACGATGGCCGCCGGGCCAAGGTAGGCCGAGTTGGCCCAGTAGGAAGGGCAGGAGGTGGTACAGGCCCCGCAGAGGATACACTTGGTGGTATCATCATACCGGGCCCGTTCCTCGGGTGTCTGGAGGCGCTCGGTGGGAGGTGGAGGTTCATCATTCAGGAGGTAGGGTTTGACGGCCCGGTACTTGGCAAAGAAAGGCTCCATGTCCACGATGAGATCTTTTAACACCCGGAAACCCCGCATCGGTTCGATGACGATGGGAGGCTTGAGATTCCTGATTAAAACCTTACAGGCCAGCCGGTTCCTGCCGTTAATCATCATGGCATCGGAGCCGCAGATCCCGTGGGCACAGGATCGGCGGAAAGCAAAGGTGTCATCAAGGTACCACTTGATGTAGTGGAGGCCGTCCAGGACCCGGTCAATGGGCTCCACCTCCACCTCATACTCACCCCAGTAGGGCTCCTTGTCCACTTCAGGGTTGAAACGTTTTACACGAAATGGCACCCGCATGCCTTCTCCCTGGAACGGTTCCCTTCCGGCCGAAAACCGGTGGCTCTATGAACCGTCAATATTTCCTCTCCTCAGGGTGAAACCGGGTGATGACAACCGGCTTATACCGACACTCGATTCCCCTCTCGGTCCGGAAGGCCAAGGTGTGCTTGAGCCAGTTCACATCATCCCGTTTGGGATAATCCTCCCTGTAATGGGCCCCGCGGCTTTCGGTTCTGGCCAAGGCAGAGACCACCGTCACCTTGGCGAGATCCAACAGGTACCCTAACTCTAAGGCCTCTAAGAGGGCCGTATTGAAGGAACGGCCCTTGTCCGTGATCTGGATCCTTTTGGCCCGCTCCTCCAGCTCTCCGATAACCTCCAGAACGGCCTTCAACCCCGCCTCTTCCCGGAAGACCGAAGCCTTATCCATCATCTCTTCCTGGAGGATCCGCCTGATCTGGGCGATAGACTCCTTGCCGGGGCTCTCACGGATCCTTGCCAGCTCCGATCGGATAGGAGCCTCCGGGTTAGGAGGGAGGGGGAGGAAGTCCCCATCCCGGACAAACTGCCGTAGGTGCCGACCGGCCCGCCTCCCAAAGACCAGGATGTCAACAAGGGAGTTGGTCCCCAACCGGTTTGCCCCGTGGACGGAGACGCAGGCACACTCCCCAGCGGCGTAGAGACCCGGAAGGGGGGTGTTCTGCTCGTCCATGATGACACGACCATCAACGTCAGTGGGGATCCCCCCCATGGCGTAGTGGGCCGTCGGCTGGACAGGGATCGGTTCCTTGAGAGGGTCCAGACCCAAATAGGTTCGGACGAAATCGGTGATATCCGGCAGCTTTTTCTCAACCACGTCCCTCCCCAAGTGGGTGAGGTCCAGGTGAACGTAGTCTTTGCCTTCAATCCCCCTTCCCTCCCGGATCTCGGTATGGATTGCCCGGGAGATCATATCCCGAGGGGCAAGATCGAGAAGAGTCGGGGCGTACCGCTGCATAAACCGTTCCCCGTCCCTGTTTCTGAGGATCCCCCCTTCTCCTCGGGCCGCCTCGGAGATCAGGATCCCCATCTTGTAGATGCCTGTCGGATGGAACTGGAAGAACTCCATATCCTCCAGCGGGATCCCTTTTCGGAAGGCGATGGCTACGAGGTCGCCGGTCAGGGCATGGGCGTTGGAGGTGATCTTAAACAGCCGGCCAAAGCCACCGGTCGCCAAAAGGACCGCCTTGGCATGGAAGATGTGGAGGTCGCCCGTGGCCAACTCGAGGGCCACGACCCCCCGACAGCTCCCGTCTTCGATCAGGAGATCCAGGACCTGAAACTCGTCGTAGAACCGGACCCCGTTCTTGAGGCACTGCTGGTAAAGGGTCTGGAGGATCATGTGGCCCGTCCGATCGGCAGCGTAGCAGGAACGCTGAACCGGCCCCTCCCCGAAGTTCCTCGTATGACCCCCGAAGCGGCGCTGGGCAAGCCTGCCATCGGGGGTCCGGTCGAAAGGAAGCCCCATGTGCTCCAGCTCGTAGACGACCTCGATGGCCTCCCGGCACAGGATCTCGACGGCATCCTGATCGGCCAGGTAATCACTCCCCTTGACCGTATCAAACATGTGCCACTCCCACCGATCCTCTTCCATGTTTCCCAGGGCGGCGCCAATCCCTCCCTGGGCGGTACCCGTATGGGAGCGGGTGGGGTAGAGCTTGCTCAACACGACGACGTCGGCCGTGGACGAGGCTTCCAAGGCAGCTCGGAGGCCTGCTCCTCCCGCCCCTACAATGATGGCGTCGTGCCGGTGATACATCTTTCTTCCTCCATTCCGAAAGGGGCCCTATCCCCTAACAGGGTGGAAGGTGAGGATAACCAGAGACCCGATGGTCAGGAAGATCAAACCCAGGACGTAGAGGCATGACAGCGAGAAGAGCCGCCACCCCCCGGGTCGGACGTAGTCATCGATGATCGTCCGCACCCCGTTCAGGCCATGGAAGAGGGCAAGCATCAGGAGGAGCAGATCGTACGCCCGCCAGAAGGGAGTGGCATACCTGGAAGCGACGAAGTTGTAGTTGATGACCTCTACACTGTTGATCAGGTGCATGACGGTGAGGTGCCCCAGGGCCAGGAGGAGGAGCAGGAGGCCCGAAACCCGCATAAAGAACCAGGCATAGAGCTCAAATCCCCCCGCCGGTTTTGGCGTCGGCCCAACCTCTCTTCTCCCGCTCATTGCGGACCTCCTGTCTCAACTACAAGAGGGGGCGTAGCATGAGATACGCCGCAGGGAGGAAGACAACAATGAAGACGACGGCGGCGGCATAGAAAAGCTGGCGGTGGAACCGGGTCGCCTCCTCCCACAGGTCAATGATGGTGATCCGGATGCCGTTCAGGGCATGATAGAGGACCATCCCAACCAGGATGACCTCCCCCACCCTGAAAAGGGGTAGATGGTAAAGCTTCACCACCTTGTCATACACCTCGGGACCCCAGCCGATCAGGGACGTGTCCAGGATGTGGATCAGGAGGAACAGGAAGACGCCCAACCCCGTCACCCGGTGCAGGACCCAGGCAAGCTGCCCCGCCCCCCCCCGGTAAGTAGCCCACGTCCAGATGCCCCCTTCATCCTTTCCGATACCCTCCTCCCTCACCATCCTCCCTCCTTCATCGAGCGTAGCGCCTGATCCCTTCCTCGAAGAGATCCCCGCCGTAAATGTCGTTCACCACGATAACCGGGAAATTTTCGACCTCGAATCGAAAAAGCGCCTCAGGCCCCAAATCTTCGTAGGCCACAACCTCGCTTCTCCTGAAATGTTTGGCGGCCAGGGCGGCTGCCCCGCCGGTCGCCAAAAAGTAGACAGCTCGATGTTGGATCATGGCTTCTCGAACGTCCTTCGAGCGGGGCCCCCCTTTGCCGATGGTTCCTTTCAGCCCCTTCGCCAGCAAGACCGGGGTGTACGTATCCATCCGGGTCGCTGTGGTAGGACCGGCGGAACCGATGACCTGTCCAGGCTTAGACGGCGTCGGGCCAACATAGTAAATTACCTGACCCGCTAGGTCGAAGGGAAGCGCCCTCCCCTTCTCGATTTCCTCGACCAAGGATTTGTGGGCTGCATCCCTGGCCCCATACAGGACGCCGCTCAAAAGGACCCGATCTCCTATCCGTAAACGGCTGACGTCCGCATCGGTCAAAGGTGTCGTGAGCCAGATAGCCTCAGCGTCCACGGACCCCCACCTTTGGCTTTGTGCCAGCCTGCTTCAGCTCCCCATTGAAGCGAACGGGGGAAACTCCCCCAGGTTGCATGCCACCGCCTCCTTGTAAACCTCAGAGCACAACCTGCTTGAACCGATGGGAGTGACAGTCAATGTTCACCGCTACAGGAAGGGAGGCGATATGGCAGGGATAGGTCTCGAGGTGAACGGCCAAGGCGGTGATCCGCCCCCCCAGGCCCATGGGACCGAGCCCAGAATCGTTGATCGCCCGAAGGAGTTCCTCCTCTAGGGCAGCAACGGTTGGATCAGGGTGGTGCCGCCCAAGGGGGTGACGGAAAAGGGCCTTTTTGGAGAGGTAAGCAGCCTGTTCGAAGGTCCCGCCGATCCCAACGCCGACGATAATCGGAGGACAGGGATTGCCACCGCCCCCCTTAACCACGTCCATGACGAAGTCCTTTACCCCCTCGATGCCATCGGACGGCTTCAGCATCCTGAGAGCGCTCATGTTCTCGCAGCCGGCTCCCTTGGCCATGACGGTGAGCTTTAAAACATCGCCGGGCAGAACCTCCACATGGATCGAAGCCGGGGTATTGTCACCGGTATTCTTCCGGAGCAGAGGGTGTCCGACGATGGAGGATCGGAGGAACCCCTCTTTGTAACCCTGTCGCACTCCCCTATTGATAGCCTCCACAAGGGAACCGCCAATGATCCTGACATCCTGCCCCAGTTCCACGAAGACCACGGTAAAACCCGTATCCTGGCAGAGGGGAACCCGCTCGGTCCGGGCAACCTTGGCGTTCTCGAGGAGACGATTCAGGATCTCTCGACCGATGGGAGACTCCTCCCGCTTCGAAGCCTCCTCCAACGCCTGAACAACGTCCTCCCCGAGGGAATAGTTGGCCTCCATGCAGAGCCTGGCCACGGCCTCCGTAATCCGCTCGCAGTGGACCTCCCTCACGATTCGCCCCGAGTGTTCGATCTAGACCCCCAACTTCTCAACCAGCTCCCTGACAGCCTCGGCGGAACGCTTCAACGCCTCCTGCTCCTCGGGGGTGAGCCTGATCGTGAAGATCTCCTCGACACCCCGCCGGCCGAGCTTGACGGGCACCCCCACGCAGAGCCCCCTGATCCCATACTCCCCATCGAGGTACACACAGCAGGGAAGGATCTTGTGCTTGTCCTTGAGGATCGCCTCCACCATCTCCACAACCGCCGCCCCAGGGGCGTAGAAAGCGCTCCCCGTTTTCAAGAGCGAGACAATCTCCGCTCCCCCCTCCCGGGTCCGACGGATCAGGGCCTCGATCCTCTCGGGAGGGAGGAGTTCCGTGATCGGGATGCCAGCGACGGTGGAGTACCGCGGGAGGGGGACCATGGTATCCCCATGCCCCCCTAGGACGAAGGCGTGGACGTTCTCAACGGAGACCCCCAATTCCCTTGCGATGAAGGTCCTGAACCGGGCAGAGTCGAGGACCCCGGCCATCCCCATGACCCGATGCCTGGGAAAGCCACTCTTTTTAAGGGCAAGCTGGGTCATGGCGTCCAAGGGGTTGGAGACGACGATGAGAATGGCGTTTGGCGAATGGTTGACCGCCTGCTCGACCACCTCCCCGACGATCTCGGCGTTCTTAAAGAGGAGATCTTCCCGGCTCATCCCGGGTTTACGGGCCAAGCCGGCGGTGATGACGACGATCTCGGAATTCTGGGTCTCCTGGTATGAGTTGCTCCCCAGGACCTCGACGTCGCAGCCTTCAATAGGCGTTGCCTCCAACAGGTCCAACCCCTTCCCCTGGGGAAGACCTTCAATGATATCCACCATCACCACATCCGCCAGTTCCTTCTCGATGATGGACTGGGCGACCGTAGCGCCAACATTCCCGGCCCCTACAATGGTAACTTTAGGACGCATGTTTGCCCTCTACATGTTATCGATCACGGCCGTGGCGAACTCGGAGCACTTCACCTCCTTCGCCCCCTCCATCAGACGGGCGAGGTCGTAGGTCACCACCTTCTGCTTGATGGTCCTGGCCATGGCGCTAACAATCAGATCGGCCGCCTCCCGCCAGCCCAGGTGTTCGAACATGGAGACCCCTGAGAGGATCACGGCACCAGGGTTCACCTTGTCCAGACCGGCGTATTTGGGCGCCGTGCCGTGGGTGGCCTCGAAGAGGGCAAGGGAGTCGCCGATGTTCCCGCTGGGGGCAACGCCCAGACCACCAATCTGAGCGGCGATCGCATCGGCCAGGAGGTCGCCGTTCAGGTTCATCGTCGCAATGACCTCATACTCATCGGGCCGGGTCAAGACCTGTTGGAACATGCTATCGGTGATCCGATCCTTGATGACGATTTTCCCGTCAGGGATCCTGCCGCCGAATTCCCTGTAAAGCTGGTCCTCGGTGATGGTCACATCGCCGAACTCCTCTTTGGCCAGGGCGTAGCCCCAGTCCCGGAAGGCTCCCTCGGTAAACTTCATGATGTTCCCCTTGTGGACGAGGGTCACGCTCCTCCGTCCCCGCTGGATGGCATACTGGATCGCCTTCCGGATCAACCGTTTCGTCCCGGTGATGCTGATCGGCTTGACCCCAATGCCTGAGTCCTCCCGCATCTTGACACCCATCTCCCGGGTCAAAAACTCGTAGACCCTCTTTGCCTCCGGGGTCCCCTGCTGCCATTCGATGCCGGCGTAGACATCCTCCGTTGCCTCCCGGAAAATGACCATGTTCACCTTCTCAGGGTGCTTCACCGGACTTGGCACGCCTTCTATGTACCGGCAGGGCCTGACGCAGGCGTAGAGGTCAAGGTTCTGGCGCAGGGCAACATTTAAGCTCCTGATCCCTCCCCCGACGGGGGTCGTCAGGGGCCCTTTGATGGCAACCTTGTAATGCTCGATTGCCCTAAGGGTATCCTGGGGAAGCCACTCCCCGTACCTCTGATAAGCCTTCTCACCGGCGTAGACCTCGAACCAGACGACCCGCCGCTTCCCCCCATAGGCCTTGGCCACGGCGGCGTCAAAGACCCTCACGGCGGCCGCCCAGATGTCTACCCCGGTCCCGTCCCCTTCGATAAAGGGGATGATAGGATCCTCAGGGACCACCAAGCCATCCTTGGTCACCTCGATCCGGCTCCCGTTCTTTGGCGGTGAAAGCTTCTCGAACGTTACCATATCGAACCTCACTAGGGAAGAGACCATTGATGAAGAATCGCGCTGATACGGGACCTGGCTGGAGGCCCGAATCAGCGCATGACACACCCCCGTCTCTTTGTTCTAAATAGCACAAGCCCCTAAGGCTGTCAAGGAAAAAGGGGGCTCTATCCTGGGAAGAGGCCTTCAGTCGAACCCCCTTTATGCCCCCTTGACCCGCCTGGCCTGAAGAGGGATGAAAGGTCGAAGCCTAGGACCCACGTACTCGGCCCTGGGACGGATCAGTCGGTTGTCAGCATATTGCTCCAGGACCTGAGCCGTCCATCCGGAGATCCGGCTCACGGCAAAGATGGTAGTGTAGAGATCCATAGGGATCCCCAGGGAATAATAGACTGAAGCGGCGTAGAAATCCACATTGGGGTAAAGGTTCTTCTCTTTCAAGAGCAGCTCCTCAATCCTCCTGGAGATCTCATACCACTTCAACTCCCCGGCCTTTTCCCCCAACTCCTGGGACATCCTCTTCAAGGGCTTGGCCCTTGGATCCTCTCCCTTGTAGACCCTGTGTCCAAAGCCCATGACCCGCCGCTTCTCGGAGAGGGCCTTCATGATATAAGGCTCTACCCTCTCTGGGACCCCGATTTCCAGGAGCATCTCCATGACCTTCGTGTTCGCCCCGCCATGCAAGGGGCCCTTCAAGGTGGCGATGGCCGAGGTGATGGCCGAATACATGTCCGACAGGGTTGAGGCCGCCACCCGCACCGAGAAGGTGGAGGCATTGAACTCGTGGTCGGCATGGAGGATAAGGCAGACATCAAAGGCCCTAGCGGACAACTCATCGGGGACGGTCCCCTTCAGCATGTAAAGGAAGTTTGCGGCATGGTTCATGGTGGGATCAGGGGGGATGGGCTCCTTCCCGTTCCTGATCCGATCGTAGGACGCCACGATGGTGGCCATCCTGGCCGTCAGGCGAATGGCCTTTCGGAGGTTTGCCTCTCGCGAATTGTCGTCCACCTCCGGGTCGTACAGGCCCATGGCCGAGACGGCCGTCCGAAGGGCGTCCATGGGTCCGGCGGTTTTAGGAAACCCCTCCATCATCGCCAGGACCTCTTGGGGTAAGGCCCGGCTGGAGGCAAGCTGTTCCCGAAGATCGTTCAACTGCTCCTGGGTCGGGAGATCGCCATGCCACAGGAGATACACGACCTCCTCAAAGGTCGCGTGCTCAGCGAGATCGTGGATGTCGAACCCTCGGTAGAGAAGCCTCCCTTCCACGCCATCCACCAAGCTCAGCTCCGTGGTCCCCGCAACAACATCTTCAAGACCTTTGCGGATCATCATGACGCTTCCTTCCTTTGACCTCATAGCAAGGGGTGTAGGGTTCTGCCATGGGGGCTAAAACCGCAAAAGAGGGCTTCCCGCCTCGCGACTCCTAGGGGATCTCCGGATGGATCTCCTGCAAGACGCCGCTTCTGTAAAGGATCCCGATCCCTTCCAGGGTCTCCAACTCGTCTTGCCCGGCATCCCTGAGGACGGCCATGAGGGGACGACGCCCGTCAAAGAGGCGCAAGAGGGCCCTGAGGTTGCTATCCAACTCTCCTTGCACCAACTCCTCCCTGACCTTGAAAACCGTCATCAGATCGGGGAGCTGGGTGAGAAGTCGCTTCCGCTCATCCACCCGCCGCATCCCTTCGATCATCAGCGCCTGATTGCTTAACAGGACATTTGGCTCAACCGGGGCATGGTAGGGCTCAAAGGAGAATCCCCCCTCGGTCCAGGTGAGGAGATGGTAGACAGCCGCTTCCCCTCGAAGCCTCCCCACCACCGCGTTGGCGATCTGCCCCTCGCTAAAGAGGAGGTAGCCATGCTCGTCGTCCCGGGTCAAGGTGAGGACCCCCGATTTCCTATCCGCCTCGATGAGCTGGATCAGATTGACCAGGGAGATATCTGCCAGGCCTCCTGCAATGCCCCGGACCTTTGGGGAGGCCTTAGGCAGGGATGCCGTTCTCCTCAAGACCGTGCGGATCCGGGCAACAAGCTCCCCCCAGTCGAAAGGTTTTGTGATATAGTCATCGGCTCCGAGGTTCAAGCCCGTCACCTTATCCTGGATCTTGTCCTTGACGGTCAGGAAGATGATCGGGATCGAGCTGGTCCTGCTGTCGGCTTTCAGCAGCCTGGCAACCTCGAAACCGTTCAACCAAGGCATCATGATGTCCAGGAGGATGAGGTCGAAGGTTTTAGACCGGACCAGCTCCAAAGCCTCCAACCCGTTCGCGGCCGTTTCCACCTCCATCCCTTCCTCCCGGAGCTGGGCTGAGAGCATCTCCAGGACAGTCCGATTGTCATCAACAACCAAGATCCGCTCCCCAGGTGTGAAGCCCTTCTCCTTCATCCTCGTCCCCTCTCCTCCGATTCCATCCTGGGCCGGGCAAGCGTCACCCCACAGCTCTCGGCCAGGCTGGAGCGTTGCCCTGATCAGACCCTCGACGGCCCCGTTCCGGGTGATGGGAGGATCCTTCAAGATCCTTGAGAAAGCTGTCCCCGCTTTTGAGTCTTCCGACCCGGAAGACTTCAGCAAGCGTCTGGCCCAAGTCCGCCAGGGTGAGCCTGGTTCCGAGATCCACCGGGTGGATCCTCGGACCTGTGATCAACAGCGGGACATGCTCCCGCGAGTGGTCGGTGCTTTCCGTGGTCGGATCGTTTCCATGGTCTCCCGTGATGAGGCAGAGGTCGTCTTCCCTTAAATGCGCTTCCAGGTGAGGGACCCTTCTATCAAAGGCTTCTAAGGCCTGAGCGAAACCTCGGGGATCGTTCCTGTGACCATATAGGGTATCGAAGTCACACAGGTTTAAGAGGATCAAGCCGTCTTCAAGGGCTTCCAGTTCCTGTATCGCGCACTCCACACCCTCCTCGTTCGAGGCCGTATGGAGGCTTTTGGTCAGACCTCTCCCCGCGAACAAGTCTTCGACCTTACCGATACCCACGACAGGGATCCCGGCCTCCTTCAGCCGGTCCAGTAGGGTCTCGCCTGGTGGAGGAAGGGAGAAATCGCGACGCCCTTCTGTACGGTAAAAAGACCCGGGCTCCCCAGCGAAGGGACGGGCGATGACCCTTGCAACGGCATGCTCACCCTGAAGGAGGGCTCGGGCTTTCAGGCATATCTTGTAAAGCTCCTCCCTGGGAAGGACCGATTCGTGGGCCGCAACTTGGAAGACACTATCGGCTGATGTGTAGACGATGGGCCTCCCGGTTTTGAGATGCTCCACACCAAGCTGCTTGATGATCTCTGTCCCAGAAGCCGGGATGTTTCCAAGGATTCCTCGGCCGATGGAAGCTTCAAAGGCCTTGATGATTTCTTCAGGGAACCCTTGAGGATAGGTTGGGAAAAGTTTTGATAAAATTAGACCCATAAGCTCCCAATGGCCGGCAATTGAATCCTTGGCTGGTGAACGAGCAGCCATCCTCCCATACGCCCCCCGAGGCCTGGGATGGGGAGGAACCCCTAGAATCTCGGCCGTATGGCCTAGACCAAGGCTTTCCAGGTGAGGAAGGGAAAGCCCACCGACCGCCCGGGCGAGGTTGCCTAACGTATGGCTTCCTTCATCCCCGTAAACAGCTGCGTCAGGCAGGGCCCCGATCCCTACCCCGTCCAGCACGATGACAAGAACCCTCAAGCCCATCAGCCCTTTCCCCTCTCCCGGAAGATCAACCGGAGGGGAACCCCTCGGAACCCATAGGTTTCCCGCAGGCGATTTTCCAGGTATCGCCGGTAGGAGAAATGGACGCTGGGGGCCCCGGAGATAAAGAAGAGAAAGGTCGGGGGCGGTCCTTTTGTTTGAGTAACGAAATGGATCTTCACCCTTCTCCCCCTGAAAGGAGGTGGAGGGACTTTGGCCACCACCTCGCCGATGAACGTGTTTAGCTCAGGGGTCGGGATCCGCTTCCGCCTTTCGGCGTTCACAGCGTCCACCACGTCCAAACAGTGCATCACCTGGAAACCGGTTTTGGCCGAAGCAAGCACGAGAGGGGCATAGTCAAGATACCTTGTGCGATCTCTGGCGGCAAGGACAAACTCGTTGGCAAGCTCCTCCTTAACGAGGTCCCACTTGTTGGCAACAAGGACGATGCCGCATCCGGCCTCGTGGGCGATCCCCGCGATTTTGGTGTCCTGGGCCGTCACCCCCTGGGAGGCGTCGATGATGACCAAGGCCACATCAGCCCGTTCTACCCGTCGCCTCGCCCTGAGGATGCAATACCGTTCAAGATCGGTCACCCGACCGGGGGCCCTGATCCCGGCCGTGTCGATCAACAAGTAAGGTTTAGCGCGGTACACGAAGGGGGTATCCACAGCATCCCTTGTCGTTCCTGGGAGATCATCCACGATGACCCGCTCCTCCCCCAGGATCCGGTTGACGAAAGAGGATTTCCCAACGTTCGGCCGTCCGATCACCGCCACCGTCACAGGGTTCTCTTGTACCGATTCTACGGGAGAAGGGACGGCCGCTACCACTCGATCCATCAACTCGCCGATCCCAAGGCCTTGCTCTGCGGAAACCGGGAAGAGCTCCTCAAAGCCGAGCCGGTAGAATTCAAGGGCCAGCGTTTCACCCTTCTTTCCCTCGGCCTTATTGGCCACCAGAAAGACGGGCTTGGTCGCCTTCTGGCGTAAAATCCTGGCAATCTCCGCATCCGCCGGCGTCAACCCCTCCTTGACATCCACGACGAAGAGAACCAGCGAAGCCTCCTGGAGGGCCAACTCGGCCTGCCGCCTCACCGCCTCCACCAACCCCTCCCTGGCCGAGGGTTCGTATCCCCCGGTATCGACAACGGTATAGGCCTGCCCTTTCCAGACCGCCTCCGCATAGTTCCTGTCCCTCGTCACCCCCGGTTGATCATGGACGATTGCCCTTCTCCCCCCGACCAATCGGTTAAAGAGGGTCGATTTCCCGACATTAGGCCGGCCGATGATGGCAATGATGGGCTTAGTCATTTGATCCTGGAGAGGAGGAGCTCGAAACATCCCTTTGATTTTTTAACACATTTTCCATGAGCGTGCAATCAGCGAGGTGCTTTCTCCTTGACGCGGGCTACGGTTCTGTAAGAGGATTGAATCAGGCAGCCATGGAGCTTTTACCATCCGAGGGGAGGACTCAAGAATGCAGAAGGGGGAGATCCTGGAGCGGATAGACCGCCTTCGCCTGATAGCGGTCATCCGGACAAAGAGTGCCGAGCAGGGTTTAAAAACGGCCAGAGCCCTCACAGAAGCTGGCATCCGGCTCCTCGAAATCACCTTCACCATCCCAGGGGCTTTGGAGGTCATCAGCGAGCTTCAAAAGGATCTCAAGGGGGAGGTCACCCTCGGGGCTGGTTCCATCCTTGAAGTCGAGCAAGCCCGCAGGGCGATCCAGGCGGGGGCCCGATTCCTCGTCTCCCCTCTGCTTCAACCGGACCTGGTCCCGCCTTGTCAGGAGGCCGGGGTGGTCGTTGTCATGGGGGGCCTCTCGCCTACGGAGATCCTGGCCGCCCGCCGAGCGGGGGCTGATCTGGTCAAGGTTTTCCCCGTAGACGCTGTTGGGGGACTCCGGTACATCCAAGGTGTCCTCGCTCCCCTCCCCAACCTCCCCCTTCTGGTTTCTGGAGGGGTTACCTTTGAAAACTTCCTAGAGTACTTGAAGGTAGGTGTCCGAGCCGTCGCCCTGGGGAGCGATCTTATGCCGACCCGGTTGATCGAAGGAGGAGCCTACCATGCCCTGACGGAGCACGCTCGGCGCTTCGTCGAAACCCTGAATCGTGCAAAGCTGCCTTCGGCCTCACACCAGCGGGGTTAGGGAAAGATGGATATCGTCTCCATTGGCGAGTGTATGGTCGAGTTCTTTTGCGAAGGGGATCTCTCCGACGCCACAACCTTCACGAAGACCTTTGGCGGGGACACCATGAACCTCCTGGTGGCTGCCAGCCGTCTCGGGGCAAGAACTGGTTATATCACCCGGGTCGGGCAGGATCCCTTCGCCCCTTTTCTGCTCAAATCCTGGCAAAAGGAAGGGATCGACACCTCCCGGGTCAAACTCGTGGAGGGGTTTAACGGCCTCTACTTCATCTCGATCCTGCCCGGTGGCGAGCGGGCGTTTACCTATTACCGTAGAGGGAGTGCAGCAAGCACCCTTGAGCCAAGCGATCTGGACCCCACCTATATCGCCTCGGCGAAAATCCTCCATCTTTCCGGCATCACCCAGGCCCTCTCCCCAAGTTGCCAGGCGACAGCCCTCGCGGCGGCCAAGGTCGCCAAGGCCTCGGGAGGAATCGTCTCCTACGATCCCAATTTTCGACCGAGGCTCTGGTCCGTCGAGGAGGCGCGCCGCGGGTTAGCCGAACTCTTGCCTTACATTGATGTCATCCTCCCCAGTGCGCCGGAAGAGGTGACCCACCTCCTGGGGGCCTCCTCGCCAGAAGAGGCCATCGAGACCCTTTGGGCCCAGGGTGTCCAGACGGTGCTGGTAAAGCTGGGCCGGGAAGGTTGCCTCGTCGGGGCTGGCGGGACCATGACCCATGTGCCGGCCTACTCACCCGAATCCGTGGTTGACAGCACCGGGGCCGGCGACGCCTTCGACGGTGCCTTCCTCTACGGGATGCTCCAAGGGTACTCGCCTCCCCAGGCGGCCAGGCTCGGGGCGATCACGGCTGGCCTAAAGCTTCGGGGACGAGGCGCCATCGCCAGCCTTCCGACCCGGGAGGAGGTCTACAGGATCTTTGCCCCCTCGGCCGAAGGTTTCAAGGAAGGGCTTCCTAAAATAGGGATCTTTAGGGAAGGTCCCGAAGGAACTGGCTCCAGATGAGGAGCGCTGTGACGACCAAGAGCACCAGCAACAGGCCGATGCCGACCGGGAGCCGGGAGTAGTCGGGGTTAAAGCGCCCCCCTTTGGGGAAAGGCCCTTCCGTAGGCCCCGGAGCCGCCCCGCCTTGTAAAGCTTGCCTGACCCCTTGAGACAGGATCCCGGTGGGGTTCGCCCCGAGGTCTGCCAGGAAATGGGCGATTCTGAGGGTCAGCCCTTCGGCGGCGTTAAACAGACGATCGACCCATATCACACAGATCGCGTGGAGAGGTCTGGCTGGAGCCCGGTAGAACCAGTCGGTGTCCAGCGTGATGGTTGGTTCACTGCGAAGCTTTCTTCTCAGCAGGTAGAACCCCAGGCCGGTCGAGAGCAAGAGCTGACCGGTCTCGACCACGTGGGCTACGGTATACGGCTGGTAGTCCACCGGCTGGTAAGGCAGGTGCCGGTAGAGGAGGCTGGGGTAGATGCCGAACCCAAAGCATAACGCGGCAGTCAGGGCCATCCCCGCATACATGCCAGGGGCTGGAGGGGTGGGCTTCAGGCCCCGATCCGGTCCAAACCAGGTGAGATAGGGGAGCTTCAACCCGACGCTTAAGAACGTCCCCACCGAAGCGAGGTGTAAGAGCAGCACCACGGAAGGCCGGTGACTCACCCCTGCTGCGTAGACGACCATGGATTTACTGATGAAGCCATTAAACAAGGGGAACCCGGAGATGGAGACGGCCCCGACCATATAGAGGATCAGGGTAACGGGCATGAGGTGAGCCAGCCCGCCCAGCTCAGTGAGTTTGCTCCTTCCGGTCGTGTACAGCACCGTGCCGGCCCCCATGAACAGGAGGGCCTTGTAGAGGATGTGGGAGAAGGCATGAGCTGTCGTCCCGTTGATGGCGATCTCGGTCCCCAGCCCGACTCCTGTCACCATGTAGCCCACCTGGCTGACGATGTGGTAGGCCAGGATCCTCCGGATGTCGTTCTCCAGCACAGCGAAGATGACACCGTAGACGGCCATGATCGTCCCGGCCCAAACCAGCACCTCCCATCCTGCAAACCCCCGGGCCAGCGCATAGACAGCCGTCTTCGTGGTAAATGCGCTTAAGAAAACGCTTCCTGTCACCGTGCCCTCGGGGTAGGCATCGGGAAGCCACGCGTGGAGGGGAGGGATGGCCGCGTTCAACGAGAAGGCCAAGAGGACCAGCCAGCCGGCCACCCCGGGCTTGAAGGTGTCAAACAGAAGCGACCCGGTATGGGTCACCTGCCACAGGATGCCGGCCAAAAGGACGCCCCCCCCGGTGAGATGGATCAACAGGTAGCGAAAGCCGGCGGTGGCGGATTCCCTCGTCTGACGCGCCCAGATGAGCCAAACCGATGCCACGGCCTGAAGCTCCCAGAACACCAGGAGTGTGAAGAGATCGCCCGCAAACACCACCCCCAGCGACGCCCCGGCATAGAGCAGGGCGGACACCTGCTGGCCTGGATCCCTGAGGGAGAAGGCATACACCCCTCCCAGAAAGGTGATGAGGGCAAAGATGTACCCGAAGGCTAGGCTGAGCCGGTCCACCCGACAGACGACAAGCCTGTAGCCAAGAAACGGCATGCCGAGTTGGGCCCCCGGCTCCAGGAGCAGCAGGAACCCCAAGGTCAGTCCTGCGAAGACCAGGAACAGGGCTGAACGCCAGCGGCGGGGGAAAAGGGGCAGCAGGAGCGACCCGACCAAGGGTATCAGAGCAGGAGGAAGAGCGATCATCGCAATGGGGCCACGGTTAGGATCAAGCCCTCGTGAAGGACGACCCTTCTTTCCGGATCCTCAGCCATAGTAGTCTTCCTTCCGTTGGAGCCAGGCCTTGCCCAGGGCCTTGGAGACCAGAACAATCACCACGCAGGACAAGAGGCCGAACAGGGTGTAGAAGGCAGGCACCCGGTCCCACCAGTTCGCCTCCCCATGCCCTTGGGGGAGCAGAAGCCCGGCCGCCACGACGACGACCACAGCCACCCCGAAGAAGCCCAAGGCTAAACGTTTCATGGTCCTCCCCTTCCCAGGACACTCATGGTCGTCGTCACGGCAAGCCGGTAAAAATGGAAGAGGCCGTCAGGCATCAGGCCGATGGCCAGGGAGAGCAGGGCCGTGAGCGTGAGGGGCACGACCATGAAGGGGGATGCCTCGTCGCATGACGGAAAGGCATTGGACGACTTGAAGAAGGCCCGGTGGACGATGGGAAAGAGGTAGCCGGCGTTCAATAACCCGCTGAAGAGAAGCAACCCCAGGAACCCTACCTGACCAGCCTCCAGGGATCCGAGCGAGAGGTACCACTTGCTGATGAAGCCATTGATCGGTGGCAGGCCGGCCAGGCCCATGGAGGCCACGGTGAAAGCCGCCATCGTCACCGGCATCTTCCGGCCGATGCCGTCCAGTTCGCTGATGTTCTCCCGCCGGGTCTTGACAGAGATCGCCCCGGCACAGAAGAAGAGGGTGATCTTCAGGGTGGCGTGGTTAACGAGGTGGAGTAACCCCCCTGCCCACGAGCTAGGGGTCAGGAGCGCGCTTCCCAGCACGATGTAGGAAAGATGCCCCACCGTGGAGTAGGCAAGCCGCCTTTTGAGGTTGTCCTGGGCAAGGGCCAAGAGCGAGGCGGTCACCAGCGTGAACCCGGCCCCGGCGGCCAGGACACGCCAGAGGCCCAGCGCCCGAAGCAGGTCAGGCCCGAACACGAAACCCACGATGCGAAGGATGCCGAATACCCCGGCCTTCACCACGGCCACCGCGTGGAGCAGGGCACTGACCGGGGTGGGAGCGACCATGGCTGATGGCAGCCAGCTGTGGAGCGGCATCAAGCTGGCCTTGACGCCACAACCGACGATGAACAGCCCGAAGAGGACCATCAGTTGACCAGGTGACCCCATCTGGGCTGTGAGAAAGCCTCCCGGGCGGAAGCTGACCGTGCCGGCCAACCGGTAGGCCCAGGCCGTGGCCGTGATCAGCACAACCCCGGCGGTCAGGGTGTAGGCCAGGTACTTTCGTCCGGCCGTGATGGCCTCGTCCGTTTCCTCGTGGATGACCAGCGGGTAGGTGGCGATGGTGAGGATCTCGTAGAAAAGGAGGAAGGTGAGCAGGTTCGCTGCAAAAGCAATGCCCATCGTCGCTGAGAGGCAGACGGCGAAGCTGGCGAAGTAACGGGTCTGGTGATGCTCGTTCAGCCCCCTCATGTATCCGATCGAGTAAAGGGAGGTTAGGATCCACAACCCTGAAGCCACCAACCCGAAGAAGATCCCCAAGGGGTCTACCTGAAGCGCCAAGGTGATCCCCGGGGAGATCGCCCAGAGGACCAGGCTGGGGTTCTGCCCGTTGAGGACCGGGGGCAACATGCTAACCACCACGGCAAACTTCATCACCGCCGCAGCCAGCGTCCAGAACTCCCGGAGGTTCGGCCTCCGCGACGAGAGCCCGATCAGCAGGGCCGCCCCTAACGAGGCAAGCACAGCGAGAAGTGGCTTCCAAGATGGGACCGTTTCCATGCCAGGATCAGAGCCTCCCAGGGAGTGCCATCCACAACAGGTAGTCCACGAGGTAGCTGTTGAAGAGTCCCAAGGCCACGATACCCCCCGCCAGGACCAGGATTGGAATCAACATGGAGACGGGCAGCTCGCGACCGCCCCCTTTTGGCGGGGGAAGCTGGACCGGAACGCCGACCTTTGGCACCTCCGCCATGGAGGGGTGTTGAAGGGCCTCCCCTTTCAAGTGGAGGGTCTCAATCATGCGAAAGAAGTAGACCGCCGTCAGGAGGCTGCCAACCAGGATCACGGCCACAAACACCAGGTTCCTGGCTTCCAGGGCACCGAGCACCAGGTACCACTTGCTGAAAAAGCCACCTAACGGCGGGATACCCACCATGGAAAGGGCTGCCACAACGAAGGCCCCGGTGGTCCAGGGCATCACCCGGGCCAAGCCGATGAACCCTGGGACGTTCCCTTGCCCGGTGCGGTACCGGATGCCACCGGCGATCAAGAAGAGGCATCCTTTCATGAAGGCATGGTTCACAATGTGCAACAGGGCACCGATCAGGCCGATCCGGTTTGCCAGACCGATCCCCAGACCGATGTAGCCCACCTGGGCGACACTCGAGTAGGCCAGCATCCGCTTGAAATCCTGCTGGGCAATAGCCATGACCGAACCGGCCACAATGCCGGCGGCGGCCAGCCAGCCGATGACGGTTGTCACATGCAACCAGTCCCTTGAGAAGGATGGTTCAAACACGGTGAACAGCACCCGCAGCATGGCATAGGCCGATACCTTGGTCATGATCGGGGCGATGAGGGCGGTCACCGCCGAAGGGGCGTAAGTATAGGCATCGGGCAGCCAGGTGTGGAGCGGGAACAGGGCCATCTTCAGACCAAGCCCAACGCTAATCAGGGCGAGGGCCGCCTGGACGGCGCGGGAGGCGTAAAGGTCAGGGAGCCGTTGGGCCACATCCGCCATGTTCAAGGATCCGGTGCTCACATACAGGAATCCGACGCCAAGGAGATAGAAGGAGGCCCCCACCGTGCCAAAGAGGAGATAGCGAAATGTGGCCATGGGGGCCCGCTCTTCCCCCACGGCCATCAGGGCATAGGCCGACAACGAGGCGATCTCCAGGAACACGTACAGGTTAAAGAGGTCGCCGGTCACCACGATGCCCTGGAGGCCGGTCAGCAACAAGAGAACCACGGTGTAGAAAGGCACAAGCCTTTCAGGAAGCTCCTGGGAGGCGGATCGCCGGGAATAGATCACGACCAGCAGGCCCATGAAGGCGATAAGAGCTGACAGGAACCCGGAGAGATGGTCCACCACATACTCGATCCCCCAAGGCGGTGGCCAGCCACCAAGCCGGTACCGGACCACTCCCCGGTTGAGCACACGGGTGAGCGTGGCGACGGCCGCCAGAAACGACAAGACGCTCCCTAACAGAGCCAAGGGGAACGCGAGCGTTCGGTATCTGAGACCAACCAACGGTACCAGAAAGGCCAGCATCAGCAACGGGAGCGGGATCAAGATGGGGAGTTGCTCCGTGATCATTTCATCTTCTCGAGGACCGTATTTTCATCAAGGCTGCCGTAACGGCGATAGATGGAGAGTAACAAGGCCAGGGCCACACCGGTGGTTGCCACGCTCACCACGATGGCCGTGAGCATGAGGACGTGGGGGAGGGGGTTGACGTAGCGCTCGGGGGAAGGACCTAAGGTGGAGAGAATGACGGGAACCGTCCCACCCCGCTTGGTACTGATCGAGATGAAGAAGAGAATGATGGCCGTCTGGAAGATGTTCATCCCGATCAGCTTCTTCAGGAGGTTCCGCTTGGCGAGCATACCGTAGAGACCAATGAGGAGGAGCCCCAAGGTCATCCAGTAGGGGTAGCGGGCGAGGAACGTTTCGACCATCACCTCTCCTTCCCGATTAGGTCATCAAAGATGGAAACCAAGATCCCTGCCACGGCCAGGGCCACCCCGATCTCTACGGCTAGGATGCCGTAAGACCGGAGCTGGGCCGGCTCCCCAGGGAGGGGCAGGGAACCGTAGTCCAGATACATGCCGCCAGCAACCAGGGAGGCCAAGCCCACACCGGCGTAGATCAGCACACCCACCGCCCCTGCCGCCGTCGCCTGGGTCTGGGAAAACCGGCGGCGGGAGGCCTCCCCCCCCAGGGTCAGCCGCATGAGCAGTACGCTGGCGGCCCAGATGGCCCCGCCCTGGAAGCCACCGCCTGGACTGTAGTGGCCGTGCATGATGACATAGAGGGCAAAAAGCTGGATGAAGGGGACCAGGGCCCGGACGACCAGATCCACGATCGGACTATCGTAGCGGCTGATCATCGGCGCTCTCCCCGTAAGATCAGGTAGCAGGCAAGACCTGCTGTGAAGATCACCGTGGTCTCCCCCAACGTATCGTAGCCCCGGTAGTCGGCGAGGACGGCGGTGACTACATTGGGCGTATGGGTCTCCTCCTCGGCCTTTTCAACATAGTACGGGGCGACATGCTGGTTGGCCGGGGCCGCCGGATCAGCCCGGTCAGGCAGGTCCCCCTCGGCATACAGGAGGAGCCCCCCGAAGCAGGCCAGCACGAAGAACACGAGGTATTTCAATCCAGCGACCTCCGCTCCTTGAGAAAAAGGGCCGAGATCAGAAAGACACCGGTGATCCCCGCCCCCACCACCGCCTCCGTAAAGCCCACATCCACCGCCCCCATCTCGACAAACAGCAGGGCCATGGTAAAACTGTACACGGTCAAGATCACCACGGCTGCGAGCAGGTCCCGGAGGCTAAGAGCGGTAATGGCCGTGATGATGAGGAACGAATAAAGGACCAGCTCCAGTTGCCAGATCATGACCCGACCCTCCCCTCCCGCCTCACCCAGGGCTTCAACCCAGAACGGAGAGCCGCTCGGGCCATGGCGTGGGTGGCCGTCGGGTTGGCCAAGCCGATGAAGATCAGGATCACAAGCAATTTGAAGCTGTCAAGGGCCAAGCCGTGGTACACGATTAACCCCCCTATCGAGAGGATCACCCCTAGGGTGTCACACTTCCCGGCAGCGTGCATCCGGCTGAAGAAGTCCGGCAGCCGCACCACACCCAAGCTGCCCACTGCCAAGAAGAAGGCCCCCCCTACGAGGAGAATGACCACAATGACATTTACCATAGCTCCCTCTTGCGCTCGAAGTACTTGGAGGCGGCAAGGGTGCCGATGAAGTTCAGAAGCGCATAACCGATGGCAATATCCACGAACATGTCAATCCGCTTGTACAAAAACCCGATAATGCAGAGGAGGACCACCGTTTTGGTGCCCATCACCCCCACACCGACCAGCCGGTCAAAGATGGTCGGACCGGCGATCACCCGGTAAAAGGCCAGGACCGCCAGGAGGGCGAGGGTCACGGCCAGGATCAGGAAAAAGCTGTTCATCCCGTCTCCTCCTCCAGAACATGTCCGATCAGGATCTGGGGCCGGGGGTCCTCTTCCTCGCGAAAGAGGGAGGCAACCTTGTTCTGCATCACCCCCATGATCAAGAGGTCCGCCGATGATTCGACCAAGGCGTGCACCAGGTACTCATCGTCCTTCAGGTCCACCGTGATCGTCCCGGGCGTCAGGGTAATAGAGTTGGCCAGGGTCACCCGCGCGACCTGGCTGGAGAGGCGTGTTTTGAAGCGGATGAGGACCGGGGCAATGGGCATCCTCGGGTGCAGCACCAGGTAGGCAACCTGAAGGTTCGATTTGATAATGTTCACCAGTAACCAGGGGAGATAGCCCAGCAGTCGGTGCCAGGGGATAAGCATCAACGACCGTCGGTGCGGGCCCCTTTGCGGGTCATAGACGACCGTATGGGGCAGGTCGTGGCTCAGCCGGACCACAAGGGCCACGGAGAGGACGCCCAGCCCAAGGTGGAACCAATCATAGTGGCCACTTAGGAGCAGCCAGAACCCGTAGAGGAGAAAGGCCTGCACCGCCTGGTGCAGCAGGCGATAGGAACGTCTCTCTCCTCCACCCCTTTTCCCTCGAGCCTCGGAACCAAAGGACTCTTTCCCCATCAGCGTGAACCTACCCTTTCCTGGTCCCTTGCAGACCAATCATCCACCCACGGCCCGCCATCCCACGCCCTGAAGGTCCAAAGGGGGCTTTTCCCGCGGGGGGAGAGGTCTATGGCATGCCGGGTCATGAAGGTCGGAGGTATTAGGGAACCTTGGATCGGGGTTCGTCGTGAGAAAGCTGATGTGTCATAAGGTGCCTTTAGTGTTACATACCTTTGATCACCGGTCAACAAAAAATCAGTCCCATGGAGCTTCCAGGGGCATCCCTGGACGATGACGAGGGTCGGTCGCCTCTTCCTGCCAACCTCCAGGGCTCGGGGAGAAAAAGCGTCTTTAGTGAAG
>CAZHST010000035.1:0-30198 GCA_964535215.1 uncultured bacterium
TATCGAGGCAGGGCCCTCACGCCTCCTCCCCTTTTCCTCACCCAGCTCGGCCACCGCCGTTTTGAAACGCCTGGGGATGACCGACCAGGGGATCGTAGAGCTTATGGCCATCGTGGATCACTACAACGGGCTGAATGCCTTCCTGGAAGGCCTGCAGATCGAATCGGACGTGAAACCGTAGATCAGAAGGGACGGGAACCCGGGGAAGTCAAAAAGCGTTGTTACCTGTAGAAGGAGGTAACAACCATGGCTGAAAGAACAGGCGTCTCCTCTTGGATCCTCTTGGTGATCATCGGGCTGATGGCAGCATCAGTCCTGCCCGTAGCCGCCGAGGAGATGATCATGCTCCGGGGTTACCCCAATATCTGGGTGCCCAAGTCAAAGCTCATCGGTGAACCGCAGGCGGCCCTCCCTCACGAACAGCGGGAGCCGGAGGAGATGATCATGCTCCGGGGTTACCCCAATATCTGGGTGCCTAAGTCAAAGCTTGAATAAGAGCGAAGGACTTGCCTCTTCCACCCCAACCGTTAAAGACAGGGGCCGGTGCAGCGGGATGAACCCTTCATCTTCTCACCCCCTCCCCTCTTCCCATGCACCGGCCCCTGGCCCTCTTCCCTCCCTTCCAAGAGAGCAACCTACCTGCTGTAAGCTGAACCTGTTCGCGCCTCTTTGTTAGCGGCCCCGGGGTGTCAGACCGGGTGACCATCCAGGAGCCTCGTCCCACGGTAGACGTAATCGAGGCCCGAAAGGATGGTGCAGGCTGCCGTCGTGATCACCAACGGGAAGAGGATCGAGTGGGCAGGGGGAACGAAGTTGTCCAACATGGCAAAGAAGGCTGTGAGGAGCTGGAACCCTGTGGTGACCTTCCCTAAGATAGAGGGAGGGATGCCGATCTTGCCGGAGAAGAGCAATAGGACCAGCGCGCCGCCGATGAGGATGAGATCCCGGCTGACGACCACGACGGCGAACCACCGGGGGATCTCCCGGAGGAAAGCCAAGGTCAGGAGGGAGGAGGTCAGGAGGAGCTTATCGGCCAGAGGATCGAGGATCATCCCGAGCTCCGTTTTCTGTCTGAAGGATCTCGCGATGAAACCGTCCAAAGCATCGGTCAGCCCCGCTAGGCTGAAGACGGCCAGGGCAGAGCCCAGCTTCCGGTACAAGAGCAGGGTGATGATGAGAGGGACCATCAGGATCCTCAAGATGGTCAAACGATTGGCCAGGGTCAACGGAGATCCTCCACCAGCTTGCCTTGGATGCTCACTTCAGGCCTTCTTTGACGCGAGCAATGGCTGAGATCGCCTCAATGCCAGAAAGGGGCTCTGTGGCGCCAAACCGGCCATCCGGCCTCGGCTCCAGAATCCCCTCCGAGGTCAGCCACAAGACGGCGTCATAGGCGTAATGATCAGGGGTCATGTCGGTAAAAGGGGAAAGGAAACTCCTCGGGGAGGGCTGAGGGTTCCTCCGCCCTTTCAGCCGAGCGATGAGATCCTCGATCACGATGGAAAAGTCCGCCCGGGAGACCGGTTTTTCAGGGGCAAAGGTATGATCGGGAAATGGTCCTAACCCCCTTAACCGCCACTCAACCGCCGTTTCGATCTCAGTCTTGTAGGGATGCCCTGCGAGATCGGTGGCACTGGGAAATTCCTGGGGGTTGCCCGTCGCCTTGGATACCTTTAGGATCCGAGGATCCACCCCTAGCTCCTTCACCAAAAGCGCAGCCAGGTCCCCCCTGGTCACCTTAGGAAGGAGCGCCACCCTCTTCCCCACGTCCGTCGAGAGGTTGGCCTGTTGGATCCGCTCCAGACGGCGGAGGGCAAAGAGGGCCTCGTCGGAAAATCCCCGGTTTAAGGCTAGCACCCTCCGGAACATGGAGCCGGCCTTTTCGAAACTGTAGGCCTTTTCGTAAGCCTTTCCCATGTAAAAATAGAGGGCTGGGTTCAGAGGGTCCTTCGCCCGTCCTGCCTCAAATTCTTTCTCAGCCGACTGGAGCCATCCTTCTCCGTGCTCGGCAGTGAAGACCCTGATCGCTGACGCGTGGACAGCAACGCCATCAAGCGATCTCGCCTTCTCCAGGGCGGCAAAGGCAACCTGAAACTCTCCCTGAGCTGCCTTAACAAGGGCGATCCCAAGATAGGCCGGAGCGTATTTTGGATCCTTTGCCTTTGCCCGCTCGAATTCTAAAAGGGCGTTCTCGTACTCGCCTTTGTCCAAGAACGCCATCCCATTGGAATAGCTATGTTCTGGAGAGTCTACCGGGACGGCAGAAGGGAGGGATCCAGCGCAGCCCGATCCCCACCCTACGAGCGCCAGGACCGCAGCCCAGCCCTTGACAAAGGACCTGACCCGGTGAAGAGCCCTTTTCACCCGTTCCCCTCCTTGACCAGGCGGCGGTCACCCAAGGTGGACACCCTCGGCCCATCCCCTCTAGGACCTGGCAACGAGGTCCCTGGAAGGAAAGGGTACCATCCCTCCAAGGTGCTCCTCAAGCTCCTCCTGGATCTTGAAGAGAAGTCCCTCAAGCCCTTCTCCCGTTTTGGCCGAGATGGCTACCCTCATCCCGCCGCTTCCGAAGACCAGGCTTCCCATACTGCCCAGCTTGTCCATCTTGTTATACACCTCGATGATCGGCTTCGCCGAAAGCCCGAGCTCGGTAAGAAGCCCTTCAACCACCTGGCGTTGAACCTCCATCCGGGGATGGCTTGCATCGATCACGTGGAGCAGCAGATCGGCTTCAGCGACCTCCTCGAGGGTCGCCTTGAACGCCTCAATCAGTTGAAGGGGGAGCTTCCTAATAAACCCCACGGTATCGGAGAGAAGGACGGGCCGCCCATTCGGGAGGAGAACCCGGCGAATGGTCGGGTCCAGGGTGGCGAAGAGCTGATCCTCCACCGGAACCGTCGCATAGGTTAAGGCGTTAAACAAGGTTGACTTTCCCGCATTGGTGTAGCCGACCAGGGCGAGGGTCGGGAGGGAGAATCTTCGCCGTGGTCTCCTCAGCAACGCCCGGTGCCTTCGAACCTTGACGAGCTCCTCCTTGATCTTCTTCACCCGCCTTCTGATGGTCCGGCGGTCCATCTCCAGCTTGGTCTCCCCCGGCCCCCGGGTCCCGATCCCGCCTCCTGTACGGGAGAGGTCAACCCCTTTCCCCACCAGCCTGGGGAGGAGGTAGGTCAGCTGGGCCAGCTCGACCTGGAGTTTCCCCTCCTTTGTCCTCGCCCGCTGGGCGAAGATGTCCAGGATGAGACCGGTCCGGTCAACTACCTTTTTCCCGATGAGGGTTTCGAGATTCCGCTGCTGGGAACCAGAAAGTTCCTCGTCAACGATGACCAGGTCAACCTCCTGGCGGCAAAGATCTTTCACCTCAAGGGCCTTCCCAGGACCGATGAGATACCGGGGATCCGGCTCCGAACGTTCCTGGAGGAGCTTCCCCTTGACCTCTGCCCCAGCCGATGTGGCTAGAAGCTCGAGCTCTTCCAGGGACTCTTCGGCCTCCCACCGACGCTGATGGGGAAGCTTGAGTCCGATGAGCAGGGCCACCTCTTTCCTCCCGTTGGTCATCTGTTCGATCACCTGACCTCCTCAAGACCCTTACGGGCCATCTTGGCTCGTTCGAACTCCTGGTAAAGGCCAGGGCCATCTCCAAGCCGGATGAGGGTTTCGAGACGATCCAGGGCCTTCCGAAACCGCCCAAGCATGGTGATGAGATCCTCCCGGTTAAAGAGACAGATGTCTCGCCACATGGCCGGGTGGCTCATGGCGATCCGGGTGAAGTCTTTCAGACCCCCCGCCGCGAAGACCGACATGTAGCTGGCCCCATCATCGAGGTCCAGGAGGGCTCCAATCAGGGAATAGGCAACCAGGTGGGGGAGGTGGCTCACAGCCGCAAAAATCTGATCATGAAGCTCGGGAGTCATCACGATCACCTCCGACCCCACCCGCTCCCATAGGGCTTTGACCTGTTCAAGGGCTCCCTGATCGGTCCGAGGGGTGGGGGTAAGGACGCACTTGGCCCCTTGGAAAAGATCAGCCATTGCCGCTTCAACCCCTGACCTCTCCCGTCCCGCGATCGGATGGCCTCCCACAAAGGCGGCCTCCAAAGGGAGAATGCTCTCCAGGGTTTTAACCACCGAACCTTTGACACTGCCTACATCAGTCAGGATGGTTCCCCGTCGGAGATGGGGAGCGACCGTCGAGGCGATGGCCGGGATGGCACCGACGGGGGTAGCCAGGACAATCAGATCAGCCTCTTGGGCGGGCTCGCAGGGATCGGGAAAGGCGACGTCCACGATCCCCAGGGCCTTCGCCTTCTCAAGGTTCTCGGGACCCAGATCCACTCCCAGCACTTCCCGGACGATTCCCCTTCGCCTCAGCGCCAGGGCTAGGCTCCCGCCGATCAATCCAATCCCAACAATCAGGACCTTGTCAAAGAGATGTCTCATCGCTCAGCCTTTAGAGGCTTCTCCCAACGGCCTCGGCGACCCGCCGTAACGACTCCATCATTCGGGCAAAGACCTCAGGGAGAAGGGCCTGGGGACCATCGGAGAGGGCCTCTTCGGGCTTGGGATGGACCTCAACCATGATGCCGTCAGCCCCCGCTGCCACAGCGGCCAGGGCCATGGGCGGGACCAGATCCCACTTGCCGGTACCATGGCTCGGGTCCACGACCACAGGGAGGTGCGAAAGCTGCTTGATCAAAGGAACGGCGGAAAGGTCAAGGGTGTTCCTGGTCGAATCCTCAAAGGTGCGAATCCCCCGTTCACAGAGGATGACATGATAATTGCCCTCCGACATGATGTATTCGGCCGCCAGGAGCAACTCCTTGATCGTGGCACTCATCCCCCGCTTCAGCATGACCGGTTTCCGGCGTCCCCCCACCTCCTTTAGGAGCCTAAAGTTCTGCATGTTCCTGGCCCCGATCTGGATAAGGTCGGCATGCTCGAAGACAAGGTCTGCCTCCCGCGTGTCCATCAGCTCCGTGACGATGGGAAGCCCCGTTTCCTGCTTGGCCTCCATAAGATACCGGAGGCCCTCCACCCCCAGTCCCTGGAAGGAGTAAGGGGAGGTCCGGGGTTTGAAGGCACCCCCCCTGAGGAGGTGAGCCCCCGCCGCCTTCACCTCCTTGGCAATGTGGAGGAGACGCTCCGCGCTCCCACAGCCAGGAAGGCACACACCATGACCACCACCCCCCTCCCCCCTACCGTGACGCCGCTCACATCAATAACGGAGCCCTGAGGCTTGAACTCTCGGCTCGCCAGCTTGTACGGCTTCAGGATGGGGAGGACCTGCTCCACACCGGGCAAGGCTTCCAGGGGCTTCTCCTGGATGATCCGCTCATCACCGATGACCCCGATGATGGTCCGCTCCACCCCCCGGGAGACGTGGGGCGTCAAACCAAAACTCTCGATCTTCTCCAAGACGTGATCAATCTCTTCCTGGGTGGCATGAGGCTTCAAGACGATGATCATACGTCCCTCCTGTTAAATCCGCAGGTGCCGGTTCAATCGGAGCCCAGGATCTCTCGAAGAGCAGAGATGAACCGCTCGTTCTCCTGAGGCGTGCCGATGGTCACCCTGAGATGTCGTGGTAACCCGTACATCCCCATGGGGCGGACGATCACCCCTTTCCTCATCAGGGCCTGAGCGATGGCCTTTCCATCCCCCCCCACGTTGACCAGGAGGAAGTTGGCCGCCGTCGGGACGAAGGGGAGCCCTAAGGCCGAGAGTTGCTCATAGAGGTACCGCTTCCCAAGCTCGTTCAGCCGTCGTGAGGTCGCCAGGTGGTTGACATCTTCAAGGGCCGCCAGGGCACCGACCTGGGCCAACGAGTTGACGTTGAACGGCTCCCGGGCCCGGTTCAAGAGGCCGATAAGCGGAGGGGGGGCAATTCCATAGCCAACCCTTAACCCGGCAAGACCGTAGATCTTCGAGAAGGTCCTGAGCGTTAAGACGTATCGTCCCTCGGTCACGTATCGGATGGTGTCGGGCTGGAGATCCTCGGGCATATACTCGTAGTAGGCCTCGTCGAAGAGAACGATGACCTCCTCGGGGACCTTCTCCATAAAGGTCTCGATCTCGTGGGGGGTGACGGCTGTCCCTGTGGGATTGTTGGGGTTTCCGACGAAGATCATCTTTGTCTTGGGGGTGATCCACCGGACCATCTCCCCCAGGTCGTGCCGGTAGTCCCTTAACGGCACGAGGATTTGACGGCTCCCGGTCATCTGGACGACCGATCTGTACACGATGAAGGCTGGATCGGCGATGATGGCTTCATCTTCAGGGGTTAAGAAGCACCGGGCGACCAGCTCGATCAGCTCGTTAGAACCATTCCCCAGAATGAAGCACTCCATGTCCAGGTTGAACTTTCTGGCCAGGGCCTGTCTCAGGTAGTAGCCTCCCCCATCGGGATACCGGTTGATCCCCCCCAGGGCGTTCCGGATCGCTTGAAGGGCCAGAGGAGAAGGGCCCAAGGGATTCTCGTTGGAGGCGAGCTTCACCGCATCCTTCACCCCCAGCTCCCGCTCCACCTCCTCGATGGGTTTCCCCGGCGAATAAGGGGTCAGGTCTTTCAGGTAGGGAGAAGCCAACTCCTCGATGGGTCTTCCCATAGGGTCTGCCTTGGCTCAAGATGTCTCGTCATAAGTCCCTTTAGGATAGGAACCGAGGACCTTCAGGAAGAGACACTCCTCGGCAACGGCGTCGAGGGCTATCTTGACCCGCCTCTCCTCGACGTGCCCTTCAAAGTCCACATAGAAGATGTACTCCCAGGCCTTTTGCCGAGAAGGCCGCGACTCGATCTTGGTCAAGTTGATCCGGTTCACGGCAAAGGGTTCCAGCATCCGATACAAGGCACCCACCCGATCCCTGATGGAGAACATGATGGACGTCTTGTCGTTCCCGGTAGGGGGAGCGGGTTTTTTCCCGACCACGAGAAAGCGGGTGTAGTTGTGGGGGTTGTCCTCGATCCGCCGAGACACGGTTTTTAGGCCGTAAAGCTCGGCAGCCAGCTCCGAGGCGATGGCCGCCGCTTGAGGGTCTTGGGCGGCCAGCTCTGCCGCTGCCGCCGTGCTCCCAACCTCAAAGATGGCCGCGTGAGCCAGGTTCGCCTCGAGCCACTTCTTGGACTGGGCAATGGCATGGGGATGGGAGTAGACCTTGGTGATCTTGTCCAAGTCAACCGTGAGGGAGAGGAGGTTGTGGGAGACCCGGAGGAGGATCTCGCCGGAGATCTTCAGCCCCGAGTCCACGAACATATCCAGGGTATGGCTCACAACCCCTTCGCTGGAGTTCTCAATGGGGACGACACCAAAGTCCACGTTTCCCTTCTCCACCTCGGCGAACACATCCGCAATGGTCCTGACAGGGATGAAGTGGGCGGAGAGGCCGAACCGCTTCATACACGCCAGGTGGGTAAAGGTCGCCCTGGGCCCCAGGTACGCCACCCGGACGGGGTACTCGAGGGAGAGGCAGGCCGAGATGATCTCCCGGAAGACAGGTCGGATCGCCTCGCTGGGGAACGGTCCGGTGTTCTGCTTCAAGAGGCGGGTAAAGATCTCCTCCTCGCGCTGCGGGACGTGGAAGTCGAGGTTCTCCTTGGCCTTCTCCCTTCCAATCTCAACGACAAACCCCGCCCGCTTGTTCAAAAGCTCGAGGATCTGGGAGTCCACCTCATCGATCTTCTTTCGAAGCTCAGCAATCCGGATCGACAACGTCTACCTCCTTGGCGCCTCCGCCATCCCCTATTGCCGGGGACGGATCAAAAGAGTCTTCGACCGACAACGGGCCTTCGGGGCTCCCCTCGTCCCGCTGATCCACCGGAACACCGGTGAGGGTTGGTTGAGGGACCAGCTCCTCCAACTCTTTTAGACTTGGAAGCTCGGAGAGATCCTTGAACCCAAAATATTCGAGAAAGGTCTTGCTTGTGCCATACAGGATAGGGCGCCCGGCCTCCTTTTTTCGACCAACGATGCGGATGAGATCCTTTTCCAAGAGGGTCTTAAGAACGCCATCCACCTCTACTCCTCGGATGGCCTCGATCTCGGCCTTCGTGATCGCCTGTTTGTAGGCGATGATGGCGAGAGTTTCCATCGCTGCCCGCGAAAGTTTTGTCGGCTTTCCCTGTTTAAGCTTCAGGATCCACGGCGCCAGCTCAGGGCGGGTGGCTAGGCGGAAGCCCCCCGCTACCTCGATGATCTGAAGCCCCCTCCCCTCGCTGAGGTAGGAATCCTGCAGCTCACGTAGAGCTGTTTGAACCTCCTTCTTTGTATACTCTCCCAGGATCGTATGGAGTCGTTCGAGGGAAAGGGGTTCTTCGGCCACGAAGAGGAGGGCTTCAAGGATCGCCTTGGGATCCCTCATTCAAGCCTCCCTTCCTCCACCCGAGAGAGTATGATCTCCCCAAAGGGAACAGCCTGACGAGCCCTCACCCGACCCTGGCGGAGGAGCTCCAGGAGGGCAAGGAAGGTCACGATCACTGCCAAGCGCCGCCGTTCGTCGTGGAAGAGGGAGGAGAAAGGGAGAGGGCTTTCCCGGGAAAGCCGATCAAGGAGATAAGCCATCCGCTCCTCGAGCCTGATCTCCTCAGGCTCGATGGGCAAGGCTGGAGTCTCCGGGGTCCGTTTCAGGACCTCTCGGAAGGCGACCAGGAGATCAAGCAGCGGGATCGCCAAGGGACCTCCTGCCCCTCCTCCCAAACCGTCCCTGACATAGACGAGTTGCTGGCGCTCTTCCAATGCCGCTAGTTGCTTAGCGGCCTCTTTAAAGCGTTTGTACTCGAGGAGCCGTTCGACCAACGGCATTCGAGGATCCTCCGCGAGAGGCTCCTCCTCCCCCTCCTCCTTGGGGAGGAGCATCTGGGATTTAATGTGGATAAGGGTCGCAGCCATCAGGAGGAATTCCCCAGCACTGTCCAGGTCAATCTGGGGTGTGGAGGCTAGATACGCGAGATACTCATTGGTGATCCTGGCGATGGGGATATCGTAGATGTCAACCTTGTTCTCCTCGATCAGGTGGAGCAAAAGATCCAGCGGCCCCTCGAAGACCCCAAGCTTGACCTGGTAAGTCATCCTCCCCTCAACGATGTTTACAGGCCAGATCTTGGTCTCGTCACCAGTTCCTTCATCCGGGCTGGCGTAATGACGTAGGGACCACGGCAGCCCTCCCGGATGGCGCCCACGGCCACTTCATCGGCGGTCCCAAGGGTCCCCACGAAGAGGACACCCGCGATGCCAATGGAGGTCGTACAATAGGCGACTTTCAGAGGGATATTGATCACGGTGGTCACAAAACTCCCGACGACGTACCCGGCCCCGACGCCTGCCCTTCCCTTCCGTCCAGGTTCTGTTTCCTGGGCTCTGAGGACCGGCGCGAAGAGACCATGGAGGCCCAGCACGCAGAGCAGGAGCCCTCCAACCCAACGTCTCCTCCTCACGGCTTCCCCTCCTGAATGCGGATCCAGGGTCTGATCCTTTCGAACCGCTTTTCCCCGATCCCGTCGATCTTTTTTAGCTCCTCGACATCCCGGAAGGAACCGAAGCGTTCACGGTACCGGATGATCCGCGCCGCCAGGACCGGTCCGATGCCCGGGAGTCTCTGGAGGTCTTCCTCCCCAGCCCGGTTCGGGTCGATCCTCGGGGTGGAACGTTCCTGTTCATAGGGCTTGGAATCCTGAGCCTTAGGGAGGGTTTCCGTCCCTTTTGCCAGGATAAGGGTTAAGGGTTCTGAACCCGTGCCATGGAACCGCAGCCGATGGGCACCCCAAACCGCAAGACCCAGGAGAAAGGCCAGGAGGAGGATCGCAAGGGCTTCGCGGGAGGAGTAGCGGGGTATCATCCTCTCCCCTCGCCCAATTGGAAGGCCTCGTGCAGGACCCTGACGGCCAGCTCGGCAAACTTGGCGTCGATCACGCAGGAGACGGCAATCTCCGAGGTGCTGATCATCATGATGTTGATATTGTGCTTGGCCAAAGCATCAAACATCTTGGCGGCAACCCCCGAGTGGGTTCGCATCCCGACCCCGACAATGGAAACTTTAGCAATCCGCTCGTCGCCCAAGACCTCACCGGCACCGATCTCGTGCGCAACCTTCCCGATAACGTCGTAGGCCTTTTGGAAATCAGCCTTGGAGACGGTAAACGAGATATCCGTGAAGCCATCTTGACCGCTGTTCTGGACGATCATGTCCACCACGATGCCCGTCTCGGCCACGGCCCCGAAGAGCTTTGCCGCGATCCCCGGCCGATCAAGCACCCGGGTCACGGTGATCCTCGCCTGGTTCTTGTCGTAGGCGATTCCAGAGACGACGACCCGCTCCATTGCCTGATCCTCCCACACCACATAGGTCCCTTCCCCCTCGACAAAGCTGGAGCGCACATGGATTGGAACCCGGTGGATCTTGGCGTACTCCACAGACCGGGTTTGGAGGACCTTGGCCCCCAGAGAGGCCAACTCCAGCATCTCATCATAGGAGATCCGCGAGAGCTTCCTCGCTTCAGGGACAACATTTGGATCCGCCGTGTAGACCCCGTCCACGTCGGTGTAGATCTCACAAACCTCAGCCTTGAGGGCCGCGGCCAAGGCTACCGCCGTCAGATCGGAGCCTCCCCTCCCCAGGGTGGTGACATCCTCCTCGGCCGTCACCCCTTGGAAGCCGGCTACAATGGCCACTTCACCGTCGTGAAGGGCCTGGCGGATCCGATCGGCGTCAACGCTCATGATCCTGGCCCTGGTATAGGAGCGGTCCGTCTGGATCTTGACCTGGCCTCCTGTGAAGGATCGGGCCTTCACCCCCAAGGCCTGGAGGGCCAAGGCCAAAAGACCGATGGAGACCTGTTCTCCGGTGGCCAGGATCACATCCAGCTCCCGCTCGTTGGGGGTGTCTGTGATCTGATAGGCAAGGTTCAGCAGGCGATCAGTCTCCCCCGCCATGGCCGAGACCACCACCACCACCTCGTTTCCCTTCTCCTTCGCCGCGGCCACCCGTCGGGCGACATGCTTGATCCGATCAATGCTCCCAACAGAAGTGCCACCGTACTTTTGAACGATCAGCGCCATACCTTCACCCCATCGCGTTCCTAGCGGTGCAAATCAATCATCCGCCAGAAACTCCGGAAGGCCTCGACCCCCGAGAGCAGGACGACGCCCAAGGCGGTGCCCAACAAGACCAAACCTGGGGAAAAGGGGAACACGGCTCCCAGCCATGGATCCAAGATCAAGAGGCCCCCTGCCAGGAACACCAAAAGGGGTTCGATCGGCTCGAGCTCCCCTCTGGGGAGGAGAACGCCCTGCGAGGCAGAGATAGCTCGAAGGCCGATCTCAAAGAACGCTTTCCCAACGATGAGGACCACCACCCAACCCGGCGCCCTCCCCACCTGGACGAGGCCGATCAAGACCGAAGCGATCAAGAGCTTCCACGCCAAAGCTCCAAAGAGCTTCTCCAAAGGCCTGGACCCGCGGCTTCTGAAAAGACCCTTTGGTTGATCGGCTATGACCGCAAGAAGGAACAAGGCTGCCGCGGGAACGCCGAGGGGTCTACCTTCAGTGATCAGGAAGAGGATGAGGAGGGGGAGAATGAAGATCCTTACGAGGGCGAACAAATCGGAGGTAGTCAAGGTTGCCTCCTGAAAGGGCTGAGATTTCCGGCGCTCCTCGCGTCGAGTCCCAGATCCCTGGCCACGTCCTCCACAAGCCTGAGGTCAAGGCGATCCCTCTTCAGGAGGAACCCCTCGAGGAGGACATTATCGCAGATCGTGTTGATCAAGCGGGGGATGCCACGAGAATAGAGATGGATCCGATCCAGGACCTCTTCATCAAACAGCTCCCTGGTAGACCCCGCCACCTTAAGGCGATGGCGGATGTAGGCCTTGGTGATTTCCGGGGTGAAAGAGGTCAGTCGGCACTTGACAGCCACCCGTTGGGCGAGGGGAAGGTCCATGGCCAGGTTCTCGTCCAGCTCAGGCAGGCCGAAGAGGATAAAGGTGATGAGTTTCGCCTTGGGGATCTCCAGGTTCAGCAGACCTCGGAACTCCTCCATGATCTCCTTCTGCTTCAGCATGTTGGCCTCGTCCACCAGGACGACGGCCTTCCTCCCCCCCTGATGGATCTTCAGGAGGGTCTGATAGATTTGCCCAAGGAGGGTAACCTTGTCATCCGCAGGGGCATCCACACCCAGTTGCATAGCAATCTTCCGAAGGAGCCACTCTGGGGTCACCGAGGAATGGACAATAACAAGAAGGGTTGAGACGTATCGGTCATCGTCCAGCCGTTCCAGCATCTGGCGGGCCAAGGTCGTTTTCCCCGTTCCGACATCCCCGACCACAACGGCCAAACCTTTCATGGTATCAATCGCGTACATGAGGCGGCCCATTACCTCTGCATGCTGAGGGATATCGAAGTAGAAGCGGAGATCAGGGGTGTTGGAGAAAGGTTGTTCACGAAGCTGGTAAAACTGTTCGTAGCTCATCCTCTGCCTGCTAGATGAAGCTGATCTTATCCTTGGAGGGTGGCTTCTTTGTCCCTGAAGGAGGCAGGGGCTCGGCAGGCGAGGGGGAGGCGCTTCCCTGAGAGGTCCGCTCTTCCCGGAGTGGAGGAGGGGTACCGGACGTGGAGGAGGAAGGCTCGTTGGGAGGACGGGGTTCAGCCTGCCGGGCCAGTCTCCCCTGAAGATCGCGGAACCTTGCCCTGACATCCCGAAATCCAGGATCCTCTGCCTGGAGCTCTTGAAGGATGGCAGAGGCCCTCTGAAGATCCCCAATCGCTTCATAGGCCGTGGCCAGGTCGTATTTCACCCCCCGACTCTCCTCTGAGGGAAACCCTTGAACGGAGATCCCCTGAAGGAACGTCTCAATAGCTCGCTCAGGAATCCCTTTGGCCAGATAGCAGAGACCGATCAGATGGGCGCAACTTATAAACCGTTTCCGATCCTTGGAAGCAATCCTGAATTCCTCGATGGCTTCATCGTACAGTTCCATCTCCTTGTAAGCGATCCCTAAGTTATAGTGGGTCTCATAGTCCTCCTCAGTGAGATGCTCCCGGATCCCTTTCTGAAACTCGGCCAGAATCTCCTCTAAGGTCGGACCCGCTCCCCCTCGGGAAATCCCTGCCTCTTCGGCCTCAAGCTCGTGAAGGATCGCTGCCGAGAGATCAAAGAATCCTTCCTCCCCAGGCTCTCCGCTTCCCTCCATGACTTTAAAGATAGGGACCACACCCTCTAGGCGACTCCCACGATCCTTTTCCTCGAAGGCCGGCCCAGAGGCTGGTGCCTCAACCGGCTCCTCCGGCGCTTCCTTCTGAGGGAGAGGGGACTCGAACCCTGCCTCGGAATCGAGCAGCTCCTCGACCAGCGAAGCTTCAGGGGGACGGAAGGGTTCCTCGGCTTCAGGAAGAACAGGGGAAGGTGGTTGAAGGGAAGCCAGTTTGGTTTTGGCCTCGCGGTTTTGAGGGTCTTTGGCCAGGATCCTTTCATAGGTCATCCTGGCCTCCTCATACATCCCCTGACGCAGGTAAAACTCTGCTTCGGCGAGATCCTCGGAGAGGTCGGTCCCTTCCAGGGAAGGTTCCTCAAGGAGAATATGGATCCCTTCATCGCCGACGGGGCTCTCCCGGTCTTCCTCAAAAAAGGTCTGGACCTCCTCCGGTAACTCCTCCTCTTCGATCTCGATCCCTTTCGGACTCTCCCCTTTATCCTCCTCCAAGGCCGACTCTTCGTTGGAAGGCTCCAAGAGAGAGGGAGGAAGGGGAATCCCGGGGGAGGATTGCCTCAGCGCCAGGGATTGGAGGAGCTCCTTCGCCCGCTCGTTCGAAGGGGCTAAGGTGAGAACCTCCTGGAGAGCGATGGTCGCCTCAGAAATTCGGCCATCTTGGAGGTATAATTCGGCAATGGCTAAGGCCTCTCCCACCCCTTCCCCTACAAGACCCTGACTGAGGTAGAGGTCCTTGAGCTTTGAGTGAAGGAGGATGTTCTCGGGAAACATGATGGAGGTTGCCTTCAGCCGGTTGATGGCCCGCTCGTAGAGGCCATATTTCAGATACACCTCGGCCTCGACCAGAGCCTCAGAAACCAGGGGGTCTCCCTCGAGGTCAACCTCAACCTCACGCTCAGGGATCTCGACCTGGAGAGGGTTGGTGGAGCGCTCCTCACCAGCAGAGGGGTTCTGTTTCGCCAGGACGGCCTCTTCCTCCAAGGGTTCTTCTTGAAGTTCCCAAGGCTCCTCCACCGGGCTCCAGTCCCCAGGCCCCTCGAGCCCTACGGCCTCCGCCATGATCTGGGCGAGCTCCCCAGATTCTTCCATCCGCTGCACTGGAGGGGCCGGGGATGCCTCCTCCCCCTCAAGGGTTCCCGACCGCTGAACGGCCAGTTCCCCCTCGGCCTTTTTGACCCCAGGACCCCCTTCAGCCTCCATATCCTGAAGCCTCGAGCGGGCCAGCGAATCCTCTGGATCAATGGCGAGAATCCTCTCGTAGACCGCCCGTTCCTCATCCAGCTGTCCCGCCTCTGCATAGAGAACGGCCAGCTGGATGAACTCCTCTTTGGCCCGTTCAAGCTGCCCCCCCCTCACCAAGAGTTCGGCCAGCCTTCGCCGGGCCTTAGGATACATCGGAGCCACATCCAGGATTCCCCGGAAGAGTTCACAAGCCGAATCCAGCTTGTCCTGAGCGATGAACCGCTCGGCTAATAGGTCGTACTGGTCGAAGGCATCATCCAACCTTCCTTGCTGGAGGAAAATCCGTCCAAGATGGAGCCTGGGTTCCGGGGCCCGGGGATCGAGGTCCACGATCTTGCCATAGACGGTCACGGCCTGGTCGAACAGGCCCTTCTGCTCGTAAGCCTGGCCCAAGAAGGCCAGGGGTTGAACATTCGTCGGATCTATCGAGGCGGCGAGGTTAAGCTCCTGAATGGCCTCATCATAGTTTCCCCCTTGAAAGAGGAGCCGCCCCAAGTGATAATGGGCCTCAAAAGAGTCGGGATCGAGCTGGACAACCCTCTTTAGGAGCTGGACAGCCTCCCCGGTGTGGCCCAACTTCTGGGCCACCTGCGCCCCTCTGGAGAGCTGGGTTATAGCCTCCTGGATCATCCCTTCTTTGACGAACATGTCTGCCAGCCTCGCCACGAGCGCCGAGCTGCCAGGTTCGAGGTCAACGATCCGCTGATAGACTTCTAAGGCCTTCCTGGTCTCCCCCCGCTTGGCGTATTGCTCGGCGATCCCCATGTACTGGATCTTGGCCTCCCCTACAAGGCCTTGTTCAGCATAGAGGCTCGCGCAGGCTAAGGAAGCCTCAATGTTTTGGGGGTTCAGCTTTAGGACCTTCTTGTAGACGGCGATGGCCTTCACAAGGTCCCCGTCGGCCCGGTACAGCTCACCAAGCCTAAGGTACCGAGCAATCGCCTCGGCGGTGTCCCCTTTCCTGGCATAGAGATCCCCCAAGGCATTGTTGACCGCGAAATCGTTGGGATCCACCTTGAGGATGGTCTCGTATTCGGCGATGGCCTTATCTAACCGTCCCTGCTGGATATAGGCCAGGGCCGCTTGCAAGGCTTTCCTTTTATCGAAGGCCATAAAACCCCCAGAAACGCTCAACAAATTCCCCCTTACCCTAACAAATAGGGAGGGAGGCTGTCAAGCGTCAAAGCGAGGAAGCGGCTGCTCTGGCAAGAGACTTAGGGGTGCCGACCTGGTTCGAGACTCCAGTGTTCTGAAGCATACTTCCCCTGAACCAGGGTCCTCGCCAGGCGAAGCTCGTCTTCTTGAAGGGCCCTCGCCTCGAAGGGGATCCCAAGAGCCTCAGCCATCCCCAAGGCAATCGCCATCTCCACCTCTGCCCGGGGAGGACACCGGCCCAGAACCTCCTCCAGGGAGGTCACGATCCTCCCAGGGGAGTCCCCCCCCAGGCCATCCCCTAAGGTGATAGCGGCAAATCTGTCGGGATCAAACCCTAAGAGGATGGTGCCGTGTTGGAGAAGGCTCCCCCTAAACCGCCGTTGGGCGGAGCCGGCCAGCTTCTTGGACCCGACCCGAAGCTCATAGGGAGCGTATGAGAGAAAACACCAAGGGGAGGATGTCGGGGGGGTGGGAGCATCTTCCGGAGCCAAGGAGGCCTCGACCCCCAGGGCCTTGAGGCCCAAGACCAGACCCTCGGCAATCCTCCTATAGCTCTCGAGAACCGAGATGTTGGCCCAGGGGCCAACGGTCGGAAGGATAATGGCATAGGTCAACTCGTGATCGTGGAGGACCGCCCTTCCCCCCGTCGGTCTTCGCACAACATCAAGTCCGATCTGGAAACAGGCCTTCAAGTTGAGTACACTCCACCGCTGAAAATAGCCGATGGACACCGCTGGTGGATCGAAATGGTACAGGCGTAAGGTGGGAAAGGGATAACAGGAGAGGGCAAGACGTGCCAAGGCCTCATCCAAGGCCATGTTGAACCGGCCCTGGCCAGGACCCATCCTCAGGAGGCGCCCGATCCCGGCCATTGCCCCCCTCCTAGACCAGTCGTCCAACGTTGGCGGGGACGTGAGGTCCAGATTTCACCTCCCCTTGAAGGATCATGCCTCCCTCCCGATATCTCGATGACGAACGGACACCTCATACCCCTCCTGGCAAAGGATCTTAGCCAGCTCCTCGGCGATGAAGACGGATCGGTGCCGTCCCCCGGTACAGCCGATGGCAATGGTGAGATAGGCCTTTCCCTCCCGGATGTAAAGGGGAAGGGCGAATCGAATAAAGTCCACGAGCTTTTCCAGGAAGGCCCGTGTTTGGGGAAATCCGCGCAGGTACTCCGCCACCGGAAGATCCTGGCCGGTGAGGGGCTTAAGCTCCTTGACAAAATACGGGTTCGGGAGCACCCGGACGTCGAAAACCAGATCACTTTCGTACGGGAGCCCAAACTTGTAGCCGAAGGAGACAATGGAAAAGGCCGTCCTGGGAGCCTTGGGTTGAAAATCGAGGAAGGTATTCAAGAGGAGTTTTCGGAGTTCATGGACGGTCAATGGTGACGTGTCGATGATGAGGTCTGCCTGAGCTTTCAAGGATGCGAGGAGACCTCTCTCCGCGCGGATGCCATCCTGGATCATCCCATCCCTGGCCAGGGGATGGGGTCGGCGGGTCTCGCTGAAGCGACGGATAAGGGCCTCGTCACTGGCATCGAGGAAGATCACCTGGATGACGTGCCCCTCCCGTTTCAGATCCTCGAGAGCCCTGGAGAGGTCACCCAGGAACTCTCCTTCCCGGACATCAACGACGAGGGCGACCCGTTCGATCCGCTTCTCCGATTGAAGGCAGAGCTCGGCAAATTTGGGGATGAGGGTGGGGGGAAGATTATCTATGCAGAAGAACCCAATGTCCTCAAGACACTTGACGGCCTGGCTCTTACCTGCGCCAGACATCCCTGTAATGATCACGAACTCCATCGGCCCCCTGCTTCTACGGAAGCAAGCTCCCCCGAATCAGATGAGGATATTAAGGATAACGGCTAAACCTGGGGAAGCAGCGGGGGTTGTTCGAAAGGCCGCGCTAGGTTTCAGGTTCGATGAGACCCAAGTTGCCATCTTTCCGACGATACAGGACGTTCACCTCCTCGTTCTCGGCATTCCGAAAGACGAAAAAATTATGACCCAGGAGATCCATGTGGATGATGGCTTCTTCCAGTGAGAGGGGTTTTACAGGGAAACGCTTGACCTTCACTACCCTAGGCTCCTCCTCGAGGAAAGGGGCCTCCATTGAGCGCCTGGCTGATGAGGCGATCCTCTGCCCACGGCCCTGGTGGGCTGAGATCCTCTCCTTGTAGCGTCGGAGCTGGCGTTCAAGCTTGTCCATCACGAGATCCACGGATGAGTAGAGATCTTCGGTCGCCTCCTCCCCACGGATCGTGATATCTTTGGCCCTCAAGGTGACCTCCACGATATGACGGTACTTCTCAATGGAAAGGATGACATGGGCACTGGTGATACCGTCGAGGTACTTCTCAAGCTTCTTCAGCTTTCGCTCAGTGTACCGCCTGAGGGCCGGGGTGAGCTCCAGGTTCCTGGCCGCAATGGTGATCTGCATCTTTCCCTCCGAAGTCCTTAGACCCGCTTCCTTTGACTAGAAGAAGGGATCTTGAGCTGGGCTCGGTACTTGGCCACGGTCCGTCGGGCAATGGCGATCCCGTGCTCTTTCCTCAGGATCTCCGCAATCTTCTGGTCACTCAACGGTTTTCTTCCTTCAGTGATAAGGTACCTCCGAACGAGGTCCTTGACCTTCAAGGACGAGACGCTCTCCCCATCGGTGGCCGGCACGCCTCGATGGAAGAAATATTTCAACTCAAAGAGACCCTGCGGCGTCTGCACGTATTTGTTGGTGGTCACCCGGCTCACGGTTGACTCGTGCATCCCGATATCATCAGCGACCTCCCTCAGGGTCAACGGCCGGAGCGCTGTGATCCCCTTCTCCAGAAACTCCCCCTGGAATTTGACGATGCTCTCGGTGACCTTGTACAGGGTCCTCTGGCGCTGATGGATACTTTTGATCAGCCAGAGGGCTGACCGCATCCTCTCCTCCACGTACTCCCGGACCTCCTTAGGACAGCTTGCCCGCTTGGAGAGGAGGGTCCGGTAGTAAGGGCTGATCCGGAGTCGGGGGAGTCCCTCTTCATCCAGAAGGACGACGAACCGGTCATCCACCTTGATGATGAAGACATCGGGCGTGATGTACTGAGGAGTCTCGACACTAAAATTCCGGCCTGGTGCCGGGTCCAAGGAGGCGATGAGATCCAAGGCTGACTGAACCTCGGCTACGGAAACCCCAAGCTTTTCCGCGAGCTTCTGGGGCTGTTTCCGTTTCAAATCATCGAGATAGTCGGAGACGATCCGTTGGGCGAGATCGGTCCCTTTCCCCATCGCCCGAAGCTGGAGCAGGAAACACTCTTTAAGATCCCGGGCCGCAACCCCGATGGGATCAAAGCTTTGGACCAGCTTGAGGGCCCGCTCCAGGGCTTCCTGATCCAACTCCTCTACGAGGCTCTTCGCGAGCTCATGGGGGTAAACCTGTTCCAGAAGGATCCGGTTGAGGCGGATAAGCTCGCGACCTTGGGGGTTATGCTTAACCAGGATCTCGATCTCCGGCGGCAAAGGGATGTGCTGAAAGAGGCGTTCATCGTAGAAACAGTCCCCCTGGATCAGCTGGTTCAGTTCACAAATCAAAGCCATTTGAAGGGATTTCGACGGTGGGCTGGATCCCGTGTATTCGTCCAGGAGCCGTTGCGTTTCCGGGGAGAACCTCCCCCGGAGATAGCGGGAGATGGGATCCTGAGCATCCCGCAGCTTGAGGGCAAAACTGGTGGGATCCTTGAAGTCATCCATCCGAAACAGGGGGGAGCCCTCTACCCCCATGAAGTAACCGTTCTCATCCAGGTTTCCGATGATCAACGCTCCCAGCCTCTTAAGCTCCTCATCCGAGGTAGAAAGGTAGAGTTGAAACATCAGATGCTCATGGAGGGACCGGGGCTTCGTCAGATACCGCTCAGGATCCGGTCGTTCAACGTCTTCCTTCGGCGACTCCGGCCTGTAATCCGAGGCACCCTCCAGGTAGGCATCCCAGTCGAAGTCGGCGATGGGATCCTCACCGTTGTCCTCTTCTGTAGGGCTCGAACCCTCTCGACTAACCCCCTCCGTCCCCTCCTCAAACCCTCCCTGGACCTCCTCCGGCACCTCCTCCAGGACCGGGTTCTCTTCCAGCTCCTTTCGGAGAAGCCTGACCAGTTCCAGCTTAGGGAGCTGAAGCAGGTTGATCGCCTGCTGGAGCATGGGGGTCATGATCATCTTCTGAGATTGACGGAGGCCAAGCTTCATCTCGAAAGACATAGACCTTCTAGCCGCGAAAGGTGCATCGCCGAAGCCCCATAGAACCGTCGGCAACTTGACCCTCTGCGACCCCTCCTGATGGTGAAGGTTTCCCTACATCACTACAGATGGAACTGGGCCCCGAGGTAAATCTCCCGGGCTCGCTCATCGGAGGCCAGGTCCTTGGCGCTTCCGAAGAGAAGAACCTTCCCTTCATAGATCAGATAGGCCCGGTCTACCACCCTCAAGCACTCCCTGACGTTATGGTCGGTAATCAAGAGGCCGATCCCCCATTTCTTCAGCCTCGCGATGATCCTCTGGAGCTCGGAGACGGCTATGGGATCGAGCCCAGAAAAGGGTTCGTCCAGGAGGAGGAAAGAAGGTGATGTGGTGATGGCCCTGGTGATCTCCACCCGCCTTCGCTCCCCGCCCGAGAGGGTATACGCCCTGACATTGGCGAGATGTTCCAGATCCAATACCTGGAGAAGCTCCCGGAGTCGTCGCTCCCGTTCCTGCCGATCGAGATCTAAGGTCTCCAGAATGGCCAAGATGTTCCCTCTCACCGTCAGTTTTCGAAAGACCGACGGCTCCTGGGGCAGGAACCCAAGGCCCCTGGAGGCCCGTTCCCACACCGGGAGATGGGTGATGTCCATCCCGTTTAACCACACCCGCCCTCCATCCGGCCTGAGGAACCCGAGGATCATGTGGAAGGTCGTCGTCTTGCCAGCCCCATTCGGTCCCAAGAGTCCCACCACCTCTCCCGCCTGGAGGTGGAGACTGACCCCATCAACAACCCTCCTCCCCTTGAAGGTCTTCACCAAGTCCTCGACCTGAAGGACCTTCGGCATTCAGCACCCGTCCCCCCCGAGGGCTAGCGTTCCTCGACGCAACGGCCTTCCTTGACCACGAACCTCTGCCCCTCCGGACAACGACCTTCCCGGCGGGACCCTCTCTGCCGCTCCGGAAGGGAGAACCCTTGTTCCCGATCCTGCTTAGGATAGATCACAGCTTGGACCCTCGTCTTTCCATCCCCCTCGGCGATGGCCCGATCTTCTTTGAAGAGGAGGATGACCCGGCTCCCGGTGACGGTATCATTGTTCTGCCACACTTTAGGGGATCCCGTCAAGACCGCCTTCTGCTCCCCAGGGAAATACTCGGCCCGATCGGCCGTGCTGTGACGGTCCCCCGAGTTGATTCGGACCCCTCCGATAGCCACGGCCTTCTGGATCTCCTCCATGTTTTTATCAAAGTAGAACTCCAGCCGATCGGCAGAGATCGTGAAATCGTTCTCCTGGTCATGAAGGACCACATGCCCTGAGTAAACGGCTACCTGGAGTTTCCGATCTACCTCCAGGCGATCGGCGGTAATAGTCGTCGGCTTCACGTCAGTCTTGGGAGGGGTTGAGCCCGCTCCCTTTAGCGATGCGGCAGAAAGGGGCATAAGGGTAAAGCCCCACACGAAAACGACTAACCAAGGCCAGAACCTCACTACCTTGCCCTCCCTTTCACCCTCCTCGCCGGAGAGACCAGGTCTCCTTGAGCCTGATCCCGGGGTCCAGCCAGAAGGGCCGCTCGATCCTCGGGGAACCGGTGAAGCCGCACTTCGGATTCGACCCCTCCAAACAACTTAACACGCTCCAGGGCCATCTCAGCCTCGAGTCCTTGAGCCCGACTCATGAAGTCTCCGCGGGTCAAAACAACCTCCTGATGGGCAACAAGCCTCCTCCCTTGGGCCAGCCAAGAGAGGGATTCCGTCTCCAGCGTCGCCCCCTTCTCCGAGACAGCCCTTACCTTCCCCTTTAACGTCACGTCCTTTGTCCGCATGTTGAGGAGGGCCTCATCGGCGTTGGCTATGACGCGACCATTTTCCGCGTAGAAGGTGGCGGAGACCGGTTCCTTCACCCCTTTGGCCCTGACCAACCCCCCTTCCTCAAAAAGCTCCACACGATCGGCCTTGACCTCCCAGAGGGTCCTCCCTCCTTTGGCTTCAATCAGGTGAACGCCTTGAAAGGCAGCATCGGCGCTAGAAGCGAGAGGGGGTACCGGAGGATGGACAGGGACTGATGGAATCGGCTTGGACTTCAGGAAGATCACCCCCACGGCAAGGGACCCAAAGACCAAGAGGATGATCCCTGTTCTCCTTGAGAGGCCAGCAAACCCACGCCCATATATTCTCATGATCCTTATAAGAGCAGGCAGGGGGAAAGCCATCCCTATCTTAGTCCCTGGTGCAGAGGTAGTCAAGGGTTTAACCCAAGATCTTGCTGGAGCCGACAAGGATCTGGAGATTCAAGCAAAGGCGGAGAACCCGGTGATATCACGGCCTAGGATCAGCGTATGGATGTCGTGGGTTCCCTCATAGGTGTACACCGCCTCCAGATTGCACATGTGCCGGAAGACAGGGTACTCATCAACGATCCCATAAGCCCCAAGGATCTCCCGGGCAGACCTGGCGATCCGAAGGGCCATCTCAACATTATTCCGCTTCGCCAGGGATACCTGCGTGGGCTTGGCCCGTCCCAGATCTTTCAGGCGACCCAAGCGGAGCGCCAGAAGTTGGGCCTTGGTGATCTCGGTCAGCATGGAGACAAGCTTCTGCTGGACAAGCTGGAAGGAACCGATAGGTTTGCCGAACTGGATCCTCTCTCTCGCATAACGGAGGGCCGTGTCGTAGCAGGCCATAGCCGCTCCGATGGCCCCCCAGGCGATCCCGTAGCGAGCCTGATTCAGACACATCAGGGCCGATTTCAACCCATCGGTCCCGGGCAACAGATTCTCGGCAGGGATCTGACAGTTCTCAAAGTGGAGCTCGGAGGTCACGGAGGCTCGAAAAGAGAGCTTCCCATGGATATCCTTCGTGGTAAAACCTGGAGTCCCTCTCTCCACCAGAAACCCCCGGATCGTACCGTCCAGCTTCGCCCAAACCACGGCCACATCGGCAATGCTGCCGTTGGTGATCCAGGTCTTGGTCCCGTTCAAGATGTAGGCATCCCGCACCGGGACCGCCTTGGTCGTCATCCCCGCAGGATCCGAGCCGAAATCAGGCTCGGTCAGGCCGAAGCAGCCGATCTTCTCCCCGCGGGCAAGGGGGAGGAGCCAGTGCTCTTTCTGGACCTCGGACCCGAAGTTCAAGATTGGGTACATGACCAGGGCCCCTTGAACGGAGACGAAGCTTCGAATTCCCGAGTCGCCCCGTTCTAGCTCCTGCATGATGAGGCCGTAGGCCACATTGCTGATCCCTGGAAGCCCGTAACCTTTAAGGTTTGCCCCGATGAAACCCAGCTCGCCCAGCCGAGGGATGAGATGGGTCGGAAAACTCCCCTCCCTGAAATGCTTCTCGATGATCGGGACAACCTCAGCCTCGACAAAATCCCTGGCCAGATCCCGGATCATCCGTTCCTCTTCCGTCAAAAGCTCTTCAATCTCATAGTAATCAACACCTTGAAACTTAGCCATCGTTGGTCTCCCACCTTCCGATCAAGGGTTCCCAGCCCTCGTTCCCTCGCTGTTTTAGCTTATAGCACAAGGTCGAACCTTGGTAAACAGAAAGTCAAATCGCTCCGGAGATCAACGGAGCAGGAGGCTGGCAGATGAAGCAAACCGGAGGGTCAATAGAGGGGGTGAGACTTCCCACCAAAGTCCACGGAAAGCGTCTTCCACTCGGTGAAGATATCCATCACCGTCGTCCCTCCCTCCCGATAGCCGCTTCCTGTGTGCTTGACACCCCCGAAGGGGAGATGAACCTCGGCCCCGATGGTTGGCATATTCACATGGGTGATCCCGGCAGAGATATCCCGCATGGCAATAAAGGCTTTGTGAATATCCCTTGTATAGATGGCAGAGGAGAGCCCATATCTGGTGGCGTTGGCGATGCTGATTGCTTCCTCTAAACTCATCGCTGGGATGATGACAACGGTTGGGCCGAAAATCTCCTCTTGGGCAATCCGCATGGTCGGTCTTACCTCGGTGAAGATCGTTGGGAGATAGAAGAACCCCTTTTTACACTCCCCCTCCCTATAAACCTCACCACCGGTGAAGAGCTTCGCGCCTTCCCTCAAACCAACTTTCGTATAGTTATGGATCCGCTTGAGGTGTTGCTCGTTGATAATGGGCCCTATGTCCGTGGTTGGATCCAGCCCGTTCCCCAGACGGAGAGACTGAGCCCTGGCCCCGAAGCGCTCGCTAAACTCCTTCAGGACTTTTTTGTGGACGATAAGGCGGGAGGCGGCGGTACAGCGCTGGCCGGTGGTGGCAAAGCCGGAGCAGATCGCGCCCTCGACGGCCAGATCGAGATCGGCATCGTCCAAAACGATGAGAGGGTTTTTCCCTCCCATCTCTAACGCGACCTTTTTCTGCTCCGCTGCACAGGCAATCCCGATCTCCCGCCCGACCTCGGAAGACCCGGTGAAAGAGACCAGGGTCACGTCCGGATGCCTGACCAAAGGGGCCCCTGCCTCCTCCCCCAAACCGTGAATGAGGTTCACCACGCCCGGTGGGAGTCCGGCTTCCAGAAAAAGCTCAACGAGCCGGGTCCCGCACAGGGGAGTGTCCTTTGATGGCTTAAACACCACGGTGTTCCCCGCGATCAGGGCCGGGATCAGTTTCCGCGCGGGGACAGCCAACGGAAAGGACCAGGGGGTAATACAGGCGACAACCCCGAGGGGGACACGGATCGTCATGCAAAACCTGTCCGGATGCTCTGAAGGTGCCGTCTCCCCGAGCAAACGCCTCCCTTCCCCGGCAATGTAATAGCACATGTTAATGGCCTCTTGGACCTCCTCCTTAGCCTCGCTCAGGATCTTCCCCATCTCCCTCGTCACCAGCTCAGCCAACTCATCCCTCCGCTGGACCATTAACCCTGCCACCCTGAAGAAGATCTCTGCCCGTTTGGGCGCCGGGATCTTCCGCCAATCTTCGTAGTGACCCTTCGCAGCCTCGACAGCCTTGTCAACGTCCCGATGGTCCGATCGAGGAAAGCTCCCGATGACCTCGAACTTGTTGGCGGGGTTAAAACTTGAGAAGGTCCCCCTGGAAGCTGCCTCTACCCACTTGCCGTCAATGAAGTTCTTGTAGACTTCACCCATCCTGACCCCCTCCTGACACTCCGGAGGACACCGGTTAGGATTCAAATCTGGAAACAGCCAATCGGTAATCTCAGCCTGAAAACCCCTGCTTTATAAACGGAAAAAAGGGGAGGGAAAACCCTACCGCTCCCCTCTTAAAGGCAGGATAGCATGGACCGTTGAAAGAAGACAAGGTCAAATGTCCAGGAGGGATAACACGCTTCGCGAGAACTAGCCCATGACAGATTCCCCCTTACGAACAATGTTAAAGTTTTTGATGAGAAAACCCACAGAAGTATTCATTATTATTAGATTTTATGATTCCCACCAGGGGGTGACCCCTGGTGTGAAGGCATCCTACTTCTTGGTCGCCTTCTTCGGAGCTGCCTTTTTCGCAGCGGCCTTCTTTTTCGCAGCCACCCTCCTCTCACCTCCTTTCCGCCGGAACGTCACAGGGCGAACGATTTACTTCTTCTTGGCAGCCTTCTTCGCCGTCTTCTTGGCGGCCATTCTCATCACCTCCCCCAAAGGATGAACTGCCGGTTGGATGCCAGATTCTACCCCCTACTTCTTTTTGGTGGTCTTCTTGGCGGCCTTTTTCTTCGCTGCCATCCGTCCTCACCCCCTTCCTTAACAAAGGATCTCCGCTCCGTTCCTTCTCAAGGAAGCGCGAGCTCTGGATTTCGCTCACGCAACACCTCCAGGATCCGTTCAATAAAGGCTTGAGCCTCCTTCACAGCACCCTCCACTTCATAGCGAGGGATCGGGCGGTCAGGCTGATCCATAAAGTTCTGCCTTTTCCGTCGCATGAGATCAAAGGTGTTCACCAGGTTCTGGGACTCATCACCTAAAAGCTCGGCGATGAAGAGGACGAGGGTCCTCGACTGATCCCTCCCCTTGATCCGCCATCCTTCCGCTATCAGGGAAGCCCTGGCCGCCCGCACCATCCCTTCATAGGCGATGGCATAAGCCCACTCTTTGTCAATGCTCATACAGGCCCGGGCCGTTGAGAGATCCTTGAGAGCCCTGGCAATCAACCGGGAGGCTTGCTTAAGATCAGGCTTCACGTCTTCTAGGAGCCCACGGTCCTTAAGATCCTCATAACTCATCTTCTTTCCCGACCAAGATGACCTTCCTGCTCCTTAGAACCTCTGAGATGAAGGGGTCATCCTCAGCCTTCCGCCTTTGAAAATCAGCCTCATCAAAGACTAGGTAGTTGATCTCACGGGAAAGACGCCGCTCGAGACCGGTGATCGTTTGATTCACCTTGGTAAGATCCACCGACCCGATGAGCAGAAGTTCCAGTGGATTTAAGCCTTCCTCCGAACGGGGGTTGGTGGTGTAGAGCAGGGCCCACCTGATCCCCTCGATCCGTTCCAATGCCTCTTTGAGGACAGTCACGACCCCTGAGGTCTTGGCAATGATCCCTCTAATCTCCGGGAAGAGGGGTGAAGAGCGGTTCACCGAATAATACCGAAGGTTACCGATCTTCTCGCTTGTCACGAGCCCTGCCTTTTCCAGGTTGTCAAGCTCACGCTTGATGCCCGAGATGTCCCGTTTCAACTCCCTGGCGATCTGTCGAACGTAGAATCGTTGATCCGGGTGGCTGAAGAAAAGGGTCAAGAGATCGACCCGTGTTGCTGATACAAACAACCTTAACAGCAAGCGTGTTCACCTCTCGTTGACCTTTATACAACGAGCGTTTTTCTTTTGTCAACAATTTTTTGCAAAAAATTTTAAGGAAGTTTTGCTCGCTCCCCTTTAACTACCCCAAAACTTGAAGTTTGAAGGTCTTCCCATACCCCTTTCGAAGACCTTCGGACCGATAGCCTCCCTTTCCGGCGACAACTCAGGGGTTCTCCCTACCGGTCAAGGAACGTGAGCTGCTCAGCCACGTTCTCGCCATGATACCGACCCTTGTACGGATTGCTCACCTCATCCACAAGCCTGAAGAAGACTAGCTGGATGAGCCTGGCATTTCTCTCGAGAAAGAGTCCGGCAGGATTATGCACCACCAACAGGGATTCGCTCCGCCCCGAGTACCCGGAGTCCCAAACGGCCGTCTCGACGGTTGCCCCGTTTCTTAAGAGGGTTGAGCGGGGTCTGGCGATGGCGAAGGCATCCTTCGGGACATGGACGATCTCGTTGAAGATGACCTTATAGGCCCCCTGCTTCAACTTCACCCATCCCCGTTCATCAAAGGGAATCAAGGTCATCTCCACAACCTTCCGTTTTGTATTGTCGAAGGCGATGGCACCGGCTCCCTGCTTCCTGTCAAAGGCATAAACTTCCTTCAGGGTGAACTCGATGCCGTTGGACTGGATCTGAAGCTCCGGGTTGATCATCGCCTCTACGAGAGGGGGGGATTTCGCACAATACTCCAGATAGTCCTCCCGTCGAAAGACCGCGAGCATAGCTTCTCCTCCAGCGTCAGGCCCTCTCCTGTCCGACGAATTTCCCCTCGTATCTTCCAACACCCTTAACCTCGGCGAAGATCATCTGGCAGATCCTGATCCCAGGATGGATGGCGAGGGCATTCGGACTGACGTTCACCATCTCCAGGACCATCTTTCCATCGAAGCCAGGGTGGACAAAGCTAGACGTGATATGGACCTGGAGACCGATCCGAGCAAACCGGCTTCTCCCTTCTAACCAACCACACACGCTCTCGGCCAGCTTGATCCGCTCCTGGGTGATACTGATCGCCGTCTGCCCTGGCAGGAGGATGAAGGGGCCATCCACCTCGATCAGCTCGCTGATGGTGGTGTTATCGGCCTCTTCGGTCACATCGAAGGGCCGCCCCAGGGAGGCCTTAAAGACCCTGAATTGATTCGAGATGTGAAGATCAATGGAGCCGGGACCGACATTCGCCTCCGAAAAAGGGATGACCTGAATGAGGCCTTTCTGGATGTATTCCATGATCATGCTACGCCCCAGGATCATCGCTTACTCCCTCACCTTATCCCTTCCGAAACCGGCCTTCTCTGCCAATGAGGCTCTTGGGCTTTACCACGATCCTTCGTTCACGATCCGGGACGGCAAATCCTAACCTGAAGGCCTCCAGACCATGGCTCCCGAAGATTTCCCGGGCCCGGTCATGCTCAGCTTCGGGGAGAACAAGGCAGAAACCGATACCCATGTTGAAGGTTTGGTACATCTCCTCATCGTCGAGAGCGCCCAGCTTCTGGATCAACGGGAAGATAGGAGGGGGCTCGGGCAGATCCTCGAGAATGTAGCCTACGTCCGTCTTGACCCTGGTGAGATTAAAGAGACCGCCACCTGTAATGTGCAAGAGCGCCTTAACCCGGACACCAGCTCGAAGGAGGTCCAAAACCGCCTTGACATAGATCCTGGTCGGCTCCAGGAGCTCCTCCCCGATGGATCGGCCCAGCTCGGCCACATACTGGTCCGGCTTGAACTTGGCCTTCTGAAAGAGCACCTTTCGGGCCAGGGTGAGGCCGTTCGAGTGGATGCCGCTCGATGGGAGGCCCAGGAGCAGATCCCCTTCGTAAATGTCCTGTCCCAGGATGATCTTTTCCATCGGAACCTCCCCGATGCAGGTCCCGACCAGATCGAACCCCCGGTCCTTTTTCGCGCCCTTGAGCATTTCCTTGATCTGGGCAATCTCCCCCCCCACAATGGAGACACTGGCCATTTCGGCTCCTTGGTAAAGGCCTTTTCCGATCTCCTCTAAGACTCCGGGGTCGGCCTTCTCAACCGCGATGTAGTCCACCAAGGCCAAGGGCCTTGCCCCCACGCAGAGGATGTCGTTCACGTTCATGGCAACGCAATCGATCCCAACGGTATCGTATTTCCCCAACATCTGGGCCACGAGGAGCTTCGTCCCGACCCCATCGGTAGAGATCGCCAGGCCTAAGCCATTCCCTAGGTCAATGACGTTGGCAAAATAGCCGATCTCCAAGACAGTCGGCCTCTCCCCGAAGGTCAAGGTCTTCTCCACCCAGTGGAGGAGACGCTCAAGACCGGCTTCCTTCTTTGTGGTATCTACCCCGGCTTTTCTATAGGTTAGCTTCGCCATTTGCCGCTGATCGCTCCCTCCAGGCCCTGGCCACGGGTCACTTCACTCACGAGGGTGCCTGCCATACCCAGACAACCCTCCCGACCACCGGGAGGATCCCGCCCTCTTCCGCATGGAGGGGGAAGGGGGGAGATCCTAAGGATGGGTTCAAAGAGCGGCACAAGACGGCCCTTCGATCCTTGACAAGCTGCTTGACCGCATACTCCCCTTCCTGGGTCCGGATCACATACACCTTTCCGCTTATGACCTGCCGGTCGTTCAGATCTACTCCGATTATAGCATTGTTGGGGATCACGGGGGCCATGCTTGCCCCCCGAACCCGAACTGCCATCAGCGAGGACCTCGCCCAGTTGAGATCAATCAGGGCATACTCTTCGATCCCCTCTTCCGCCACGATCCCCTGCCCTGCGGCCACGTACCTGACGAGAGGGATCACCCGCCGCTTCTCATCCTTAAGGGCCTTCTTCCGCTCGGGCGTGAGCAATTCCGCCGGGATGGCCTCCAGCGCCCACACAGGGAGCGTCGGGATCGAAGGAACGCGCTCGGCCAACGGATAGTCGATCAGGGCCATCTTATGCCTCGTCGTCTTGTTGAGACCCCCTGTCTTTCCTTGAGGAAGAGCTACCTCTCAGCACGCTGAGCCGATCGTCCCACTCTCTGCTTTGGTGTAGCCTTTTCAACAAAGGCGTCATGAAAGACTCCAAAAACGACCAAGTACAAGCTGGGATATGCGCTCTTCCCAAATCCTTTCAACGTATTGACCGTTGCTTCAAACGTCGCTATTCGATCAGATAGATAACGAGCAGTTTCCTTCAGCGGTACAATGAGGATCCCAACCTTGCAGATTCCCAGGTCTATGGCTCTTTGGAGCCTTAGAAAATCCTTATGGACACGAGTTTCATAGCCGAATTGAATTTCAACACCAAGCCCATGACCATTGTAATGGACTTTTCTGAAATCCTCTGAAATCCATGGCTGTCGTGCTTTCACCGCCGGGTCCGACTTCCTCAAGGGGGATAGGAACCTCTCGTTCCCAGTTTCTCTTGATAAAACCTTGTGAGAGGGCTTGCTTAAAAGGTTCTACACCATTGGCATGCTTTTCCGGTAGTATCTCCATCTTCGTTTCAAAGATAACATCCTTCACTTCGTCGTAAAGTCGACCCAAAGCATAGTGATAGACCATAGCCTCGCCATCATTATGCGAGTAAAGTCCACCTATTTTCACTACAGCTACCTTTCTACCCTAAAAGAGTAATCCCGCATAGGCGACTTGAAAACTTCTAACAAT
>CAZHST010000036.1:0-30080 GCA_964535215.1 uncultured bacterium
TGCCGCTCCGCCCCCCCGGAGGGGACGTAGCGCTGCCTGATCAGGGCGATCCTCACCGCTCCTCCGCCATGGCTAGCCGAGCTTTAGCGCCGAGAGGAGCTCGGCAACGCGGTTAGCGAAGGTGTGGTCCCTGTACGCCCGCCACTGACCCCTCCTTCCCAGCTCCTCCCGCTCCTTCGGATGATCAAGATAATAGCGCACCTTTTCCATTAGCTCATCTACCGTCCTATACCATGCAACTTCGCTTTCCTGAAAGTGGAGCGAGACCTCCTCCTTCCAATCCGTAAGCTGGGCTGTCCCACACCCGGCAATCTCAAAGATGCGTTGGTTAAGGCCAAAGTCCCGGAGGCCGAACCAACTGTGGAGATTCAGGCCAAGCCTTGCCGCGTTGTAAGCCTTCACCATCTCCTCCCAGAAAATTCCCTCACCCTGGACAGCCCTTCTTAAAGGGGAGGCGCGGTCGAGGTGCTTCGTCCAACCTGGCCCCCAGATCTTCAGGTCAAATCCCGCCAGCCTCGACAGGACCTGCTCCCTGACCGGGTGGTGGGTCCCAATGAAACAGAGGTCGCTCCCCAACCGTGCCCGCTCGCCGCTTGCAAGCGCTGCTTGCTTGTGGAGGCCAGGATCACAGGCTCCGGCGAGGTAGAAGGCGTTAACACCGTACTGATGGTACGCTTTGACGCTCCGACGGCAGTTCGTAAAGTAGAAATCGTACAAAGGAGCCCTTCTCAGCGACCGCTTGAAGTCCATGGGGTCATCCACCCACCAGCAGGCAGTGACTACCCCATGCCTCTTAGCCTCCGAGATCACCTCAGGCTGGATGTTGACCCCCTTGATGACGAAGAGGAGGTCAGGATGAAACGCCTGGACGGCTTGGAGCAGCTCCCTGTTCAGCAGGATTTCCCGACCCTTACGCTCTAGATCTCTGAAAGGCAGGAGGGAGTTCCTCCCAGGGAGGAAACCTTTCGCCTGCAGGATGCCAAGAAAGGCCGTCCTCACGCTCCATCGCCTGTTCAAGTCAACTACCCTGACCTCGTGCCCCAGCTCGTAAAACGCTTTCAGGCAGTGCCTGCCCAGCGTTGTCCCCTGAGGGTTCATCGTTGCCACCAACAGGACCTTCATCTTTCACAAAGCTCCTTATCGCTTCAGGAGATCCCGGTAAAGGGCCTCCAGCTTCTGGAGCATCACCTCTAAAGGATAGTCCTTTTCAACGAGCCTCCGCCCGGCTGACGCCATGGCAGAGGCCCTCGACGGCTCGTTCAGGAGGGCCATGACGGCCTCGGCCAAGGCCTGGGGATCCCGGGGAGGAATCAGGAGGCCCGTCTCCCCATCCCGGATGATCTCGGAAACCCCGCCTGCACCCGTGGCCACGACCGGTCGCTCCATGGCCAGGGCTTGGAGGAGGGCCTGGGGCACCCCTTCAGCGGTGGTGGAGGCCGAGACGACAACGTCTAAAGCGGCCAGGACCTCGGGGATGTCCTCCCGATGGCCGGTCATGATGACCACCCCCTCCAACCCCATCCCCCGGATCCACCGCTCGATGTTCGCCCGCTGGGGGCCGTCTCCCACAAAGAGGAACTTGGCCTGGGGAATCATCCGCCGAATGAGAGGGACAGCCTCGAGGAAGATCCGGTGCCCCTTCCAGCTCCGGAGGACCGCCACCATCCCCACCACGGGGACACTGGCCTCAAGGCCCAGGTCGGCCCTGACTCCCTCCCCCCGCACCTTCTTCGGATCGAAGCGGTCGAGGTCCACGCCGGTGGGGATGGCCACCACTTTTTGAGGATCAAGCCGAAGCTCCCCGAGAAGGCGCTGTCGGATCGCCTCGCCGGTCGTCACGATCTTGTCACACAGGTGGGAGTAGACCAGCCGGGAAAGGGGATTTCGCCTGAGCGGAACCGACAGATGCCTGGTCCGGATCACCGGGACCTTGGCCATCCGGGCGGCAAAAGAGGCCACCCAGCTATCGAGGGAGCTGTGGGTGTTGACCAGATCAACCCCTTCTTCCTTCAAAATCCGGTAGATCCGCCAGGCGGTCGGGAGATCGAAAGGACGTCGGAACGGGAGCTCCCAGGTCCGGATCCCGAACCTCCTGGCCCGTTGACTGACCTCGCTCCCGGACTGACAGACGAGGCCGACCCGATAGCCTCGTTTGGTGAAGTGGACCAGCTCCGTCAGGATCCTGATCTCCTGGCCCCCCCACCCCATGGAGGATTCGGTATGAACGATGGTCCACATCACGATCCTGCCAAGAGGGCCTGACCGGCTCGGAGGACCTCCTCGACCTGGATCCCTGCCATGCAGCTTGAAGCCCCCCTCGGGCAGACCTTGACCCTCCGGGGGCAGAGGCAAGGATGCGGACTCCTGATCACCCGCGCTTGAGAGCTTTCGGGCCAGGGTCCCGTCCACTCAGGATCCTCGGGTCCAAAGAGGGCCACGACGGGGACCTCCAGGGCCCTGGCAATGTGAAGAAGGCCGCTGTCGGTGCTGATCAGCAGCCGACACCGCTTGAGGAGGGCAGCCGCCCTCCTTAAAGAGATCTGGCCGGCAACCACCAAGGGTCTTTGGTGCATCCGTTGGGCAATGGCCTGGGCGAGCCCCTTCTCCCGTCCATCCCCGAAGATGAACACCCGAGCCCTGTGCGCCTCCGTCAAGACATCCCCGACCCTGGCGAAGGACTCGGGCCGCCACCACCGGGAGGGCCGGCTGCCCCCCGGACCGAATCCCACCAGGAGGTCTTGGGGGCCAATCCCCTGCCCTTCCAGGAATTCCTGGGTCCACGCCTCCTCCTCAGGGGTGACGAACCATTCCATCCGGAGATCGTTGTGCTCCGCCCCGGCAAGGGCGGCCAAGGCCAGCCGTTGAACGATGAAGGGAGGAGGGGGAGAGGGACGGGCAACCGTGTGGGTGAAGAGGAAGGCAAGCTGGCTCTCCGCCCACCCAATCCGGTACCGGGCGCCTGTGAGGTAGGCCAAGGGGGCTATGTCCGGATCGTTCCCATGGAGGACGACCACCAGGTCAAAGATTCGATGGCGAAGTTCGTGAACCAGCCGGAACGGCCTCTTGAACTTGCCAGGATACTCAATGAGCTCATCCAAGTAAGGGTTCGCTTCCAGGACCGGCTTTGCCCGACGACTGACCAGCGAAGCGATGGAGGCCTTTGGGAAGGCCATCCGGATCGCCCGGATGGCCGGGGTAGACATGACGGTGTCACCGATGGCCGTTGTGTTGATGAGGAGGATCCGGCTGATCCCCTCCTTTTCCACCGGTGACGCCTGGCGAGTCCGTTCCCTCAGCCAGTAAACAACGAGGAAGCCTCCCCGAACGACCTGCAAGACAAACCAGTTCCATAAGCTATTGAGCACAGGCTTCTCCCGGGTGGAGCTTGATAAGAAAGAATTCGTCAGTCACCACCACCTTCTCGCAGGCCTGAAACGCTTCATCCAGCCGTTTCCGAATGGCTGGTGAACGAAAGGCGGGAGAGGGGAGGAACGGCAGTTGACTCCTTCCCGCCCCAATCGACCACAGGGTAAAACAAGTTCATACCATACCTGTAAAAGTTACGGGCAACCATGGCATGCCGTGCCTGCCGCCAGGAGTGAACCCCCGAAATTGGAGCATCGACCCGAATGAGGCGCACGAGGAACGCCACGGCAAAGATGAGCAACAGGATCTTCCCTGACTGCAAGGCTCCCCGGAATCTTCGGACGGGTACCTTCATAGGCCCAGCACCTCATCACCCCATGGACGATTCGGTGTGCAAGATGGCTAACACGTCCTCCCCTCCGCTCGACGCACCAGCACAATGCGCTCGGCCAAGGCTGTCTTGACGAAGCCATTCTCTTTCATCCCTTCGATCTCCTCAACGGTGTACGGAAACACATCGACGGCGATCCCCAGCCCGCTGAACGGCTCCAGGAACTCCGGGATCCGATCCACAAACCGGCGGGGATCGGTCTTGAGGATCACCAGGAGATCGGCATCACTCCTGGGACTGTAATCGCCCCTGACCAGTGAGCCGAAGAGACCTACCTCCAGGGCCTCGGGATGGCTCATCAGGAGCTTCTGGGCCCGCTCTTTAAGCTCGGCGAGAATCGGCTCAATCTCGAGGAAGATAACCTCGACACCACTCAAGGATCGCCTCCGCGGCTTCGATGGCCTTGGTCGCATCCTCTTGGGAAAAATAATCGTGGGGCACACCGGCCGGCAGCCCGTTCGGATAGCGCGTTGGGATGTAGAATCGGTCTAGGAACGTAGCCTGGCCGAGCAATGGTTCATCGACCGGTAGGCCTAGCAAAGTCAACAGTTCCCGAACCCCGTGGCCCCGCGCCTCTCCATGGCGAGCGGCATAGACCGCCTTGACCGCTTTCTCAGCCGCTTGATGGGCCGTAAAGCAGGCCCACTCAAAGTACCGCCACTGAAGATCCAGTTTGGCCTTCTCAAGATCGTACTCCGCCTGTCGGAACCAATCACGACTCCGCTCTGGCATCGGAATCCCTGCTATGCCCCTTTACCGCCCCAGGACCTCATCGACGGGAACTTGAAAGCCGGAGAGGATGGCAGAGGAGGCGGTCTGACCGGGCCCGAACTTCCCCAGGAGGGAATAGGCCTCTTCCCGGAGATGATAGACTTCGATCGAAGGCTCCTCAGGATCCACCATCCAGTACTCCGCAACCCCTGCCCGGGCGTATTCGACGAACTTCTCCATCCGGTCAGTCCGCCTCGTGCCCGGGGAGATTACCTCCACCACCAGATCGGGAACGCCGTAGACCTGTTCTCCTATCCGGTCAGCATGCTCCCTGGCCACAAAGAGGATATCCGGCTCCCGAATCTTCCCTGGCCAAAGCCGGACCGGCAGGGGAGCGACCTGGACCATTCCCAGATCATGCGCCTCAACAAAAGTATGCAACCTCACGAACAAGTTTTTCAGAGCCTGCTGATGGCTATGGGGGGGATGTGGTGGCACAACCAACCTCCCCTCAGAAAGCTCCGCATACCGGTTCGTCTCGGGGAGGGCAAAATAGTCCTCCTCCGTCCACTGGCCCTGGAGCGGGTAGAATTCTGCCACCTCCAACGCACGCTTGCTTTTGGCCTTCACTCCCATAGCTCGCCCCCACGGGCGTCTTCCTCTTCAAGGATCCGCCCAATAGCAGCCCGGAGCCCAGGGGTGACCCGCTCATCGGCATCCAGGCTCAAAATCCAGGGGGAGGAAGCCGCTCCAACTTAGAGATCACCGGCCAAGCCGAAGGGCATCGTTCAATGTCAGGATGGCGTCAAACACTTGGTCCACACTAATCCCGTCCATGCACGGCGGGGGGTCATAGGGACAGCGCCTCTGACACCCAAGACATGGCGTGGGACCTCTCACGACGATGGCCCGGTCCGTCCATGGCCGCCAGGTATCGCTGGTGGGGCCGTAGAGGGCAACAACGGGCGTCCCCACGGCGGCGGCAATGTGGACGGGCGCGCCGTCCAGACCGATGAACAGGGTCGAGCGTTTCAAGAGGGCGGCCAGCTCCTGGAGGGTGGTCAGGCCCCCCAGGTTTACCGCCTCCCGCCGCATGGCAGCCTGGACCCTCCGGCAAACCTCTTTTTCCTTCCATCCGCTGACCAAGAGGACGCTCGCCCCAAATTCCTCGATGAGCCGATCGGCCAGTTGGGCAAAGCGCTCCTCCCGCCACCGCTTCGACCTCCCCCGAGAAGCCGGATGGATGGTGACGAGCCTTTTCCCATCCCTGACCCCCTTCTCCCGGAGCAACCGATCAAGGGAGGCCTGGGCTTCGCCGGTAACGGCCATGACCAGCCCGGGATCCTTCGTTTCGATCCCGGCGGCTTTTAAGGTTGCCAGGTGCCGCTCCACGATGTGGGCGTCTCTTGCGTCCTTCCCCAACACCTCCCTGATGGGCCTGGTCCGGATATTGTAGACCCAGTTCCAGGGGTGCCAGAAAGGAAACCCCCCCAGCCGGTACCTGGCGCCGCTGAAGAAGGTCTGGAGGGCGCTCCGGGGACCCCCGTGGAGATTGATGACGAGATCAAAGCCCCTTTCCCTCAGGTTGAGCAGAAACCCAAGCTCCTTCCAGAAAGCCCTGGAAGGTCCGGCCCCCCGGATCCCCTCCCGGTCAAGGACGAGGATCTCGTCCACATACGGATTCCCCAGGAGGACCCCTTCCGAGGCCCTCTCGACCAGGACCGAGAGATGGGCCTCAGGGAAGGTCTCCTTGACCGCCCGGGTACAGGGTGTCACGACGACCACATCCCCGATATTCCGGAGCCTGACCAGCAGGACCTTCCCGACCCCTTCGAGCTTCACCTCTCCTCCCCCGTCCGGCGAAGGGCCTGTGAACCGGGCACCGGCGAGAGGGCGGGCCCTGGCCGCGGACGGTGCTCTGCCGATGAGAGCTGGTTCTCCACGGCAGCGATGACCTCGGCAGCCGTCAGGGTTTCCAGGCACTCGCATCGTTTGGTCACTTCGCACCGCTTCCGCCTCAGGGAACGGCAGAACTGATCCCGTTTTAAGACGAGATGCCCATTGCCCCAGGGGGCCCAGTTGTGCTCCCCCGATGGGCCGAAGAGGGCCACCACCGGCGTGTTCACCGCACACGCGATGTGCATGGGGGCCGAATCAACACCGATGAAGAGCCGGGAGCGGGCAAGGAGGGCGGCCAGCTCCTTTAACGTTAACCGGCCGATCAGGTCAACGACCGGCCCTCGGGTAAGCATGACAACCCGTTTGGCCTTCTCCACCTCTCTTGGGGCAGGGCCGCTGGTGATGATGACCTTCACCCCTCGCCGGGCGAGATGATCGGCGACCTGGGCGAACCCTTCATCGGTCCAGCCCTTGAAGAGCCACCGGGAGGTGGGATGGAGGGTGACCAGAACATCATCCTCCCCCACCCCCATCTCCCGAAGAAGCCTCTGGACGACTGCCACGTCCTTTGGACTGACAAAGAGTCGGAGGGCCTTCTCACGGGGCTCGATGCCCAGGGCCCGGACCAGGTCCAGGTTGCTCTCCACGACGTGCTTCTGCCAATCCTGGGGGACGACGTGGGTCAGGAGGAAACGCCTTCCCCAAAACCCCGCCTGACCCGGGTCGTAGCCGACCCGGATCTTCGCCCCTGAGAGGACCCCGAGGATGGCCTCCCGGTCCCCGTTCCCCATCTCCACGCAGAGGTCCGGCCGGACCCGCCGCACCTCCCGGAGGAGCCGCACCTCGTTCCAGATCCGCCCAATCCCCCTCCCCTTCTTGAAGATGAGGACCTCTTCCAGATCCGGGTTCCCCGCCAGCACCTCCTCGGTCCCGGCGGAAACCAGGGCAAAGATCCGGCTCGAAGGGTACGCCTGCTTCAGGGCATGGATAGCAGGGGTGGCCAGGAGGACATCCCCGATATGTTTCAGCTTAATCACGAGGATGCGTTCCGGTTTCATCCTTCCCTCCCTCGCCCGCGAGCTGACTCTGGTAGAGGCGGAAGTAGACCCCCTTCCTGGCCAGGAGCTCGGCATGGGTCCCCTCCTCAACGATCCTCCCCTCCTCCAGGACCAGGATCCGGTCGGCCCGGATCACGGTCGAGAGCCGGTGGGCGATGATGAAGGTGGTCCGATCCTTCATCAGGCGTTCCAGGGCCTCCTGCACCAGCCGCTCCGATTCCGCATCCAGGGCCGAGGTGGCCTCGTCCAGGATGAGGATGGCCGGGTCCTTGAGGACAGCCCGGGCGATGGCGATCCGCTGCCTCTGCCCTCCTGAGAGCTTGACCCCCCACTCCCCGATCCGGGTCTCGAACCCCTCAGGCAGCTCCTCGATGAACTCCCTGGCATTGGCGATCCTCGCCGCCTCCAACACCCGCTCCCTCGGGACCCCCTGACGCCCATAGGCGATGTTGTTAAAGATCGTGTCGTCGAAGAGGATCGTTTCCTGGGTCACGATTCCGATCTGGTCCCGCAAGGATTTCAGGGTGACCGTCCGGAGATCATGACCGTCAATCAACACGGCCCCCTCGGTGGGGTCATAGAAGCGGGGGATGAGGTTCACGAGGGTGGTCTTTCCCACCCCGCTGGCCCCCACGATGGCCACGACCTCCCCCCGGGGGACGGTGAAATCGATCCCCTTCAGAACCAGGTTCTCCTGATCGTAGGAGAAGGAGACCTTCTTGAAGGTAATAGAGTGGTGCATCCGGGGAAGCGGCACGGCATCCTCGGCCTCCACCACATCCGGCGTCATGTCCAGGAACTCGAAGACCCGCTTCACCCCTCCGAGGCTCTGCTGGATGGTGTTGTTGATCGCCCCGAGGCGACGGATCGGCTGGTAGATGGCGACGAGGGCCGCCAGGAAGGCCATCAGCTCCCCGGGGGTCAGGATGGCCCGGATGACGAGGAAGCTCCCGATCCAGACAGCCCCTATCGCCCCCACGGACCCCAGAACCTCCAGGACCGGAGCGGTCAGGGCATCAACCTTCGCAATCCGGACCGAGGCCTTAAAGAGGGCATGGCTCTTGTTAGAGAAGCGCTGCTTTTCATACCCCTCCATGGCAAAGGCCTTGACAATCCTGACCCCGGAGATGGTCTCCTGGAGGATGGTGTTGAGCTCCGCCCACCGTTCCTGCCGGCGGGTCCCCCGGGAGCGCATCTTCTTCCCAAACTTCACGATAGGGTAGACCGCCAAGGGGAAGGTCAGGATGGAGAGAACGGCGAACTGCCACTTGATCAAGAACAGGATGGTCAGAAAACCGAGGATATGAAGGGGCTCCTTCAAGGCGTTCTCGAGCAGGGTGACAACCATCCTTCCGATGCTCTCCACGTCATAGGTGACCCTGGCCATGATCTCCCCGGTGGACCGCTTCGTGAAGAAGCCGAGGGAGAGGGTGTGGAGGTGGGCGTAGAGCTGCCCCCGGACATCCATCATGACCCGTTCGGCCAGGTAGGCACTCAGGTACTTATGGAGGTACATGAAGAAGCCCCGGATCATGACCGCAACCAGCAAGAGGCCGGCCAGGAGGCTGATCAAGGTGATCCGATCTTCGGGGGAGATCCGCTGGAAGGCCTCCCAGTACCCACCAATCCAGGGTTTGAGGGCTTCAGGGAGGTGGATGGGAAGGGGCGAACCTGAAGGGGTCAGGAGGACATCAAAGACCGGTTGAATTGCCCCGATGGAGGCGGCGCTTAAGGCTGCCACCCCCATCGCCGAGAAGACGGCCAGCCCAACCAGGCCTGCGTAGGGGCCTGTGTATCGTAACACCCGCAGGAGATGGTTCATCGCCGGAGGGCTTCCTCGATCCTCTTCACCTGAACGAGAAGGTCCCGAAGATCCTCCAACCGTACCATGTTGGGGCCGTCAGAGGGGGCCCGATCCGGATCGGGGTGGACCTCCATGAAGAGGGCATCCACCCCAGCGGCCACGGCGGCCCGGGTAAGATGGGGGACAAACTCCCGACAGCCAGCGGAGGCCGTCCCGGCCCCGCCGGGAAGCTGGACGCTGTGGGTGGCATCGAAGACAACGGGGTAGCCAAAGCCCCGCATGATGGGAAGGGATCGCATATCCACGACCAGGTTGTTGTAGCCGAAGGAGGTCCCCCGCTCGGTCAGGAGGAGGTTGTGGCTTCCTGTCGAGACGACTTTCTCGATGATGTTCTTCACCTCCCACGGAGAGAGGAACTGGCCCTTCTTCACATTCACCACCTTCCCGGTCCTGGCCGCCGCCACCACCAGGTCCGTCTGACGGCAGAGGAAAGCCGGGATCTGGAGGACATCCACCACCTCGGCGGCCATCTGGACCTGGTTCGTCTCGTGGACGTCGGTCAAGATCGGAAGCCCGAGCTGCCTTTTGACCTTCCCAAGAATCCTCAGCCCCTCCTCCAGACCAGGCCCCCGGAACGAGTGGAGAGAGGTCCGATTCGCCTTATCATAGGAGGACTTGAAGATCAGAGGGATCGAAACACCCGCACAGATCGTCTCAAGCCGCTCCGCCACCCGGAGGAGGAAGTCCTCCCCTTCGATGACGCAAGGCCCCGCAATCAACGCCAGAGGGTTTCCGCCGCCGATGGCAACGTCCCCGATCCGAACCTCTCTGGTCTTCACGGTCCTTTCCCTTTTATCGCCCGCTCGAAGGCCTCGATCAGGCTGGGATCCACCGAGGCGATCTCCCCGACAATCCGGACCGGCCAGGGTAAGGGTTCCTGAAAGAGCCATTCCCCCTTCAGCCAGAAGTCGGGGATCGCCTCCGAGCGGTAGAGCCCTTCCCGTCCGGCAAAGATTGGCCGATACCGTCCTTCCGGCCCCAGCCGGTAGAACTCCGCCCACCCTCGCTCCGGATCAATGAGCCAATACTCCTGAACTCCCCCTCGTTCATATTCGTAAAACTTCTCCCCCCGCTCCCTAGCCCCGCTCTCTGGGGAGGTGATCTCCACCACCACATCGGCCGGGCCGTCTAAGTACGTCTCCCTCAGCCGATCCAGATGAGAAGCGGCGATAAAGAGGAGGTCAGGCTCCCGACCCGGGAGCTCTGGACCGACCTTCATGAGGAAAGGAGCACTGAGAACAATCCCCAAATTCTTGGCTTCAACAAACATGCCAAGGATTTTCACCAGAAAGTCAGCAATCTCTTGATGCCTCCTTGAGGCTGGAGAGAGCATCACCACCTCCCCATCTACCCACTCGGCCCAGGTGTCCTCATCCAGCCAAGCCAGGAACTCTTCGTAGGTGATCTTGCCCTTGGGCGCCTCCCGGGGCCTTACCCCCCCAACCATCTTCCCCTCCTCATTTCCTCGTAGTTCAGGGCGGCCCTGATGAAGGCCACGAACAAGGGGTGGGGGCGTTTAGGGCGCGACTTGAACTCGGGGTGGAACTGGCACCCCACGAACCAGGGATGATCCGGAAGCTCGATCATCTCCACCAGATCCCCCTCCGGCCAGATGCCGGAGACCCGCAGGCCTCGCTCCTCCAGGAGCCTCCGGTACTCGTTGTTCACCTCGTAGCGGTGGCGGTGCCGTTCGGCGATCTCCTCCTGTCCATAGGCCTCGTAGACCTTGGAGGGCTTCACGAGCCGGCAGGGGTACGATCCCAGGCGCATGGTCCCCCCCAGGTTGGTGATGCTTCGCTGCTCCGGCAAAAGATCAATGACCGGGTAGGGGGTGTGGAGGTCAAACTCGCGGCTGTTCGCCCCGGGAAGCTGGCAAACGTTCCTCGCAAACTCGATGACCGCACACTGGAGCCCCAGACAGATCCCGAAGAAAGGAATCCCTTCCTCCCTGGCATATTGGATGGCCGCGATCTTCCCCTCGACCCCCCGGACCCCGAACCCCCCGGGCACCAGGAGTCCCGACACATCGCCCAGATAGTCCTTGGGGCCGTCCCGCTCCACCTTCTCGGCGTCCACCGGTCTGACCCGGACATGGGCGTCGTTGGCGATCCCCCCATGGGTGATGGCCTCCATCAGGGATTTGTAGGCGTCCTTCAGCTCCAGGTACTTCCCGACGACGGCAATCTCCACAGTCTTCGAGGGGTTCTTGATCCGGCTGACGATCCCCTCCCACACGGAGAGGTCCTGGGGCGTCTCGGGAAGCCTCAAAAGCTCCACGATGAGGGCATCGAGTCCCTCCTGGTGGAAGACGAGGGGGACCTCGTAGATGGTGGAGACATCCTTGGCCGTGATCACCGCCCGCTCGGAAACGTTACAGAAGAGGGCGATCTTGGATTTCAGGTCCCGGGGCAGGAAGCGGTCCGTCCGGCAGAGGAGGATGTCCGGCTGGATCCCGATCTGGAGGAGCTCCTTGACGCTATGCTGGGTCGGCTTCGATTTCAACTCCCCGGCCGTGGCGATGTAGGGAACCAGGGTCACGTGGACGTAGAGGACATTCTCCCGCCCCACGTCGGCCCGGAACTGGCGGATCGCCTCGAGGAAGGGAAGACCCTCGATGTCCCCCACCGTTCCCCCCACCTCGACGATGACCACGTCCACCCCTTTGGCCACCCTCAGGATCCTCCGCTTGATCTCATCGGTGATGTGAGGGATCACCTGGACCGTCCCCCCGAGATAGTCCCCCCTCCGCTCCTTGCTGATCACCGAGTAGTAGATCTGGCCGGTGGTCACATTGTGATCCTTGGTCAAGACCACATCGGTGAACCGCTCGTAGTGGCCGAGATCGAGGTCCGTCTCCGCCCCGTCCTCGGTGACGAAGACCTCCCCGTGCTGGAAGGGGTTCATGGTGCCGGCATCCACGTTGATGTAGGGATCACACTTTAGCAGGGTCACCCGGAACCCCCTCCCCTCCAGGAGGCACCCGATGGAGGCAGCCGCCAGACCCTTCCCCAGCGACGAGAGGACCCCTCCCGTGACAAAGATGAACTTCGTCCCCATCTTCACCCCTCTTGGTCTGGGTTCCAGGTTCTAACTCCCAGGCGTTGAGCCATAACCTTGAGCCTGGAACAGCTTTTGAACCCTTTCGAGATCCTCCCCGGTGTCCACGCCGATGGAATCGTGCTCCGTTTCCACGACCTTGATCCGGATCCCATGCTCCAGGGCCCGGAGCTGCTCCAGCCTCTCGGCCTTCTCCAGCGGGGTAGGCGGCAGCCCCGCCAGCTTCAACAGCACACCCCGCCGGTACACGTACAGCCCAATATGCTTGTAGCAGACTGGAGACAAGAGACTAGAGACTTGAGTTGAGCTTGTGCTCGGGTCTCCGGTCTCCAGTCTCCAGTCTCGATAGTAGGGGATGGGGGCCCTGGAGAAATAGAGGGCGAACCCCTGAAGGTCAAAGACCACCTTCACCACATGGGGATCCAAGGCCTCGGCCGGTTCGACGATCCTCCGGCAGACCGTCCCCATAGGAAGGGTTGGGTCGTGGAAGAAGGGCAGGACAGCCTGGTCAATCAAGGCCGGAGGGATCAACGGCTCGTCCCCCTGGATGTTCACCACCAGATCGCAGGTGAGCGTTTCTGCCACCTCGGCGACCCGGTCGGTCCCGGAGGGATGCCCGGGAGAGGTTAAAGAGGCAAGGCCTCCAAAGCCTTCGACCGTCTCCTTGACCCGGGGGTCATCGGTGGCCACGAGAAGCCGATCCAGGATCTTGGCCTGGGATGCCCGCTCGTACACATGCTGGATCATCGGCTTCCCGGCGATGGGGAGGAGGGGTTTTCCGGGGAGGCGGCTGGAGGCAAAACGGGCAGGGATGATGCCGACAACCTTCATCCCCCATCCCCCTCCCGGAGGGCGGTGATCAGCTCGTCCAGGCCCACCGTGGCGGTCCCAACCTTCCCCACGACCACCGAGGCGGCATAGTTGGCGATGACCGCCGCCTGCCGCATGGACGATCCCGCCGCGAGGGCCAGGGTCAGGGAGGCGAGGACGGTGTCCCCGGCCCCGGTCACATCGTAGACCTCCTTGGCAACGGCGGGGATATGAACCACCATCCCGTTCTCGAAGAGGGACATCCCCTGCTCCCCCCGGGTGACCAGGAGGGCTGAGGCCCCCACCTTCTTCAGGAGGGACCACCCGATCCGAATCAGATCCTCCTCCCTCTTGAGAGGGAGGCCCGCCACCGTCGCCGCCTCGTGGTGATTGGGGGTGATGACCGTCACCGACTTATACAAGGAGAAGTGCGGGATCTTCGGATCAACGGTTACGATCTTCCCAAGGCGTCTGGCAGCGGGGAGAAGGCCTTTCAGCAACCTCGGGCTGATCACCCCCTTGGCATAGTCCGAGATCAACAGGGCGTCGGCCTCCGGAAGCCGCTCCAGGGCCAGGGTGAGGAGCCTCTTCACAATCTCCCCACCGGGCTCCTCGCTGCTCTCCCGATCAAACCGGACGATATGCTGGCTTCCGGCGATGACCCTCGTTTTCACCGTGGTCGGACGGGTTCGGTCAATGACCACCCCATCCCCTTTGATCCCGAGGGCCTCCAGTTCGTTGACCAGCCACTCGCCCGGGACATCGTTCCCAACGATCCCAACGACGGAGGCCCTTCCCCCCAGGGCCGCGATGTTGCAGGCCACATTGGCCGCCCCCCCCGGCCGGAGCGTCTCCTTCCTCACCGCGACGACCGGGACCGGGGCCTCGGGGGAGATCCGGGAGGCGTTCCCCCAGATATACTCATCCACCATCAGGTCTCCCACGACCAGGATCTCCTTTCCCGGGATCTTCGAGAGAACCTCTTCGTACCAAGCCGACCTTCCCACCGGACCCCCTTCCTCCCTTCTAGAAGGGCTCAGCCCAAAGTCCTTGCTAATTTAAGCCGATCCCGCTTGAAATTTCAACAGATTTTTGGGACGGTCCACCTCCCCTTTCAGAGCTTGACGATCCGCCCGCGCCCCTCCAGGATCCCTTTGGTGGCGTTCTGGGCGTCCACGATGAGCCGGCTGTGCTGCACAATCCAGGGGATGTCGAAGCAGGAATGGGCCACCGCAATCAGCACGCAGTCCATCCCTTCCAGGAACCCCTGGGAGAGAGGGACGGATTCCAGGACCCGTTCGCCGGCCCGGTCCGGCGTAGGCTCCTCGATGACGATCCGGGGGACGTAGGGATCGTGGTAGGAGGCTTGGACACCCCTGGCCAGCAGGATCCTGAGGATCTCCACGGCCGGGGAGTTCCTGGCATCGTCAATGTCCTTCTTGAACGCCGCCCCCAGCACCAGGATCTTGGAACCCTGGAGCGGCTTCCCGTAACGGTTCAGGGCCTCGATGACCTTGTTCACCGTGTAGAAGGGCATGCTCTGGTTGACCTCGGCGGCCAGCTCGATGAACTTGGTGTAGAAGTCATACTCCCGGGCCTTCCAGGAAAGATAGTAGGGGTCAACCGGGATGCAGTGCCCCCCCACTCCGGGGCCGGGGTAAAAAGGCATGAAGCCAAAGGGCTTGGTGGCGGCGGCATCAATGACCTCCCAGATGTCAATCCCCATCCGATCAGCAAGTTTGGTCAGCTCGTTGACCAGGGCGATGTTCACGCTCCTGAAGATATTCTCCAAGAGCTTGGTCATCTCGGCCACCTTCGGACTGGAGACCGGGTGAACCTTTCCGGCCTCGATGAACAGCTCGAAGAGGGCCGAGGCCAACCTCGTGCTGGCCTCGTTGATCCCCCCCACCACCTTCGGCGTGTTCCTCGCCCCGTACCGTTTGTTCCCGGGATCAATCCGCTCCGGGGAGAAGGCCAGGAAGAAATCCTCCCCCGCCTTCAGCCCTGACGCCTCCAGCAGGGGGAGCACCACCTCCTCGGTGGTGCCGGGATAGGTCGTGGACTGGAGGATGACGAGCTGGCCCGGGCGGAGGTGCGCGGCCAGGCCTCGGGAAGCCGCCTCGACAAAGGAAAGGTCCGGGACCTTCATCTTCGTGTAGGGGGTCGGGACGCAGATGAAGATGGCATCCACGTCCTTCAGGACTGCGTAATCACCGGTGGCCTCCAACAGGCCCCTTGAGGTCAGGGAGGCGATGTCCTCCGTCGTCACGTCGAAGATGTAGCTCTGGCCGGCCCGGATCTTCTCCACCTTCGCCGGATCCACATCAACACCGATGGTCTTGACGCCGGCCCTGGCAAACTCCACCGCGAGGGGCAGGCCCACATAGCCCAGGCCGATGACGGCTACCTGGACTTCCTTGTTTCGGATCCTCCCCAAAAGCTCCTCCCACCGAACCATCGCCAGCCTCCTCTCTTCCTAGAAAACCGGTTGGCGGTGACGTTGGAACTCCTCCCACCGCTCCTCGATGAACCGCAGGATCCGAGCCTTGAAGAGGGCCCGGTCAAACTGAAGGGCATGATCCCGAAGGCGGTTGGGCTCGAACCGGTGATGGTTCGCCTCGAAGATCCTGACCGCTTCGATGAGGGCCTCGGTCGTCTGCTCGTAGAAGAACACCCCCGTCGGAGTTTCGGGTTTCGGGTTGAGCGCGTCCCCTAACTCGGCACCCGGCACCCGGAACCCGGAACTGTTAATTGGGATGACCGTTTCCAGCACGCCCCCTCTCCCGTAGGCGATGACCGGCCTCCCCGCGGCCTGGGCCTCTAAGGGGACGATCCCGAAGTCCTCCTCCCCGGGGAAGATCAGGGCCCGGCAGCGGGCGTAAAGGCGTGAAAGCTCCTCGTCAGATCTTTTGCCCAAGAACTCCACCGTGGGACCGGCCAGCCTCTTCAAACGCCCCTCCTCGGGTCCCCACCCGACGATCTTCAAAGGGAGCTTCAGGTGGTTGAAGGCCTGGATGGCGAGGTCGATCCTTTTGTAGGGGACGAAGGCCGAGACCACCAGGTAGTACTCCCCGTCCTCCTCAGAAAGCGGGAACCGCTTGACGTCCACAGGGGGATGGATCACCACAGCCTCCCTCCCGTAGTGGCGGCGGATCCGCTCGGCCACATGGTGGGAGATCGCCACGAAATGGTCAACCCGACGGGAGGCGTTGAGATCCCACCTCCGAAGGTACGCTACGACCTTGGGAAACACCAAGGACCCAACAGCCCCGAAGCGATCGCCGAAGTAGACCTCGTACAGGTCCCAGGCGTAGCGCATGGGGGTGTACGTGTAAGAGATGTGGAGGGCTCCAGGAGGGGGGATCGCCCCCTTGGCGACGCAGTGGCTCGAGGAGAGGATCAGGTCGTAGCCCCGAAAGTCGAAGCGCTCAACGGCCAGAGGGAACAGGGGGAGGTAGTAGCGGTACAAACGCCAGGCCAGCGGAAGGTGCTGGACGAAGGAGGTCTGGATCCTCATCCGCTCGATGGTCTTCGACACCGTGCCGGGACAGTAGAGCAACGTGAACAGGTCAGCCTCCGGAAACAGCTCGCAGAACACCTCAAGACACCGCTCCCCCCCCCGCATCCCGGTGAGCCAGTCGTGGACGATGGCGATCTTCCTCACCGCCCCCCCACCTCCCGGAGGACCTCCAGGATCATCCGGGCTGTCTTCCCCCAGCTAAACCGTTTGACCTGTTCAAGCCCCCTCTGCTTCATCGCCTCCCTCATCCCCCGATCCCCGAGGACGGCCTCGACGGCGTCTGCCATCCCCTGGACATCAGAGGGATCCACGAGGACGGCGGCCTCGCCCGCCACCTCGGGAAGGGAACCGGCCCGGGAGGCGATGACGGGGACGCCCGAGGCCATGGCTTCCAAGACCGGGAGACCAAACCCTTCGTAAAGCGATGGCAGGATGAACAGATCGGCCCCGGCGTACAGGGCGGGAAGCTCCTCCTGGGGGACGTAGTCGAGGAACGAGACCCTTCCCTCAAGCCCCAGGGCCTTCACCCCCGTCTCCAGGGCCGGATAGTAACGAGGGTCCTTCTTTCCAGCAATGACCAACCGGTGGGGGAACCGTTTTGCGACAAGGGCGAAGGCTTCGAGGAGACGGGGAAGGTTCTTGTGGGGCAGGAGGTTTCCGACGTACAGGAGGTACGCCCCGAGGCCGTACTTCCTCTTGCCCCACGCCGGATCGATCCCTGTCCGATAGCGACTTTTGTCCACCCCGTTCGGGACAACCCGGATCCTGTCCGCCCCGATCCTGTAGGTGTCCACAAGGTCCTGCTTGGTCCTTTCAGAAACGGCGATGATGGCCTGAGACCTCCGGAGGACCATCGGGACAAAGTAGCGGAAGTAATGCTGTTGCCGGGGGTACTCCCCTGGAAAATGGAGGGGGAGGATATCGTGAACAACCACCACCTGGGGAACGAGGGGGAAGAGGGGGCCTTCTGGGAGGGGGGAGAAGAGGAGGTCCGCTTTCTCGGCCAGGAGCCGGAGCGGGATGGAGGTCTGGATCCAGGCCACCCGCTGAAGGTGACCTTCAGGGCCCCGGAGAGGCTGGACCTTCGGGCTGATCTTCCTGACCTTGGTCGAGTTCACGCCTAACACCTCCGGGCAGGAGGTGTAGACCACCAGATCGTCATGGAGCCGGTAGAGCTCCCTGATCACGTTGACCGCATACACCCCAAGACCGCTTAAGATGGGATCAACAATGGAGGCGTTGACCGCGATCCTCATCGGAAGCCTTTTCCTCCCGCCCACCCCTCCTTGATGAGGGCAGCCTTGATGGCCATGACTTCTTCCCGGGTCAGTCCCCTCATCAGGAGGACGAGGACACCATAAGCCAGGAGGCCAAGCAAGCCCCGGGGGATCGGCGGGATGGGGACCGCGTACAGGATACCTCCTGCAAGCCCCGCCGACAAGCAATAACGGAAAGTTCGCCCCGGTGAGATCCGCCCTAGATGGCGGGTGAGGAGGGAGAACCCCACGGCCACCAGGAGCCCCTCCGTGAGCAAGGTGGCCATGCTCGCTCCAACGAAGCTGTACCGGGGAATCAGGAGAAGATTCGCGGCAATGTTGAAGAGGATCATGGAAAAGGTGAGCCAAGCATTGATCCCCTGCTTGTTCATCGCATTGAAAGCGGTCATGACCAGGTAGCTGAGGAAGTTCAAGGCCGCGGCCCACCCCAAGAGGACCAGGGCAGGGGCCGAAGGGGCGAAGGCCGGGCCGTAGATCATGGTCAGGATGGGCCTGGAGAGGACGGTGAAGATGGCCCCAAGGGGAGCGGCGATGCAAACCAGGATCTCGAGGCCCTGACGAAAGATCCTCCGGAAGGCCTCGGGGGAGGCCCCGTGGTACCGAGACAGAAGGGGATAAAGGGAGACCAGCAGGGCGAAGGGGATGAGCCCCAGGGTGCCCGTGAGCCTGTAGGCGGCGGCGTAATAGCCGACGGCGGCGTTTCCCTCCATGAGCGAAAGCATCAAGACATCAACCCGGGAATAGATCAGGACGAAGATCCCCGCCAGGGCCAGGGGCAAAGACTCCTTAAGCAGTCGGTACCAGAGGCCCATGTCCAGGTTCCACCGGATCGGGATGGACTGCCGGGAGCGATGAATCAGCAGAAGGAGGCCTGGAAGGCCGGCGAAGACCTGGGCCAGGACGAGGGCCAGCAGCCCGCCCTGGAGGGCGATGATCAGCAGGACGGCTGATGCACCCACCACCTCGGCCAAGAGCCCCAGGAAGGCCGGATCCTTCATCCTCAACTCTACCTGGAAGATCACCTCGAAAAAGCTCCTGAACGATGGCAGACGGAACGAGGTGAACAGAACCGGTGAGGCGAGATAGACCAGGAACCTGGTCCTGGGGGGATACGGAAGAACCGAGATGACTGCCCACGAGAGGAGGATGGCCGTCAAGGCGAGGAAGAGCTTTAACGACAGGGCAGCTCCCAGCAGCCTTTCAGCGGTGGATCTGTCCTTGGCGATCTCCCTGACCAGGATGGCGTTGAGGCCGAGATCGGTGAGGATGGCGAAGAGCTCGATGTAAGCAAAGATAAAGGAGAAGAGGCCAAACTCGTCCTGCCGAAGGTACCTGGCGACGAAGATCACCGCCAGCAGGCCCACCCCTCTCCCAACCCCGTTGGCCAGGAGAATGGCTCCAGTGTTTCGAGCAACCTGACGCGGCAGCCCGGTCAAGCGTTCCCCTCCAACACCTTCCGATAGACCTCGTAAGTCTGCTTGGCAATCATCTCACAGGTGTAGTACTTTAACACCCTCTCCCTGCCCCGCCTGGCAAAGTCCTCCCTGAGCGCATCGTCTTCCATCAGGAGCTTTAACCTCTCCGCCAGCTCAGCCACGTCGCCCTCTTGGAAGATCAGGCCGGCATCGCCGATCACCTGGGGGATTTCACCCGAGCTGGAGCCGACGACAGGAACCTCGCAGGCCATCGCCTCGATCAGCACACGGCCAAACTGTTCCTTCCAATGGGGAGCCGTGAGGGAGGGGAGGACCAAGACGTCCAGGCAGTTTAAATAGTGGGGAACGTCCCCATGAGGGACCGGCCCTGTCAAGACCAACTTTTCCTTTAAGCCCCATGCCTCTGCCAGGCGTTCAACCTCGACCCGAAGCGGACCTGAGCCGACAAGGAGCAGGCGGAAGTTGTCGGGGAGCATCCGGACGGCCTTCAAGAGGGTGATGACACCTTTCTCCGGGACAAGCCGCCCCACGTATCCGATCGTGAAGGATCGGAGCTGTAGGGCACGGCGCAACTCCTCCGACGGTCGTTTTCGATAGAGCTCGGTATCAACGCCGAACTGGGGGAGGACAACAACCTTCTCCTGAGGAAACCCGTACCGGGTGAGGAGGCCCCGGGCCTCGGCGTTCCCGGCGATGGCAAAGTCTACCCGTTGGAGCAAGAAGCGCAGGAACCATCGGTAAGGAGGAAAAGATGGATATCTGACATTCTCCCAGGTGAACAGAATCACCTTGCTCTTTAACCTGAACAGCTCCTTCGCCACCAGCACCTGCCAAGCGCTGACACTCCAAGGCTCCTCCTCGACCTGGATGATGTCTGGATTAAAACGGCGCAACTGGAGAAAGGCCGACGGCCAGTAGCCGTAGCCGCCGATATGGCCTGAAAAGAACCCAGGGGAAGAGAAGAGGCGAATGCCAGGAGAAATGGCCTCTCCCAGGAGGTAGTCTTGCATCTCCCCCTTCCACCGCTTCGGGGCCATCACGCCGACGGTGAGACCTGGCATCTTGGCCAGCTCCGCCGGCTTCGCCCAATTGGTACTGACCGTGTAAGCGTGGGAAACGAGCAGGACACGCATGCTCAACGCATACGTTTTGGGATGACTACTTGACCTTTGCCAAACAGTACAGGACGAAGCCTGGCAACCGGAACAGGAGGAACTTTGGAAAAACAGACCGGGCAGATCACGGTTCCCGACCACCAAGAGAAGCGTAAGCCTGCAACGTCTTTCTGGCCACGGCCTCCCACGAGAAATGCCTTGCTCGAGCTATCCCCTTCCGCCGAAGCTCCTCGTGGAGCCCTCCGTTGCTCAGCACCGAGGCCATTGCTCCAGCGAAGGCCTCGGGTTGATGCGGATCAACCAGGATGGCCGCATCCCCCGCCACCTCGGGCATCGAGGAGGTGTTGGAAGCGATGACGGGGATACCGGAGGCCATGGCCTCCAGGATCGGAAGGCCGAAGCCCTCGTACAGCGAGGGGTAGACGAAGAGGAGGGCCCCCCGGTAGAGGTCGGGGAGATCCTCCTCCTCGACGAAGCCCGGGAAGAGGACCCGATCCTGAAGGCCCAGGGTCTTAACCGCTTGAAACACCTCTTCACTCCTCCAACCTCTACCGCCAGCGAGGACCAGCTTAAGATCCGAACCCGGCTGTTCGGCCAGGAGCAAGGAAAAGGCCTGAAGCAGCGTCGTCAGGTTCTTCCTATGCTGGAGGATCCCAAGGAACAGAATGTATCGGGCAGGAAGGTCGTATTTCCTCTTCACCCTTTCGAGGGATTCAGGATCCCCTGAAGGCCGGAACCTTTCCTCACACCCCCATGGGATGACCATGATCCTCCCCCGATCCACCTTGAGATACCGGACCACATCTTCCTTGACTGCCTCGGAGGGGACGATGATGGCATCCGCCTGCCCGGGGATCCGGGAAAAGGCGATGGAGAAGACCAACCGCTGCTTCAGGGGAAACGTTTCGGGGAGAGCGCAGACAATGGTATCGTGGATCGTGATGACATACTTCCCCCTCTTAAAGAACAAGGGGATGCCGGCCTGGTCGAGCCCGTGGAAGACGTCGATCCGCTCCAGGAGCACGCCGGCCGGGAGAAAGAGCGACGACCGGAGGAGGCTGCTCTTGACCTGTCGGAAGCGATCGCAAACCTTCACCCGACTCCCATCGAGGACGCCCGGATCGGTCTGGGGGGCGGTGAAGATCACGAACTCCATGTCGGGGTACGCTTCAGCCGAGATTGAGAGGAGGGCCTTGACCAGGTTGATGGCGTAGCGCCCGATCCCCCCGATTCTTCGGGTCAGGACCTTCCCCTCGATCCCGATCCTCACGGCGGATCTCTCCGACTTAGGCGAGATGGCTCTCTTGGAAGATATCGGCCACAAACAGGTTCAGGTCAGCCAGCGCCCGGGAGACCACCCGATCTCCCATGCCGTAGAGACCTGTCCGCTTCACCTGTCCCTCAGCCAGCTCCAACACCTCAACGGTCTGAGCCTCGGGGGAGACGATCCAGCACTCCCGAACGCCGATCGAGGCGTAATCGGTCAATTTGTCCGCCACCTGGGCCCGGGAGGTCGCGGGCGAAAGGATCTCGATGACAAGATCAGGCCCCCCTTCAATCTGCTCACGGATGATGGAGGCCCGCTCCCGACTGATGAAAAGGAGGTCTGGCTGTCGCGTCCTCAGCGGCTCCCGCGAGACCAGGATATCGAGGGGAGCGAAGTACACCTCTCCGAGCCCCCTCCTGACCACAAACCCGTCTATCAGGCGAAACAAGGCTCTGGCGATCCGCTGATGTCGCTCGGTAGGGGCTGGGGTCATGAAGATGAGTTCTCCATCGATGATTTCATACCGCTTCTTGATTTCAGGCAGGGCAAGGTAATCGGTGTAGGTTAAGGGCTTGGCTGTGATCGACATATTCTCACCGAGCCTCCAGGCATTATAGTCCCACATCGGCGCTTCTGACAAGCTCGTTAGTCGAAAAACCGGTAGCGGAGGATGTGGAAGAGGGCCGCCAGCCCATCCTTCCAGGTGATCTTCTTCCCCTCCGCGTAGGTCCTCCCGTGGTAGGAGATCGGCACCTCGTAGATCCGGCAGCCGAGTTTCGCCACCTTGACGGTGATCTCCGGCTCGAACCCGAAGCGGTTCGAGCGGAGCCGGATCTGTTTTAGAACCTCGGCTTTGAAGACCTTGTAGCCCACTTCCATGTCGGTGAGGTTCAAGTTGGTCACCATGTTGCAGAGGGTCGTGAGGAGGCGATTGCCGACAAAGTGCCAGAAGTACAGAACCCGGTGGGGGCCTCCGTGGAAGCGGTTCCCGAAGACCACATCCGCTCGACCCTCGAGGATCGGCCTGAGGAGAGCAGCATAATCCCGAGGATCGCATTCCAGGTCCGCATCCTGGACGAGGACGATCTCCCCCGTCGCATGGGGAAGGGCAGTCCGGATCGCCGCCCCCTTCCCAAGGTTCTGTTCGTGAAAGAAGATCTTGACCGCTTCGTCCCCTGACCCCTCATCCCTGATGAGACCCCGAAGGTACTCCCGGGTCCCGTCCGTCGAACCATCGTCAACAATGAGTAGCTCCTTGGGGACCTCAACGGGGGCCGCCAGGACCTGCCGGATGATCTCGGCGATGGTGGCGATCTCGTTGTAGACCGGCATGACGATGGAGAGCTTCATCAAAAGGCTCCTTCTTCGGCCTCCCGCTCGAGGAGATCGAGGATGCACCGGGCATACCGATCAAAGACGTCCAGCTCCGAGGTGATGAGGTGATAGATCCGACGGTAATCGATATCCCAATAGAGATGGACGAGGATGTTCCGTAACCCGGCCATCGCCATCAGCTTCTCCCCCAACTCGGCCGGGACGATCCGGCCCTCGGAGAGGGACGGGCCGATTTTCCGATACTCCTCCGGCACCTTCAGACCCTTCGCCGCTAGGACATGCCTGCCGAGGTCCATGGCGGCCTCAATAGCAATCCTGAGATAATGCTCTGAGAGCGCCCGCACCGGCTTATTGTTGGCATACGCCTCAAACGTCATCGACTCCAGCCCAAGGCCTTTGAGTTCGTGAACGGCATCCCTCATGGCCACGATGAACCGTTTCACCCTCTCCCGGTCGATCATGTTCAACTCCTTCGAGAGCCCCAACTTGATATGCTGTACGAGATAGTGCCACTCTTCCTCCCGAAGCGGCTGGACATCATGATAGGAGAAGATTGTCTCCTCGACGAAGGCCCCCCAGGCCTGCTCATCGGCAGCGTAGAAGAGCAGGCCATCCTGAATAACAGTGAATCTGAGGGATGGGGGGGCTTCACTCAAGAGGATCACATCGATATTATCAGCCTGGAAGATCCGGCAGAGGTCTGCATAAATGGCACCATGAGTTTCCAGCCAGTCGGAACCTGGAGGATCAAGGAGCACCGCGATGTCCACATCGCTGAAAGGGCCCATTCGATCCGCCAAAGCCGAGCCGAACAGATAGGCTGCTCGGACCGCATGCTTCTCCATCACCCTCCGGATCTCCGGGAGCTTGGCGAGGACCTCATCCCGCGAAAAGCGCTTAGCGTTTAGGCAAAGATCGACATGCATCGTTTCCAACCCTTAGAGAACCTCCAGCTCGCGCAGGGCATCCAGCACACGCGGTGGACTCCACAACCAGCTTAGCGGTAGCCACAAGCCCGCTAGGATCCTGGAGTGATACTTCCCTTCCGTATCCAGCGCAACCAGACGGTAGTGCCCACGCTCGTCCAGTTGATAGAATTCGGCTTCCTCCCGCGGCGGATCGATCAGCCAGTATTCGGGGATCCCAGCCTCTTCATACTCGTAAAACTTCTCTCCTCGATCACGCCCCAGGCTCTCGGGAGAGGTGATCTCCACCACCAAGTCTGCCGGGCCATCCAAATGGGTTTCCTTCAGCCGGTCTAGATGCGCGTTCGCTATAAACAACAGATCCGGCTCGCGTCCAGAACGGGCCAGCTTCATCTGGAAAGGAGGCGGAAGCACAACGCCAAGCCCGCGCATTTCGGCATAGGTGCTGAGGAGTTTGTACAGGAAACCGCCGATCTCCTGATGCTGCCTCGATGCCGGACTGGTCATAATCACCTCACCGTCCACCCATTCCGCCAGCGTATCTTCATCGGCCCAGGCCAGGAACTCTTCATAGGTCATCTTGCGCGAAATGGAGACCTTTAGCTTGCTCCCCCTCCTCAGCTTCAGCTTGCTAACGAGCTCCTCAGAGATGGCCAGGTGGCCATCCTCCAGGAGTTCCGACTCAAACGAATACACCGCTGCCATCCTTTCCTCCCTCAAAACACACTAGCGTTTTATTGACAATGATCGGCCTCCTGGGAATCTTAACGAGGCCTCCAGGACCTGCCGGATGATCTCGGCGATGGTGGCGATCTCGTTGTAGACCGGCATGACGATGGAGAGCTTCATGAGAGGGCTCCTGGTTATTTTGGAACACGCCCTCCGCCGCCTCCGCCTTTTAGAAGCGATCGAAAACACAGCCGGCACCTGGCGGGCCGAGGATCATCCAGACCTCACCAGCGCGGAAGCCATCGCTCGGTGGGTCCGGGAGCAGCGGACTCATCTCCAATGGGTTCCACCAATGTGAAGGACTTCCCGATGCCCGAGCTGAATGTCTTGACCGTGGACGAACAGGGCACGCTCGTCTGGGTCCCCCCGACTGCTCGAAGGCCCCCTCTGATCCATAGAAGGCTCCTCCTCCAGGTTCCAGCGTGAAGGTCGCCTGAGCCTTGGCGATGACGTTTTTCCTCCCTCTCATCCTCTCGCCTCCCCTAAACCTTGGAGCAGCTCGCGACAGCGATCGAGCACAACGCCCGCTTCTTCAAAGGCGACGCGGGCGTCATCCGCTGTATAGAGCCTTTGCGGAGGAGTGCCTGTCTCCTCATCCCCGTAGAAGCTCACCTCCCGTTCGCGTCGAAGCCGGCGGGAGATGGAGGCGAGCCGGTCGATCTCTTTCCGGAAGGCCTCCGGGAACTTCGCCCGATGATCCTTCAGGATGACCCCGACATCGTGGATCTGGGGGACCTCGACACCCACCGCCCTTAAGGCCGCTTTCAACGCCAGCTCCACGACCTCCTGCGACCTCCGGACGACCAGGTTCCATGTTCCCCGTCGGTGAAGGTCCTCTGCCTCGAGGAGGATCTCCCCAGCTTGGGCGAGATAGCTCTCCGCCATCTCACGGTTCGTCATAGCTCAAAGATCTCCCCGGGCACGTAGTCCGGCTTCAGCTCCCAGTAGCGGACCTTTCCCTGTTTGATGCGTCGGGCCCCGAGGCGATCGAGGGAACGTCGGAGATGGGCCAAGATGGCCGAAAAGAATCCCTCCCGGTCGTAGAGGATGACGGCATCCTCGACCAGGTCTAAGTAAAGAGGGGTGAGGTGCTCGGCCTCCTCGGGGGTCTTCAGGATCGGACAGAGGTCCGTGAGGACTCCGTGTTTTCGTAAGCCTTCCAGCTTGGACTCTAGAACGTCGTCGGCTTCCTTCAGGCGGTCCTGCCGGGCGAGCCTCCCGGTTGGCAGACCCTGAGCGATGACGAGGAGATCAATATCCGACAGGGGAGTCCCCTCTCCCCGGGCAACGGAGCCGAAGAGGACGACAGAGACGAGGGATTCCCCCAGGAGCCCCTTTAAGGCTTTGGTGTAATCAACGGCAAGCTGCCGGAGAGCCCAGTTCAGCTCTACAGGTTCCATCCCCCATTTCCCGAGATCAAAGCGCCACAAGCCGGTGGCCCCGCGTGACCCCTGGTGAAAGGATCTCGATGACGAGATCAGGCCCCCCCTCAATCTGCTCGCGGATGACGGAGGCCCCCTCCCGGCTGATGAAGAGCAGGTCCGGCTGTCGCGTCTTCAGCGGCTCCCGCGAGACCAGGATATCGAGGGGAGCGAAGTACACCAGCAGGCTCCCTTAGCCTCCATTTGTTGTCCTCTCAAACCCCGCCGCCTCATCGACTATGTATAAGGGCCGCTGCTTCACCTCCTCATAGATCCGACCGATGTACTCCCCGATGATGCCTAAGGTGATGAGCTGAACACCTCCAATAAACAGGACCGCGATAACGATCGAGGCCCAGCCTGGCACAAGGCGGTTGGTCAAGAGCTTGAGCCCAACCGCATACACGATATAGATGAAGCTGATGAAAGAAACCGCAAAGCCAAGATAGGTGGCCAGTTGGAGAGGCACAAAGGAGAAAGAGGTGATCCCATCCAGGGCAAACCGCACCATCCTCCTAAGGGGATATTTCGTCTCCCCTGCATGCCGGGGGTCCCTCACGAACGTCACAGCCGTCTGGCGGAAGCCGATCCAGCCTACCAGACCCCTCACGAATCGGTTCCGCTCCCGGATGGCCTTGAGAGCCTCGACGGCCCTCCGGCTCATCAGCCGGAAATCGCCGGTATCCACCGGGATCTCGGTTGTGGTCAGTTGGCGAAGGAGCCGGTAGAAGAGTGTAGCCGTCATCCGCTTAAAGAGACTCTCCCCCTTCCTCCTTTCCCTCACGGCAAAGACCACATCAAACCCCTCCCGCCATTTCTCAATCAGCCGAGGGATGACCTCTGGGGGATCTTGAAGGTCTGCATCCATGACGACCACCGCCTGCCCCGAGCTATGGTCGAGGCCAGCGGTGATGGCGATCTGATGGCCGAAGTTCCGCGAGAAGCTCACAAACTTCACCCGCTCATCCTTAGTTCGGAGCTCCCGAAGGAGCAGAGGTGAGGTATCGGTGCTCCCATCGTTGACAAAGATGACCTCATAGGGCTCGCCCAATCCCTCCATCACCTGAGTGAGCCGGTGGTAAAGGGTAGGCAACACCTCCGCCTCGTTGTAAACCGGGATCACGATGGAATAGCGAATGGCCATAGGGTCCTTGCTTCTGGTCACCGAAGCTCTCCCCAACCTCCAAGTTTGGTCACAACGGTTGATGGGAAATCCACGTCAAGTATGCCCTTCCTTCTTTTCACAGTGGTCCTGTCTTCAAGAAATGAGGGGCAGCGAAGATAATGATGTGAGAATCATCTGGGAATGAAAAGACCTGCGGCAGGGCAATGAATCCAGAGTCCGGCATCCGAAGCTTGGCAAAGATCTGGTCACCATACCGGGTTGTGAAATCAGGCCCCTGATACCCGCCACTTTTTACCAGGACGAAGTCATACTCCTGCAATCGATCTCTGTTGATAGGACCATCGGAGATGTGTGAAAAAATAAGCGGGGAACGATAGACCTCAGCATAGTACCGAAGCGTGCTGGCATTAAACACAGGATGATCAGGAACAACCAGGACCTTGACCTCCCCCGTCTTAACCCTAGCACTTAGGTCAGCCAGGAGAGAAAGGACATCAAGGATTGGCCAATGAGTACCTTGGGAAAGGTGAAGTTTGCTTCGGATCCAGCTATAGTGAGGATATTCAAAGCTGATGACGGCAAAGGGATGAAGGTAATGCGTCCGTGGGATCAGACGTGGTTCGTAGGTTAACCCAATGTAGTTAAACGCTCCAATGCCGATGGCAGCAACCATCACGCCTCCCCTAAGCCACCTGTGCTGAATGCCTTCGATGGATCCTGAAAGCAGGAGGGCGAGAGGAGGGAGGAGGGCCTGGGCAAATCGTTCCTCCCCCTTTAAGGGGACAACGGTTAAAATACCATAGCCTACCAGCAACCACGTCCAAAGGTAACCTTCATTTCCCACCACTTCGGCCTTTGACGAAATGTTACGTTCCCCCCAAAGGATCCTCTTTACTCCCCTTGAAAGCAACAGGAGGACAAAAAGGAGGGTGTAAAAGAAGGAGGCACCGTGATTGGCAAGGGCCAGGAAATAGTAGCTCAGGTTCTTGAGGGTGAAGATCCCTGATCCAGCAGCCCTATAAGGGACCGATCCCTCTTTAAAGCCAAAGTAGATCAAGTACCAGATGGCGGTTCGAAAGTTTGGTCCCCACCACACAGAGGCCACCAGAACAGCCACTCCAACCGAAAGAAGGAAGTTGAGCAGAAAGGGACTATGGAGCGGTCGCCGCATGACCACTCTTCCCAAAATATAAAGGACTGGACCGACAAAGAAGACTCCTGCCATCGTTTTTGTCAATAAGGTTAAACCTACCAGAACCCCAAAACCCAAACACCACGAACGATGCCGAAAATCCTCGGAACGGAGCAAAGCGTATACACCTAAGGTGACAAAGGCAGCTGACGGAAACTCCAGCAAGTAATCCCTGGAAAAGTTGACAATGGCAGTAAACGTCGAGATGAAGAAGGTAGCGAGAATACCTGCCTTCCGACCATACACATGTTTACCCAACAGATAGACCCCTAGCAAGAGGAGAAAGAGGTAGAAAGAGTTGGTCAAGTGGGCAGCGAGTCGTGACGTGCCAAAAAGGAGATACATAGGTAGAGTCGTGAGAGGGAAAAGCGGGGCAGCATATGAACTCAAGTGGACAAACTCTTTGAACATGGCCAGAGGGCCGGCGTCCGAAAGGGCATGCAGGTATCGGAGACCCATGTAGAGGTAAAATGCTTGATCCCAAGGGGGTGGAATGGCTAGGAGGTGACGCTTGAGCCAAAAGATGTTGTTAATCGTATAGAAAACCACAAGCAGGACAAGGACCCATAAGGACCTTTGAGTCCAAGGGGTTCTCACAAAGCACCTGTTCCCCCGAGCAGGATCGGTCAATGGTAATGCCTGATGAAAAAGGATCATGGCTCAAACCTTCTTAGCTATGGCGAGAATCGACCCGCCAAAGGGCAGGTCGATCCGCCTAAGTAACGGAAGCTCGGCCGCAAAGACCTTTGATAAGAAACCATTGATGACGGGACTGGGCATGTCCAGCTCCAGACCTGGTTCCTGGCCCATCATCCTCCCGAACATCCGACCCACAACCATGAAGGGAAAAAGGTAACAGTTGAAGTAGCTGGATCTCAACACCTGGAAGTGGGCCGACTCCAGCCGCTCCTGGAGCTGATGCTTCGTGTACCTGCGCTTGTGGTGGTTGATTTCATCGTGATGGCTCCATAAGAATCGAAAGGCTGGGACCGTGAGGAACAAAAGCCCCCCAGGCTTACAAATCCGATGGAACTCCATGAGGGCCCCAAGGTCATCATCAAGATGTTCAAGGACGTCGAGACCGAGGATCACATCGAAGCTCTCGGCCTGAAAGGGACACTCCAGGACAGAACATTGAACAATCTCATACCCCCGACGCTTGCAGAACTTCATAGCCTCCTCTGACGCATCCGTAGGGATCACCCTCCCGTATTTTTCTAAATCCGTTAGCATTCCTCCGGTGCCACAACCTGCGTCAAGGATAACCCTAGTCAACCCCCTTGGCAAATAGCGGTCAAGAAGGCCCAGGACGATAGCCTTCCTCGCCACGAACCACCAGTGAGCATCCTCTATCTCGTAAAACCGCTGGTAGAGCAGTTGTTCCATGTTAGATGATCACGCAGGTTCCCCCAGGTCGGCCCTCATCAGCTTCAGGCTGTCCCGCCCTGTAAGGAACCCTTTGGGAGCCCCTTGGGGAAGATAGCGTTTTGAGCGATCTGCTCAATGATAAACTGCCGGCCGTTCACCCCCATCCCCTTTCTCAAGGACTCATTGGACAGGAGCAACTCCAAACACTCTTG
>CAZHST010000037.1:0-27597 GCA_964535215.1 uncultured bacterium
CCTTTCTACCCTAAAAGAGTAATCCCGCATAGGCGACTTGAAAACTTCTAACAATTTTTGGGGTGGGTTCCCTATTCCCGTTAATCCGAAGTGGGCTTGGATCCTGGCGATAGCCGGTCCGCAATCGGCTATTTCGGAACCCAGCCAAAGTCTGTTAAGTTGCTGAGCCGCTTGATAGGTGGACCCCCCACCCCCGAAAGGATCCAGAACGATATCGCCCTCATTCGTGGAGATTCTTAGAGCCCGCTCAGGGATAAGCGGTTTTAGTTCGTTCACGTTTCGAAACTTAAACTTGCGATGCCTATTCGGGGAAGTGTCCTCCCAGAAATCGGTTAAATTAAGACCTTTGGGATTCAGATACTTTCGATGTCCCCCGTAATCTTTTATTTCCCTCCCGCAATGTCGGCAGGTCGGAATAGGAAGCCTCACCCGATTAAAGGTTTTGGGCATCCCTTTGGTGAAATAGAGGAGAGCGTAGTGGGCAGGATAGAGCTTGCGTCCTCTGGGGAAGGTTCCTTTCATCGAAACGGCAATCCAATGACGGAACAGCAACCTGCTATCAAGGAAGGCAGCGAAATGATAGGCCCACCTGGGAAGAGCATAGATGAAGAGCGCCCCTCCGGGCTTCAGGATTCGGCAACACTCTTCCAACCAAGTGAAAGACCAATCAAGATACTGCTTGTCTTCCAGTTCATCGTTGACTTTGGAGTCCCCATAATCCTTACCAAGATTAAAAGGAGGATCGGCAAATATGCAGTCAATGGTTTCACCCCTGATCGAGCCCATGAGGTCAAGGCAGTCACAATTATAGAGCAGGCCATGGGTCGTCACCAGGACGGGTTTAATAGTGGAGCCTCTTTGAGAAGGAGGAAGCCCACCATCGCGGATAAAACCGTGCAGCTTCCACGGTTCGCTGCGATAGGTCTGGCGCCACGAGCGGGCAGGAGACAAACTGCCCTTTTGCCTTTTCATTAGAACAACCTCGTCAAAAGCTGGCCGACGGGGGTGCTGAGGATCGGGGCGAACGTGGGGTCCTGGGCCATCTCTTGAAGACGCGATAAAAGGGCTGCCCGCGCCCGGTCGCTCGAGACTTTGGCCTTGATCTCCTCTTCGACGCACCGGAAGAAGGTGATAAGGGGGATGTCATTGATGTTGACGGCGTTGCCGTTCCCTAGAGTCACGTTCCCCGGTCCCTGCTCCTTCTCCCCTCCATCAGTTGATTCCTTCAAGATAAGATGAGTCTTTTTCATTTTTCACCCTTTGCGCGATGACCTCCACGCGCACCGATTCTGATTGATCGGGATGGGGTTCCCTCCTTTTCCAAACCTTATCGAAACCCGAGGGAGCCCCTGCCCCCTCCCACCTCCTGCGACCCTTAAGAGGGTCTGAACATGGCCTCGATGGCCCTTCTCACCACCGATCCCCGCTCCCGAATCTCCTTAAGATGCTCCAGCTTCCGAAGCAACTCTTTTTCGAATTCCTCGGCTTCCCGCTCGAAGGCCTCCCCCTGAACCCCACACTCCTGGCGGATGTGCTCCCGGAGGGCATCGATCCGGTTTATCAACTCGCTTGCAGGGAGCCCCGGCTCATCAAGGATCGCTTTCAGGTCCTTCTGGAACTTCTCGACCAACCCTAACGGCGCTATGGCCATCTGTTCGAGTCTCTCCATCTCGTCCCTCCCACCTTCAGCCAACCTGCTCACCCCACCCGTTCACCCCGCTTGACAAGCGCAAGGACGATCCGCAACGGGCGATTGACGAGTCTTGAAGGAAAAGGAGACCCTCCACTTTCACGCTTCCATCGGGGAAAGCCTACCCCGCCAGCCGGCTCTTTACCCGAACCTCCCGGCGTCGTATCAGATTTCGCCGCCTGGCCGATAGCACCCGCTGAGCCCTCTCCCGCTGCTTTAACTCCTCCCTCCTCCGAGAAGTCGCGATCCATTCACGGAGGGCCCGGATCTCGGCGTCGCTAAAGCCTTCATCCACCATCTGTTCTTTCCTTAACCTCCTTAAGGGTCCAGGGAAGGGGAACCTTTTGAGAATCCTCTTCCCGAGGTTAAGAACACCCCCTTGTGGCACCGCAGTTCAAGCAACCGTAGCAGGAGCCGGTTCTCACCATGATTGCCCCACACTCGAAGCAGGGCGGTCCGTCAATGTGGGCAACCCGGCCGTTTTGCCCGGGTTTTACCGGAATGGACACCTCTGGGACAGGCCGGAGGGCACCTTCCTCGGCCTCCTTCACGACCAATCCGAGCTCCACCAGATCCTCATGCGGGAGAAACTTCAACCCAAGCCAGCGGAAGACGTAATCAATGATGGATGTGGCAAAGCGGATCTGGGGGTTATTTGTCACCCCAGCAGGTTCAAACCGGGTGTTGATGAATTTCCGGACGAGGTCTTTAAGCGGTACCCCGTACTGGAGGGCCAGGGAGGTCTGGGTCGCGATGACATCCATCAGCCCTGAGATCGTGCTCCCCTCCTTGGCGATGGTCAGGAAGACCTCTCCGGGCGTTCCATCCTCGAACAGACCAACGGTGATATACCCCTCCTGCCCCCCCACGCTAAACTTATGGGTGAGGGCCTGCCGTTCGTCGGGGAGGCGCCGGCGGATCGGCTGGGGCCCCGCCTGCCTTTCCTCCTTGGCCGTAGCCAAGGGCTGCACCTTCTTGGAGCGGTCCCGGTAGATCGCCAGCGCCTTCAGGCCCAGCCGCCAACCCTCGATGTAGAGGTCCATGACCTCGTCCACCGTCACGTCGTGGGGGAGGTTGACCGTGTTGTGGTTCACAATCCCGTTGCCGACGAAGGCGTGTGTAAGCGGCACCGACAGGTCGTAAACCTCCTGCTCGCCAGCATCCCGCACGCTCGCCACCGGGCTGAAGTGGAGGTTGTTACGGAGCACGACCTCAGCCCATTCGGGGAGGGCGACCCCCGGAAGAGCAGCCACCCGCTCCAGCATAGCCCGGCTCACGTGTCGCGTCCGCGGGTCGCGCAGGTAGGAGAACCGAGGACGCAACGAGGTGCCCCGACCCTTGTGGCCGGAACGCCCGATCGGAATACGCTCGTAAAGTTCCAGGGAATCCAAATAGGGTACGATGTCGGCCGTACTCTCCCTGAGGCCGTCGACCTCAAGGAGGGCCCTCGCATGCGTGGCCTTCTTAGGCTCGGTAAAGGGGACAAGGCGCAGGAGCTTTTTGGCGTGCTCGCCGGTCACGTAGACCTCATCGTACGTCTTCCCGTTCTTGTGGTTACGCTTCCCGATACGGCTGTGGACAATCCCGAGATTAGTCAGGACCGCCTGCAGGTCATCTAACATCCCGGACGAGTCGAGGCAGATTCCCACCTTTGGGGAGCGACCCATCTGGGTCACGTAGCCGTCGAGGAACAGCCCCTGAAGGAAGGCGAGGACCATCTCCCTCGGCGAGCGCAGAACCGCGTCGGGGATCCGCTTCGTGGAGGCCCGCTCGCCGCAGCCCAGGTAATCGAGGAACTCGACAACCGTCTTCGACGTGACGACGACCTCCGGGCACCGGTCTGGTCTCTTCTCGATCCGGGCCTCCACCCCGAAGACGCTCGCCCACGCCGCTGCCACCCGCTCGAGGACCAGATCAACCGAGTTCGTGATCTTCACAGTCCAGTTGGATCGCGTAACGTGGCCCTCTGCAGCGTAGGCACCCAGGAGGAACGCAAGCTCTTCGGTCATCTCGTCCGGGATCCGAACAGGCTTCTGGGTACCGTAGGGATCAGAAGGCTTGAAGTCGTCGAACCGCATAGGCAGAACCGACCAGAGATCGGTGCCGTATTGAACGGCCACGTACTCTCCCGGCTTCAGCTCGTCGAGCCGCCGCCATCGGAGACCTTCCGGCGTGGCGACAAGCACCCGATGGTTGGGCGTGCCGGCAATCTTGTGCCCGGAGCGCAGAACAATCTCGCGTACCGCCCTGTATCCGCCGTAGTAGAAAGCATCCGACTTCTGGGTGCCGCCGAGGGAGCTAACCTCAAGCACATGATCCCGGAACGTGTCAGGCCCCTCTCCCCGGTGAAGGCTCCGGATCCGCACTAAGCCATCAACGGTCGGCAGGAGGGTGCCGCCCGTGATGCACTTGCTAATGGCGCCGCTGATGAAGGGCTGGACTGCCGCCAGCATCTTCACGTGGCCCATATAATGGATGGAGCGGGTCCCATTGGGCGGCCGGAAGGCGCAATCGAAGACGGGAAGGTGCTCAGGCTTAAGATGGGGTGCCCCCTCAATGGTCCCCTTCTCGTCAACGTACCTCACGATGGCTTCGATCTGATCAGGAGCGTACCCCAGTCGCATGAGGGCCAGGGGCACCGTTTGGTTGACAATCTTCATGACGCCCCCTCCCACCAGCGTCTTGTACTTGACCAAGGCGAGGTCCGGTTCGATCCCCGTCGTGTCACAATCCATCATGAAAGATATAGTCCCCGTAGGGGCAAGAACCGTAGCCTGGGCATTCCGGTAGCCGTACAACTCCCCTAGTCGGATGGCTTCGTCCCAAGCCTGGACAGCCGCCTCGTAGAGGGGAGGGGGGACCAGCCTCGTATCCACTCCCTTCAGCGCTTCCCGGTGCTTCCGCATCACCCGAAGCATCGGCTCTTCGTTCTCCTTGTACCCGGCGAAAGGCCCCACCTTCTTCGCAATCAAGGCCGAGGTGGCATAAGCGTGGCCCGTCATCAGCGCCGTCACCGCCGCCGCGAAAGCCCGCCCTTCATCAGAGTCGTAAGGAAGACCCCTTGCCATGAGAAGCGCTCCCAGGTTGGCGTAACCCAGGCCGAGCTGCCGGAAGTTGATGGTGTTCTGCCGGATCTTCTCGGTGGGGTAGCTGGCGTTCCCGACAATGATCTCCTGGGCGAGGATCATCGTAGCGACGGCATGCTTGAAGGACTCAATGTCAAACTCGCCCCGCTCATCAAGGAACCTCATAAGGTTCAGAGAAGCGAGGTTACAGCTCGAGTCATCAAGTGACATATATTCCGAGCAGTTAGCCACCACGAACCCATCAACGATGTAACTGCGGTGGAGTGGCTCGGTCAGATTATAGGTGATGGCTTGCCCGTCATATTTCATCTCGACGAGTCGAGCGGTGGTCTCAACGTTATAAAAGTCGTGATCGGCTACCACCTTGGCAAGCGCCTGTTGCTTATGCAGCAGCGAAAATCCGATAACTTCGTAGAAGCCCTTGAGCGACATGCCGCTGATCCTAAGATCGTAAGAGGGTCCGTCAGATGTGGAGGTAACTGCCGTCCCGTTCTTACAGGTGTAGTGAAAACTCGATTTCTCGCTCTTTTCACAGGGATAGATGCGTGAAGCGATACCGAAGCTCAGGAGAAGTTTCTGAACGTCTTGGAGGAAGCCAAGGGACGTGCTGACGAGGCCGATATAGGGGGTGCCGTTCCTGCCCTCATGGATGCAGCCGCCGGCGTTAAAGAGACCCCGCAGGTAGGCGGCAGCAATCTCTGCTGGCGCCTGGAAGATCACCCAGGGAACACGCTTTTCGGAAGCCCGGACTGGCTTGAACCCTAAAGCGAGGAGATAGCGGAGGAAAGGACCACGCGCGACGCGAAGTTGTTCGGTGCCGTTCGCCTGGACGCAGTGACTCACGGAGCCAAGGATCGACTCAAGGAGGGTCCGGTGCCGTGGCAGGAGCTCTTTTCGGCCTTCCGCAGAACCGTACACCCAAGCGACCAGCGTCTCGCCGATGCTGCCATCCCCGGTCAGGTGGCCGAGGAGTTCAGCAAATTCAGAAGTCCACTTAGCGGGCAGGTTCATCAGTTTGCGATGACCACCTTTGGGTCGGTAGTCCTCCAAATGGGCACTGACCGGGATGGTCCAGTCGGCGAATTCAGGAAGAGCGGGAGCATCATTGAGGATCACCTGATCTTCCGAGGTCAGCTCCCTAGCCGGAACCATGCCCCGATTTCTGGTGAAGAAGCGATGATGCTCGGTGCAGCGGATCTCGGCACCATTGTCGAAGCGTAGGCGATAAACATCGTTTATGCCTGTGATCATAAACTGGCTCGGGGAGCTCAAAACTACCCCCTCGCCTGGCTCTTTGGCGGTCGCCCGGTGAGTGTAGACGCGGAAACGCTCACCCCTGTTCACCCGATTGATCAGCTCACGGAAGGGGATGAGCCCCTTATCCGTGAAGACCCGGGCATCACCGGGGAAGCATGGGTTTGAGGCATTGATGCGACCACTGTTTGGGCAGGTATGCCAGTCGTTGATCGTTGTGTCGTACTGGATGCCGGGGTCGGCGCACTCCCAGGCCGCCTGGGCGATCTGGCGCATCAGATCCCTGGCTTTGTGGGTTTCCAAAACCTCACCGGTCGTCACGGCCTTTAGGTGCCAGTCCTTATCCTCCAGGACGGCTCGCATGAAGTCATCGGTCACCCGAACGGAGTTGTTGGCATTCTGGTACTGGATCGAGATCCAGGCCTCACCGTTTAAGGACATATCATAGCCCGCCGCACCCAGGACATAGGCCTTCTTCTCCTCCTTGGCCTTGCACCAGATAAAGTCAACGATGTCCGGGTGGTCCACGTTCAGGACCACCATTTTAGCTGCCCTTCGGGTCTTACCGCCAGACTTGATCGTGCCGGCAATGGCATCGGCCCCCCGCATGAAGGAGACAGGGCCGGAGGCCATTCCTCCTGAGGAGAGGGGTTCCTTCGAGGAGCGAAGGGGGGAGAGGTTCACGCCAGAACCGGAGCCCCCTTTGAAGATAAGCCCCTCTGTCTTGTACCATTCAAGGATTGACTCCATCGTGTCCTGGATCGAGAGGATGAAGCAGGCCGAGGCCTGCTGAGGCTCCCCGGGGACGCCGATGTTAAACCACACAGGGCTGTTGAAGGCCGCCTTCTGATGGAGGAGGAGATGCTTCAACTCGGCAGCGAAGGTTTCGGCCTCCTTTTCGGACTCGAAGTAGCCGTCCTTAATACCCCAGCCGGTGATCGTGTTCACCACCCGGCTGATCAACTGCTTAACGGTCCACTCCCGTTGAGGGGTCCCGAGCTGACCACGGAAGTACTTGGAGGCGACGATGTTGGTAGCGTTCTGGGACCAGAACTTTGGCACCTCCACATCCTTTTGCTCGAACACAACCTCACCTTTGGAACCGGTGATCCTTGCCGTCCTCCGCTCCCATTCCACTTCATCGAAGGGATCAACACCCTCGGTGGTAAACCAGCGCTGAACGATCCAGCCGTGTTGGTTGATCTTCGCTTCAAGGTTCGCCGCCATGGCCCTCTCCTCCCAAATCTAGAGAAAGTTTACAAGGTCGATCACAGTCAGGGCTGTTATTTCCAAATATGAACTGGACCCTCTGAGCTGCTCCCATCGTCACCTGTTCCGGTGCGTAACAGCGTTGGAGAAAATGCACGAGAGGGCATCCAAGGTACATGGCTTATGGGCCCTCTGGAAGCCTGTAGAACCCAGGCGTCCCGCCGACCATCTGATCAAGGGGGGTTACAATTCGCCCGAGATCACGCTGCTGAAGAGGTCTAATCTCTTCATTGAAACAAGATCTCGTATCCGAAGTGGAGGATTACACAACATCTAGGGGCTTGTCAAGGAAAAAAATTAGAGGCAAAAAAGTGCACTTATTTAACCCTACAAACACCCTCCCCAATCCCTCCGCTATGAGGTAACGCGTCCTGGACAAAGGGACCAGGTCAGCACCCCCTCCGCTTGCGCATCTCCACCGGTTTAGGTATACTCTTGATGAACCTTTCAAAGGTCAAACCTAAGGAGGAAGAGCATGGCGTACGTCGTCGCCGAACCCTGCATCGGGACGAAGGATCGGGCGTGTGTCGAGGTCTGTCCGGTCGAGTGTTTCTACGAAGGCGTGGATCAACTCTACATTCATCCCGAAGAGTGCATTAACTGTGCGGCCTGCGAGCCGGTCTGCCCGGTGAACGCGATCTTCCCCGAGGAAAGCGTTCCCGAACAGTGGAGACACTACATTCAGAAGAACGTGGATTTCTTCAAGGTTAACCCGACCCCTCCAAAAGCTCTGACCAAAGCCCTTCGGGGGAACCAGGACAACCTCGCCCGCACCTTCACGGTAGAGGGTCGGACGATCACGCTCCCTGCCCCTCCCCCGGGTTATCCACCACCAGGCACTAAACCCGAAGTCCCGAAAGTCGACGCGCCTAAAGCCGAACCGGTGACGGTCCAGGCCGTTCTAACAAAGGAAAAGACCATAACAGCGCAGACCGAAGGACCCCACCCTTCCGGCGACGGTGATACCCCCACCCCCGCGATGGTCGGGGCATCCCCTTTGCCGCCAAAGGTTGAAGCCGTCCCGAGGGCTGAAAGTCCTCCCAAAAAGGAGTCGGTGGCAAAGTCTCCCCTGAAGCCGGCGGCGCCAGCCCTTCCAAAGGCCGTTTCCCCAAAGCCTTCGCCGGCTATGGATGTCGAAGGCTACGAGAGGGCCAAGGATGTCCTGTTAGACCTGGTCGAGATGCTTTCAGGGACACGGGAAATTGACCTTGCCTTCGTGGCCGAGGCGGAGAAGCTGGCGAAGAACCTCCGGGCCGAAGTCACTAGGGAAATTGGGAAGGAGATCTTCGGGGTCCAGGAGGTCGAAAAAAAAGGGCTGCTCCTGCGGCAGAAGTATGATCTGGCTAAAGCTATTCAGGAGCGGGTCGAAACGGTGGGGTATTATGCCCAGCTTCGGGAGAAAAGGAAGGTCCTTTGGGAGCATGCGGTAGGAGGACTCATTACCGGAGGGCTTGCCGGGTTCTTCCAGTTCCTGGGCTTTCGGGTAGCCCTGGATTCTGCCTTCCTTCCAACGTTTCCCTCTGATCCCCAGAACCTCTGGAAGGTCCCAGGAGCGGTTTTCGACCTCCTGAAGGCCCCCTTCACCCCAGAGGGGCTTGCTCCCTTTTTAGGCTTCTCAACCTTGGCCGGCTTGATCGGCCTCTTTGCCCTGTATGCCACTTATAAGGTCTTCGTCACCTGGAAGGAGCTCTCTCGACTAAAAGAGGTCTTGAAGGAGAGAAAGGTTGATCCGAAGAGCCGACTCCATGTAGCCGGCTTGCCTGGCTCCGGCTAGACTCCTTTACGGAAGGCCCGGAGGGCGAGATAAGCCACGGCCAAGGTTAGTACACCACCAAGGAAAAGGAAGATCCAAAGGTTCCAGCGGATATAGAGCCCTGCCAGGTAGAGAAGATAGATATCATTCTGACTTAAGCGCCAGGCCTCCTTATAGGCGATGAGGGCGTCTCTTCCCTGTCCGAGGGCGTCCAACGCTCTGGCCAGGCCGAAGTGGGCGAAGGCAAAGGTCGGCGCCAGGGAAACGGCCTTTTTAAACTGGTTCGCGGCGGCCTCCAGTTCCCCTTTTTTGAGAAGAACCCATCCTAGATTCGTGACGCCCACCACGTTGTCCGAGTGCTCCTCCACGGCCTGACGAAGCACCTCTTCGGCCTCGTCGAGTCTTCCCGCCCTGTAGAAAACCCACCCTAGGTCGTTCAGGTATGCCACATTCCCTGGGTCCTGCACCAATGCCTTTTCATACAGGGCGATGGCCTTTTCATAGTCCCTCTCCGCTACGGCAAAGATACCTGCCAAACCGGCATAGGCCCGGGCGGCGTTCGGGTTCAAACGTAAGGTTTCCAAGAAGGCTGTTCGGGCTTGAGCGTATCGCCCCAACTCCGAGTAGACCCAACCCAGGTTCGTCCAGGCGTCCACATCCTCAGGCTGGATCTGGAGGGCGTCCTGAAGTTCCCGAAGGGCCTCCGGCCACAGCCGCTTCTTGGCGTAGAGAACCCCAAGGAGGTTCCTGGAGATGAAATCCTTTGGGTCTCGATCCTTGGCCCTTCGAAGAAGTTGGACCAGTTCCTCTTCCCCCTTCCATTTTCCGTAGACCTCGCGAAGGAGCCTATAGCCTTCCAGATGCCGGGGGGCCAACGCGATGGCCTTCCGGTAGGCCTCGACAGCCTTTTCCCATTCTCCCCTGGCCTGAGCGGCCTTTCCTCGGATGATGAGGACCCCGACCTCGGGAGAAGACGCCGCCAAGACGGGGGATGGGAGAAAGAGAGCAACCAGCAGGACGAAAAGGTGGGGCATCACCTCCTCCTCTCGATCAACCGTCCGATGGAGAAGAGAATGATCCCGAGGAGGAAAAGGTAAAGCTCCGGCCACATCCCTCCTTCTTCGGTCAAACCCACGTAGAGCCCGACCAGCAGATTCGACATTCCAATGAGCTGTAAGGCTTTGGCCAGGTGGATCATGTCTCCCCTCCATGGAGCCTCTGACGCCAGGCCCCTGGTTCTGCCCTGGAACCCTCTTGGCAGACCTTCCCCAACATGCTATATTTATAGAGACTACCGCTTGGCCTTGTTTGACGACCGGCCGCCTATCGGAGGAAACTTATGGAGCAGTTTCTCACGATCCTGACCCAGCCTGACAACATCCCCATCGTCGGGCTCCTTGTCGCCGTCCTCTTCTGCCTGTATGTGGCCATGAAGCAGGCCTTCCGGCACGACCGCCTCATTCGGGCGGGGAGACGGGATGAGATCTACGACGAGATGGTGAAGTAAGGGGGAACGGATGGGGGTCCTTCTCCTGGTCACCATCGCGATCCTCGCAGGGTTTTTGCTGATCATCCTGGCTAACCGGACCTCCCCCCCCATCGCCGGCGAGAAGGATTTCTATGAAGCGCGGAGCCGGGAGTCCCAGAGGCTTGAAGATCTTTCCTTCTCTCAATTTGAACGGATCTGCCTGAAGCTTTTGGAAGAGCTTGGGCTGGTGATCAATTCCTATAGAAGCGACGGCGAAGGCTCCATGGATGTGTCCGCCATCAACCCCCAGCCTGTCATCGGCGGGGAGTACATCATCCACTGCTACCACTCTCGGAAGGGGGGGCCGGTTGAATCCACCCGGGTCATCGCGTTAAGCGACACGGTCAAGGCCGAGGGGGCCTCCAAAGGGATCTTTATCACGAACGGCTACTTTTCCGAGGAGGTGCCGAAGCTCTTCGAGGGTCCCCCCATCGAGCTGATCAACGGCCAGCGCTTAAGCCAGCTTCTGGCTGAACACCACATCCCGTTGACCTAATTGACCTCCGCCTCCTGAAGCTTCCTAAGTTTCAAGAGGAACGAGTCCTCCTTCACCTGAACCTGATCCCACCGGATCGCTTCCCCCTTCTTTACATCGGCTTTAAGCTTCGCTTCATAGGCGAACCCGAAAGGGAGGAGGTTTTGGGCCTTCGCCACCTCGGCCCGCTCGATCAACCCGTACACCGTGAACCCCCCACCTCCATCCAGGATCTCCCCGGCTTTGAGATCCCGCTTTGCGATGGTGATCAGCTCCGCCACCGGCTTCTCCCCCGGGGCCCCTGTGGGTTGACCGAAGAGGACAGCTTGAGCTACGGAGTTCGGGGTCTCGATGCTGCAAAGATGGTAGGGCCGGAAGAGGACGAAGTTCCTCCCTTTGGGCCCAGTATTGATCAGGGTCGGGTCCATGACGTAGGCGAGGTCCTGCCTCACCCCTGGATGGTCCGAGGTCACCACCAGGAAAACGCCAGGGAAGACCTTCCCCTCCTTGATAAGCTTCCCTTCGGAGGTGATCCCGTTGGCTAAGTCCACAACCCCCTCCTGACTCAGGAGCCCTCCCTCTTCCCTTAAACAAAAGAGCCTCGGGAGGTCATCCACGGTGGCGAAGGGCTCATGCATCCCTCTGACCTCTGGAAGAAGACCGAGAGCATTTGCCACAGCGGTCATCTCCGTCTGGGCCTTGGTCCCATCCCTGAAGGAGTTGTACATCTTCGGGTTCAAGCCAAGCTGCTCGGCCTTCTCCTTTGAGTCCTCCGGCGTCGCCTCCCGATCCCCCGGGCCTCGAAGGGTTCCCCTTCCAGCGGCAATGATCTTTAAGCCTAACCCTGTGGCCCACTCGGCCATCTCACAGATCGCCCCAGGCTGGTCTCCTGCGGCCAACGTGTAGACGACACCGGCGGCCCGGGCCAGCCGGCTCAAGATCGGGCCCACCACGACATCCGCCTCCACGTTCAGCATCACCACATGCCGCCTCCACAGGATAGAGACATAAGCTACCATGGCACCGATCTCAGGGATCCCTGTCGCCTCAACGATAGCGTCCAGGTCCAGGCGGGGGAGGAGCAGGGCATCCTGGGTCACGACGACCTTCCCCCGGCGGAGGGCATCCTGAGCCGGCCCTTCTTGGGAGGCCGCCACAATCTGCCCCTCCATCCCATTTTCCTTGAAGGCGCGGAAGGCCCGGTCCTCGACCAGATCAGCCACGGCCACCACCTTCATTCCCCGCATGGTAAAGATCTGGTTGACGACCCCTGTCCCCATCCGGCCTGCCCCCACCACCCCGACCCGGATCGGCTCCCCCAACGACTCCCGTTTTAACAACTCCCGACGAAACACCATGTCCCCCTCCTTATCTGGGAAGACCCCCCTCCCATTTCCTCAGCCGGAGCGAGTTTCCCACGACGAAAAGGCTGCTTAACACCATGGCGGCCGCCGCCAAGACCGGCCGTAAGATCCCGAAAGCCGCCAGGAGGATGCCGAAGGTGTTGTAGAAGAAAGCCCAGAAGAGGTTTCCCTTGATCCTCCGTCTTGTCGCCTTCGCCAGCCCAATCAACCAGGGGATCTTCCGAAGGTCGCTCCCGATGATGCTCACACCGGCCGTTTCCTTGGCAAGGTCGGTTCCGGAGCCCATGGCGATGCCGATGCTGGCCTGGGCTAGGGCTGGGGCGTCATTGATCCCATCCCCAACCATCCCGACGGCTCCCAAAGCGGCCTCGGCGGCCCTAACCGCTTCAACCTTCTCCGAGGGGAGGAGGGGGGCTCTCACATCATCGATCCCGAGCTCCTCCCCCACCTGAACGGCGGCCTGCCAGCTGTCTCCGGTGATGAGGGCGACGTGGAGATCCAACCGGCGACACGCCTCCACCGCCTCCTTGGCCTCCGATCTCACGGAATCGCCAAAGGCGAAGAGGCCCTTCACCTCCCCCTCCCATCCTGCCAGGACGACGGTGGCCCCCTTTGCCTCCAGCACCATCTTCTCCCGAAGGAGCCCCTCGTCCACCCTCCACCCCCTTTCCGCCACAAGCCGCTCGCCGCCGATCATGATCAAGAGGGCCTTTCCCCCGGAGAGGTGGACCAGCCCCTCAATCCCTAAGCCGGGATAAGCCTTGAAGTCCGAGACCGGGTAGAGCGCTAACCCCTTCGCCTCCGCCGCTTGAGCAAAGCCCCTCCCAAGGGCATGCTCCGAACAGGCCTCTAATGAAGCACAGCGGACGAAGAACTCCTCTTCTTCAACCCCGGCCTCCGGCAGAAGCCTGACCTGAAGGAGTCCCATCCGGCCAAAGGTTAAGGTTCCCGTCTTGTCGAAGAAGATCGCTCTAAGCTGGGAGAGCTGCTCCAAGGCTTCCCCGGAACGGATCAGGACTCCTGAAGAAGCGGCCCTCTCAAGACTCACCCAGGTGGCCAGAGGGGTGGCTAAGCCTAAGGGGCAGGGGCAGGCGATCAGGAGGACCGCCAACGCGTTGAGGAAGGCAGGCTCCAAACCCTCCCTCGACCAGAAAAGGAATGTCAGGAAGGCGATCATAAGGGTCGCCGGGACGAAGAGGCTGGAGACCCGATCCACCACCCTTCGGATAGGCCCGCGAGACCCTTGAGCCTGTTCCATGAGCCTGACCATCTGGGCGAGGACGGTCTCCTCCCCGACATGGACGGCCTGGACGAGAATAAGGCCATCCAGGTTCAGGCTCGTCCCAAAGACCGGATCCCCCTTCCTCTTTAAAACGGGCCTCGCTTCCCCCGTGAGCGTGGACTCGTCCACCATCGTCTCCCCCTCAAGGACCACCCCGTCCACTGGGATCCGTTCCCCGGGGAGGACCTTCACCCGATCCCCAACTTTCAGCTGATCAAGAGGGACCTTCCCCTCCTTATCCCCTTGAATGACCGTCGCCTCCTTGGAGGAGAGCTCTAACAGCTTCTTTACCCCCTCTGAGGCCTTGGCCTTGGCCGAGGCCTCCAGGAACCGTCCCAGCGTGACCAGGACCAGGATCATGGTGGCCGTATCGAAGTAGATCCGGGGGCTTTTCGTGAAGATGGCATAGCCGGAGGCGGTGAAGGCCGCAGCGGCGCCGAGGGCAATCAGGCTATCCATGCTGAAGGAAAACCGGGGAAGCTCGTGGAGGGCATTCTTGAAAAAGGGCCAGCCTAAGATGAGGATGACGGGTGTCGCCAGGGCGAAGCTCAAATAGCCGATCTTCGGGAGGAGATCAGGCTCAAGGTCGGTCAAGGATCCCGAATACAGGAGGAGGCTTAACGTCATCACGTTCATGGCCAGGAAGAAGCCGAGCCCCAGCTTGGCCAACCACCAAGAGGCCTCTCCCTCCTCCCCTGCCTGCCCCATCACTTGGGAGACGAGGAGGCAGCCGGAGCAGCAGAAGGACAACACCTTCCCGTTTATCTTCCCGTAGGAAGGCCGGGAAGGGAGGGGAAGGTGGCAATGGGCGCAACGGAGGGATCGGTCCACGACTCCCTACTTTACTGGAGGGGGTTCTAGGTGTCAAGGCGAGAATCCTGAGCGGGATGGCCATTAGTCTTCCTCATCGGTGGACCCCGAAGGATGATGGGATGAAGCCGAAGGCGTGGAGGAACGTCATGGCTCCAAGGAGGGCGAGGAGGGCCCCTGAGACCCTCACCGCCTTCCCCCTGGTCTCATGGGAAAGGACGATCCGGCCGAGGAGGATCATGCCGGGGGCGGTTCCCACGACGAGGATCGCCATGGTGAGGGCTCCGGCCAGGGCCGAGCTGGCTGAGATCGCCTGGGCGATGAAGGCGGAGATCAGGGGACAGGGGATGAAACCGTTAAAGGCCCCGAGGGACAGGGCGGTGCTGAAACGCCTGACACCGAGGAGGGAGGTGAGGAGCCTTTTCAAGCCTTCGTTCGGGAGCTTCACTAGGCCAAGTTCCGGGAGGAACCCGAGGAGGTGGAGGCCGGTGGCGAGGATGGAAATCCCGGCGATGAGATCAACCAGGTTGTGGAGGAACGGGGAGGGACGGGTGAGGATCTGGCCGAAGGCCCCGGCCAGGGCCCCCAGGAACATGTAGCTCGTCAGCCTCCCCCCATGGTAAAAGAGGTGGCCTAGAATGGGAAAAGATCGGGGGGTACCCTTGGAGAGGGCGTTAACGGCGGCGACGAAACCGCCGCACATCCCGAGGCAGTGGAGGGAGCCGCCAAAGGCGGCCAAGAAGAGAAAGGAGGCATGGAGCATCATGCGGAAGACAGCCTATGCAGGGAGGGTTAGTAAAGGGAGCCCTGGAAGATGGCGCTGATGATGTTAAACGCCGCATCCACGGCCAGGATCAAAAGGGCCGTCCACAAAAGCCCCATCACGATCCGCTCAAAGAGATCCATCCTCCTCTCCAGGGGCAACAAAGGGGGCCGGCCCAAGGTGGTCCGACCTGGCCCCTTGCCCCAGGCCGGTTGCAAGGTCGCCGAAGCATAAGCGAGGCGACCAAAGGTGCTGGATCACTTCCTAAAGGCCAAGAGGGCGATCCAGGCAAAAAAGACGATCATCCCACCCAGGAAGATCCCGAGGGCGATTGCCCCGGTCCGGCCTAAGGCTCCGACCAGTTCTCTGGCCAGCCCTGGGCCTAACCCGCCCCAATACCCAAACGTCGGCTTGAACCCTTTGAAGGGACCGATCAGATAGGAAACCGCCCAAATCAACAGGATGGTGTAGACCAAAAGGAGCCACTTGTTCACGATGCCATGACAGGTCCTGATCTCCCCGCCCGCGTACTCCTCCACCGGTCCGTACTTCTCCTCGAGAGGAGCCTGCTCATCGCTCATGGTCCTCGACCTCCATGACCTTGTATTTCACCTCCTCCACGTTCTTAAACGTCCCCTCGACAACCGCCCAGAAAAAGAAACAGAAGGCGGAAAGGCCCATGAGGAAGGCAACCAGAAACTCGAAGAATGTAATCTGCTCTAACATCCTCTACTCCAGGATGCCCAGGTAAGATCTTGACTGAGGCCTGGCGAGGATCGGCTTCATCCTTGAGGGGTCGAAGGCGGTCCGCCAGCTGGACGCCTTGACATCCGGGGAGTCCAGGGCAGCCTTGACCTCCTCGGGGAGGTTCAGCCTCTTCGCGTGAAGGGTGTCAGTGTAGGCCGAAAGGGAGAGGACGAAGTAGGAGATGGCCCATCGTTCCTCCTCGGTCAATTGCTGGACAAAAGAGGGCATCGGCGTGCCGTTTAAGCCGGTCGTCATCGTCCTGAAGATGTCCCGGGCATCTGGCCCCGACTTGAAGATCCCCCTGGTGAAGTCCGTGGGTTTGATCGGGAAGCCCCAGTCGTCCTTGAGCTCATCCGCCGAAGGTCCTTTCCCCCACGGATAGGTGTAAGGCTCCTCCCCCTTCATCCCAGGCCCCCCATGGCATTGCCAGCACTTCGCCTTTACATACGCCTCCTTTCCGAGAGCGATCAGCTCTGGGCTGGGAGGCGGGGGATTGGGGATGTAGATTGGCGGCTCCGGCCTTTCCTCCTGGAAGTAAGGAGAGAAGGTCTTGATGAACTGGATGACGGCCCAGCGGTCCTTCTCGGGAAGCTCATGCCAGCTCGGCATGGCCGTCCCCCTAACCCCCCTCGTGATCGTTCTGAAGAGATCTCCATCCAGGGGAAGGGACCCGGAGGGGGTCACGCGGAACTTGAAGGTGCCGGTTCGAAAATCCCTGGGTCTCGGGTCCATGAACGTCGCGGCCGGACCGTTCCCATCCCCCTTGACGCCGTGGCAGCCGACGCAGCGGCGCATGTAGACCTCTCGGCCTCGCTCGATCCACTCTTCCGATTGAGGGATTGTAAGCTCTGCGGTGAAGACCCGCTGCGGCTCGAAAAGATCCCGCCACTGCCCCCTGTTCATCCCCAGCTTCTGGATGTAGGCCACCAGCCCTTTCAGTTCCTCCGTAGGGATGAGAATGGTCACCGAGGTCTTTTCGAAAGGCTCGGGGAGGAGGTCGGTGACGAGGAGGGGTTTGCCGTCGGTCGCCCGGGCAAAGACCAGGCCATCCGGGTTAGGGAAGAGAGGAACCACCTTCCCCGTTTCGTACCGGAAGAACCGTTGAAGCTCAGGGTTCTCCACCAGGACCGGCATCCCGGCCTCGTCCTTCTTCACCTGGGCCTTCACCTGATGGAAGAGCCAGGGGAAGGCCGGCATGTTGGAGTCGGGGACGACCAGCCTGGGATCCCAGTGATGGGCGTAGTGCCAGTCGTCGCCGTACTTGAAGCCGACGCGGCTTAAGTCCGGTCCAATCCGCCTGGTGCTGAAGAGGTGGGGGAGATCAAAGGCGTACTCCCCCGCTTGGGAGAGGGGTCCCCACCGCTGATCCTCCCCCGTGACAGGCCTCACATACTGGGAATGGCAGTACCAGCACCCTTCCCGGATGTAGACCTTCCTTCCCAGCTTCTCCAGGTCAGTGTAGTCCTCCGACTCATGCCAGACCCACTTCAGCTCCCCGAGGTTCGTCCGGACCACCATGGTGACCTTGTCCTCCCGGGACTCCGGGATGATGGCGGGGAGGAAGCCCTGGACGAAGATGGCCAGGGTGATGAAGCCAAAGCCGGCAACGATGGCCACTGTCTTAGCGTATCTCACGTTCGATCACCTTGACGCCCTAGGCCGTAGTGCCCACAGCATGTTGAGGAGGAGCAGATCCATCCCGATATCCATAGAGATTCCCGTGAAGGTCCGGATCCACCAGTAGGGCTTCATGCTGATCAGGGAATCCACCCACTCGACCCGGTTCATGAGCATGTAGCCTTGCTGCAGGCCCTGGGCGGTCAGGACCAGCCCCATCGCCGTGATCCCAACCGTGATGAGCCAAAACCCCCAGTTCCCGAGCCTAAAGCTCCCCAGCTCCCTTCCGGTGATCCTCGGCCACACGTAAAGAACGCCGCCTAACGCCCAAAGGACGAAGGTCCCAAAGACGGTGAGATGCGAATGGGCGATGACGAAGTCGGTAAAGTGGGTCGGCTGCTGCAGGGACCTGAGGGCCTCCGTGGAGCCTTGGAAGCAGCCGGCCAGGTACATGAGGCTCCCAGTGATAAGGAACTTTGCGGGCAGGTTCCCCCCGAAGGTCTGCCATCGGCCGATCATGGTCCCAAAGAAGTTCTGGAGGACCGTCCAGACGGGGATGATCAGCATCATGCTCGTGATGATGGCAAGGGTCTCGGCCCAGTCGGCGATAGGGCTGTAGAGGTAATGGTGGATTCCGACAAAAGGGTAGAAGAAGGCCAGCGACCAAAACCCGATCAAGGAGAGCTTATGGCTATAGATCGGGTTCTTCACGCTGGCCGGTAAGAAATAATAGATGAGCACGTAGCCCGCTGGGGTGACCCAGAGACCGACCACGTAATGGATGAAGAGGCCATGGAGCGCCGCGTTGTTGATGCCGGGGAAGTTGTAAGGGAGGATGAAGTTCCCCATGACCCAGTTGATGTCCGTCCAGATGAAGGCGGCGATGAGGTACCAGAGGCTGACATAGATCTTGGGCTCCCGCCTCTTCGCGATGGTCATCAGGAACTGGTACGTGAGGCCAAGAAGGACGATCCAGATCAGGATGTCAACGAGGAGGGGAAACTCTGCAGCCTCTAGGCCTTGGTTATACCCTAAGGCTAATGAGATGAAGCCAATCAAAAGCCCCAGGTTCCAGATCCACATAAGGGGGTAGCCTAGCTTTTCCGCGTAGATCCGGATACCGCACAACCTTGGAACGATGTAGTAGCAGAGGCCGATGAAGAGGGTGGAGAAGACGCCGAAGATAACGCCGTTCACATGGATGGGACGGATCCGCCCGAAGGTAAGGTAGGGGATCCCCCCCAAGAACTGGGGGTAATTGAACTTCGTCGAGAGGATAACCCCTACCGTCGGGGCAAAGAGGACCCAGACAAAGCCCCACAGGAGCCATTTCTTGATCAGGTCCTTGTTGATCAGCTCATCGTTGTTCCTGATCAGAGCCTGCTCGGCCATCTCCCTTTCCCCAACCAGCCCCCCTCAGACCCAAAAGAAGACTATCATGATGAGCTGCCGAGCCGGCAGGCCTCGCAGATCACGACGTAAAAGCACTCCCGGGATGGAAGCTCGCAACGGAAGCTCAGCCGATGCTCTGGATGCTCACACGAGACCAGGTCACGATCCAGCCTATCCAACCTGACCAGGAAAGGAGTGTAACAGTGTTTGCACCTGGCCATGTAAAGACACGTCTTATAATCCAGATCGCAGCGGAGGAGCAGGTCCAAGCCGATCTTCCCGCATCCAGGGCACGAGGTCCCGGCCAGCCTCAGCTCGATCTCCTCAAACCTCGATGCCATTGCGTCCTTGAGGTCATCGGTCACCAAGCCGAGAAAGCAGCACCCGAGAGCCGGTGGCTGAAGATGACCTTCATCCGATCAACTTGACGCATCCGGCCAGGGCGTTCAGCCATCCCCTTAAGGATGCCCTGACCCCATTCCAACTATCAAATCCCCCCTGTCATCTTAGTGACGCCCTGGGTCGATGGGGACCCCTTTATGGTTGTGCATGATGAAGGCCAGGAGTGCCTTCATCTCCTCGCTGTCCAGGGGAATCGCCTTTGCCTGAAGCGGCCTGGTGATGCACCAGTTGATCTGCTCCTCCAAGGTCGCGAATTTCGCCAGGGTAAACATGAACTTCGGGAAGGTCTCAGGATGGGTGTTGGAGGCATCGGGGTGGCACATGGCGCAGGCCAAGCCAATGGGGCTCCCTAAAGAGGGAGCTTTCAGCTCGGGCCGGAAGACCGAGTGGGGTTCCCCGTGCCAGATCGCGTCCCCGATGAGGACATACTCCCTCCGCTGTTCCTCGAAAAGCTTTAGCTCCTCAGGCGAATGGGGTTGCTTGTGGGCTTGGACCCGACCTCCCAGAAGGGCCATGCCGCCGGCTAAGAAAGCGATCAGCAGGAATTTTTTCGACATGTCTCTCCTCCCCTTTGCGCAGGTTTCTTGGCCAACAACTGCGCTTCCCCGGACGACCCAGGGGTGGGCCGTTGAAGGGCCCACCCCTAAGAAGCCGCCCCATAGCATTCCTAGGCAAGTCGAGCAGTCTCGTACCGCTTCGTCGGGTGCCCTCCCGGGTACATTTCCTCTGGCCGGCCGAACATTACATAGTGGTTGTAGAGGGTGTATTGGGTGCCGCCGACGACCAGATCCAAGAAGCCCTTCGACCACCCTACGCCGTCGAAGGGATCACCAGGGTCCACCCGCTCGAACATCTTCGTCTCGGGTGGGACCGCTCCAACCGGATAGGGCCAGGGCCAGGAGGTCGAGAGCATCCCAATGGAGCGGATGTGCCCGATCTCCTTGTAGACGATCTGGTGGACGTGGCCATGGAGGCATGTGACATTATCGAAGCGCTTCAGCAGCTCCAGGATCTCCGGGCCAGTCCTCGTGGCAAAACCCCAGGATGGGTAATACATCCAGAGAGGGGTATGGGTCAGGACCACAATGGGCTTATCCTTCGGGATCCTGGCCAGCTCGTTCCTAAGCCATGCCACTTGATCCTCAGGAACACCCCACAACCCGATGATCTTCGAGTCAAGCTTCGTCATCTCCCCCATCCGCTCCTGAGGGCCCCAGCCCCGGTCCGTCCAGTAGTCCTTCGTGATAACGCTGTTCATGGCCAGGAACTGGACGCCGTTCACGTCCATGGACCAGGGCATCTTCCCGAACATCTGCTCGTAGGCTGCCCCCATGTCATAGTACCAGTCATGCTCCCCGTTGATCTGGAGGACCTTCTTGACCTTGAGCTTTGACAGGATCTGCTTGCCAAGCTCCAGCTCCTCCCGCCTCCCAAGGTGGGCGAGATCCCCCATGAAGAGCACAAAGTCTGGCTGGGGATCGAGGGCGTTGATCTCCGCCACAGCCCGCTCCATGGTTTCGACGAAGCGCTGGGTGGTGTGGTTCTCAGGGGGCCAAGTGATCTGGAGGTGGGTGTCAGCGATCAGGGCGTACCGGAAGGGCTTCACCCGCCTCACCTGGGCATTGGCCACATCAATGACACTGACCAAGGGAACGCCACCTAGAAGGACCCCCGCCGCCGTCCCAACCATGGCGCTTTTCTTCAGAAACTCTCGTCGTGTCATCCCGGGTTGGTCACGCCACCCGATCCTTCCTCCGTTTGCCAGGAACTCCAGGGAGTCGTGCATCGGGGTGTACTCCCGGAGGTGGCCCCACTCCTTCTCGATGGGGAGCTGCTTGATCCTCAGGTGCTTGAGGAACTTCTTAAAGGTGAACCTCCCCTTCCTCATGGCTGCACCCTCCGTTCAAAAGGGCCAGGGCTTCACCCCCTGGCCCTACCTCGCGAACTCGAAGGTCACATTGACAACACCTTTTTCCTTTACGGTAATCTCTTTCTCCTGGGTCCCCAGGACCTCATGCCAGGCGACGACTTTATACGTCCCGGGCGGGACATCGCTGATCGAGAAGGTACCATCCTCCCCGGTCACATCGGCATAGGGATGCTCCGACACATAGAGCCAGGCGTGCATCCAACCGTGGGCATCGCACTTGACCTCATGGATCCCTGGTCTCCTCAGGCGGGCCGTGTTCTTCTGCCCCTGGATAGGCTGGGCGAAGTTGAAGACCGTCCTCCCCCTCCCCCGTTCCGTCCCCTCGAAGGCGTGGGAGTTGTGGAGGACAGGATCGCTGTTGACCACCGTGAGCTCCCCAGGGGCGACTACCTGGACCCTAGGGCGAAAGTCGCAGTTTTTCTGGTCCAGGACAAAGCCCCCGGCAGGGACCTTCCACGCCTTGCCCCTCTTGATGTCCTCAAGGTAGACGACGACGTTAGCGATCCTTCCATTCTTCACAATCAGCTCTTTGGAATCACGCGTAAGCTGCTTCTTCCCCGTCACCGGATCCTTCCCGCAGAATTCAGGGTCCTTCCCGATGATGAGCTTCTTTGGCGGAGGTGGTGTCCCCTTGAAAACGACGCTCCCTTTGAGTGTCCCACCGTCCTTGACGGCCGTCACCTCATAGGCCTCTGCTGCCAAGGGGTAGATGAGGAAGAGCCCTGCCACGATCAAGCTGAACGCCCCTTTTCTCATGCCTCCTCCCCTCCTCACAACCAGTTTTAGACTAAAGGATAGTTATTCTTATGAGATAATTCTTCTCACAAAATATAAAACTGTGTTTCTCCTTTGTCAAGAAAAATCTGCAAGGCGACGAAGACAGATTTTTCAAAAGCTTATGGTTTAAAGGCCAGGCCGTGGGGCTCCCGACCGACGGGGAGGACCGCGACCGTCGTCTTCAAGAAGGTGTCGATCACGGAGACGGTGTCGTCCGCCCGATTGGTCACGTAGAGACGTCGGCCGTCGGGGGAAACGGTGAGGAGATCGGGCCTCCTCCCGCTAGGGATGCTGGCGATGACACCGTTCACCGTCGTGTCAATCACCGAGACGGTGTTGGAGCCCCGATTGGCCACGTAGGCATGTTGACCGTCGGGGGAAATGACCAGCCCGTGGGCGTCGAGCCCCGTCTCGACGGAGAGGACATCCTCAAAGGTGTTCGTGTCGATAACCACCACCCTGCTCTCCCCTCCAGTGGTCACATAGAGGTATCGCCCGTCCTTGCTAAGGCCTAACCCCATCGCGTCCTTCCCGGCCGGAACCTTCGCAAGGACCTGATGGGTCCTGGCGTCCAAAACCCAAACCTCTTCGGCACCGCTTAAAGAGAGAAAGGCCTTCGTGCCGTCTTTGGAAAAGACCACGAGCTGGGGACCCCTGCCGACCGGGATGGTCTTGACGACCTTCTTGGTGGAGGCTTCGATGATCCAGACATCGTTGGACCCTGGGTTGGCAAGCCAGGCCTGCTCCCCATCGCGGGTGAAGGTCACGGCGTGAGCCCGTATCCCCCCTGGGATGGTCACGATGACGTTCTTCGTGGCCGTGTCAATGACGCTGATCGTGTTCGACCCGACGTTCGAGACCCAGGCCTCTCTCCCATCTGGGGTGAAGGTGACGTTGTGGGGCTCCCTGCCCCCTGAGGGAATGGTCGCGATGACCTTCAGGACATCGGCATCAATGATGCTGATGGTGTCCGAGGATTGGTTCGTCACCCACACCTCGGCCCCAAGGGCCTCAGAAACCCAGAAGGGGCTCAGGGCGAGGGCAAACCCTATGGCCTCCCATAGGGTCCATCGCCTCATCCCTGATGCCCCTTCATCGGCCCTGTTCCGGTGTGATAGGAACGTGGCCATGCTGCTCCTCCTGCTCCCACTCCCCCCTAAAATGTTCGAGGGGATAGAACTCATAGGTGATCTGGAAACTTTTCACGTCCTCTGGGACGCCCTCCTTGACCCGGAACAGGAGAGGGAACTCCTTCTCCTCCCCAGGCTCCAGGGCCTGCTGGATGAAGCAGAAGCACTGAACCATCTCCAGGTATTTCTCGGCCAGCTCCTTCGGCTCATCCAGGTGCCTGGCCTTGCCTTCAGTCGTCCGGTCGGCAAGGTTCTTCGCCCGGTAGATCGCTCGAAGGGTCTCTCCAGGCCTGGCCAGGACGACCTCTTGGACGGGATAAAACTCCCAGGGAAGCCCCATCTTGGCCTCGCCCCGGAAGATGACCTTGATCGCCCCTCCCCAGTTCAGGAAGACCCTCCATCCTGGGGCCTCCCTGAGCAGCTCAAAAGAGTCCTCGCCTTCCAGCATCGGAAGCTTCCCGCTCCTCCGAAGCGCCTCCAGCTTCTCTAGGATGGCCTCCTGTTCCGCCTTCGAAAGGGTGGAGAGGCGGTCCTCGTCCCAGTCTTGCAAGAGGCTCCTGATCTCAGGGGCGTTCCCGGAGGGGAGCCGCCAACGGACCTTCACGGTGGCAGTCGTTCCTTGGATCTGGACGTGGATATCTTCGTAATCAATGTAGGAGGCAAGCTTCCTGGCCGCTTGGAGGGCGAATCCTTGAAAAGGGGGGTTCTCCCTGAGGTACTCCTCCTTGGATTTCAGTTTCCTGTCGGCTTCCGAGAGAAGGGGATAGGCCTGTTCGAAGTCCCTGGCGTAAAGGGCCTGGGTGTACGCCTTTAGGACATTTTCGGGACTCCCTTGAGCCCGGCAAAGGGGGACCATCAAGAACGACACACCCAGCGCGGCAAACAGGACCCACAAGGATCTGGAGCGAACAGGGGCCATGGATCCCTCTCCTCCCCTAAAGGCCCAACTCCTTTAAAAGCCGTTTCCGCTTCTTAAGGTCCGGTCGAACCTGGACGTTCGGAGGCTTCCCCGACCAAACCTCGTAGGTGTCCGGTTGGCCGGCTATCTTCGAAAGGATGTAGTCCACGGCCAGGAAGAACGCCGGATCGCTGGCCTTCACCATCTCATCCACCCGGTGGGGGTCGAACACGAACGAGACGTAATTTTCAGGATCCTCCGCCTCGACGATCCGGATGTGCCAGACCCGGAGGTCCTTGTACTTGCTGAATTCAGGCCGTCGGGCCAACTCCCGCGTCGCCTGGATGAGCAGCAGGAAGGAATGCTTCGTGATGGACGGTTGTTCGCCGACGACGTAGAGGAAGCTCCGTCGAGGGTCCGTGGAGAGATAAACGTAGGACCGACCGATGTCCTTTCCGAGGGACTTCTGGACCGAAGGGGGGACCGGCATCGGGACCTTCTGCTGGGCGGAGGAAGGCCCCCAGAACAAAAGAACCAGCCCGGCGAGAGTCGTGGAAGCGACAAGCACCAAAGCCTTCCTCCTCATCGCCGACCCTCCACCAACGCCTTGTACCTTGGGTCTTCTCGAAGGCTTTGGAAGGATGGGCCTCCTAACCGCCTCTTCCAAACCTCCTCGGCCCACCCCATCTTCTCGAACCAACCCCTTGCCTCCCGGACCCAGCGGACCGCCTCATCGGCCTGTTTTAAGAGCGCATAGGCTTCTGCCAGGGACATGGCGGCGTTCAACTTCCCGGTCCTGTCACCTTCGCTGGCGACCTCGAAGGCCTTCTTGAAGTAGGGTACCGCCAGGGCAGGCTGGCCCTTCTGGAGGTAGACGTACCCGACGCCGTACTGGGCCCTGGTGTCGTTAGGGGCGAGGGCGATGGCCTTTTGAAACTCCGTGAGGGCAGCGTCAAAGTCCCCCTTCTCCACGGACTCGTATCCCGTGACGAGAGGGCCCAGGTGGACGGCCCAGGAGTCGGGAAGGAGAACGGCAAGCCTTAACGAGAGGAGGAGAAGGGCCAACCCAAGGCGGCGGCTTCTTGTGTAAACTGAAAGGGAAGATTGGGTAGATGTTCTTGGCATTGGCCGTTACCTCCTGGATGGGATAAGCCCTAAGCGAGGGAAGGCGTTCTGGGGCCAGGTGTAGTAGACGTTGAAGCCTTCAGGGGTGAAGAGGCCGACGAAGGCGTACTTCCCGACGGGGTCTCGATCCCGGCACCAGACGTAGTCGTGCTCGAACAACCTCTCGCGGTTGATCAGGTAATAAAAGAAAGCCAGATAGGTGACCTCCACGGCGAGGGGACGTTCCTCATCGGGCTTCAAGAGTCTCTCCTGCTCCCGCCACGTTTTACCCATGCTCTCAGGGAGGATCTCCTTCCGCATCAAGTACCAGCGGAGGCGAGGGGTCGGCTTGGTCGCGAACTCTTCCTTGGCGAACCAATCATAGGGGGCGAACCGAGGCTGGCCGGTCCTGGGGAAAAGCTCCCTCAACCGGTTGATGGTCAAGGGCTTCCCTTGCCCATCCCGGGACACCCCCAGGAAGAGGACATGGGTCTCCTTGAGGGGCTCTAGCTCTGCCAGGCCTAACGCCTTGCCGCCAAAGCTGATGACCTCCACTTCCTTCAGCTCCTCAGGGGTCAGGGTGACCCCGAAGGCCTTGTGCACCTCGGGGATGCCCAGAAAGTTCTTCCCCATGATGGCCCTGGCCGTGGCTTGGGAGGGTGAGTCATCGAATCGGACTTCCACCATGGACGGGCTCCCCCTTTGAAAAGGATCGCGGCCTCAGCTCCTTTCCTCTAGCTATCGGGAGAACCGCAGCTCCTCGGCGACCTCAAATTTCTCCCCCTCACTGTTGGTAAAGACGATCTTGAGGAGGGCCTCCTTAGCGGCCTTTAACATAAAGCTGATGAAGGGGTTATCGCTTAACGCCGGGGTCATCTCATAGAGGCTGATCCGCTCACCGCCGTAGAAAACCTCCATAGTCTTGATGTACAAAGGTGACTGCTCCTGGATGAACCTGCCATCCACCTTCCTCAAGCCTGTCCGACAGGGATGGGTGAACTTCACCTGGACCTTGATGACCTCCCCCGTCTTGATCAACCTGGGCAGTCTGAGCCTCGGCTCGCGGATTTCAAAGGTTCCTCCTTCCTCCTCTGGCCCTATGGCGCATCCTTCCCCCTTCACCGTGATAGGACGGCTCGCGGTCCAGGTTCCATGCCGGTTGCACTCCACAAGGACAACCACTGAGGACTCGCCGGTACTCATCCTCACCTGGGTGGAAAGGTAGGCATGGCCGTTGGCCGGGGTGAGGTAAAACGTCCCTTTGGAGGGAATAGGATCGTTGTAGTTGAGGATCTCGATGCGTTTGATATAATGGTCGGGTTCCATTGGATGGTCCACCTCCACAACGATGGGGACGACCGATCCAACGGCTGCAACCCTCGGAACGTTGACCCTCGGCAGATGCTGCCGCTCAGGTCTCTGAGGGTCTTCCGGCTCCTCTTGGATCCCCCGAGCAAAGAGGGAGCGACCAGGGCCCAAGGACCCCCGGAGAAAAGGGGAAAGCCAAGCCGCCCCTAGAAGGGACACCAAGAAGCTCCGCCTCGAAAGAAATTGAAGGTTATCCATGCCCCTCATCCTCCCCCCCGATCCCCCCATGACCTGGGACTCCAGTCTTTTGAAATTTATTATTACCTAAGAATAGTTTTCCTAAAAAGAAGAAAAAAACAGTGAAAAGGACAAACTCCTCCATCTAGTTACGCCCTTGGCACTCTGGACAGAGCCCCCTGATCCACAAGGCGTAGTTCAGGACTTGAAAGTCGGCCACTCGAGGGGGGATGTCAATCAGATTATCCTCGTAGAAATCCAGGTCATCATCAGAGACATCAAGGATCTTTTTACAACGGATGCAAACCAAATGGTGGTGGGGGTCCAGGTTTGCATCGTAGTAAGCTTTGTCGTGCAGGAGGTTTACCCGCCAGATGGCCCCGATCTCGTGCAAGGTCTCCAGCGTCTTGTAGACGGTTGCCAATGAGATCATGGGGTATTTCTTCCTGATCTGGTTATAGACGACCTCGGCGGTGGGGTGGTCAGGGGACCCAGCGACAGCTTCGTAGATGGCAAGCCGCTGATGGGTCACCCGCAGTCCCTTCTCCCGACAGAGGTCTATGAACCTCTTTACCTTCTCTTTGAAGTCTTGAGACTTCGTTTTCAAGCTCTTCAAAGATACTCTCCCTCCCTTCTAGAACACGGTGGTCTAAAAACCAACATTGACAACAAGTTAGAAACTAGCTTTTAATAAGCTATCACATACGAAACAATCTGTAAACAGAAAAATTCTACAGCCTGAGAAAGGGGGGTAAACCTTTTCAGGCCGGGGAGGAAGCCT
>CAZHST010000038.1:0-26539 GCA_964535215.1 uncultured bacterium
GGGGATGTTTTCACGGAGGATGTCCTGGAGACCTGGATCCGGTACAAGCGGACCAAAGAAGTGGACGCCATTCGCCTCCGCCCCCACCCGTACGAGTTCTACCTCTACTACGACCTGTGAGGAGGTCACGATGAAACGGATCGATCTCATCATCCGGCCGCACAAGTTGGACGAGGTAAAAGAGGCCCTGGCCGAGGTGGGAATCACTGGGATGACGGTCACCGAGGTCAAAGGCTTCGGGCGGCAGAAGGGGCATACGGAGCTGTACCGGGGGGCCGAGTACAGCATCGCCTTCCTGCCCAAGGTGAAGATTGAACTCCTGGTCCCGGAGGCCCTGGTTGAGCGAGCGGTCGAGGCCGCCATGAAGGCGGCCTGGACAGGGAGGATCGGCGACGGCAAGATCAGCATCACCTCCGTCGAGGAGGTCATCCGAATCCGAACGGGGGAGCGCGGCGAAGCAGCCATTTAATCCTTGGGCGCGTGTTGGCTGAAGTGGGGTGAATTCCCGGGAGGGTTGAGATGAGCACGGGTGCACAAAGATTCGGGAGATTCATGATCCTACTAGGGCTGCTGTGGTTGATCCTGCCCGTTTCGCTCTGGGCCGAGGAGCAGCCGGCGGCCCAACCAGGGGCATCTCAGGAGATGGCGCCGGCCCCCGTAAAGCCGGACCCATCGGGAGCGGCCACGGGCACCATCGCCGACATCCCGGCTAAGGAGCCCGGGAAGCCCACCCTGATCGAGATCGCTGAAGCTGTCGGGAAGAACCGGATTGCCATGAACATCGTGTGGACCTTGATCACCGGCTTCCTGGTCATGTTCATGCAGGCCGGCTTCGCCCTGGTGGAGACGGGATTCTGCCGGGCCAAAAACGCCGCCCACACGATGATGATGAACTTCCTCATCTATGCCATCGGGATGACCGGCTACTGGATCCTGGGCTTCGCCCTCCAGATGGGCGGGGTGGGGGGAAGCCCCCTGGCCGGGGGAACCCCCGGCTTAGATGGGGAGTTCACGATCAAGCTCTTCGGCAAGGACTTCGGCCTCTTCGGGACGAAGGGCTTCTTCCTGTCCGGAGTCGCCTACGATGCGGCTATCTTCACCCTCTTCCTCTTCCAGATGGTCTTCATGGACACGGCGGCAACGATCCCGACGGGGGCCATGGCCGAGCGGTGGAAGTTCTCCGCCTTCTTCCTCTACGGGTTCTTCATCTCGATGCTCACCTACCCCCTCTTCGCCAACTGGGTCTGGGGGGGAGGGTGGCTCGCCCAGCTGGGGAAGAACTTCGGCTTGGGCCATGGCTACATTGACTTTGCCGGCTCGTCGGTCGTCCACATGGTGGGCGGGGTGACAGGCCTCGCAGGGGCGCTGGTCCTCGGCCCAAGGATCGGCAAGTACAACAAGGATGGGACCCCGAATGCCCTCCCGGGCCACAATATCCCGATGGCCATCTTAGGGACTTTTATCCTCGCCTTCGGCTGGTTTGGGTTCAACCCCGGGAGCACCTTGGCGGGGACGGATCTCCGGATCGGGGTGATCGCCACGAACACCATGCTGGCTTCAGCTTCTGGGGCCATCGCCGCCACCCTCTACATGTGGGCGAAGTTTGGGAAGCCCGATCCCAGCATGGCCGCCAACGGGATGCTGGCCGGGTTGGTGGCCATCACGGCCCCCTGCGCCTTCGTGAACTCTGTCTGGGCCTTCCTCATCGGGGTGGTGGCCGGGGTATTGGTCTGCTGGAGCGTGTTCTTCCTGGAGCGGGTCCTGAAGGTGGATGATCCGGTGGGGGCTATCTCCGTCCATGGGACCTGTGGGGCGTGGGGGGTCTTAAGCCTGGGGCTCTTCGCCGACGGGACCTACGGCGAGGGCTGGAATGGCATCCCGGGGACTGTCAAGGGCCTCCTCTATGGGGATCCCGGCCAGTTCCTCGCCCAGGTCATCGGGCCGCTCGCAAACTTCGTGTTTATCTTCACCGCCTCCTGGATCTTCTTCAAGATCCTCGATGCCATCGTGGGCCTGCGCGTTGCTCCGGAGGTGGAGCTGGCCGGCCTCGACTTTCACGAGATGAGCATCCCGGGCTATCCCGATGCCGACTTCGGCCTCGCCAGGGCTCCTGAGCCAGCCGGGGCATTCGGGGCAAGCAGTCCTCAGGCCCAGCCTGTGAGGGTAAGAATCCCCTCCTCATAACCCCTTCCTCCTCCTCTTTAGGGCATGGGGCTCCTGGAAGGGCAGGAGCCCCACCCCTCTCCCCTGGCCGTAGATCGTGGATGAGGAACGGGAGGTCTTGAATGAGGAACCGGCGGAAAAGCCTGGAAAGCCATCAAGGAAAGGGTCATTGTCCTGGCGGAAGAGGCCACCGGCAGGAAGCAGCGGTAGGAGGGATCGTATGAAAAGACGATGGATGGGAATCGGGGGTCTGTTGGGATCTTTGATGCTGGTCCAGGGACTGGCGTGGGGAGATGAGGCCGCCCAGGCAACCACCGTGGGAGACCGGTTAAAGGCCGTCGAAGAGGCCATCACGTCGCCCTTCTTAAACTTCCTCAAGGAGCTGACCTTCAGCGGCTACGTGGAGACGACCTACAACTTCAACCTCAACGACCCGCCAAGTCTGACCAACCAGCTCCGGGTCTTCGACGACGATGCTAACCAGTTCAACATCAACAACACGGAGCTTTCCATCTCCCGACAGCCCACCGAGAAGGTCCCCATCGGCTTCGGTCTGGTCGTGAACGCGGGGCGGGACACCCGGAAGACCAAAGCGGCCGGCTTGGGGGCCGGGGACGACAACCCCTTCGACCTCCAACAGGCCTATGTTACCTACATAGCCCCGGTTGGGAAAGGGGTGACGTTCAAGACTGGGAAGTTCGCCACCCTCCTGGGGGCCGAGGTCATCGAGGCCCCGGCCAACTTCCACATCTCCCGCTCCTTCCTCTTCGGCTTCGCCATCCCTTTCACCCATGTAGGCGCCCTGGCGACCTATCCGTTCACCGACCGTCTCAGCGCAACCCTGGGGGTGGTCCAGGGTTGGGATAACGTGAAGGACAACAACCGGGGGAAGACGGCCATCGGCCAGGTCTCGCTGACACCTGTTCAAGGCTTCACGTTCCTTGTGAACGGGATCTGGGGGGCCGAGCAGGCCGGCCTGGAGAGCCCGAAACGGTGGGTGATTGATCTGGTGGCAACCTACAATCCTCCTTTTGTGAAGACCCTGACCCTCCAGGCCAACTACGACTACGGGGGGGAGGACCGGGCCGTAGATGACGGGACCGGCCTTCTTCGGAAAGCCCTCTGGCAGGGGATCGCCCTGATCGTCGGCTATGACGTGACGGAGAAGCTCTCCTTCGCCGTCCGGGGCGAGTATTTCATTGACGAGGACGGGGCGAGGACGGCCTTTGCAGGAGCAGGCCCCTCCGGCCTTCCTCTTCGGAGCCGCTTGAACGTCTACGAGGTCACGGCCACCATCAAGTACAAAATCTGGAAAGGCCTCTTCACCCGCCTGGAGTACCGCCATGACCAGTCCGTAACCAAAGGCGGCACCCAACGGGTCTTTGACGGCGAGGCCGGAGCAAGCACCCGAAAGAGCCAGGATACCATCACCGCCGAGGCCGTCTATCAGTTCTAGGCTCACGAGATCGCTATGAAGACTTTAGGGGAGAAGCGAAGCTGGTCAATACCTGGGCAGGCCTAGGCAGTGCCGTCCCACGCCGAAATTCAGAGAGGATAAGAGGCATGATGCTGACCCCTCGTGAGCTGGACAAACTCTCCATTTACATCGTGGCTGACCTGGCCAGGAGGCGGAGGGCCAGGGGTCTCAAGCTGAACTACGCAGAGGCGGTGGCCCTGATCGCTGAGGCGATCCTGGAAGGGGCCAGGGAGGGCCGATCGGTGGCGGAACTCATGGCCCTGGGGAAGAAGGTGCTGAAGCGGGAAGAGGTCATGGAGGGGGTGCCGGAGATGGTCCACCTGGTCCAGGTGGAGGCCACCTTCCCCGACGGGACGAAGCTCGTCTCGGTCCACGACCCGATCTCATAGGGAGGGGAACGATGGGCCTCGGGGATTACCTCTTAAAGGATGATCCCATCGAACTGAACGCCGGGCGGAAGACGGTCAGGATCCTCGTCCGGAACACAGGCGATCGCCCCATCCAGGTGGGGTCCCACTTCCACTTCTTCGAGGCGAACAAAGCCCTGGAATTCCCTAGGGAGCTGGCCCTGGGGATGCGCCTGAACATCCCGGCAGGAACGGCGGTCCGGTTCGAGCCGGGGGATGAAAAGGAGGTGGAGCTGGTGGAGATCGGCGGCATGAAGCAGGTCATTGGCTTCAACGATCTGGTGAACGGCAGTGTCCGCTCATCTTCGAAGGCGGTGGAGGTCCTGACAAAGGCCAGACTCTTTGGGTTCAAAGGTGTTTGAGAAAAGGAGGGTGGAAACGATGGTGACGATCATCCTGAAAGAGCGGGCAGCACGACAGCCCTTCGGGTGGCGAGGAGCCCTCGCCGGAGCTTTGGCAGCAGCAGCCCTCTCGGGGTCCCTGCCCCTCTTCGTCCGACCCCTCGAGGCGACGGAGAAGGAGCCCATTAAAGTCGGGGTGCTCCACTCCTTGAGCGGGACCATGGCCATCAGCGAGACGCCGATCAAAGAGGTGGTCCTGATGGCCATTGACGAGATCAACAGAGCAGGCGGCCTCCTGGGGCGGAAGGTGGAGCCTGTTGTGGAGGACCCGGCCTCGAACTGGGACCTCTTCGCCGAGAAGGCCAAGAAGCTCCTCCTCCAGGATAGAGTGGCCGCCGTCTTCGGCTGCTGGACCTCGGTCAGCCGAAAGTCTGTTCTCCCGGTGTTCGAGCGGTACAACGGGCTCCTCTTCTACCCGGTGCAGTACGAGGGGGAGGAGTGCTCGAAGAATGTCATCTACACAGGGGCCACGATCAACCAGCAGGCCACCCCGGCCGTGGACTACCTCATGAGCCCTCAGGGCGGGAGCAAGAAACGGTTCTACCTGATCGGGACCGACTATGTCTATCCCAGGACGACCAACAAGATCCTCCGGCTCTATCTGACCAAGGTCAAGGGCGTGAGGGAACCGGACATCATGGAGGAATACACCCCGTTTCACCATCAGGATTATCAGACCATCGTGGGGAAGATCAAAAGCTTCTGCGCCAGAGGGGACGCCGCGGTGATCAACACCATCAACGGCGACTCGAACGTCCCCTTCTTTAAGGAGCTGGCCAACCAGGGCGTCACAGCCGATAAATGCCCAGTCATCTCCTTCAGCTTCGCGGAGGTGGAGCTTCAGACCCTGGACGTGAAACCCCTGGTCGGGCATCTGGCCTCCTGGAACTACTTCATGTCGTTAAAGACCCCCCAGAATATCAGGTGGGTCAAGGCCTACAAGGCGTGGTGCAAGAAGCGGGGCATTCCGGACAAGCAGTGCGTCACCGATGACCCCATGATGCATGCCTACGTCCATGTCAAGCTGTGGGCCAAGGCGGTGGAGAAGGCGAAGACCACCAACCTCGAGAAGGTTCTGGAAGCCCTGGAGGGGCTGGAGATCGACAGCCCGATCGGCAAGTACAAGGTGGACGAAAAGAACCACCACACCTGGAAGCCCGTCTACATCGGAAAGATCCGGGAGGACGGCCAGTTTGATATCGTCTGGAAGACAAAAGGATGGGTCCCGCCGGAGCCCTGGAGCCCATTGACCTACCCGGGGCGGGCCTGCGACTGGAGTGGGAACGGCAAGGGGACCTATGACCTGGTCGGTGGGAAGCGGGTCTGGTTATCCGACAAGAAGTAGTCCACCCTCTGGTTCGGGACTCGGGTCATCCAAGATGAAAAGAAGGCCATGGTTGATCTTCGTTGGCTGGCTTATGTTCAGCGGGCTTTCCCTTGGACGGGTCGGTGCCGCTTCTCCAGAAGCCTCCATCAGGGATCTTGCGACCCCCCAGAAGCAACGGGAGACGCTGGAACGGATCCGGGACCGGGCCGATCCTGCCTTCAAGGGGGTGCTAAAGGCCCTGCAGGACGGGGCGCTTTACCGCTGGAAAGGCAGGTTCCTGATCCTGGACGAAACCGGGACCTACACGGATCTTCACGGAGGACCCCTCCTCGACGCCTCAGGCCAACCAATCCTTCCCGAGAAGGGCCTGGAGCAGGTCCCGCTGGAGGAGGTGAACATCCCTCTCCTTCAACAGGCTCTGGACTTCATCAACCTCTCCGATGAAGATCCCGAGATCCGGAAATCGGCCGCCCGGAAACTGGGCAATCTTCAGGAGGCCAGGGTCGTGTCCCTCCTGGAGAGGGCCCTCAAGCGGGAGCGCGATCCTCAGGTGGAACAGGTGATGACGGAGGCCCTCCACCGGTTAACGCTCTTTGATCCGGATCCTCAGAGGCGCCTCCGGGCTGTGGCCTTCTTCGGCAAAACCCGGTCGGAGGCGGCCCTGGGTCCGCTAAAGGCCCTCCTTGAAAAGGAGCAGGATACCCAGGTTCAAGACGCCATCAAACACGCCATCAGCAGCATTGAAGGGTACTTAAAGCTCCGAAACGCCGTTGGGTACCTCTTCAACGGGTTGAGCCTCACCTCGATCCTGCTGATCATGAGTCTCGGATTGGCGATCACCTTCGGGCTCATGGGGATCATCAACATGGCCCACGGGGAGATGCTCATGCTGGGCTCCTACACGGCCTATATCCTCCAGGAGCTGTTTGCCTCCCATCTCCCCCGGTATCAGGATGCCTCCTTCCTCCTGGCCCTGCCTCTTTCGTTTCTCTTGGGAGGAAGTGTGGGGATGCTCCTGGAACGGGGGATCCTCCGGTTCCTTTACGGCCGGCCGCTGGAGAGCCTGCTGGTCACGTGGGGAATCGGGATGGTCCTCCAACAGGGGGCGCGGCTGTATTTTGGCGATCAGACCAGCGTGAGCCCCCCCACCTGGTTCCGGGGCGGTTTCGAGGTCATGCCCGGTCTGATCTTTCCGTCCAGCCGGATCTTTATCATCCTCCTGTCCGTCCTCTGTCTTCTGGCCGTCTCCGTGCTCCTGTACCGATCCGATACGGGCCTGAAGATCCGGTCCGTGATGCAGAATCGGGCGATGGCGGCCTGCCTGGGGGTCTCGGCCCCAAAGGTTGACGCCCTCACGTTTGCCCTCGGGACAGGTCTCGCGGGTCTGGCCGGATGTGCGTTGAGCCTCATCGGGACCGTGGACCCTGAGGTGGGCAAGACCTATATCGTGGATTCGTTCATGGTGGTCGTGCTGGGAGGAGTTGGGAAGCTCCTGGGGACGGTCCTGGCCTCCTTCGGCATTGGGATGGCGAACAAGCTCCTGGAGCCTATCATCGGGGGAACAGCCGCCGCCATCTATGCGAAGGTGGGCATCCTCGCCTTGGTGATCCTCTTCCTGCAGCTTAAACCGACAGGCCTTTTCCCGACCAAGGAGCGGGCGGGAGAGGTCATGGTCCGGTAACCGGGAGGGAGCGGCGATGCAGCCAACCAAGCCCCGGAAGCCTCCGTTCTTGCCTGAAGCGGTCTTAGGGGGTCTGCTGCTCATCGGACTCCCCCTCCTGAACCTCCTCGGGATCCTTTCCAACTATTATCTGAACCTCTTCGGCAAATATCTCTCCCTGGCGATCCTCGCCTTGGGGATGGATCTGATCTGGGGGTATACGGGGATCCTGAGCCTGGGGCAGGCTGTCTTCTTTGGCCTGGGAGCCTATTCCCTCGGGATGTACCTGATGTTGGAATCAAGCGGGAAGGGAGTGTACGGCGAGCCGATCCCCGATTTCATGATCTGGAACCAGGTCTACCAGCTTCCCCTGTTCTGGAAGCCTTACCGGCACTTCTGGTTCGCCTTCCTCTCCTCCCTTCTGCTCCCGGCCCTCGCCGCCTTTCTCATCGGGTCCTTGACCTTTCGCCGGAGGGTCGGCGGGACCTATTTTGCCATCCTGACCCAGGCCATCGCCTTTGCTACCTGGCTCCTCTTCAACCGGAACGAGCTGAACTTGGGGGGGACCAACGGCCTCACCGATTTCAAAACCATCCTGGGGTTCTCCCTGGGCAACCCGAGTACGCTCAGGGGGCTTTACCTGGTCACGGTCCTTTGTCTCGTCGGGAGTCTTCTCCTCTGCCGGTGGCTGGTCAGCTCGAAGATGGGCCTGGTGCTGACGGCCCTCCGGGATCAGGAAGAGAGGCTCCGCTTCCTGGGCTATCCCGTTGCTCAGTATAAAACCTTCAGCTTCGTGATAGCGGCGGCTCTGGCCGGCTTGGCCGGGGCCTTGTATGTGCCACAGGTGGGGATCATCACGCCCGGCCAGATCGGCGTCCTCCCTTCGTTAGAGATCGTGGTCTGGGTCGCCGCCGGGGGCAGAGGGACCCTTTTCGGGGCCCTCCTGGGGACCGTTGGGATCAACGCTGCCCGGAGTCTCTTGACCGCCCACGCCCCGGAGTGGTGGCCGATCATCCTGGGGGGACTGTTCGTGGCGGTCGTGCTCTTGTTCCCGGACGGGCTGATCGGTCTCCCCCACCAGCTCCGTCAGAGGGGGCGTCAGATTCGAGGAAGGTTCTTTGAACGAGGTCGTGTTCAGCCGTCAGCCATCAGCCGAGACTAGAGGCTGGGGTTTCCAGCCTCCCGTCTCCTGGGGGGGTGGCATGGGGAAGCACGGGACCATCATCTACCTTGAGGATGTCACCGTCAGCTTTGATGGCTTTCAGGCCCTCCGGGGGGTGAACCTCTACGTCGACCACGGTGAGCTTCGGGCCCTGACCGGCCCCAACGGCGCGGGGAAGACAACCCTCCTGGATGTGATCTGTGGGAAGGTGAAGCCGGAGAAAGGACGGATCATCTTCGGGGAGAGGGCCGATCTGACCAAGCTGGAGGAGCACGAGATCGCCACCCTTGGCATCGGGCGCAAATTCCAGACCCCTACCGTCTTCAAGAACCTGACCCTCCTTGAAAACCTGGCCCTTGCCCTTCGCCGCCCTCGGAACGTCTTCTCGACCCTGTTCGGATGCCTCACGCCCGAACAGACCCACAGGATCCATTCCACCCTGGAGACCCTTGGCCTCATGAAGAAGGCCCATCAGAAGGCAGGCTCCCTCTCCCACGGCGAGATGCAGTGGCTGGAGATCGGAATGGTCATGGTCCAGGACCCGGAACTCTTCCTCCTGGACGAGCCTGTTGCCGGTATGACGGAAGAGGAACGGGAGAAGACCAGCCAGCTCCTCCAATGGATCGCCAAAGATCATGCGGTCCTCATCGTCGAGCATGACATGGAATTTGTCCGCAAGACGGTCCAAAAGGTGACGGTGCTCCATGAGGGAGCCATCCTGTGTGAGGGGCCGGTGGAGGAGGTGCAACGCGATCCCCGCGTCATCGAGGTCTATCTGGGAAGGGGGCGAACCTGATGCTGAGCATTCAAGGCCTTAGCGCCGGGTATGGAGAAAGCCGGATCCTGTGGGATGTCCACCTCCATGTCCCTGAAGGGCAGATCGTTTGTCTCATGGGGCGAAACGGGGTGGGGAAGACGACCCTCTTAAAGGTCATCATGGGCCTCCTCAAGCTGTGGAGAGGCTCCATCCTCTTTAACGGGGAGGATCTTGCTCGCCTGTCCCCTGATGAGCGGGCCAGACGGGGGATCGGCTATGTCCCTCAGGGGCGGGAGATCTTCCCTGGACTGACGGTGCTGGAGAACTTACAACTGGGGCTCGTGGCCCAGGGGAAAGACGGTATGATCCCTGGCGAGATCTTCCAGCTTTTCCCGGCATTAAAGAGGATGCTGACCAGGAAAGGGGGAGGGTTAAGCGGGGGGGAGCAGCAGCAGCTGGCGATTGCCAGGGCCCTGGTCACCCGCCCCAGGCTCTTGCTCCTTGATGAGCCGACCGAAGGCATCCAACCCTCGATCATCCTGGAGATCGAGGACGTCATCCGACGGATCAAAGAGGAAGGTCACCTCTCCATCCTCCTGGTGGAGCAGTATCTCGAATTCGCCTGGCGGTTGGCCGATTATGCCTACGTGATGGAAAAGGGCTCGATGGTGGCGGAGGGAAGGATCCAGGAGCTTCAGGAGGAAGCTATCCAACGGTATCTCACCCTCTAGGGGAGGATCCGATGAAGATCAGCCGGAAGCCCTATACGGACCTCTTCGGCCCCACGACAGGGGACCGGTTCCGATTGGCCGATACCGATCTCCTCTGCGAGATCGAACGGGACCTTCTGATCTACGGGGACGAGGTGGTCTTTGGGGGCGGGAAGACGATCCGGGACGGGATGGGCCAGTGTCCCGGGATGACCAACACCCAGGGGGCCCTGGATCTTGTCATCACGAACGTCATCATCATGGACCCCATCCTGGGGATCCTGAAGGCAGACCTGGGGGTAAAGGAGGGGCGGATCGCCGGGATCGGGAAGGCGGGGAACCCCTATGTCATGGACGGTGTGGATCCCCGTCTCATCGTGGGGCCCGGGACCGAGGTGATCAACGGGGCGCACCTGATCGCGACGCCAGGGGGAATTGACACCCACATCCACATGATCTGCCCCCAGCAGGCCTTCGAGGCCCTCTCCAACGGGATCACCACATTGATCGGAGGAGGGACCGGCCCGGCCGATGGGACGAAGGCGACGACCTGCACCCCCGGCCCTTGGAACATCCACAGGATGCTGGAAGCCGCCGAGGGCCTCCCCGTGAACTGGGGCCTCCTGGGGAAGGGGAATGCCAGCCGGCCCGGACCCCTGATCGAGCAGCTGGAGGCCGGGGCCTGCGGTTTAAAGATCCATGAAGACTGGGGGGCGACCCCGGCCGTCATCCGGTGCTGCCTCACCGTGGCCGACCAGTACGACGTCCAGGTCTCTATCCACACGGATACCTTGAACGAGGCCGGTTTCGTCGAGGAGACCATCGCCGCCATTGACGGGAGGACGATCCACACCTTTCACACGGAGGGGGCCGGGGGGGGCCATGCCCCGGACATCATCAGGATCGCCGGGGAACCCAACGTCCTCCCCTCCTCGACGAACCCCACCAGGCCCTACACGGTCAACACCCTGGACGAGCATCTGGACATGCTCATGGTCTGCCACCACCTGAACCCGGCCGTCCCCGAGGATGTCGCCTTCGCCGAGAGCCGGATCCGGGCCGAGACGATCGCGGCGGAGGATGTCCTCCATGACCTGGGGGTGTTGAGCATGTACTCCTCCGACTCCCAGGCCATGGGGCGGGTGGGGGAGAGCTTCACCCGCCTCATCCAGACGGCGGACAAGATGAAGCGGATCAAGGGGAAACTCCCTGAGGACTCGCCGACCCATGACAACTTCCGGGTCCTCCGGTACCTGGCCAAGCTCACCATCAACCCCGCCATCGCCCACGGGATCGCCGACCTCGTCGGGTCGCTGGAACCGGGGAAGCTGGCCGATATCGTCCTGTGGCCTATTCCCTTCTTCGGGGCGAAGCCAAAGATGGTCATCAAAGGGGGATTCATCAACTGGGCCCTGATGGGGGATCCGAACGCCTCTATCCCGACGCCGGAGCCTGTCTCCTACCGCCCCATGTTCGGGGCCTTTGGCGCTGCGTTGCCCAGGACCTCTGTGACCTTTCTCTCAAAGGCCGCCCTGGAACTGGGCGTCCCCGAAAGGCTGGGTCTCAAGCGGATCATCCACCCTGTTTCGCGCTGCCGGGGCCTGACCAAGCGTCAGATGGTCCGGAACGACAGGACCCCGGTGATCGAGGTGGATCCCGAGACCTACCAGGTGAAGGTAGACGGCGCTCTGGCCACGGTGGAGCCGGCCGAGCGGCTGGCCTTGACCCAGCTCTACTACCTGATCTGAAGAGGGATCAAGATGCTGATCCGCCACATCGTCGAGGAGGCCAACGTTGACGGCGAGGGCTTCGTCAAAGACCCGAGAAGGGCCAGGCATGGCCTCATCCAGGCCTTGAAGATTCTGGACCTCGGGGGGGAGATTGATCCCTTGACCCACCTGAACCTGGACTTCCCGGACCACCGGATGACGACCTGCATCGTTGCGGAGCGGCCGGAGAAGGGGGCAAAGGTTGTGGTTGACGGTGATGGTCTTCTCATCGCCAGGGTAAGGCCGGAAGCGTATGAGCACCTGGGAAGGGTTGACATCGATCTCCGGAGGGGCCAGTGGCTGGAGGTCCACAGGGGCCGTCGGTTCAGGCTTCCCCTTTCCTAAGCGCCCTCCAGCTTGCCGACGCCTTCTTCCCCTCGGGCCTCTACACCCTCTCCCACGCCCTTGAAGCCTTCGTCCAGGAAGGGCTCGTGAAGGGTCTTAAGGAGATGGAGGAGCTTCTGAAGGACTATCTGGCCCACCTGGTGGGGCCGTCAGATAGCGTAGCCGTGGCATGGGCCTGGGAGGCAGCTTCGAAAGGGGATCTGGACCTCCTGGTGGAGGTGGACCGGAGGCTCCTGGCCATGAAGCTCGTGAAGGAGTTCGGCCAGGCCTCGGTAAGGTCGGGGAGGCAGCTCCTCTCGGTCGCGGCCACCTTCCTTCCTGACCCCTTCCTGCTCCGCTATCACGAGGCCACCGTCCAGGAGAAAAGCCCCGGGAACTTCGCCACCGCCCTCGGGGTTGTCGCCAAGACGTTAGAGCTCGAGAAGGAACAGGCGATGCTAATTGAGCTTTACTCCTTCGCCACAAGCTTCCTGGGGGCTGCCATGCGCCTGATCCGCCTCCCCCACGATGAGGCCCAGGCGATCCTTCACCGGTCAAAGCCCCTGATGGTCCAGGTGGTGGAGCAGAACCGCGGGAGGGCCCTGGAGGAGATGCGGGCCTTCGCCCCTTTCATTGACCTCATGGGGATGAAGCACCAGCGGAGTCGGATCCGACTCTTCATCAGTTAGGAGGAAGGGATGGGAAGGATTGCCAGGGTTGGCGTCGGTGGACCTGTCGGCTCGGGAAAGACGGCCCTGATCGAACGGTTAGTGCCGAAGTTCGTCGAGGCAGGCTACGGGGTCATCGTGGTCACCAATGACATCGTCACGGTGGAGGACGCCCTCCGTATCAAGCGGACCCTCCGGGGGATCTTGGACGAGGAGCGGGTCCTGGGGGTGGAGACAGGGGCCTGCCCCCACACGGCCGTTCGGGAAGACCCGACGATGAATCTGGCAGCCATCGAGGAGATGGAGCGGAGGTTCCCCGACGCCCACCTCCTCTTCGTGGAGAGTGGCGGGGACAACCTGACCCTGACCTTCAGCCCCGCCCTGGTGGACTACTTCATCTATGTCATTGACGTGGCCGCCGGGGACAAGATCCCGAGGAAGAACGGTCCCGGCATCACCCACTCGGACCTCCTGGTGGTCAACAAGGTGGATCTCGCGCCGTATGTGGGGGCCAGTTTGAAGGTGATGGAGGAAGATTCCAAGAAGATGCGGGGGGCCAAGCCCTTCCTGTTCACCAACTGCTTGACCGGTGAGGGGATTGACGATGTCGTCAAATGGCTCAAGCGGGATGCGCTCTTTGAGGAGCGATGAGGCCTTCTCCCCCCCAAAGGTCCTCCCGCGGGAGTTCACCCTGTTCGAGACAGAGGTGACCCAGCTCGGCGTGGGGCAGGCAGGGAAGGTCGGCCTCCTTCAGGTAGAGCTCGAAGCCTTGAACGGAAAGACCAGGATCAAAAACCTCTTCTTCCGGGTTCCTCTTCAGGTCCAGAAGGCCCTGTACCTCGACCCAGCCCTCCCTGGAATGGCCTTCCTCACCCTCCTGAACCCGACCGGCGGCATCCTCCAGGGGGATCGGTTGAGGATCAACATCCTCGCCAAAGCCTGGAGCCTCGTCCACATCACAACCCAGGCGGCGACGAAACTTTACCGGATGGAGGAGAACTACGCCATCCAGACCGTCAACATCCAGGCCGAGGAGGGAACCTACGTGGAGTACCTGCCGGATCCTGTTATCCCCTTCCAGGGGTCCAGGTTTTACCAGGAGGTGACCCTCCAGGTCCACGAGGAGGCGACCCTTCTTTTCTGGGAGATCCTCCTCCCCGGCCGGGTCGCCATGGGGGAGTCCTTCGCCTATGAGCTCTACGCTTCCAAAGTGATGGCTTTCGATCAGAGGCAGAGGCTCCTCCTCTTGGACACCCTTCTCCTCCAGCCCCGGGTATGCCCGCTCAAGAAAAAGGGGATCCTCGGGGACCAGGAGGTCGTGGGGAGTTTCTACCTCTTGACCCGGAGGCTGAAGGCCCGGGAGCTGGCCGGAAGACTCCACGAGGTCTTCCAGGAAGAAGGAAGCCTCGGAGGGACCAGCGAGCTTCCGACAGAGGCCGGCGTTGTCGCCAGGGTCTTAGGCCCCGATTCACGCTCCGTCTCCCGGGCCTTAGAGAGAGCCTGGAAAGCGGCCCGATTAGCCCTTTTAGGGGCTCCCGCCCCCCCACCCCGGAAGCCCTGATTCCTTCGGAACCCCAGCGGAGCGGCTCTTCGCCGGCCCGGTGTCCCGTTGACCCGGCCCCTCCTTCTCCCCATCTCAGGGAACACCTGGACAGGATCAGTGATGATGCCCGCCGTGGGCATGCTCTCCCTCCTTGGGCACAAGGGTCTTGAGGTAGGCGACGAGATCAACCAGCTCCTGAAGCGTTAGGACATCGTTATAGCTCGGCATCTTGGACAATCCATCCCCTCCCAGAAACCCGTCCCCCTCGAGGAGGACCGCATTCGGGTTGAGGATGGACTCGGCCAGGTACTCGGCGGAATGCACCCCCATTCCGGTGAGGTCAGGGCCAAGGCCGCCGACCTCGCCCGGCTTGCCGGGAAATCGTTCCCCTTCGATCTTGTGACACTTGTAGCACTCAAACTTCACGAAGAGACGCCTTCCCTGCTTCGGGTCCCCGACCGGGATGGTAAACTTCCAGCCTTTGGGAACCCCACCCGGATCCATGGCAACACCGGCGTGGTCGGCCGATATCCTGATGGGTGTCCGGCCGTCGTAGCCCACCACCAGCCCCTGGGGCTGCTCACCTTCCGCCTCCTCCCTCTGCTCCTTGTCTGGCCCAGACCCCATAAAGTGGCCGGGAGCCCCGTGGCCCCCATGCTCCTCCTCATGCGCCTGCACAGACAGAGGGACCTGAGAGCCCCAGAAGGCCAGCCCAAGCGCCACACCGATCGCAACAACCACCAGTAGACCCCTTCCCCTCATGACAACCTCCACCAATTTGGATCATTTGATCCTTTTAATGAGCAGAAAATCTTCTGCCCTTGTCATCGCTTCCTGGACGGCCTTGGAGGCTCGATGCCAAGGGCCCGAAGCCGCTTCCGCAAGGTATTCCGGTTGATGCCGAGAAGCCTAGCCGCCTCCACCTGGTTTCCCCCCGTCCGGCGGAGAACCTCGGTGAAGAGCGGTCGCTCCAGGAGGCTCAAGAAATAGCTGTAGAGTTCACCCTCCTTGGCGGGTCGAAGCTTCTGAAGCAGGGCGGTGACCCCCTTGGCCAGCATCTCCTCCAGGCCCACGGCCTGCTCCGGCTCCCGACCGGTCAGAAGATGGGGCGGGAGATGTTCCGGAAGGATGAGAGGGGTCGTGGAAAGGACACAGGCCCTCTTCACCACGTTTTCCAGCTCCCTCACGTTCCCGGGCCAGGCGTACTTCAGGAGGAGCTCCAGGGCCTCAGAGGAGAAAACCTTCGGCTCCTCCCCATGCTCCTCGGCATACTGCCTCAGAAAGTGCCCCACCAGGAGGGGGATATCCTCCCTCCGCTCCCGCAACGGGGGGAGATGAATGGTTACGACATTCAGACGGTAGAAGAGATCCTCCCGAAAGGTCTTCCGGGCCACGGCGGCCTCCAGATCCTGGTTGGAGGCGGCGATGATCCGCACATCAACCGCAAGGGCGCCTTCTCCCCCAACCCGCTCGACCTCCTTCTCCTGGAGGACCCTGAGGATCTTTGTCTGGAGGGTGAGGTCCATGTCCCCGATCTCATCCAGGAACAGGGTCCCTCCATGGGCCAGCTCAAACTTCCCCCGTTTCAACGAGGTCGCCCCGGTAAAGGCCCCCTTCTCATGGCCGAACAGCTCCGATTCGAGAAGCTCCTTCGGGATGGCGGCGCAGTTCACCGCCACGAAGGGGCGGCCGAACCGCTTGCTATGATAATGGATGGCCCGGGCGATCAGCTCCTTGCCCGTCCCGCTCTCCCCCCTTAGGAGAACCGTGATGTCCGATGCCGCCACCTTGCCGACCAGCTTAAAGACCTCCTGCATGGCCGGGCTCTGGCCCACGACCCCCCCGAAGTCAAACTGCTCCCGTAAATTCTCCCGGAGCCTGACCACCTCATCGGAGAGGGCCTGAACCTGGAAGGCCCGCTCAATCTGAAGGAGCAGCTCCTCGACATCGAAAGGCTTCGTGATGTAATCGTAGGCCCCCCGCTTCATGGCCTGAACGGCTGCGGGGAGCGTGCCATAGGCGGTCATGATGATGATGGGGAGTTCGGGCCTCGCTTCCTTGATCCTGGTCAGGGCCTCCAGGCCATCCATCAGGGGAAGCCGGAGGTCCAAAAGGACCAGGTCCACCGAGGGGTCCTGGGCCAACTTGACCCCTTCCCCGCCGTCCCGGGCCAGGAGGACCCGATAGCCCTCCCGCTCGAGGGCTTTCTTCAAGGTCCAGCGGATGCTCTCCTCGTCATCCACGATCAGGATCAGACGATTCACGCTCCCTCCCCCGGAGGAGGGGAAGGAGGACAAGAACGGTCGTCCCCTTCCCCCGTTGGCTGATGACCTCCATGGCCCCGCCGTGGTCCTCGATGATTTTTAAGGAGAGGGCAAGCCCTAACCCCGTTCCCCCTTCCTTGGTCGTGAAGAACGGTTCGAAGAGGTGGGCCTGGACCTCCGGGGGGATCCCCTCCCCCTGGTCGGTGATCTCCACAACCGCCACCGGGACGCCCCCGCACTTCGGCGAGAAGTGCTCGTAGCGGGTCCTGATCGAAAGGACCCCGCCCGAGGGCATGGCCTCGGCACCATTGCGAAGGAGATTCAACAGGACCTGCCGAAGGGAGGGAGGATCGGCCAGGACGGAGGGGAGCTGGGGATCGTAGAGCCGCTCCAGGAGGACCCCGCGTCCTCTCAGGGGCCCCTCCTCCAGGAGCAGGATCTCCTCCAGGAGCTGGTTGATGTTCAGAGGGATCAGCCTCGGTTTCCTGGGCCTGGCGAAGGCGAGGAGGCTCTCCACGAGGCCGCTTAACCGATCCACCTCCCTCACGATGACCGAGGTGTATTCCTTCAAGGCAGGATGGAAACCGACCTCTCCCTCCATAAGCTGGGCGGCCCCCCGGATCCCGGCAAGGGGGTTTCTGAGCTCGTGGGCCACCCCGGAGGCAACGGCGCCCAGGGCCGCCAACCGGTCTCTCAGGCGAAGTTTCTCCTCCAGCTCGCGGATCCGGGACAAGTCACGGACGACGAGGACGATCCCCCTGGCCTCGCCCCGGGCGTCGTAGAGGATGGAGGCGATAGCACTTAAGTGGATCCGACCTCCATCGGGGTGTTCGAGGGGGAGGTCAAAGTCGGCATGGTTCCTCCGCGTCTCCAAGGTTTTCTGGACAAGGGTCTTGAGGGGGGTCGCGTGGGGGAGGAGATCTGAAAAGATCTTCCCGGTGACGACCTGCGCCGAGAGGCCAAACAGCTCCTCCGCCGCCGGGTTGAGGAGCTGGACCTTACCCGAAAGGTCCAGGACAATGACCCCATCCTGGAGGCTCCCCAGGAGATCCTCATAGTAACCCTGGAGCGCTTCCAGCTTCCGCTCGAGCTGCTTAACTCTCCTCACCAGGCCTTTTGACTGCCTCTTCACCGACCCTTGCCCTCACTTTGCCTTAGAGTAGCCTATTTCCTCAGGAAAGACAAGCGTCGGGATGCCTGGAACGGTGGAGGTCTACGTGGCTTTTGTCTCTCACTCGGACTAGGAGGCCAGGAGATAGGCCCGCTTGATGATCTCGCTCTCTAAAAGCCTCTTCGTATCCCCCTCTTGGACAATGGCCCCCTTCTGGAGCAGATACCCCCGGTTAGCGATCTCCAACGTCATCTTGGCATTCTGCTCGGCGAGGAAGATGGTGGTCCCCTCCCGCTGGAGGCTTTTGATGATCTCAAACATCCGCTCGACCATGACAGGGGCCAGACCCAAGGAGGGCTCGTCCAAAAGGAGGAGCTTTGGACGGCTCATCAACCCCCGACCGAGGGCGAGCATCGCCTGTTCCCCTCCCGAGAGGGTCCCGGCCAGTTGTCCGGCCCGCTCCTTCAGCCTGGGGAAGAGCTGAAAGACCGCCTCCATCCGTTCCCTGATCGTCTCCTCTGCCGCCTCGTGATAGGCCCCAATCCGGAGGTTCTCCAGGACCGTCATCTTTGGGAAGAGCCGTCTCCCCTCGGGGACTACCGCGATGCCCAGGCGGACGATCGCGTGGGGCTTCAGGGTGTCAATCCGCTGCCCCAGGAAATGGATCGAACCCTCAGCCGGTTTGACCAACCCCATGATGGTCTTGATCAGGGTTGTCTTCCCACACCCGTTGGGACCGAGGACGCAGACAATCTCCCCCGCCTCGAGCTTCAGGGAGATCCCGCGGAGCATCGTGATCCCCCCGTAGTGGGTCGTCACATGGTCAAGCACCAGCATGCCCAATCTCCCTTCCCAGATAGGCCTCCCGGACCTCCTGGTTCCTCGCCACCTCTTCGAAGGTTCCCTCAGCGATCTTCCGGCCAGAGTTGAAGGCCACCACCCGCTCGGTCATCCCTCGGATGACAAACATGTCATGCTCGATGACGATGAGACTCAACCCTGGCCTCTCCTCCCTAATCTTTAAGAGATCCTCCAAAAGCTCGCGGGTCTCTTCGGGGTTCATCCCCGCCGTCGGTTCGTCCAGGAGCAGGAGCTTCGGTTCGGCCGCCAGGGCTCGGCAAACCTCCACCCTCCGGCGATCGATCTGGGAGAGCGTCGAGGCCCGCTCAAAGCAACGGGAGACAAGCCGGTCGTTGAACGTGCCAAGGAGGGCTAAGGCGACCTCGACATCCTGCCTGAGTTCCCTCCGAAACCGGTTTCTCCGCAGGAGGGCATCCAGGAACGATGGGGGCCGGCCCCGGTGTCTGCCGATCAGGACATTGTCCAGGATACTGAGCTCTAAGAAAAGTCGGCTGGTCTGGAACGTTCTGGCGATTCCTCGCCCGGCAATCTCATGAGGTTCCAGACCCAGGAGGCTTTCGCCTTCAAAGTCGAGGTCTCCGTGGGTCGGACGGTAGATCCCTGTGATGAGATTGAAGAAGGTCGTCTTGCCGCTCCCGTTCGGGCCGATCAGGCCGACGGCCTCTCCCCGGGAGACCTGAAGATCGACCCGGTCCACCGCCTTCAATCCCCCGAAGCTGATCGAGAGGGCCCTCACCTGGAGGACCGTCATCCCCCACCCTCCCGCCCGGGAAGGATCAGACCTCCCCCGCTCACCGTCAGGCCGTACCGCCGGACCCGAACCGGGACCAACCCCCTCGGTCGGAAGAGAAGCATGATGACAATGGTCACCCCATAGATCATGAGGCGAAAGTCCTGGAGGAACCGGAACTTCTCCGGGAGGACGACCAGCAGCGCCGCCCCTACGAGGACCCCAGGGATGCTATCCATCCCCCCCAAGATGACGATGCCCACCATGATCAGCGAGTCCCCGAAGGTAAAGTTGGCTGGGGCGATGTACCCGACCATGACGGCGTAGAGGGCCCCGGCCAGGCCCATGATCAGGTTCCCAAGGGTGAAGCTCAGAAGCTTCCACCAGGCGGCATCAACCCCCAAGGACCTGGCGGCCGTCTCATCGTCCCTGATGGTGTTTAACACGAGGCCAAGCCAGGAGTTGTGGAGCCTGGACAGCAAGAAAGCAACCCCTCCCGTAATGGCAACGATGAGCCAAAAGAAGTTGGCGTGATACGGGAGGGAAAGGCCGAACAGCCGGAGGGGTCTCGTGAAGACGAGGCTCCCTACCGAAAGGGTTGGGATGTTCTTGATCCCCTGGGGACCCCCTGTCCACTCCAGGTTGTTGACCACCTGGGTGAAGATCACCCCAAAGGCGATCGTCACCAGGGCCAGATAGTGGCCTCGTGTCTTCAGGATAGGGACAAACAGGAGGACACCGACCAGGGCTGACATGAAGGGGGCGAGGAGAAGGGTAAGGCCTACCGGGACATGAAACCCTGTCGTGAGGAGTCCGACGGTATAGGCGCCTACCCCGTAGAAGGCCGCGCCGGCCAGGTTCATCAGGCCCGTTGTTCCCAGTTGCAGGTTCAAGCCCAGGGCGATCAGGGCAAAAAGGGCAGCTAAGGTCAGGACGAAGATCCAGTAGGGACTCTTACGCATTACGAAGGGGAGCAGGACGGTGAGGACGACGAGCCCCAGGAAGGCCCCTTCCGGGGCGGCCTTAAAACCCTCGACGATCCCTCTCCAGATCTTCGGAAACCGCTTCATCCCATACGCGATAAGGCAGGCTGACAGGAGGAGGGTCGAAAGGGAAAGGGGATCTTCGGCCAGAAGGCCGGCGATGAAGAGGCCAAACCCGCCAAGCTCGACACCACCCACGAGGACGATCCTCAGGAGCCTCTCCACCCGCGTACCCGCTTACACCCGTTCGGAAACCTTCTCCCCGAGAAGCCCCGTCGGTTTGAAGGCAAGGAAGAGGATGACCACGGTGAAGGCGAAGACCTCCTTAAACTCGGCCCCTCTGGGGAGGAGGGCCGACGCGAAGGTCTGCAGCAGCCCGAAGAGGAAGCCTCCAACGACGGCCCCGTAAAGGTTCCCCAGGCCTCCGATCACCGCCGCGGAGAACCCGACAATCCCGCCCATCAACCCCATGGTGAACATGATCTCGCTGTAGTAGAGGCCGTGGAGGATACCGGCCACCGCCGCGAGGGCCGAACCCAGGAAGAAGGTGAAGTCCACCGTGCGATCCATGTCCACCCCCATCATCATGGCCGCCTCGGCATCCTGGGCCACGGCCCGGATCGCCATCCCCAGCTTCGTCCGCGTGATCAGGAGGTTCGTCGCCCCAATGACCAAGAGGCCGATGGCAAAGATGAGCATGTTATCGTACCTGATCACCACCTCCCCAACCTCTAGATACCCCGATGGGAAGAGATTGGGGAACCGCTTGGGGTCTGCCCCTCTGGGGTAAAACAGCATGACCGCCATGCGAAGGCTCAGCCCTAAGGCCATGGTCGCCAGGAGGACGATCAAGGGAGGGGAATGGCGGAGGGGTTTGACACAGGTCCGCTCGACCAGGACGCCCAAGAGCCCGGTGAAGGGGATGGCACCGAGGGCCACGAAGAAAAACATCCCTATCCCCTCAGGGAGACCGAGGGAGGCGGCCAAGGCGCTGAAGGCTAAAGCGGCAAAGGCCCCCAGCATGAAGATGTCACCGTGGGCGAAGTGGATGATGTCCAAGATCCCGAAGAAGAGGGTAAAGCCCACGGCGATCAAGGCGTACATGATCCCCAGCATGAGCCCGTTAATCAACTGCTGCAGGAGAATGGGGATGGAGAACATGGGAGGGACTTAGGCCTGTTCTCGCCTGAACCGTTGCCCGGGCAGGATCCGCCGTCCCGTGGCGTATTCGGACTTCTGCCAGGGGACCCACTGGCCATCTTGGGCCACGTAGCAGGTGATCAAGGGGATGATGTTCTGACCATGCTCATCAAACCGGACCGGTCCCAGGATCGTCTCCTGTTTCCGCATCCGCTTTAAGGTCTTCGCCACCTTTGCCCGATCCGGCCCCACTTGTTCAATAGCATCCATCACCAGATGGGCCGCCGCATACGCAAAGGGTCCATAGGCCTCCCAGGGCTCCTTGAACCCCGCCTTCCGGTAGGCCTCGATGAACCGCCGCCCTTTCGGAAGATCCTCGGTCGGTGGGGCCTCGGCGAAGCAGTAGACCCCCTCGGCGCTCTCCCGGGCCTCCTGGAGGAAGGTCTCGCTCTTAATCCCCGAGGTCCCCTGGAACTGGGCCCTGATCCCCAGCTTGTCCATCTGGACCTTGATCCGGACCCCATCGGGGGTCAACCCCCCAAAGTAGATCACCTCAGGCTTCAAGGCCCTGATCCGCGTCAGCTCCGCCGTATAGTCCTGCTGGTCCTTGGCGGTCCCGACCTGGATCAGGACCTTCCCCCCGTTTCGCTCCACGGCCGGCACGAAGTACTTGGCATGGCTCCGACCATAGTCGGTCGTATCATGCATCACGGCGAAGGTCTTAAAGCCTAACCGCTTGACGGCAAACTCCGCCGCAAACGTATTCTGGATGTCCAGGGTGCCGTTGATCCGGGTGATCTCCACATAGTTATGGCCGTAGGTGATCTCCGGAAGGACAGCGCCCCAGACCATGGCGGGGAGGCCAAGTTTGTGGAAGGTATCCACGGTGGCAATGGCCACGACGCTACAGTAGTGGGCGACGGCGGCGATCACCTCAGGGTCGGATCCGGCCTTAAGGGCGGCCTGAACGCCCACCGTCGGTTTGCACTCATCGTCCAGGATCACCGGCTCGTACCGGTATCGGGCCTTCGGGTCGGCGTTACGCTCCTGAAGGGCAAGGAGGAAAGAGTTCCGCCCCCCAAGGCCGTTGGAGGCCGTCCCCCCTGACAGGGGGCCAATGAAGGCGAGTTTGACGACCTTCTTCGCCCCCCACGCCGGCCTCGGCTTCCAGAAGAGAGAGTCGCCGAAGGCGGCGAGCCCCAGGCCTATGATCCCCCTGAGAAAACCTCGACGATTCACGACCACGATGCCTTGAATCTCCTTTTCCATGCGCCCCCCCCTTTCGTGGAGAAAACTATACCACGATGACGATATTTGATCCATCAAAACCAACCGCCCCCCTTCATCCAAAGAGCTAACGGCTGAAAGCTGATCGCTTACCCGGAGGGGAGGAGGAGGGGAAGCTGTACTGGACGGGGAGGTAACCTCCTTCCGGGACTTACGGCGGGTCGAACGATCCCGAACGTTTCGTTTCGCTCGATAACATTGGTGACTGGAATGCCCCGGGCAAAGAAGGCATCCATTAAGGCCTTCAAAGCAGCTCTGGCCCCACCCTCGGTGATGAGATGAGGCTGACCGAACCGCTCGTAGAGGGCACGGAGTCTGGGGTTCACATAGTTCATCCGGTCCACACAGACCATGTCCACCGCCCCGTCCAGGAGAGACACGAAGGCCTCCGGACTCGTGTAGGGAAGGAGGGGGCCGACAAAGGCGTAGGTCTCCAGACCAGCCTGACGGAGGGTTCGTAAAGCGGCCACCCGGGCCTTGATGGAGGGGTTCTTCGGCTCGAAGGCTTTTGCGACCTCCTCCCGGTCGGTCGTAACGCTGAAGCCGACCCGGGCATTCAGAGCCTTGAGGAGGTCCAGGTCTCGTAAGACAAGGGGGGAACGGGTTGAGACCCGGATCCGGCCCGGCGTGCCAACCAGGGCCTCCAGGCACCTCCTGGTCAACCGGTACCGCTTCTCCTGGGGGACGTAAGGGTCTGTCACGGAACTGAGGAAGACAACCTGCCCTGGTTTGATCTTCCTCCGCTCCTTCCACAGGAGATCGACGATGTTCACCTTGGCGGCCAGGAAGTCCCCCCACGGTTCCTGGTAGTGATAGACCCGCTTCATGAAGACGGCGTAGCAGTAGAGGCAGGCGTGGGTGCAGCCCCCATAGGGGTTGATGACCCAATCAATACCTGGGATGCCCGAAGGCTGAAGGGCTCCTTTGACAATCAGTTCATCAACACGCATCTTTTATACTCTGCCCCTGTCCATTGTTCGGGGGTAAGTCTATCACGGCTTCCGCCCCTTCGCAATCCCAGCCCTCAAAAAGAAAGGCGTCCATCGGTACGACGGACGCCTTCCACCTCACCAGGGGAACGTTCAGGCAACCAGAACTCCTTCCGTCCTCTAGTATTCGAGATCCCATTCATATGTGACGCCTGCGGGGGTCACCTTTCCCTTGTAGGTCCCGCTGCCGGTGATCCCTCGAAACTTCCCTGTTCCTCCGATGACCCAATGCCTTCCTTCAAAAGTCATCTCTCGGGATCCATCCGGGTTCACGACCGTCTTCACCATTCCCGCGTACGCAGCGAACGTTTGGTCTCCGCCAGGGTGGGTCACGACAATGTACCCCCAGTCAGGACCGGTCCCTGCGATCAGGTCTGCATAGGCGACGAAACTAGCCGGGATATTGTTCCAATCCGGATCGTCGCTCATGAACACGTCCAAACGAGTGGTTGTGGTGATTTCGTGGTTTGGGACGTCGCCAGGGACTGTTCTCGTTTGTGATCGAATGGTGACTACCTTCCCGGTCCCCGAAACCTTCTTCCCCGCATAGGCCTCCTGGCTCTGGAGCACCAACACCAGGAGCCATGCCACCATGATGAAAAGCCTTCCACCCCTCCAACTTTGTCCTGGTTTCATCATAGCCCTTCCTCCTCTCCTGATCTCCGAGAAACCCCCCACTCTTTCAGATCGGTGTTAGCCTATCACAGCTCCCCCCCTTGAGCAACCCCCAACCGAGAAAACCTTCCCCACCAACGGTGACGGGTGTCTTGGGAGCCCAGGGACTCCCCCCGGGGTAACCTGATCACCGGCGAGTTTCGACTTGACAACATCAAACGGTTGACCTACGGTTTTGGGCAAGCGGCTTCAATGGAGGATGCTTTCTTGGCACCCCTTGAGGATCTGCCGAAAAAACTTGCGATCTCCCCCGGCTTCAGGAGGGTGGGAGGGTTTCTGCTCATTCTCCTGGTGGGCTGGTTCGACTACATCACGGGGCCGGAGATCGCTTTTGCCCCTTTCTACATCCTGGTCCTCTTAGGCTTGGGGTTCTATGAGCCCTGGTGGATCTGTCTCGCCTATTCGGGGCTCGCAGCCCTTACCTACCTCGGGGCTGATCTCCTCTGGAATCCAACGAGGGTGACCCTGGTCTACCCCTACTGGCGGGCCTTGGCCCGTTTGTTCAGCTTCGCCCTGATCTCTTCGACCATCTCCCAACTGGTCCGCGAGAGGGCACGCCTCCGCTCATCAGAACAGGCCCTCCAGGAGAAGGCCCAAGAGCTGGAAACGAAGAACCGGAGGCTTGAAGAGACCTTGCAGGAGCTGAGGCGGCTTCAAGAGGATCTGATCGCGAAGGAGAGGCAAGCCGCCATCGCCGAAACGATCTATCTAGCAACCTATGAAATGGAAAGGCCCCTCGTCTCTATCTCCATCTACATTGAGGAGCTTCTGCAAACGGTTCAAAGGGGTGAAGACATCTACCCGCTTCTGGAAAAGATCGGCGAAAGGGTTCAAAGCATGGAGGGGATCCTGAAGGAGATCAGGAAGCTCAGGAAAGGGGAGGGAGGCTAAAAGGCGGTCTACCCAAGGGAAAAAGGCGGAAGTGGATCTATAGGCGGGATTCTGTGCGCCCCGAGCTTTAGACCCGGGACCGACGGCCATTTCTCTAGCCCCGACGTTACCGTCGAGGTCCAGCGGCCAACCCAAGGGCCTCGGGCGGGCCACCCTTACAAAGGCAGTAATGAGTGACGAGCGACTCGTGATCTAGGCCAAAGTCCAATCAATCACTAATCGCTTCTTCACTCGTTCCCTGCCTTTGGTGCCCTCCTATTTGGCCTTGCTCCGGGTGGGGTTTGCCAAGCCAGCCTGTCACCAGGCTGCTGGTGGGCTCTTACCCCACCTTTTCACCCTTACCCAAGCGACCGGAAAGGCCACCGGTCAGGGGTTCCAACCCCCTACCGATGCTTCGCAGGGCGAAGCGCATGGGCGGTATGTTTTCTGTGGCACTTTCCGTCGGGTCACCCCGCCTGGGCGTTACCCAGCACCCTGCCCTGTGGAGTCCCGACCTTCCTCCCCGATCTAAGAAGATCGGAGCGGCCGTCCGACCCACTTCCGCCTGCCTTTATGATAGGCCAGTCTTTCAACCTTTTCAAGGCCTGTCCTCTCACCCCTTCCGCACCCAGGGACTTTCGGGGGGGAGAGGGAGCCATCCCGGACCTCCAAGGGCTCCGCCAACAGCTCATCGGGAGGACCACCCGGGCACCGTAGGCGGCAGCCAAGGGCACTGGAGTCGAAGGGTCCGATGGCCTTGGTGACTGGAAAGAAACCACCGGGCCTCAAGAGCTATGGGCAGGGGATCCGGTGGGGGATGATGTTATTCTGCGGGTTCACATCCTCAGGGAACTCAACCTTGAGGATGAGGAACTTATCCAGGAAGGGTCGCTGCACCCGGACCATCCCTGGAACGGGCTTGGTTTCCCCCGGCGGGATGCTTTCGGTTATAAGCTTGGCGAGGAGGAAAAGATCCTCCTCTTCAACCAGCACATCGTCATTGGAAAGGAAGAACCTTGCAGTAAAGGGACCTCCCGTCGGTTCAGAGCCGATGTTCGAGATATGAGCTGTGAAGACCAGCACGTCCAGGCTCTTAGGAGGACAAAGGGGGAAGAATCCGAGCCGACCGGTCAAGTCAGGACCGGGCAGAGCGAAAGAGGCGGTCACCATCTGGTCCCGATCCATCACCAACGTGCAGGGCCCCGTCCCCGCACAGGCCCCCCCCCACCCGGCAAAAATCCACCCCTCGGCCGGGGTGGCC
>CAZHST010000039.1:0-26305 GCA_964535215.1 uncultured bacterium
GACCAGGGAGCCTAAGCCGGAGGGCACCGCAATGTACTGCTTGCCGTTGACCGCGTAGCTGATGATCCCAGCCCGATGTCCGGACCCGGTCCGGAAGCTCCACAGCTCCTCCCCGGTATCGGCATCGTAGGCATGGACCACCCCCTCGATGTCCCCGTAGAAGACCAGGCCACCACCGGTGGAGAGGACGTACCCGATCTGGGGGTATTTGAAGTTCACCGTCCACTTCAGCTCCCCGGTGACAGGGTCCCGGGCGTCCAGGTGCCCGTAGGCCGGCCCCTGGGGGGTGTGCTTCGCCACCTGGTCGCCGCCGAAGTAGAGCTGGGCCGCCGGCTCGGTCACGGGGGTCTGCTTCTGGACCGTCACCACCTCACAGGCCTCCATGGCGGTGTTGTACCAGAGCCCCGTCTTCGGGCTGTAGGACCCGGCGTTCCAGCTCCGGCCGCCGGCGATCCAGGGGCAGATGTAGTTCTCCTTCCCCATCTCCGGGATGTTCGGCTCGATGTAGCGCCCCGTCCGGGGATCAATCCCCTTCACAAAGTTGTAGTTCTCGATCATCGGCCAGACGTTCACGATCCGCCCGTTGGTCCGGTCGTAGACGAAGACGAACCCACTCTTGTTCTGGTGGACCAGGAGCTTCTGGCCGCCCCGGTCAATCATCAGGAACTCGCCCAGGGTGCTGTCGTAGTCCCAGAAGTCGTGGGGCATCTCCTGGAAATACCACCGGAGCTTCCCCGTGTCCGCATCCAAAGCCAAAACGGAAGAGGTGTACAGATTCTCCCCCGGCCGGGCCCCCGAGGTCCGCCAGTCCTTCCCGCCCCAGTCATAGTCCGGCGCCGGGTTGCCGGTCCCCATGTAGATCAGGTTCAGGGCCGGATCGTAGGAGCCGGTCATCCAGGAGCCGCCGCCCCCGTACTTCCAGGAGTCGCCGCCCCAGGTCTTCATCGCCTCCGGGTCCTCAGGCCCCGCCACCGTCCAAAACTCCCACACCTTCTCCCCCGTGTTGGCGTTCACCGCAAAGATCCGCCCCCGGATCGGGAGTTCCCCGGCCGTCTGCCCGATGACCACCTTGTCCTTCACCACCAGGGGGGCGCCGGTGAAGTTGCAGCTACACTTCTTCGTCTCCACCAGGGCGTTCTCCCAGACCTTCTTCCCCGTCTTCATGTCCAGGGCGACCAGCCGCCCATCCAGGGTGCCCATGAAGACCTTGTCATGGCCGACGGCCAGGCCCCGGTTGTAAGGCTGGAAGAACAGGGTCTTGATCACCGGATCGTTATCGTGGTAGTAGTGCCAGATCTCCTTCCCCGTCGCCGCATCCAGGGCGAAGACCCGGTTGTAGGAGGCCGAGTAGTACAGGACACCATCTACCACGATCGGGGTGGCCAAAAGCCCCTGGTCAATGGCTCCGGGCTGATGGATCCACGCCACCTGAAGGTTCTTCACATTCGACTTGTTGATCTGGTCCAGCGGGCTGTAGCGCCACGCCTTATAGGTCCCGTGAAACATCAACCAGTTGTTCGGATCCTTGTCCGCATTCTCCAGCCGGCTCGCCGAGACCGCCCAGGCCGAAGGGACTACCATGGCAACAAGGACCGCCACGGCCAGAACCCCCCAGACGATCTTCGAACCTCTCCTCCCCATCACCGTTTTCCTCCTTAGACATCAGGTTATCCCATCGGCACCTTTTCAGAACTTTGGTTCAAAAGCAGTAAAGAAACTCCCTGTTAAGCTGAACGCCCCTCTCACCCCCTTTCCCAAAGGCACCGTTTAGCTTTTGATCTACAACAATGTTTAATTTCTTGTCAAGGAAAAAAGGAAGGAGGACTCCGGGTTAGGCCCCATCAGGCTATTCGAGGCTCCTCAAGTTCCTGGTCCCGGTCCAACCGGTATACCTGACCACCGTGATGTTCCGACGGAGGACCTCGGGACTCTTCCGAAACTCGACGATGAACGAGACCTTCACCTTCTCGCCTTGCCGGTCCAGGACCTGGAAAAACAGGAGACCATCGAGGTACTCGCGGTCAATATACGAGCAGAGCTTCTCTTCCCGTACCTGCTTTTTCAGCTCCTCCAGATCTTTCCCCTGCCAGTCTCGCTCCTTTTGAACGACCTGGTCATAGGCCTCCGGCGTGGTACACACCCAAGAACCCTCTTTCAGCGTCTGCGGTTTTTCTTCAGCCGAAGCCGATCCAGCCACCATGCTCAAGAGCAGGATCCCAAGGCATAGCGTCTTCACACCCCTTCCCTCCATCATCGCATGTCCTTCCAGTTTGCCCCCTCAATGGCCAGCGTCTCCAGGTACGCCCCAATCTGGGCAATGTCTTTATCGCTGAGGATCTCTTTCCACGGGGGCATCTGCCTTTCGACCCGGCCATTCTTCACGATGGTGACAAACTCACGATAGCCCCGCCAGAACTGACGCAAATCCGCCGCATAGTGGCCGAAGCGCGACACCCCATCAGCCTTCGGGCCATGGCACTGCACGCACCACGTGAAGTAGAGCTTGCGTCCCTGCTGAATGGCGTCCTGGTCACCCGATAGCGGGTTGGAAGAGGGAAACGGGGTGGAAGGCTGATCAGCGGCAAAGAGGGGGAACGGTCCCTTCAAGGCCAATCCCGAGAAAAGCAGGAGACTGATGGCGAAGACAAGCCCCCACCTCTTGTCCTGGCTGGACATCACGGCTTTACCTCCTTCAAAAAAAGGCGGGACAAGGGGATGCATCCCTTGCCCCGCCTTGAACATCCACGTTACGGGAGAGCAAACGCTACGATGGCGGCGCTCTCCATATAGTTGATCAACTTGTCCTTGAAGAGGCCCGCAATGGCGCGACCAACGTAGGTGCCATGGCCGGTGGCCACCGCAATGTACTGCTTACCGCCCACGGCGTAGGAGATGATCCCGCCGTTGGTGCCGGTCCCCAGGTTAAACTGCCACAGCACCTCACCGGTCTTCGCGTCCAAGGCCTGGAGCCAGCCATCGTAGGTGGCGATGAAGAGCAGACCACCCGCGGTGGAGAGGAGGGCCGAGTGGGGGATGATGTCGTACCGCTTCTCCCAGGCGATCCTCCCGCTGACCGGATCAACAGCATAGAGGCGGCCGTGGGCCCGATCACCCGGGGGATCCGTCCCCTCCCATGTGGCGGCCATGAACGCCTGCACGATGGGCTCGGTGGTGCGGGTCTCAGCCCCGGCCGTGGCCGGTCCCCCTTCCTTCGGGTTAACGGTCAGCCACATGCACCATTCATTGGCGATGCGGTAGAACAACCCGGTCTGCGGGCTGTAGGTCCCGGCGTTCCAGCTATGGCCCCCATCAATGGCGGGGCAGACCAGGGTTTTCACCCCAGGCTTGGGCCACAGCATGTTCTCCCACTGGCCGGTCCGGAGATTGTAACCGGTCGTCCAGTTTACGGTCTTCTGGCCCTTATAGACATTGACGACCTTGCCGGTCTTCCGGTCAAAGACATGCACAAACCCATTCTTGCCGGGATGCACCACGTGATCCTTCAAGATGATGTATTCGCCCGGAGCGGCGTCGTAGTCGTAGGGATCGCTCGGCACATCCTGGAAGTACCACCGGAGCTTCCCCGTGGTCAAGTCCAGGGCAATGCTGGTTGAGGTGTAGAGGTTATCGCCCGGCCGCCACCCATCCACATTGGGATCCCGGCACTTATCGCCGCAGTAGTCGTAGTCCGGGTTGGGGTTGCCGGTTCCTATCCAGATCAGGTTATTCTCGTAGTCAACGGAACCGGGCTGCCAAGACCCGCCACCGCCATACTTCCAGGAGTCCCCACCCCAGGTCGCCAGGGCCTTGGGATCATCCCGACCGGTCGTGTAGAAGGTCCACTTCAAATCACCCGTCCGGGGATCGAGACCAAAGATGCGGCCTTCAATGGGATACTCTCCACCGTTCTGCCCGATGACGAACAGGTCGGAGCTGACAAAGCTCCCGGCCCCGCTGAAGCCGACGGTCTCCTTCTTGGAGTTGACCAATCGCCGGTCCCACAGGACTTCTCCCGTCGCCTCACTCAGGGCGATGATGCGACCATCGGCCGTGCCGATATACACCCGCCCGTCCCCGACCGCCAGGCCCCTGCTATGGGCGAAGAAGGAGCGGGCCACGACGGCTTCATCCATCTTGGGGACGTATGACCAGATCCTCTCCCCGGTGGCAGCATTGAGCTTCCAGACCGTCGAAGGATTGGTGGCCACGTACATGGACCCGTCAATCACCAGGGGCGTGCTGTGGAGGCCCATCCGCGGATCACCGGGCTGAAAGATCCAGACGGGGCGGAGCTGCTTGACATTCTTGGTGTTGATCTGGTCCAGGGGGCTGTACCGCATCCCATCGTGCGTGCGGTGGTAGGTACACCAGTTTTCAGGGGGACAGTTCTTAATATTGGCCGCGGAAGAATCGGCCAGGGCGACTGGAGCCGCGAACACCACGGTGAGGACGAGTAAAACCCCCACCACCCCCCCCTTTCCTAACGACTTCACCCTCCGCTGATCTCTCCAGCGCTTCATGAGAGCCCTCCTTTCGGCGACGATCGTACCCGGCAACTTTCACACCCCACTGGAACGATCATCCTGGACTCACACCCTTTCCTGTGGCGAACCGGGCAGCATTGGCCGCCCCCGTTCACCGCTTCCCCACCCCCTTCCCCTTATCAAGAGAGGTTTCTCGTAAATCAAGCGGTCATTATGTACAACATTGTTTTATTCCCTGTCAAGAGAAAATTTCAGGAGGCTTTGATGGAACCGGAAACCTGTTTAAGGAGGGAAAGAGGGAAAGGAGGCGATCCTCTCAGGCGCTGAGGCCGTGCCGTTTTAACAGGCGGTGAATGGTCTTCCGATCCACCCCGGCGGCCCTGGCCGCCTGGGAGATGTTCCCGTGGTGCCGTTCCAACAGGTGGACGAGATACTCCCGCTCGAAGATCTTGATCTGCCGCTCCTTGGCCTCCTTGAGGGGAAGGTTCTCCAGGGGTTCTAAGGGGATGGCGGGGCCTCTCCCCTTCAGGTACTCGGGGAGATCGGCCGGCGTGATGTGCTCCCCCTCGGCCAGCACGACGGCCCGTTCGATCACGTTCTGAAGCTCCCGGACATTCCCCGGCCAGGAATAGGCCTCCAGGAGCTCCATGGCCCTGGGCGTGATCCCTTTAATCTCCTTCCCGCTGGCGGCGCTGTACTTCTTTAAATAGTGCTGGGCCAGGAGAGGGATATCCCCCTTCCGCTCCCGTAAAGGGGGGAGGGGGATGGAGATGACGTTCAGCCGGTAGTAGAGGTCCTCCCGGAACTCCCCTTTGCTGACGGCGGCCTGGAGGTCTCGGTTGGTGGCCGAGATGACCCGGACATCTACATCAATGAACCGGTTCCCCCCGACCCTCCGGATCTGCCGCTCCTGGAGGACCCGGAGGAGCTTGGCCTGGAGGTTCATCCCCAGGTCCCCCACCTCGTCCAGGAAGATGGTCCCGCCGTGGGCGAACTCGAAGAGGCCCGGACGGGAGGAGATGGCCCCGGTGAAGGCCCCCTTCTCATGCCCGAACAGCTCAGATTCTAACAACGTTTCAGGCAGCGAGGCACAGTCCACAGGGATAAAGGCCCTCTCGGCCCTCCGGCTGTTGGCGTGGATGCTCCTGGCCACCAGCTCCTTCCCCGTGCCGCTTTCCCCGAGGATCAAGACGTTGGCCTCGCTTTTGGCCACCTTCTTGATCAGCTCGAAGACCTGAAGCATCGGGAGGGACTTCCCCACGATGTTCTCGAAGCTGTAGGTGGAGGCAACCTGCTCCTTGAGCCTCCGGTTCTCCTCCAGGAGGCGCTTCTGCTGGAGGGCCCGCTCGATACTCACCTGGAGCTGATCGGCGGAGAAGGGCTTGGGGATGTAATCGAAGGCCCCCTCCTTGATGGCCTCGACCGCCGTCTCGATGGTCGCGTAGGCGGTGAAGAGGATGACAGGGATCTCCGGATCAATCTGCTTCGTCGCCCTCAGGATCTCGATCCCGTCCATCTCGGGCATCCGAAGGTCGGTCAGGACCAGGTCGGGCCGCTCCCGCTCGATGACCTCCACAGCCCTGACCGGATCCTTCTCCGTCAAGGGTTCGTACCCGAGCCTCCTCAAGATCCGGGAGCAGTTCTCCAGCATATCCTCTTCGTCGTCAATGACCAGGATCCTCCGACTCTCAATCATTCCGTTTCCCACGCGAGGCGCCCTTCGCCGAGGGCAGGGTGACGATGAAGGTGCTCCCTTTCCCGACCTGGCTGTCAACCTCGATGGTGCCGCCGTGCCCCTGGATGATCCCGTAACTGATCGAGAGGCCCAGGCCGGTCCCCTTCTTCTTGGTGGTGAAGAAGGGGTCGAAGATCCTCGGACGGGCCTCCTCCGGGATGCCCACACCGGTATCGGTCACCAAGAGCTGGACATACCCATCCTGACCCTTCCGGCTCTCCACCACAAGCCTCCCCCCCTGGGGCATGGCCTCCCGGGCGTTGGTCAAGAGGTTCAAGAGGACCTGCTCCAGATGGTTCGGGCTGCCCAGGATCTTAGGGAGGCCCGGCGAAAGCCGCTTCTCCAGGGTGATCCGCTCCTTCGACAGTTGCTTCTCGGTGAGGAGGAGGACCTCCTCCACGAGCTGGTTCAGGTCGAGGGGGATGAACTCCCAGGAGGCCTGTTTAGCAAAGGAGAGGAGGCCGTGGGCGATCCTGGCCACCCGGGCGGCGTGCTTGCCGATGACCTTCAGATCCTCCTGGACCTGCTTGGGAAGCGCCCGCTCCTTGGCCTCCAGGAGCATCAGCTCGACCCGGGAGCTGATGATCCCGATGGGGTTGTTGATCTCGTGGGCGAGGCCGGCCGAGAGGGTCCCAAGGGCGGCCAGTTTCTCGGATCGGATCAGGTGTTCCTGGGCCCCCTTTAACTCCTGGTAGGCCCGCTCCAACTGCTCCCCCCGCGCCTTCAGTTCCCGGTTCAGCTCCTCCATGGCCTGCCGCTTGTGCCACTCCCGCTCCGAAAGGAGGCCCAACGAGATGGCGATCAGCCACAGGAAAGACGTGCGAAGGACATAATCGGCCCAGTGGGATGCCTCCAGGAGCGGCCAGACGCTGCCGAGGTAAAGGAGGGAGGAGACCAGGGCGACACCCACCCCCCGGACAAGGCCGTAGTGGAAGGCCTGGAGGGCGGTGATCAGGTAGAAACCGAGGGAGAACTCGCTTCCGATCCCCCCCGTCCAGCGCACCAGGAAAAAGGCGAAGCCGAGATCCAGACCTAAGACCAGAAGGTTCCACCGCTTGATCCCCGGCCATTGTAAAAGCAGGATGTAGAGGAGGAGGCTGTAGACGAAAAAGAGAAGGAGCAGGAGGAGACCGGCCTGTCGTTCAAGGGAAGGGAGGGGGGCAAAGAGGAGCCAACCGAAGGCCCCCAGGGTGATCAGGGCTCGAAGGAAGGCGAAGCCAAGGAAGGTAGGGCCCAGTCGCCTTTTCAAGGATCTGGGCCAGCTGACCCCCATGGCCTCCAGCGAGACGGCCGGGCCTTCATCCTCCAGCATCCGCATCACAATTCCCCACAGCCCATGGTCAATGTATCGTAGCATAAAGCTTTCCTCACGGTCAATGCAACGACGAGGGTTCAAAGTGCAAGGTTCGGGTTCACAAGCTTCAACGTTGAACCTTGAACGGTTACTCATAGACCTCGGCCTTGACCCCCGTTCGTTCAACGACCAGGCGGGCAATCGCTTCTAAGGCTTCCCGCTCGACCTTCTCCAACCCCGGATCCGCCGGGACCCGGTCCAGGCTGTAGACCTGGACCAGGAGCGGCCTGATCTCCTCGATCCTTTTCAACCACGGAGCCAGGACCTCAGGCTGGAGGTTACTCACCCTCCCCTTGACAAAAAGGGACTGGAGGATGACCTCCCCTAAGGCCTTCAAGCCCTCAACGACCTCCTCCAGATGAAAGGGCGAGAAGGGCCGGTTCAGGCGCTGAATCATCACCTCGTCCCCGGCATCCAGCTTCATGATCTTTAAGTCGAACCATTGAAGGGCCCTCCTGACCTCCGCCTTCCCCACCGTGGAGGAGTTGGAGAGGATCGCCAGCTTTGCCCGGGGAACGTAATGGTCCCGGAGGGTCCTGGACGCCCGGACAATCTCCTCGAGCGAAGGGTGCAGGGTCGGCTCCCCGTTCCCGGAAAAGGTGATGGTGTCCAAAGGGGCCCCTTCCGCAGCCAGCCTGGCAAGGGCCTCCTCCAGCGCCTTCACGACGATGGCAGGAGACGGCAGATCCTCCCGCTTCCCAGGATCCAAGGGGGGAGGAGGGGTCCAGCCGAGCTGGCAGTACCGGCAGTTGAAGGAGCAGAGCTTCGCCCCTAAGGGCAGAATATTGACGCCCAGCGAGAGACCCAGCCGCCGGGAGGGGATCGGGCCGTAGACGATCCCCTCCCACAATCCCTTTGGTTTCCGCCCTCCTCGTTCTTGCGCCATCATCAGTACAGGAACTCGCGGATATCGTACGGGGAGAGTTTGGGCTTTGAAGGGCCGGTGAACCGGAGGCCGGCTCTGATGGCTGCCTCCTGCTCCCGCATCTCCTCTTCGGTCAGGGGCCTAATCCCCAAAGCCTCAGCCCACCTGGCATACCCTGAGCCGGGGTGGATCACCAGGGGGGAGAAGTAGATCAAATCCCCCTCCCCCAGGGGGAGGGTGTTCAGGAGCGTGACCGTCCCTTCCACGTGGGGTTGAGCGTATCGGTCCCCGCCGATCCCCAGCATGATGATGACCCCGACGTTCACCCCCCCCTCTTTCACGCCGATGATCGTCCGCTTCGCCTCGTCGGCGCTCCCCGGCTTGTTCAAACCCTTTAGCAGTTCATCATGACCGGTCTCCACGCCGATGTAGACCCGCTTCAGCTTCCTTTCGGCCAGCGCCTTAAACTCCTTCGGGGATTTTCTCACGGTGAAGGCATCCGTGAAGGCGTAGATCCCGGTAAAGGTGGGGAAGGCCTCATTCGCCAGCTCGAAGAACCGGAGGAGCCGCTCCTGGGGGGTGATGAGGGCGTTGGCATCGCCCAGGAAGATCGAGCGTCGAAGCTTTAACCCCTCCCCCAAGAAGGTCTTGACCGCCTGGATGTGGGCCTTGAACTCCTCCTCGGTCTTGACCCGGAAACGCCGGCCCTTGTAGAAATCACAGAAGTTGCACTGGTTATAGGGGCATCCCTCCGTCGCCTGGAGGACAAGGGTCAGGTACTGATCGGGAGGAAGGATCGTCACCGGCTTGTAGATGGAGAGGAACCGCTCCCGGTCAGCCTCCAGGGCCTGAGGATCGTAGGAGACAACCTTCCTCAGGGCGAGGGCTGCCTCTTCCAAAGCCTCAGGCGTCGGCTCCTCCCAAGGGACGATGGCCCCGGTCTCCAGGGCGTGGAGGATCCGCTGGAGCCTCCGGTGGATCCCGGTGAGGAGGGCCCCCTTCTCCTCCCCCGGAACCTCCCTCCTCACCCGGTGGCGGCCTGAAGAGGTCCACTCCCCCCGCTTCTCCAGGACCCGGTTGTCAAGGCCCCGAACGAAGGTTCGGTCCCCTGTGTAAGCAAAGAGGAGCCGTCCTTCCAGGTCGAAGGTGAGGACGGGGACCTGGTTGATGGTCACCGAGAGGGAGGAGGCCTTGACGTTGATGAAGACCTCCTCCCCGGTCTCCTTGAGAAGAAAACGGACCTGCAATGATCTCCCTTTCCCCCCTCACCCCTCCCCCGAATCCTTGGGGTGATAAGCGCAGAAGGGCTCCTCGGCGAGGTAATCCCCTTCGGCCCAGAAGGCCCGGGCCCGGGAGCCGCCGCAGACCCATCGGAACGCACAGCGTCCGCATCGCCCCTTTAATCGGTCCATATCCCGGAGCTCCTGAAGATAGGGGGAACTCCGGTAGATCTCGGAGAGCGGCCGCTCCCTCACGTTCCCCAGGAGGGGGGAGGGGAGGAAGCCTGCCGGGTACACCTCCCCCTTGTGGGAGACGAAGATCACCCCGTTGCCGTCCCGAATGCCGAAGCCCATCCGCTTCCCCAGCCTCTGAATCTCCTCCAGCGGCATCCCCTCCTCACGCTTTCGCTCGATCCAGTACCTTCGGTAGTGAGGCGCCTCCACCGTGCTGACATGGAAAGGGGCCTCGGTGGAAATCGCATAGACCCAGGCGAACAGCTCCTCCACCTCCTCGGCCGAAGGGATGCCCAGCACGGCCCCCCGGCCCACCGGGACGAGGAGAAAGAGGCTCCAGCGGTGGACGGGAGGAAAAGCCTCTTCCTTAAGAAGCCGGTACAGGGCCGGGAGGTGGGGCAAGGTCTCCCGGGTGACCGTGGTGTTGATCTGGACGGGGAGGTGGAACTCCCGGGCCCAGGCGAGGGCTTCTATGGAGCGGGCAAAGGTGCCGGGGACCCTCCGGAAGGTGTCGTGCACGGGAGGATCCGGTCCATCCAGGCTGACCCCCATGACGGCCACCCCCAGCTCCCGGAAGCGGCGGACGGCGTCCCGGGTCAGGGTCGGGGTGATGCTCGGGGTGATGCTGAGGGGAAGTCGGAGCTCCCGGGCAAAGGTCATAAGCTCGAAAAGATCGGGCCGCTTCATGGGATCCCCGCCGGTGAGGATCAGCATGCTCCCCATCCCCTTCACATCCCGCATCAGGGCCTTCCCCTCCTCCGTCGTGAGCTCTAAAGGATCCCGGGCAGGGATGGCATCGGCCCGGCAGTGCTGGCAGGCAAGATCACAGGCGATGGTCATCTCCCAGTAGACGTTCCGTGGGGCGTCCCCATACACGTATCCGGTCAACAGCGGAGTCTCCACCGGCGAAACCTCCTTTGAAGAAAAGAGGGCATGACCAGAAAGAGCAAGGGGCATGCCAGCGGGACTCAGGAGCCTGAAGACCCGGCCTTTGATCGGCGTGAAAAGGCCTGGGGACAATGGAAAGAAAGGGGCCCCGTCTCCAAGGAGGGGAAGAGGGGGGAAAAGCACCGGGGATCGCAGAAAAGTGGGGCAGCGTTGCCCTACCCCGGTTGCCCCACAGATGCTCTTCCCTGAAATGTTCAAGGGTTACAGGAGAGAGGGGCAGGAATGCCCCACTGGGACCCAAAGGTCCCAATTAGGAGGTCTAAGCCGCCCGGTCCCCTGACGGTTACGGAGGCCTCATCGCCTTACTTTGGCATCGTCCTTGCTATCTCAAAGGGTCGTTATTCCTTACCGGCAACGGGCAGGAAGAGGCCCCAATCGCCGGGACCTGGATCTGAAGGAGGCCCATGAAGATCATCGCCGTCGGGCTGAATCATAAGACCGCCCCGGTAGAGATCAGGGAGAAGCTCTCAATCCCAGAGCGGGATCTTCCGGCCTCCCTGGAGGCGATAGGAGGGAACTCCCCCCTCTGGGAGCGGCTCATCCTGAGCACCTGCAACAGGACCGAGGTGTACGGGGTCGCCCATGACTGGCAGGAGGCCAGGTCCACTCTCGAAGGCTTTCTTGCCAGGCGGGGGAGGATTCCTGTCGAGACACTTCGGGGGTTTCTCTACTGCCATGTCGAAGAGGCTGCCGTCCGACATCTCTCCCGGGTCGCCGCCGGTCTGGACTCGATGATCCTGGGGGAGTCGCAGATCCTTGCCCAGGTCAAGAAGGCCTATCAGCTGGCCCAGGAATGGAGGGCGACGGGACCCATCCTGAATGCCCTCTCCGAGCATGCCTTGAAAGTGGGGAAACGGGTCAGGACGGAGACCGGGATCGGGGCGTCGGCGACCTCGATCCCCGGCGTGGCCGTGGAACTGGCCCGAAGAATCTTCGGTAAGCTTGAAGGAAAGATCGTCCTCATCATTGGGGCGGGGGAGATGGCGGAGCTGGCCACCCGGCACCTCTTAGAGGAGCAGGTCAGCGCGATCCTTGTTGCCAATCGAAACGCCGAACGGGCGATCCGGTTGGCCAATGAGTTGGGAGGGAGGGTGGTCAGGTTTGAGCGGCTCCAGGAGGAGCTGGCGCAGGTGGACATCGTCATCAGCTCGACAGCCTCCCCCCACTATCTCCTCCGGAAGGCCGACCTGGTCGGGGTCATGCGACAGAGAAGGAACCGCCCCCTGTTTATCATTGACATCGCCGTCCCCAGGGACATTGACCCTGAGGTCCACGACCTCGACGGTTTGTACCTCTACGACATTGATGATCTGAAAGGGGTGGCGGAGCTGAACCGCACGGCCAGGGAGAAAGAGGCAAGGCGGGCGGAGGCCATCGTGGAGAAGGAGGTGGCCCTCTTCATGGCCAGGCTTCGGTCGCTCCATGCGGTCCCTACCATCGTACAACTGAGAGAATGGGTTGAGACGATCCGAGCCGCCGAGCTGGAAAAAGCTTTCTCCAAGCTTTCTCACCTTCGGCCGGAGGACCGGGAGGCCATCGCGTCCCTCACCGCGGCCCTGGTGAACAAGATCCTCCACCGGCCGATCGTCGAGCTGAAGCGGCGGGCCCTGGAGGGAGACGGGCACGCTTACTGCCAGGCGGTGGCAGAGCTGTTCGGGCTCGAGGCGAAGGAAAGCCCGTCCAGGACCGGGAGGTGTCGCGATGAAGCTTAATGTGTTCCAGAGGTTTGTCCTGATCACCTTCGCTGGCATCCTCGTAATCATGACATCCTTAGGCTCCATCATCTCCCGGCTCCTGATGACCCGGTATCTTGAACTGGAAAGACAGGCAGTCACCAGCCTGGTCAGGGCCGTGACCGACGTAGACCTCCCGGCGGACGAGTTCCGCCGGGCCGTTGAGGAGCAGCAATTTGACCGGTTTCAGTCCATCCAACGCCACTTCTTAAAAGCCCAGCACGTCCTCCGGGTCAAGATCTACGACGCCAAGGGCGTCATCGTCTGGTCCGATGAACCCCGGCTGATCGGCCGGCGGTTCTGGAACAACGAGGAGCTGGAGGAGGCCCTCAGGGGAAAGATCGAGGTGAAGGTGGGGTTAAAGAAGGAAGAGCACCGCTACGAGGTCGAGCTGGCCCCTGAGGAAGAGCTGCTCGAGGTCTACGTCCCCCTGGTTTCGGAAACCGGGCAGGTCTACGGGATCATCGAGGTCTACAAGCACGCGGCCCGCTTCTTTCAGGATTTAAGGAGCGCCAAGCGGTTGGTCTGGCTCTCCTCCTTTTTGGGCGGTCTCCTCCTTTTCGCCTCCCTTTCAGGGGTCTTCTGGAGGGCCTGGAAGAAGGAGGAAGAGCTTCATCAAAAGCTGGAGGAGGCCAAGCAGTTCAACGAGGGGATCGTTGAGAACATCAATGTGGGTGTTGCCGTCGTGGATCGGGACCTCACGGTCCTTGGGTGGAACAGGGCCTGGGAGAAGCTCTGCAAGAGGGGGTCGAAGAGCCGGGAGGAAGTGATGGGGCGAAACCTCGTCCAGGTCTTCCCCGAGCTGGAACGGTTAGAGATCCGAAGAAGGCTCGGCCACCTCTTCAAAACGGGGTCCCCCCAGGTCCTCTACGGCCAGGACTGCCCTTTCTGCCCGTCGACCGACCGGACGATGGTGAATATCAGCCTGATCCCGATCCCATACGGGACGAACGTGTCGAGGGCCCTGATCCTGGTGGAGGAGATCAGCGGGCTCATCGAGTATCAGACGAAGCTCATCCAGTGGGAGCGGTTGGGGACCATCGGCGAGATCATGGCGGGCTTCGCGACCGAGATCAGCAACCCTCTGGCCATCATCGGCGCCAGGGTGAAGCTCCTCCTCGAGGAGGCAGGGGAGAAGGGGCTTCCCGAAGGGCTCGTCCGGGATCTGGAGGTCCTTGACCGGCACACCTTCAGGATCGGGGAGACCATCCACGATCTCCTGACCTTTGCGCGGGGGCCTGCCCACGAGTTCATCTCCCTGGATGTGAACGAGGTCATCACCGAGGCCGTCGGCCTGATCGAGAAGGGCTACGCCGAGCGGGGCATCCGGATTGAAAAGGACCTGGGGAAAAACCTTCCTCCTCTCGATGGGAGTCCATGCCAGCTCCAGCTCGTCTTCCTGAACCTGTTCGGGAACGCCCGGGACGCCATGCCTGAAGGGGGAAAGATCCGGGTGAAAAGCTCCCTCAGTCAAGACGGGAGCTCGATCGTGGTCGAGGTGGCCGACACCGGCACGGGTATCCCCGAGGCGATCCTCGGGAGGATCTTTGAGCCCTTCTTCACGACCAAAGAGGTGGGCAAGGGGACGGGGTTAGGGCTCTCGGTGGCGTTTGGGGTCATCAAGGCCCACGGTGGGGAGATCCAAGTGGAGAGCAAGCCCGGGGAGGGGGCAACCTTTCGGGTGATCCTCCCTCTCGACCGGCGTCCTGGAGGATTGGTGTAGCATGGGCAAGGGGCAGGTAACAGGTCCCTGGCAAAAGCTCCTGGCCCTCTGGCCGCTGGAGAGGGTAGACCTTTACTTCCTCTTCCTCCGCCTCCTCACCATTTTGGGTGGCCTCCTCTGGCTCCTCTTCGTCCCTGAAGACCCTCTCCATCGAACGGTTCTGTCCTGGCTCTTTGTTGGGTACGTCGTGTATAGCATGACCCTGTACACCGGCATCCTCTCCTGGCCCCGGTGGGTGAAGCGCCTCTATCTGACGGCCATGGTCATTGACCTGGGCTTTATCTTCGCCCTCATCCTCTTCGTCGGACGGCTTCGCGGGAGCTTCTTCATCGCCTTCTACCTCCTGGTGGCCATTCACGCCTTCTACTTCGGCCTCCCCGTCGGCCTCATAGCGGCCCTGGCCTCCTCCGGCCTCTACGGGGTCCTGTACCTCTCCCTCCATGGCCCGGCCATCATCCCTGTCCAGGATTTCCTCCTCCGGCTCTCCTTCCTCTTCCTGATCGCTGTTTCGTTAGGACTGCTGGCGGGGCGTGAGCGGAGGGATCGGGAGAAGATCCAGGGGTTGAACCGGCAGCTCCACCACAGGAACCTGATCCTCGAGCAGGTGTATCACTACCTCTCCATCGGGAAGCTCATCGGCCGGATCGCCCACAACGTGAACAACCCGGCGGGGATCGTGATGCTCAAGGCCGCGCTGCTCGTTCAGGAGGCGAAGGAGCTGAAGCTCCCCGATGAGTTTATCAAGGGCCTGGAGGTGATCCTGATGCATGTCCACCGGATCACCTGGGTGATCCGGCTCCTCCTCCCCTTTTCGGGTCGGGGCGATTTCCGGCTAAGGCCCCTGGACCTCAACGACATCGTCCAGGAGGCCCTCCTCCTCCTGGAGGACGAGTTCCGGGAACGGAAGGTGGTGGTCAGGACAGACCTGGACGGCAACCACCCCATCTTGGGCGACGATCAGAGCCTCCGGGAGGTCCTCCTGAACCTCCTGTCCAACGCCCTGGATGCCCTCCCCAACGGGGGGACGATCGAGGTGCTCACCCGGGAGGAAGAGGGGATGGTGAAGTGTGTCATCGCCGACAACGGGGTCGGGATCCCGGCCGAGGATCTGGAGCGGATCTTCGATCCCTTCTTCACCACGAAGGGGAACAACGGGATCGGGTTGGGACTCTCCATCACCTTGGGGATCATGAAACGGCACAACGGCCTCATCTCGGTCCAAAGCGAGCCAGGGAAAGGAACAGCGTTCACCCTTTCTTTCCCCAGGTATAGCGAGTAAGGAGGGTTCGAGGCAGGATGGCGGATCGGAAAGCCAAGGTTTTAATCCTGGATGATGAGCCGGACATGGTTGAGAACCTGGAGCGGGTTCTCCACCGGGCCGGGTACCAGTGCGTGGGGCTGACCGACAGCACGACGGCCCTCACGAGGATCGAGGAGGAGCAGCCCGACCTCGTGGTGACCGACTTACGCATGCCCGGGATAGACGGCATGGCGCTCCTGGAGCAGGTTCGGGCGAGAGGGTGGAGCATCCCCGTCATCATGATCACCGGCTACGCCACCATTGATGCGGCCGTCGAGGCTATGAAGAAGGGGGCCAGCGATTTCCTGGCCAAGCCGTTTCCCCCCAACGAGTTGATCCTCAGGATCGAAAGAACCCTGGAGCACGTCCGGGTCCTGGAGGAGAATCGGGACCTCCGGCAGAGGCTCCAGAGCGGTCCCCAAACCGTGACCCTCGTGGGCCAAAGCCCTCTCATACGGGGGGTCCTCGAGATCATCGAGAAGATCAGCGGGACGGACAGCCGGGTCCTGATTACCGGGGAGAGCGGGACGGGGAAGGAGCTGGTGGCCCGGGCCATCCACGAGAGGAGCCCGCGAAGGGAGAAGAGCTTCTTCGCCATCAACTGCGTCGCCCTGACCGAGACCCTCCTGGAAAGCGAGCTGTTCGGCCATAAGCGGGGGGCCTTCACCGGGGCCATCGCCACCAAAAAGGGGATCTTCGAGCTGGCCGACGGCGGGACCCTCTTCCTGGATGAGATCGGTGACACCGGCCCCTCGTTCCAGGCCAAGCTCCTCCGGGTGCTGGAGGAAGGGGAGATCAAGCGGGTCGGGGGGACAAGGCCGATCCGGGTTGATGTGAGGGTCATCGCCTCGACCAACCGGGACTTGAGGAAGGCCATCGCCAAGGGGGCCTTCCGGGAGGACCTCTTCTACCGGTTGAGCGTTGTTTCGATCCATCTCCCGCCGTTACGGGAACGGAAGGAGGACATTCCGCTCCTCGTCCAGCACTTCCTCCAGAAGCACTCCTTGAAGCTGAAGAAAAGGGTCAAGACGGTGAGCCCGAAGGCCATGGACCTGTTGATGCGGTACCCCTGGCCGGGAAACGTCCGGGAGCTGGAGAACGCCCTGGAGCGGGCGGTGATCATGGCCTCAGGGGAGGAGATCCAGGTTGAGGACCTCCCCCTCACCCTGCCGGAGGAGGGCGGGAGGGGCCTGAAGGGGGGGACGCTGGAGGAGCTGGAGAAGGAGCTGATCAGGAGGACACTAGAGGAGTGCGGCTGGAACAAAACGATGGCGGCCAGGAAACTGGGGATCGGGCGGCGCACCCTCTATGAGAAGGCGGCCCGCTACGGCATCCCCCTGGGTCCTAATGGGTGAGCCCGGAAGGAGGTGGAAGACCCATGAAACGGAAGGAGGAGATGAAGGGTGTTGTCCAGGGACTCCTCCTCATCGCCCTGCTGATCGTGGCCGGTTGTGCCACGGCGCCCAAGGAACAGATCAGCGAGATCGTCTGGCCCCTTCCTCCCGAGGAGCCCAGGATCAAGTACCTCCGCGCCTTCTGCTGCTCCGATGACTTCGGGAAGAGGGGAACGGCGGCCCTCCTGGAAGCCCTCTTCGGGACCACCGGGAGCTTAAGGATGTCCAAGCCCTACGGCATCACCACCGATCAAGAGGGGAGGGTCTACGTGACCGACACCGGCCTTCGGGCCGTCTGGGTCTTCGATGAGAAGGTGAAGAAGATCTCCTTCGTGGGGGTGGGGATGCTCAGGACGCCTATCGGGGTGGCGGTGGACCCCAAAGGAAAAATCTTCGTCTCGGACGCCCGGGCCCAGCGGGTCTATGCCTTTGATCAAAACGGGAAGCTCATGATGGCCCTCGGCCAGAAGGATGACCTGGGGAACCCCAGCGGGCTGGCCATTGACCCTGCCAAAAACCGCCTCTACGTCGCCAACGCCAAGCTCCACAAGATCAAGGTCTATGACACAAACGACGGCAGGTTCCTCTTCGAGTTTGGCGAGCGGGGCCCTGAGGAGGGGCAGTTCAACTTCCCGACGAACCTCGCCATCCGGCACGGGAAGCTCTACGTCACCGACACCGGGAACTTCCGGGTCCAGGTCTTCGACTTGGATGGGAAGTTCCTGAAGGCCTTCGGCCAAGTCGGGGACGCCTTCGGCCAGTTTGCCCGCCCGAAGGGGATCGGCGTGGATAGCGAAGGCCATATCTACGTCGCGGATGCGGCCTTCGACAACTTCCAGATCTTTGACGAAGAGGGCCGTCTCCTTCTCTTCGTGGGGTCCAAAGGGACAGGCCCTGGCTTCTTCTGGATCCCCGCTGGGCTCCATGTGGATGAGGAGGACCGGATCTACGTGGCGGATCAGTATAATCACCGGGTCCAGGTCTTCCAGTACCTGGGTGAGAAGCACAAAGCCAGGGTCGCCAAAGAGAAACGCTAGCGATATGGGCCGGATCCGCACGCTGTGCGGAAAGGGAACGCCAAAAACCCTTGAAACCTTTCTTTTCCCTCCTCTTTCCCCCTCTTAAAAGCCCTCCGTTCCCGTAACCGGCCTGCCTGTGCGTTGCACGCAGACAGGTCTTCCCCCTCCCTGCCTGTCCCTGCCTGTGGCAGGCCTGTCTGCTACAGGCAGGTTGGCAAGGGATTTGCTCATCCTGAGGGTCGGGAGGCCCGAGCAGCCTCTAGAAGGTCACTCTGGATCGGAAAGGAGGTGAATCGAGGATGAAGATCCGAAAGATGATGGTAGTGATTGGCCTGGCCCTTGTTGGGCTTACGGCCCTGGTCTTGGCCGTCCAGGCGGCGGGGATCCAGGACACAAGGCACAATCTGTCCAGCTCCCAGACCGCAACGGGGTTCATCAGGACGACGGGAACGACGGAGATCTGCGTCTTCTGCCATACCCCCCACGGTGCGGACACGAGCATCGAGGCCCCCCTGTGGAACCGGGCTGTCACTACAAGCGGCTACACCCCTTATTCGAGCCCGAGCCTGGATGCCACGGTCGGGCAGCCCACCGGGGCGTCCGTCGCCTGCTTAAGCTGCCACGCCGGGGATATCGCCTTTGACGCGTTAAGGAACCTGCCCGGCTCCGGGGGGTTCACATCAAGCCCGAGCAAAGAGGGGGTGACAAGCTGGACCTTTGAGCGGGTCAATATAGGGCCCCTCTCGGGGAAGAAGATGCCTGCGACGGACGAGACCGGAGGGGAGAACGTCCGCCTCCTTGGCCTGGACCTCTCGAACGACCACCCGATCTCGATGCTGTACAGCGCCGCCAAAAGCCCCAGCTCGTCCAGCGGGACCAATGACCATGCGACCGGCTTTAAAGATCCACCCGGCGGGATCAGCACGACGGGGGATAGCTACTTTGACAATGGCTTGAAGCTCTCCAAGGGCTACGTCCAGTGCACGTCCTGCCACGACCCGCACCGGTCGGATAACCCCACGTTCCTCCGGATCAACAACGGCGGCCAGGGGAACGCCGGGAGCGCCGTCTGCTTGACCTGCCACAACAAGGACGGCTAACCTGGCGGGCTCAAGGGGGAGGGCATCCCTCCCCCTTTTTTGTCCGGGGAAGATTTCATTCATTTGAGCCCATATGGGGGAAAGGATTCAGGGGGAAAGAGGCGAAGTCCTCTTCCTGGCCTATCTCCGGTCGGAGGGGGGAGGCCTCTCCCCCCGCCGGAAGAAGGAGATTCACCTTGACCTCATCCTTCCTGAAGACGACGAGCTCCTGGCCGAGCAAGGACTGGCCGCCCTCCGCCGGGCCAGGATCCTCCGGCTCTGTCGCCAGGCCGCCGAACAGGGGACAGTCCTCACCTACGACGATCTCGTCCACCTCCTCTCGACGAGCTTCAGCACCCTGAAGCGGGACGTCAGGGCGTTGGAGCGGGAGGGGCTCCCGGTCCCCCTGTACCGGCGGAGGGGGAGGAGGCCGGGAACCCGCCTCCCTCTCCTTCTCTTCACGCTCCTCTCTTTGTCAAGGCCGGGGGAGGCCCAGGTCTCTTCCGTTTTCGGGAGCGTGAGCCTTGACTACCAGTATGAGGCCGAGGAATCTCAAGGGACGAGCACGAGCAGGCAGGCCTTCCACCACCTGTACAACCTGGGGGTGGATGGAAAGATCCTCGATCCCCGCCTGGCAACCTTCTCCCTCTCCGGGACCTTCGGCTCCACCTTCTTGACCGGGGAGGACACGAGGGCCCTTGCCTTTGCCGGGAGCCTCTCCCTCCTCCAGGGGAAGCCCTACGCCCTCACCCTTCGGCACTCCCAGTCCTTTGCCATGAACACCACGGAGACCGACATCACCTCCTCCGGGGCGAACCTGAGGCTAACATATCCGAATCTCCCAAAGCTCTTTCTGGACTTTGATCGGCTGAAGGTGGAGACCCGGGGGAAAAGCCCCTCCGAGTTGACCTTCACCACGGGGACCGCCCGCTTCTCCCATCGTTTCCAGAAGGCGACCCTCGAAGGGGAGTTCGGCATGCAGCACTTTGAAGATGGGATCAGGGGCACCTCAAAAGACCGCTACTTCGCCCGGGCAAGCCACGGGATCACCTTAAGCCCGGCCACCTCCTTCCGGGTTGTCGCCGATGGCTTCTCCCAGGAGGATCAGGCCACCATCGGCTCCTCCTTCTCCCTGGTCAACCGCCCCGATCCCACCCTCAGCCGGAGCGTCAGCCTGGGGTACCGGGTGAGGAGGTCCGGCGACCAGACCGTCCACTCGATGGATGTAAGCGGGTCCCTCTCCAAATCCTTTACCCTTTTCCCCTGGCTCTCCGCCAACGCCTCCACCTCCGCCTCCACCTCGGGGATCCTCGCCGGCCCGGGGGGAATCGGCCTGAGCTGGAGCGGGGGAGGAAGTGTGGTCATCTCGTATCTTCAGCCCGTCCTGATCTTAGCCGACTACAGCCTCGGCCTCTCTTATCAAGAGGGGCAGGAAGACCCGTTCGGGATGACCCATCAGGTCCACCTCGGTCTCATGAGCCGGACCTTGGAGCCTTTCCGGCTCTTCGGGGACTACTTCCTCACCCTCCAGGAGGCCTCGGCCGACAGTACCCGCCACTTCATTACCCTGAAGGGTGAGGCCCCCCTGACCCCGAACCTTTTCCTCCGGTCCTTCGCCGACTTCTTAAGCGAAGCCTCCCGTTCGCCCGGCCCCCCGCCCACAAGCTCCGAGCAGCAGATCATGACGGCGGGGGCCGGCGCCTCCTACCGCCCCTTCTTTAACCTCTCCCTGGACTTCTCAGGGAGCCTCCAGCGGACGGAGACCCTGACCACCTCCACGACCACCCTCCAGGCGAACACCGGCTTGAGCTACCTTGTCCCGATCTTCGGGAGGCCGACCCTGAGCGTCAACGGCCTGTGGGAGCGCTCCAGTCAGGACGATCGGACCCGCTTTGAGGTCAGGAGCCGGTTGAATTATCTCTTCGGACAGGTGACCCTCACCCTGGAGCATCGGTTTGAGGTGAGGGAGACCCTGGGAGCCCCGGCCCAGGTGAACTCGATCTTCATCAGCCTGATCAGGCCCTTCAGGATTGGCCGAGGAGGGAGATGATGAAGCAGGGATGGGAGGACAGGGGCATCCGGCTTTTGTCCATGGCCCTGGTGGCCTTAGTCCCGTTGCTCTACAGCCCCTTCTTCCATCGGGCGAAAGAGGCGGCGGCTTCGCTTCTGATCAGCCTTCTCGTTGGGGTATCCCTGGTCCGGCTGGGAAAGGGAGGGGTCCCCTTTCGGTGGGGAGGTCTCGGGCTCCCCTTCCTTTCCTTCCTGGCGTCGGCGGCCCTCTCCCTGGGCGGGGCCCTCCGGCCATGGGAGGGCCTGAAAAGCCTCTCTTTCTTCGCCCTCCTCTTCTTCTTCTATCTGATCCTCGTCAACGGGCCATATGACCGAGAAAGCGTCCCGGGCCTTTTCGAGACGGCCGTCCTGGCCGGGACCCTCGCGGCCCTGGCAGGCATCTTGCAATTTAGCATGCCCGGACGTTGGGGATCGCAGGGGGAACCTGTCGCGACGATGGGCAACACGAATTATGCTGGAGGGTACTTCATCACCGTCCTCCCTCTGGCGATCGCCCTTTTCTTCTTCGAGGAGCGACGGGGGGTAAGGCTTCTTTTCCTCTCCTCTTCCATTCTCATCACCTTGGCCCTGATCCTGACCAAGGCCCGGGGGGCCTGGGTCGGCATGCTCGGAGGGCTGGTCCTGATGGGGCATCGCCTGACGCGAACAGGGAAGGGCCACGCTTGGGGCTGGGGGGTCTTCTTCGTCCTTGGAGGCCTGGGGGAGATCCTCCTCCGGTTGAAGGGGGGATCCATCCTCCAGGTGGTGGCTTCCATTTTTGATCCTCACTACCCCACCAACGCCTGGCGCCTCATCTGGTGGGGGGATACCTTGAGGATGATCAGGGATCACCCGTTCCTGGGCGTTGGTTGGGGAAACTTCTCCTATGCCTACTTCCCCTACGCTTCTCTGGCAAGGCTTGGCCCCGGGGCTGAGGATCTGGCCCTGGAGCACCCGCACAACGAGTATCTGGGGATCCTGGCGGAGGGAGGGCTGCTCGGCTTCGGTACCTTCCTCTGGCTTTTCCTGGCGGCGGTAGGGTCGGCCCGACAGGCAGGACGGACGGTGCGGGGAAGGGGGTCAGCCCTCGTCACCGGCTTGGTTGGCAGCCTGGCCGCCGCTTCGATCCACGGCTTCTTCATGTATAACTTCCATGAGCCGGGCACGGCCATCAACCTCTGGATGGTCTTGGCGGGGTTGGAGGTCCTTTCCCGATCTGACCCGCCAGTCCCCTCCCTTTCCCTGGCAAAGGGCTTCCCCCCCGTTGCCGCCTCCTTCCTCCTGTTGGGCAGCATGGGGGCATCCTTTTTCCTCTTCGGGGTCCGACCCTTGATGGCCGACCACTATCTCCAGCGGGCGATGAACCCCTGGTCCTTTTCCAGGAAGGATGCCCCGATACCGAACTTCTTCCGATCCCTGGCCTGGGAGGAGGGCTTCCCGGCCCATTTCGAGCTGGGGAAGATCCTCTACCGCCTCTCCCTCTTCGAACAGGCGGCCCTTCACTTCCGAAGGGCTGTGGAGCTTAACCCCTACCACCTCGGCGCCCGGAACAACCTCGCCTCCGCTCTGTGGAAGATGGGGCGTGCGGCCGAGGCCAAGGCCCTCTATCAGGAGGTCCTGCGGATCAACCCTGCCTTCTGGACGGCTTACAACAACCTGGGGAATGTCCTGTTAGAGGAGGGGGACTATTGGGGGGCGATCCGGCAGTACCGGGCAGCCTTGGTCCTGAACCCGCGGTATGCCGATGCCTTCTACAACCTGGGGGTCGCATACATGCTCCTCTCTAGGCCGTTGGGGGCCCTCCTCGCCTTTGAACAGGCCGTGGAGCTGAACCCCTCCATGGCGGAGGCCTGGTACAATCTGGCCGTCGTCCGGGCTTCACGGGGAGAAGGTGAAGCAAGCCTTCTGGCCCTTCGCCGGGCGGTCGCCCTGAACCACCATCTGGCCCAGAGGGCAAAGGAAGATGCGGCACTCAAGGGTCTGGACAAAGATCTCCGGTTCCGGAGGCTGGTCGGCCGTCCTTAGCCTTCTCCTGGCCCTCCCGGTCATCGCCGGAACAGGGGGATGTGCCCCTTCGAGGGGGATCCCCCTGGAGGTGCAAGAAGCAGGCCCGGTCCTGGTCTGGCCGAAGCCTCCCGAGGAACCCAGGATCCGGTACCTCTGGAGCATCGCCACACCGAAGGACCTGGGGATCACGAAGTCGTTCCTCCGGAAGGTCGTGGAATTCTTTGCCGGGCAGAGGGAGGACCGGCTCCAGCAACCCTACGGTATCGCCGTTGATTCGGAGGAGCGGATCTACGTCGCCGATTCGGCCCTCCGGGTCGTCCATGTCTTTGACCCCCGGGGAGGACGGTACCGGGCCATCCGGGGGACGAAGCGGGAGGAGTTCCGGTTCCCGGTGGGGGTGACCCTTGACGGGGAGGGAAGGCTCTACGTCTCGGATGCCGAGCGGGGAGCGGTGATCGGCTTCGACGGAGGAGGGAAGGCTTTCTTCAGGATCACCGAAGGGCTGAAGCGGCCGGCCGGGCTGGCCTTCAATTCGAAGAACGGCCTCCTGTATGTGGCGGATGTCCTCCGGCATGAGATCCTGGCCTATGACCTCCAGGGGAAGCTTCGGTTCTCCTTCGGCGGGCGGGGCTCCGGCGAGGGGCAGTTCAACTTCCCGACGAATATCGCCATTGATCGGGAAGGAACACTCTACGTCACCGACGCCATGAACTTCAGGATCCAGATCTTCCGCCCCGATGGGACCTTCCTCGCCAAGTTTGGCAGGCTGGGCGATGCGCTGGGGGATTTTGCCCGTCCCAAAGGGATCGGTGTGGATTCCGAAGGGCACATCTACGTGGTGGAAGGGCTCTATGACGTCGTCAACATCTTTGACAGGGAGGGTCGGCTCCTCCTCACCTTCGGCGGCCCTGGCACAGGGAAAGGGGAGTTCTGGCTGGCCACGGGCCTCTTCATTGATGGCAGGGACCGGATCTACGTGGCGGACTCCTTCAACAGTCGGGTCCAGGTCTTCCAGTACCTCAACCCGACGAGGTGACGGGATGGCAGTGGGGAGAGGGTGTCAAAGCCTCTGCGGTGGACTCTTCGGTCGGGTGGCCATCCTCTCGCTGGGAACGGCCTTGCTGCTGTTGGCCCAGGAGGCATTCGCTCAGGGAGGGATCCTGGGGACGAAGCATAACCTCTCCGTCACGGGCCCCGGCCCTATCAAGGCGGTCTCGGAGACGGAGGTCTGCGTCTTCTGCCATACGCCCCACAACGCCAACCCCCTTTTGCCTCCCCTCTGGAACCGGGAGTTCTCATCGGCGAACTATACCCCCTATGACAGCCCCTCCCTTCAAGCCGCTGTGGGCCAGCCGAACGGCTACTCCAAGCTCTGCCTCTCCTGCCACGACGGGACCATCGCCATCGGTGCCGTCCGGAATCTCCGCGGCCAGTCGGCCACGATCCAACTCCAAAACACGGGACCCGGGGGGGTGATGCCGGCCGGCCCGACGTTGATCGGGACCAACTTGCTGAACGACCACCCCATCTCCTTCGTTTTTGATCAGGCCTTGAGAGCTGCCGATGGAGAACTGGTGGACCCTTCGACCCTCACCGACCGGATCAGGCTCTACCCGGGGACAAACCCGGGCGTCCGGGACTCGGTCCAGTGCACGACCTGCCACGATCCCCACACGGTCGAGTTCCCGAAGTTCCTCCGGAAGAGCCCCAAAGGCCAGGCCGACAACCTCTGCCTCACCTGCCATCAGAAGCCGGGCTGGCTGGGAAGCACCCATGAATCCGACACCTTCTTCTGGCCCAAGGGCCAGACCACGGAGCAGGTCCGGGACCACTCCTGCTTCGCCTGCCATACGCCGCATACGGTTGAGAACGCCGAGCGGCTCCTCCGGAACGCGGCATCGGGGGGGCAGTCGGCCATCGAGGAGACCTGCTATCTCTGCCACCAATCGGCGGCCTCGGGAGGGATCGCCCAGGACATCAAGACCGAGTTCACCAAGACGTGGAGGCACCCCGTCACGTTGAACCCAGGGGCCCACAAGCCTGTCTTCATCACCCGTCCCCCAACGGGGCTGCCGGAGAACGTCCTGTTGAACCCGGGAAGTACAGCCGAGGATCCCCGGTTCACCGATCAGAAGCACGTCGAGTGTGTGGACTGTCACAACCCTCACAGGGTCACCAAGTCGAACAGGACCGAGGGGATGCGGGGGATCGCCCTGGATGGCACCGTTGTCGAGAACGTCATCAACGATCCCCCCCCGGCCGACGGCCAGCCCAGCACCCGGCAGTACCCGGTCTGCCTCCGCTGCCACGGGGACACCTACGATAAGGTCATCGGAACGGTGACGCTCCCCAGTGGGGCCACCCCGAGCAACAAGCGGATCGAGTTTCAGACAACGAACAGCTCGTTTCATCCGGTGGCCGGGCCCGGGCGGAACCGGTCCAGCAACCTGGACGCCCAGCTTCAACCCAACGGCCTGAGCATTGACTCGGTCATCAAGTGCACCGACTGCCACAACAGCAATGCCTACGAGGGCACCTCCGGCCGGGTGCCGAGCTACGGGACAGCCTCAACCCCCGTCGGCCCCCACGGCTCCATCTACGGGAGCATCCGGCGGGCCCAATACCTGAACACGCTCCCTGGCCCGGCAAGCTGGAACCCCTCCAACTTCAACCTCTGCTTCCGCTGCCACGATGTGACCCGGCTCACCGCCCGGCGGACCGGTGAGGGGGCCCGGACCAACTTCTACGACGACATCAACGGGAAGGACAACCTCCACTGGCTCCACCTGATTGACCGGGTTGACAAGGCCAGACCCCTCTGCAAGTCGTGCCACTACAACGTCCATTCCAACGTGGAAGCCCCGAACACCCAGTACAACATCAACGGCGTCGTGTATACCTCTCCTAACGCCACCGGGATCCCGACCCGCCTCATCAACTTCCACCCGAACATCCGGCCGATCGGCGGGCGGGCGAAGCCCGAGTGGTGGTTCAACACGGTGACGAAGGAGCGGCGCTGCTATCTCCAGTGCCACAAGCCGGACGGGACCCCCGGCGGGGCGACGATGAACGGCTTTCAATACCGGCCTAATTCAGGGGATCTGCCCTAACCTGAGTTTGAGGATCATAGTACACGGCTTCTAGAAATGCCTGTAAAATCG
>CAZHST010000040.1:0-3679 GCA_964535215.1 uncultured bacterium
GGCTGATTACGCCGGGGATTTGAGTCAGCCCCTCCCGCGCCTTACAGGCCATCGCATGGCCGCTTTCAGCATAAGCGGGTCGGTTCATCGGGTCGGTAAACGACGAAGCTCACCACCTGCCCCTGCCGGTTGCTGTCGTAGCCGTTCAGCTTCACATAGCAGCCTGGGTTAGCCGCTTTGCAGGCCTCGATCTCGGCCAGGACCTCCTCCGCCCCTTTCGCTCCGAAGAGGGGGAGCTTCCACAGGGTCCAGTACACCTGATCAGGACCGGGCTTATTGGTATACTCAATGGCCGGGATCAGCCCCCTGCCCAGCATATCCTGGATCTGCTTGAGGACCTGCTCCCGGGTCATCGGGGGGAGGTACGAAAAGGTTTCCAGCTTCATGATCGGGTTCCCTCCTTTTCATCCCTAGACCTTGTCGAGGGTGTCGACACCGGCGAACTCGAACTTGATCGCCTCCCAGGTCTCCATGGCAGCCTGAAGCTCGGGGCACCCTTTGGCGGCGTTGAGGAGGATCTCCGTTCCTTCGGCGAGGAGGTCCCGACCTTCGTTTCTGGCCTGGACCACCGCCTCTAGGGCCACCCGGTTCGCCAGGGCCCCGGCGGCGTTCCCCCAGGGGTGACCCTGGGTGCCACCCCCGAACTGGAAGACCGCATCGTCCCCGAAGATCGCGACCAGCTCGGGCATATGCCAGACGTGGATCCCGCCCGAGGCTACGGGAAAGACCGCCGGGAGTGACGCCCAAGGCTGATCGAAGTAGATCCCCCGGCTTCGATCGGCCGGGATGAAGTCCTCCCGGAGGAGGTCGTTGATGGCCATGGTCGCCACCCGGTCACCCTCCAGCTTCCCGACGACGGTGCCGTTGTGGACATGGTCCCCCCCGGCCATCCGGAGCCACTTGGCCAGGACCCGCCAGTGGATCCCGTGATTCTTCTGCCGGTCGATCACCGCGTGCATGGCCCGGTGGCAGTGGAGGAGCATCCCATTCTCCCGACACCACTTCGAAAGGGAGGTGTGGGCGGTGAAGCCCACGGTCAGGAAATCGACCATAATGATAGGAGCCCCGAGCTCCTTCGCACACTCCGCCCGCTTGAACAGCTCCTCGACCGTGCCAGCTGTCACGTTGAGGTAGTGGCCCTTCCGCTCCCCTGTCTCGGCCTCAGCCTTCTTCACGGCCTCCATGACGAAGAGGTACCGATCCCGCCAGCGCATGAAGGGCTGGGAGTTGATGTTCTCATCATCTTTGGTGAAGTCGAGGCCTCCCCGGAGGCACTCATAGACCGCCCGCCCGTAGTTCTTGGCCGACAGCCCCAGCTTGGGCTTGATGGTGCAGCCCAACAGGGGCCGACCGTACTTGTTCAACTTGTCCCGCTCCACCTGGATCCCGTGGGGCGGCCCCTGGAAGGTCTTCAGGTACGCGATAGGGATCCTGAGGTCCTCCAGCCGAAGCGCCCTTAAGGCCTTAAAGCCGAAGACGTTGCCCACAATCGAGGACATCATGTTGGTGACTGACCCCTCTTCGAAGAGATCGAGGGGGTAGGCGATGTAGGCGAGATACTGGTCCTTCTCCCCGGGGGTCGGCTCGAGATGGTAGCAGCGGGCGTTGTAGCGGTCCAGGTTGGTCAGGAGATCCGACCAGACCGTCGTCCAGGTCCCTGTTGAGGACTCCGCCGCCACGGCCGCTGCTGCCTCCTCCGGGGAGACATCCGGCTGGGGCGTCACCCGGAAGGCAGCCAGGATGTCGGTGTCCTTCGGGGTATAACCCGGATCATAGTACTTAAAATGGTAGGGTTTCACCCCGGCGTCGAACAACTTGGTCGTCATGCCTCTCCTCCTCCCTATCAGTCTTCATACGGGTGTGACATCCCTCCTGAACTGCCTCCAGTCTCCATCGGTTTCATCATAAAGTCAAATAAAAAATTCTTGCATTCTTTATAAGTTTTGCTTATAATTTAGCCATGACACTCCATCAGCTCCGCGTCTTTCTGACGGTGGCCCGCCATCAGAGCTACTCCCGCGCCGCCGAGGCGCTTTACCTGACGCAGCCAGCAGTCTCCATGCAGATCCGGGCCCTGGAAGAAACCCTCGGGGTCACCCTCTTCGAGCGGATTGACCGGACCCTCACCCTCACCGAGGCGGGACGGGAGCTTATGGCGTATGCCCAGCAGATCTCTACCCTCCTTGACGAGGCCAAGCTAGCGATGGAAGAGCTCCATGGCCTCAAGCGGGGCCGGATCACCCTTGCCGCCGTCAGCACCGCCGGGGCCTATGTCCTTCCGCCGCTCCTTGGCGCCTTTCGGGATCGGCATCCGGGGATCAGCATCAGCCTGGAGGTGACCAACCGGGCGACCGTCAGGCAGAAGCTTCTTCAAAACGAAGTGGACCTGGTCGTCATGGGGCGTCCTCCCGAAGGGGTGTCCCATGTGGCCGAACCGTTCCTCCCTGACGAGATGGTGGTCATCGCCCATCCGACCCATCCCCTGGCGAAGGTCAGACAGATCCCGGTGGAGCACCTCCAGCAGGAGGTCTTCATCCTAAGGGAGGTGGGATCCGGCACCCGTCTGGCCGCCGAGGAGTTCTTCCAGGCACGGGGGATCCCGATCCGGGGCGGGTTCGAGTTGGGGGACAACAGCGCGGTGAAGGAGGCGGTCGCCGCGGGGTTAGGGGTGGCCGTCCTCTCGAAACACGCCCTCCGGGTGGAGCTCCTGCTTGGCCGGGTGGTCATCCTGGATGTGGAAGGCTTTCCCCTCCACCGCCAGTGGTATGTGGTCCACCGGGCGGACAAACGCTTGAGTCGGGCAACCTCGGCCTTCAAGAGCTTCCTCCTTACCCAGGCGGAGGCGGTGCTGGCGTCTCTCCAAGAGGTCGGGGTCGCAAGGGGGCGGGCGCGGCCTTGAAGGAACCCTTCCAAGGAGGGCTCAGCCCTGAGCGCCGTGCTAAACAAGGGAGATGCCAGGATACCGGTCAAGCCTTGGGCGTAAAACTTTGTGCCACACCGGCAGGACGCCCTGGTCAGGGTGAGGGACGACGGGCCATCGCTCCACGCCGGAGGACGACAAGTGCGCCAGCCTCGGGCGGACAAGAGGTGGAGGGACAGGGTCCTCAAGGAGGGAAGCCAGATAGGGCGGGCGTGTCAGCGCTCAGGAGGAGGGGGACCGGGCGGAACGGGGGTGCCATTCAGCACCCCCCAGACCCCCCAGTCCCGCATCGCCTGCTCCGCCGTAGGGGTAGGACGCTCCCCAGCAACCACCGCCAGGACCGGCTCGGACACCAGACGGGCCAGGAGGGCCGCCCGCCGCGCCGCCCGTTCCACATCCCCTTCGTCAATCACCGCCGACACCTCGATGGCCAGGTACACCTCGGCCTCGTCCTCCCGACGGCGACCGGTGACCACCAGATCGGTCCGGAGCAGCTCGGCATGCTCCTCGGACGAGAGCCTCCCCTGGGTCTCAGCCTCCTCAGCCAGGGCTTCGAGCGTCTCCGGGGGTACGACGCGGATCCGGCGGAGCAGGCGCTGGAAGTACCCGGCGGCGTGGTCCCGGTAGCGGCGCTCCAGGAGCTCCCCGCGGAGGTCCCCCACCACCCCGGTCAGCCGCTCCACCGTTCGGGTGAGCGCCTGCACCTGGGTCTCCGTCCGGGCCTGGGCCTGGGCCAACTGGTCCATCCGCCCTGCGAGC
>CAZHST010000040.1:3779-12600 GCA_964535215.1 uncultured bacterium
TGGTCCACCCGGGCGGTCAGGGCCTCCAGGCGTGCCTCGGTCCGGGCCTGGGCCTGGGCCAACTGGTCCATCCGCCCTGCGAGCTGGTCCACCCGGGCGGTCAGGGCCTCCAGGCGTGCCTCGGTCCGGGCCTGGGCCTCGACCAGGGCGCGAAGCTGCTGGGTGGTCTGCGCCTGAGCCTCGGCAAGGCGGCTGAGAGCGGCTTCCAGGTGGTCGAGACGGGCATCCATCCTTTCCCCTCCGGGGGAGAGATCATCGGGTCCAGCATAGGCCATCGTCCCACGAAAGTCAAGGAGGGGTCGTCCTGACCGCTTCTTGCTCTGTCGAAAACCTCGCTGAAAGGCCCTGAAAGACCCGATGGACCAGCCGGCGCCCCAAAAGGCCGAGTGGCACCGCCCGATGCCGGTTGGAGCCGATCCCCCGCCGCAAGGCTTGCTTGACCTGGTGCCAGGAGCGACGCGCCGTGATGGCTTCGCTGAAGCGCCGCTGGACGACCGAGATGACCGTCTCCGCTTTCCAGGGCTGGCCATAGGCCTGCTGGGGAAAGGCCACCTGCCTCGGGCGGCAGGAGGGGTGCGTGAACCGTTGGGGGGCAAACTGGCGGGGGTCGTCCGGCATGCGCGGCCGGGCCGTCCGGACGGCCAGTCGGGCAAAGCGCAGGAGGGCCTCTCGCTTCATCCTCCTCACCTCCAGCTTTTATAATAGGCCGGAGAGAGGAGGTTTTTGACAGAGCAAGAAGCGGTCAGGCAACTGACAGGAGAGGTGCAGTCTGACCGGGTCCTACCCCCGGGCGTCCGGGGTAAGAAACCGGCGCAGGGTTTCACGGAAGGTCTGGGTGTCCAGCGGCTTCGTCAGGTACCCATCGCACCCTGCCTCGCGGGCCTTGAGGTCGTCGCCCAGCATGGCGGAGGCCGTGATGGCCAGGATGGGGATGGTGGCCGTGGACGGATGGGCCTTGAGACGGCGGGTGGCCTCGTACCCTGTCATGCCTGGAAGCTGGAGGTCCATCAGGATCAGATCCGGCCGCTCGACCAAGGTTAAGTGGAGGGCAACCTCGGCGGACTCGGCCGTCAGGACCTGATAGCCCTCCTGTTCCAGCAGTTCGGTCACCAGTTCCAGATTCACCGGGTTATCCTCCACCACCAAGATGCGCCGTGCCATGGTCTTATCTCCAGGGGCCTCTCTAGGGCATCGGGGCCGGTCCGTTCAGCGGCAGGGTGAAGGTGAAGGTTGAGCCTTGACCGACCTCGCTCTCCACCCAGATCCGTCCCCCGTGCAGCTCGACCAGCTTCTTCGTTAACGGTAGCCCCAACCCGGTCCCCTCCTTCGCCCTGACCAGCGGGTGTTCGATCCGCTGGAACTCCTGGAAGATCCGTTCGTGATCCTCTGGGGCGATGCCGATCCCGGTGTCGGCCACGCTGATCTCCACAAACTCACCGGACGGTGGGCGGCGGACGGCGACGACCACGCGGCCGCCCTCGGGGGTGAACTTGACGGCATTGGACAGCAGATTATACATGATCTGCTTGAACCTGGCCGGATCGGCCCTCACCATCCCGAGGGGACCGTTCCGGTGAAGTTCCAGGGAGATGTGGTTCTTCGAGGCCAGGCTGCTGATGATGGCCACGCTGGCCTCCAGGGCCTCCTGCAGGGAGAACGTCTCGGGGTGGAGCTCCATCCTCCCGGCCTCGATCTTGGACAGGTCCAGGATGTCGTTGATCAGGGAAAGGAGGTGGCGGCCGCTTTCCAGGATGTTGGAGACATGGCGCCTTTGTTTTTCGTTCAAGGGACCGTAGCTCTGCTCCCAGAGAAGCTCGGAGAAGCCGATGATCGAGTTCAGGGGGGTCCGGAGTTCATGGGACAGGCTCGCCAGGAACTGGGACTTGAACCGGGAGGCCTGCTCCAGCTCCCGGTTTTTCTCCCAAAGCTCCTCCTCCACCTGTTTCCGGCGGAGGACCGCCCTGACATAGGCGACGACCTCCTCACCGTCAATCGGCTTGGTCAGGTACGCGCCGGCTCCCAGGCGGAAGGCTTGCTCGATGTTGCTGGCCTTTTTCGGGAGAGCGGTCAGGATGATCACGGGGAGCCGCTCAAGGGGTCTGGACTGGCGGATCCGCTCCAGGAGCTCGAAGTCCCCCATCCCGGGGGTTCTGACGTCGAGGAGGGCAAGATCTGGGACCTGCTGTTCTAAAAGGGCCAGGCAGCCAGGGCCATTGGGGGCTTCCAGGACCGCGAAACCGTGTTTCCGCAAAACGTTCCTAAGATGGGCCCGATCGTCCCCTTTATCATCCACGATCAGGATGGTGGTCGGTTTGCCCATGACGCTTACTCCTCACGGCAAGGCGCAGGGTAGGGCATCGCGAGGCGGCTCCTGGAAAGGGAAAGAAAACCCCCTTATAAAGTAGGCAAAGGCAGTACCAAAAGTCCCTCCTCCCGGCAGGGAAAAACGGGTTAAAAGGAAGAGAGGGTCCTAACCTTTTGAAAGATCAGCCCTTTTGCCCAGCCCAGAGACCGGACACGGCCGGGCGAGGGGAGCCAGCAGGGGTCGGCGATGGACGGGGGAATGGTCAAAGGCGACCACTGCTGGACGAAAATGACCAACGCAAAAAAAACTTGACAGGAGAACGGGCTGTGTAGTAGGGGTTGGCCGAAAATGGGAACCTTTCTGGTCGGCCGGTGTCAGGAGGCTTTCCGTCGGAGGTATCCGGCGAGCCGGGGGTGAGTCGCCATGCCGACCATCCTGATCGTGGATGATGAAGCCAGTGCCCGGTGGGTGCTGAAGAAGATCCTGGAGCGGGACGGGTACACAACCGTGGAAGCCGAAGGGTATGAAAGTGCCCTTCGGGCCCTGGCCGAACAGCCCTGCGACCTCGTCCTCTTAGACCTTCGGCTCCCTGAGGATCTCCCCCACAGCGGCTTCGATATCTTAAAAGAGGTCAAACAGGGCCCGGCCCTGCCCGTGATTGTCGTGAGCGGGCTGACGGATCTGGAGGATCTCAAGGAAGCCATGCGGCTGGGGGCCTATGACTATGTGTTCAAGCCGGTCAGCCCTGAAATCCTGCTCCCCCTGGTGCGGTCGGCCCTGGAACAGGAGGCACTCCGGTCGGAGGTCAAAAGCCTCCGGGCCGAGATCGAGGCCAGCTATGGCCTCTCCGCCCTTATCGGCCAGAGCCCGGCGATGCAGAAGATCAAGGCCATGCTCCCGGTGGTGGCCAGGACTCAAGCTCCGGTCCTCCTCACCGGCCCCTCCGGCACCGGCAAGGACCACCTGGCCCGGACCATCCATCACTTGAGCGAGCGCCGCCGGGGCCCCTTCATTGCCTTAAACTGCGGCGCGATCCCCAAAGAGCTGGTGGAGTCTGAGCTGTTCGGCCACGAGAAGGGGGCCTTCACGGGAGCGGTGCGAGAGAAGCGGGGGGTCTTTGAGCTGGCCCACAAAGGGACGGTGTTCCTCGATGAGATCGGCGAGATGCCCCCGGAGGCCCAGGTCCGGCTGCTCCGGGTGCTGGAGGGGATGAGCTTCCGGCGAGTCGGGGGGGAAAAGGAGATTCGGGTGGACACCCGCCTCATCGCCGCCACCAACCGGGACCTGCCTAAGAAGATCCAGGAAGGGGCCTTTCGCGAGGACCTCTTTTTCCGCTTAAACGTGGTCTCCATCCACATCCCCCCCCTCGCCGAACGGCGGGAGGATATCCCCCTCCTGATCGCTCACTTCTTGCGCCTCTTCGGCCGTCGGGAGGATGCCATTGATCGGCCCACCCTGGAGGCCCTCACCCGCTACCCCTGGCCGGGCAATGTGCGGGAGTTAAAGAACGCCATCGAGCGGGCCCTGATCTTTGCCGGTGACCGCCCCCTCACCTTGGAGGACTTTCGTCTGGAGGCCCCTTCCCTCCGCCAGCCCCTTCCCTCCCCTTCCCTGGATGACGCGTTGGCGCGGCTCAAAGCGGCCGTGCTGACCGCCGGCCGCTCCGGCTCCCTCCCCCCGATCTTTCTGAAGGAGGTGGAGCGGACGCTCCTGGAGGCGGCCCTCGAAGCCGCCCGGTACAACAAAAGCGAGGCCGCCCGGCTCCTCGGCATGGAGCGGAAATCCCTGGAGCGGCGGGCCCGGAAATATCAACTGGCCTGAGCCCCTAGGTCTTTCTCGGCAACCGGATGGTGAAGGTGGTTCCCTTCCCTACCTGGCTCTCCACCTCAATCGTCCCCCGGTGTTGGTGGATGATCCTCTTGCAGATGGAAAGCCCCAGCCCCGTGCCCTCAGCCTTGGTCGTGAACCAGGGGTTGAAGATCCGCGGCAGTTGATCGGGGGGGATCCCAACCCCCTGGTCCTGGATCTTCAAGACGATCCACCCGTTCTCGGTGTCATCACCCGTCCTCTTCCCCCCACGCCGGCCTTCCCCTGGTGGCGTCAGGGAGGCGTTCTCCGTGGCGCAGGTGATGGCGATCTCTCCTCCTTCAGGGCTTGCCTCAATCGCGTTCGAGAGGAGGTTGAGGATGACCTGCTTGAGCTGATCGGGGTCGCAGAGGAGCATTACCCCATCTTGCGTATCGCACCGCACCAGGACCTTCCGCTCGCGGATTTTCCCGTCCAGCAGGCGAACGGCCTGCTCCACCAGCAAAGCGGGTTTTATCCACTGAAGCTCCAACGCGGGGGAGCGAAACTTCGCCATGGTGTCCAGCACCCTTTCGAGCCGGGCCACCTCCCCCTGCCAGAGCTGCCGCTCCTCCTCGGCAATGGGCTCCTCCTCGCCCTTGAAGAGGAGGAGGTTCTTGAAGAAGTTCACCGTGTAGCGCATCTCGTGGGCGATCTCCGCCGAGAAGGACTCTAACGTCAGGCGCTTGTCCACGAGGGAGGTTCGGAGCTCCTCCCGCCGCCGCTCCTCCAGCTCGGCATACATCGCCGCGTTGTGGAGGGCCAGGGCGGCCTGGTTGGCGACGGTCAGGATGAGGTCGAAGTCCTCGGAGGTAAAGGCCTCCCGGGCCTCCTTCTCTCCCAGGAAGAGCAGTCCGAGCAGTTGATTCTGAAAGGAGAGGGGGATGAGGAACTGGAAGCGCCGGAGCTGGGGGAGGTCCGGGAGGGAGGCTGAGAGCAGGGGATCACCGGCGTGGAGGTCAAAGATGGTGCGCTTCTCCGGGAAGGTCTTGAGGGTAGTGATGAGGGGGTGGCTATCCGGGATCGCCAGGGAAAGGCTTTCCGGCTCTCGCGCCGAAGGGTCGCCGGCCAGCTCGTAGCAGCCCTGTTTGGGATCCCAGATGGCGGCGGCCAGGGATCGGAGGGCCAGGCGGCTTGCCAGGGTCTCCCGGATGGCTTTCACGATGTCCCGCTTGTCCAGGTGGGAGGCCAGGGCTTCGCTGATCTCCTTGATGGTGGGCTTGTACTGCACCCTGGCCCGGAAGAAGAGACGGTCGAGGGGAGCTTCGATCCAGCGGTAGAGGGTGACAAGGATCAGGGTGGTGAGGAGGATGGTCAGGGTGACAAGGGGTAAGGGGCCGAAGGAGAAGGCACTCTGGAATGCAACAGCGAGCACCACGACGGACAGCAGCGAGAAGATAAGCAGGACGATGCGGAAGGATCTGAGGAAGGTGCTCCGGCGGAGGACGAAGCGGACATCGAACAGGCTTCCCTTGACGAGGGCGTAGCCGACGGCCAGTGGGAGGAAGATTGTCAGCGGAGCCCATAGGTTGCCAGAGATGGCATATCCAAAAGTAGCGAGGTACGCGCCCAGCGTCCCGCAGATACCCACGACAGCGCTCGCGTAGATCACAGGTCGGAGCCGCTCCCGTTCCTCCTGGCTGAGGCGGCGCCCCAGATAGTGCCCCAAAGGGGCGAGAGCCAGGAACAACCATGCCAGGATAACATAGGCCGTCGTGAGGGATTGGACAAGGATAAACGTATCCACAGAGCGCCGATATGTGGAAAGGAGAACGGATGCACTCAAGAGAGAGGGGAGATAAGGCAGGATGCTCAAAGACCGATGACGGTGGAGAAAGGGCCAGGTTCGGGGAAACGTGCAGGTGAAATGAAGGATCAACGCCGGGGTGAAGGCATGGGAGAGCTGGTGGAACAGGGTCAGTTTGTGGGTCGAGTAGTTCTCGAACATGACCAGGTAGAGGATCCCCCATACCAGACACATGGGGACAAAGGGGGGAGGGACATGGGTCTGCGGTGTAAGATAGGCAACCAGCAGCCCGGTGCCGATCAACAGGAGGGCAGGGATGACCCAGATCAGATAGGCTGCGACAAAGTCCAGGAAGCTGAACAGCATTGGCCTGAGGTGGAAGGTCAGGATCGTCCCCTGACGCAGGATGCTGTACTTGACGGGTTTCTCCGGATCGGCCTTGTAGAGGGAGAGGAAGATCCGCTCAAAGGCTGGATAGGGGAATCCGGGAGCCGACTTTGCCAGCGGAGGGGCCAGGGGGATGTCCTCGATGGCCACGACCCGATCCGGGTATTTCAGGCCGGCCGCGACCCCGCTCCAGGAGGGAAACCCGAAGGTGCCAATGACCAGATTGTCATCCACCAGGAAGCCCGGGAAGGGTCTCCCTACAAACGTTATGGCTTGCCAGAGGGAGATGAGAAAGATGGCGCAGGCAAGGGAGGCGAGGACATACAGGAGCAGGCGTGAGAAGGTCCACGCACGCGTTGCCCGAACGAATGACCTGAGCAATGTCGTGCTCATCTTCAGGAAGGATATAAGGCATGGCTACCCCCCGTCCCAGGTCGTCGGGGTAATCCCCTCGGCGGCGAGCCGGGAGCGGAGGTATCGCCCCGTGCCCGTTTTTGGCAGCTCCCGACGGATGTCCAGGTACCGGGGGACCATGACCTTTGGGAGATGATCCCGGCAATAGGATACCAGATCTCCGGGGTGGAGTTCCACTCCCGGTTTGAGCACCACGGCGGCCATGACCTCCTCCTCCCCCAGCTCGGAGGGGACCCCGTACACGGCGGCCTCCAGCACGAGGGGATGCTGCTGGAGGACCTCCTCCACATCCTCGGGAGCGATCATCTCTCCCCGTCTCCTGATCCGCTCGGGAAAACGGCCGGCAAAGTAGAAGTTCCCCTCTTCATCTCGATAGGCCAGATCCCTGGTGTGGAACAGGCCGTCCTTTATCCTTTCTTCGGAGGCGGCAGGGTTTTTGTAATAATGCACCTTCTGGCGTGAAGGGTCCGTTACTTTGAAGACCAGTTCTCCCACGATCCCCGGCGGCACTTCATTCCCGGCTTCGTCAACGACCAGGGCCTCCATCCCCTTCGGAGGTCTTCCCATTGACCCAGGAGGTGAGGTGCCCAAGTTGTAGAGGACAAACCCTCCCCCATCGGTGGCACCATAGGCCTCCCAGATCTTTACATGGAATCGGTCCTCAAAGGGTTTCCAGGCCCACTTGGGACACCCCGCCGAAAGCACGATCTGGACCGGGTTGTCGGCATCATCCGGCCGCTCGGGCTGCTTCAGCAGAACAGGGATCATGCTCCCCAGGGCGATGAAGCAACTGACCCGGTATCTTCGCATCTCCTGCCAGAAGGTGGTTGCCCGGAAACGGGAGGCTAATGCCAGGGTGCGGCCGGCGGCGAGGGCCGGGAGGGCCATCCGGAAGAGGGAGGCCCCGTGGGAGAGGGGAAGGCAGGTGTAGAGCACTTCCTCCTCACGGAAAAGCAGGCGGTAAACTTTGGCCTCGGCCGTGAAATCAAGATCTTTATACCGGCACACCACACCCTTCGGCTCCCCGGTCGTCCCGGAGGTGTAGAGGATCGTCGAGATCGCCTCGCCATCAACGTCAAAGGAGAGATCGGTCTCGGGGGAGGAGGAGCTCAGGGCTTCAATCCCTTCATCCAGCGATGCTCCGGCCAGGATCACGTGAGTGATCTGGGGAACCCGCTCGCGGACTTCCTCCCATACCTTCTGGAACTCTGCATCCAGGACGAGGAAACGGGCATCGGAATGGGCCAGGATCCTGGCCAGAGGGTTTCCCCGGAGGAACGTATGAATCGGGACGGCGTAGGCCCCGATCGTCTGGATGGCACAGTAGAGGACAAGCCACAGAGGGCTGTTCGGGAGCATGAGGGCCACGCCGGAGCCCGGCCGGACCCCCCAGGCGAGGAGCCCGTGGGCGGCCCGGTTCACGTGGGAGGCGAACTCGCGAAAGGAATAAACGGAGTCTTCAAACAGGAGGAACGGGCGGCTCTCACCGGCCCGCTCCTCCAAGAGGTCCCTGATGGTCATGGCACCAGGAGTTATGCGGCTAGGAGAATGCTCCGGCTCTCCAGAGCCTCGATCACCTCCGAGATGAGGACCCCCCGGGAGTAGCCTTCGGGGTTCCGGGTTTCGGAACCCCTTCCGGAAGGGACATGGAGGTTCTTCCCCGCATAGTGGACCGCAATCACCTCCCACCGCTTGTTCAAGACCGGCGAACCCGAAAAGCCGTGTTTGGTGGGTGCGTCATAGGCAACGGTCTTTGGGCCAACGATTCTGACCTGACCCTGCACGACCAGCGGGCGGGCGGGATCGCCTCTCTGGATCAGCGTGACCGGGTCGCCCTCCCGGACCTTTGGTTGCCTGGTCAGGGAGAGGTAGCCGTACTTCCTCCCCGGGAACCCCTCGACCCGGATGATGGCCCAATCCCTGTCGAAATCGCCGCAGGGAAGCTCCCTCGACCCTTTCTTGTCAACCAGGTAAAGCTCTTTTCGCAAAGGGCCGAAGAAATAGACATACGCCTGGGCTTCTTCTTCTTCGCCCTCGTCCTCGATCTGCAACCCCTGGCGGACATGGTAAGCCGTCACCAAAAGATCTTCCGAGATCAGGAACCCCGTCGAGAGGAGGGTACA
>CAZHST010000040.1:12700-26112 GCA_964535215.1 uncultured bacterium
TTGTCTGCTCCCCATCGGGGCCAGGAGAGAGGCCAGCCGCCCCATAGCGTCGGCCGCGCCTTCGTCCACCCGGCTCACCCGCTGCAGCTCGAACACCGCCTGAAGGTCCTCCTCCGTGAACCCTTCGATGTTCTTCTCGGAGAGAAGATCCCTCAGGTTCTCCTCCGGGGTTCGAGACGAATCGGGCAGGTGACCGCAGAGGATCCGCAGGAACCGGCTTGCAAACTGCTCATCGGAAGCGAGATTTCCCAGGAGCTGCTTCATCGCCATCCCGGACGACACCTTTCCCTCGTACACCATCGTCACTCCTCCCTCTCTTCCACCACAACCGTTGTTAACAGCACTCCTCCTTCCCTCTCCTGCACTGCTCTCCTGCTCTTCTTCACACCATAGGCCTCCTCCTTTCAGAAGTTAAGGGTGTTCCGGCAATCTTTGCCCGAGCAGGATCTCCAGATGGGCCCGAACAAGCTCCCCTTTCAGGGCCTGAAGATACCTGAGTTGATAGACGATGTACGCTGTCACCTGGGGCAGGTGAAGGTCTCGGGCAACGTTAGCCGCTTTCTGATAATAGGTTGCCGCCCTCTCCAGGTACTCCTGGAGAAACGGGGTCGTGAGGAGCGTTCGGGTGAGGGTGGCCTCCGCCTCTTCAAAGGAGAGGTGGTGGCCGTTCTTCGGGAGAAGCTCTGTCAGCAGATAGGTGTAATTCTGCCGTCTGAGATCCTCCCTCAGGTCTGTCAGATCGTTCACAAGCTGGATGCCGACGCCGAGAGACCGGACCATGCCCTCGAAGGACGGGATCGTCTCCGGCCGGTTTCGAAGGAGGGCAAAGGCCGCACAGGGGATCGCGGCCAGGATAAATTTGTCGCCAAGATGCTCCACCTCGGTTTCACGAAACCGGACAACGCGCCTCCAGTGCTCCTGCTTTTCCCAGAGGGCCACCCGGGAGAATTCCCGCCAGAGCCGGGTGTAGTGCTCCCAGAAAGGAGAATCGGCAGGGAAGATGGTATGATACACCCGGTGATACTCGTTCAGGACCTCGTTTCCAAACAGCAGGAGCGTGGCATCAAAGCGTTCGGGTTCGTCCATCACGTTATCCTGGATCCGCACATAGCAGTAGTTCAGGAGGGTCGCCTTGAGGATCTCTTCCACCGTTTCATCCTGAGCCTTGAAGCCCAGCCCCGTGCCGACCCAGAAGGGGAGGAGGAGGCTTGGGAAGGTGTGGGGGTGGTGAAAGAACTCGCGGGGGTCCCTCCTTTCCGAAAAGGTGGCCAGGTACCCTTTCAATTGATCCCACTGGCCGAGGAGGGGCTCCGGCAGATGCTCGCAAAACCGTTCAACCCGCTCCCATACCCGCCAGGTGACCTCCCGGTAGGGAGCAAAGAACTCTTGGGTGAGCTGCTTTTTATCCACCCTCTGTTGAAGGAGCTGGCTCATCCTTCAGGACCCCAAGACCTGGGCAACGGTCTCTTGGAGGTACCGGGCATCAATCGGTTTGCTCACACAGGCGGCCACCGGATAGCTGTCCACCGCCGCCGGGACCTGACTCGGGTGGGCCGTCGCCACAATGACCGGCACCGTGGCCCCCTCCTCCTTCAGCCGCTCCAGCACCGTAAAGCCGTCCACCTCCGGCATGAACAGGTCGAGGAGGATCAGGTCAACCGGGGTCTTCCGGAGGATGTCCAAGACCGGACGACCATCTTCAGCCATGAGCAGGCTGTAGCGACGATCCAGAATCTTTTTGAACACCCAGCGGGAGCTCGGCTCATCATCAACGATCAGGATCGTCCGTGTCGTCATACGTTAGATCCCTTCATGGAGGAGGTTGAACCTTGATGACCTTTAACCCTCGCAAAAGCGGTGCCAAAAGGAGGGGAGGGACTCCCGGCAAGCTAAGTCCTTGTCAGGAAAGAGGAAGAAGGTCTTTTGACGGCAGGGGGGGGCAAGGGTCGGGGAAAAAAGGCGGTCGTTTTCGACCACCAATGGTCATTTGTGGTGGAGGAGGGCTTTGGCCGTGGCGATGACATCCTGCACGGTGAAGGGACGGATCAGGATGTGGGGGAAGCCAGAGGCTTTGAAATCCAGGCCGGCCTGCTGGAAGGGACCGCTTAGGATGAGAACGGGGATGTCCCCGGCAGCGGACCTTAAGAGCGCTAAAGTCTCAGGCGTCACCGAGGAGCCCATCAGATCCCAGATGAGGAGGTGAAAGCTGAACCTCCCTGAGAGGAGGAGGCGGAGACCCTCCTCCAGTCTCTCGACGGCCAGGACCGCAAAGCCCTCCTCCAACAGTTGGGCCCTGAGGTACGCCCTGGGCTTCCACTCGGCGGCGATAAGGAGGATCTCCTCTTTCCCGGTCTCGACGGCTTCGCTCGTCTGACACTCCCCGATTACCGCCTCCGCCGGCCCTTCAGCTTGGCGATGAAATCGTCAATGGGGATGGCGGCCATGGTCATCAATTGAACGCCCCCCCGGGCCCCCATCTCCACCGAAACCTGGGCAATGGTCTCGTTGTCCGGCGCCTCCACGATGTTCACAAAATCGTAGGGTCCGAGAACGGCATACTGAGCGATGACCTTGACCCCGAGCCGTTCGAGCTCCTGGTTCACCGCTTTGATCCTTGCCGGCCTTGCCTTCAGGACCTTCCGCCCCTCCTCCGTCAGCGTGCTCAGCATGATGTAGGTCGCCATCGCCCCCTCCTCTATTCGCGGCCCAGTTTCATCAGTCGCAGTCTCCTTCTGAGCTCTGCCTCGGCCATCCGACGCCGGTCCTCGTCGGTCTCAGGGATCAGGGGCGGCACCGGACTGGGCCTTCCCTGATCGTCCAGGGCCACATAGACGAGATAGGCGGAGGAGGTGTGGGTCATCTTTCCGGTGGTGAGATCCTCCGCCTCGACCCGGACCCCCACCTCCATCGAAGTCCTTCCGGTGAAGTTCACCGAGGCCTTCAGGATCAGGAGGTTTCCCACATAGACTGGAGAACGGAAGCTTAAGGAGTCAACCGCCGCCGTCACCACCGGACGCCTGGCATGCCGGATGGCGGCCACGGCGCCGACCTCGTCCACGAGCCGCATGATGACCCCTCCGTGGGCGGTCCCCAACGGGTTCACCTCCGTCGGTTGGACCAGGTGGGTCATCAGGACCCTGGAGGCGCTCACCGGCTTCCCCTCCATGGCCGTTCCCCCTTAGGGTGATGGTCCGATGAAGGAAAACGTCACAGGGGTTGTCAGCTCCCCGGTGGCCTCTAGCATCAGGAGGAAACGCCTGAACCCTTCCAGATGCCGCGGGGAGAGATCAAAGGAGAGCCTCTTTCGTAAATAGTCCAAACAGGCCTGTTCCGTCAAGCCGACGCGGGTGTGGACCGCTTGGGCGATCTGCTCCAGGTTGTCGAGGCTCCAGGCTTTGGAAGCCAGGAGGGCCCGGTGGAGGCGATGGGTTGCCTCAGGGTCGCGGGCGTAGAACTCACGACGGACCGCCCAGACGGCAAAGACGAAGGGGAGATCCGTCAGCTCCTTCCAGCAGGCCCCCAGGTCCAGGAGGTAGGGGAAAGTCTTCGAGGCCTTGGCCTTCAGGGCTTCATCGCCGATCAGGAGGACGCCGGCCGTCTCAGGGGAGAGCTCCAGGGGGGAGGGCGGAAGACCTTCGAGGAAGGTCGGCGTGACCCCGTAGCGTTTGTTGAGGAGGAGCCTGATCAGGGCGCGGGACGTGAGCGAGGTTGTGGTGAGGAGGACCTCCTTTCCCGTGAGGGTGTGGAAGGGGAGCCGGCTGAAGAAGAGGACGCTTTCCACAGGCCCGTCGCAGGCGATGGCCAGATCGGGGAGGAGGAGGTACAGGTCGGGGTGCCGGGCGTATTCTAAGGCTGAGATGACGGAGAGGTTGAGCTTCCCTTTCCTCAACAGCTCGTTCAGCTCCGTCGGGGTGCCGTCCACGATCCGGCAGGGGACCTTGATGATCCCCTGCTCGATGGCGTAGTAAACCGGCTCGCAGTTCAAATACCGGACCCGGCCGACTTTAGGCTTGACCCCTGACACCCTCTCCTCCTTTCGGCTTTTTCTCTTCATGTCAGGCCCGGTAGAGGACCTTTCCATCCACCATGGTGAGGAGGAGGTCTCCGGCATGGACGGAGGTCACCAGCGAGCCCTCGGGATCCTCCTCATCCAGGTGGCGGAGCCTGACGGCGATGAGATCCGCCCGTTTCCCCGGCTCCAGAGAGCCCACCTCCCGGGAGAGCCCCAGGACCTTTGCCCCCTCTATTGTGGCCATCTTGAGCACGGTTTCCGGGGAAAGCCTTCCTTCGTGGACTGTCAGGGCAAAGCGCATCTCATCCCAGAGGCTGAGCGACTCGTTGCTGGCTAAAGAGTCGGTCCCCAGGCCGACCGGGATCCCCCTGGCCAGGTATTCGGGAACAGGGGCCGTTCCATTCCCCAGGAGGTGATTGCTCCTCGGACAGTGGGCCACGCCGGCGCCGGAGGAGGCCAGACGTTCCACGTCCTCCTTCTCGACGTGGACGGCGTGAGCTGCCAGGGTGGAGGGGGAGAGGAGACCGTGGCGGTGGAGAAGCTCGACCGGCGTCTCACCCCTGATCTCATGGGAGGGCTGCTCCCGCCCCACCTTCTTTAAGAGCCGCTCCCTGAACGGACCGGTCCCCTCTTTGATGTAGCGGATCTCCGCTTCACTCTCGGCCAGATGGACGGCAACGGGGAGCCTCAAGCGACGGGCGAGGTCGGCCAAGCGGGTCAGGAGCGGTTCCGAGAGGCTGTAGGGGGCGTGGGGGGAGAGGCCGATCTTCAAGAGCCCCCCCGCCTCCCGCCGCATCCTCGTGATCTCCTCCTCTACCCGCTTCGCGATCCCACTGGCCTGGAGAGGGTCAAGGCCCAGGGCTTCGTAATAGACCACCCCTCGTAAGCCGCTTCCTCGGAGGGCCTCGAAGCTTGTCCCGGCCGAGGTGATCTCCCCCACCGAGGTCGTCCCTCCCCGGATCAGGTCCTGGACCCCTTGGGTGGCCGAGCGGCGGTAGAACTGGCCATCCAGGCTCTTTTTTCGCTCGATGAGCTGGACCAGCCAGTCCAGGAAGGGGCCTTGGAGGGTCCCTTTCAGGGCGGAGAGCTCGAGATGGGTGTGGACGTTGACGAGACCGGGCAAGAGGGCGGCATCGCCCAGGTCCTCAACGGGGACGGCAGGATGATGCCGCTCAATCTCCCTGCGCTCCCCCACCTCCAGGATGATCCCCTCCTGGATCAGGAGGGCCCCCTCCGGCAAGGGGGGGGAGGTGATGGGGAAGACCAGGCGGGCGGCCAGGAGCTTCATGGATGCTTCACCCCTTGACGGTCGGCCCTTTCGCCGGCCAGCCGCCTGGCCAGGGCGAGCTCTTCAGGGGTGTTGGCGTTGAACAAGGAGAGGAGATCGGGGTCGAAGCGTCGCAGGACCTCCTCCGGGATGACCTCCACCCGCACCCGGGGAAAAAAGCCGGTCACCTTCAGCCGGCCGGCGTCAAGGGCCTCCTGGATGAAAGGGAGACAGGTCTTGGAGTAGATGGCATGAAGGGTGTGGAGTTCCCCTTGGGCTTCCGGGATCACCACGTCAACCCCTGCCGCCCTGTCCATCAGGTAGGTAATCAAGGCAGGGTTCAGGAAGGGCATATCACAGGCGGCAAAGAAGACCTTTGGGAAGGAAGCCGCCTTGAGTCCCGTGTAGATCCCGCCCAGGACCGCCTTGCCCGGGAGGAGGTCGGGAACCACCTGGGCCCCCAGGTCAGGGTAGCGTCCTGCCCGGTCGGCAACGATCAGCACCTCCGGGAAGAGCCCTCGAAGCGTCTCCACGACCCTCTCGAGGAGCCGCTTTCCCCCGACTCGGGCCAGGGCCTTATCGGTCCCCATCCGGGAGGACCTTCCCCCCGCCAGGACAACCCCGGTCAATGCCTCCCCCGAGGAGAAAAGCCCCAGACTCGAAAGCGGCGCGGGATTTGGGTTGCGCCAGGGCGTCTGAAGTCTGGGGTCTTTTAGCAAACGCTATTCCTTTTCGAACCCTTCGGAGATCTCAAGCTCCGGAAACTCTTCCAGCTCGGTCTCCTCGTCGAAGTCCTCGTCCTCCATCTCCTCTTCAGCCTCTTCGCCGAGGTCCTCCTCCACCATCTCCTCTTCAACCTCCTCCAAGACCTCTTCCTCCTCTTCGACGGCCGGGCCTTCGAGGGAGGCCTCCTCGGTGGAGAGGGTCCTGAACCAGGTCGGTGTCGCCTTGACAGGGATGATCTCCTTCTCCACGACCCCTTCCAGCCCTTCCGCCTCGTAGGCGATCTTCCCGGCCGCCAGCTCTTCCAGGGCGATATAGGTGGGCTTCCGGCTCTTAGGGTTGACGAGGGGGAGGCTCCCGGCGTTGAGCTGCCTGGCCCGCTTGGCCGCGATCATCACCAGGCGGTACTTGTTGTCCACATAGGACATCAGCGCCTCGATGGGAACGATGTACGACATGCGCTCTTTGCCTCCTTGGATTGTCAGAGTCCTTCCATCAGGAACGAAAGATCCCTCCGAAAACTCCTGCACCGCTCGGCGGTGATGATGGCCTTCATCTCGGCGACGGCCCGCTCGAGGAGATCATTGACGATGACGTACTGATACTCCTTGTAGTGCCGGATCTCGTCCAGGGCCTTTTTCAGGCGACGCCTGATCTCCTCCTCCGAGTCGGTCTCCCGACGGCGGAGGCGCTCTTCCAGCATCTTGAGATCGGGGGGGACGATGAAGATAAAGACCCCTTGCGGGAAGATCCTTTTTAACTGGGCCGCCCCTTGGGTGTCCAGGTCCAGGATCACATCGTTTCCTTCGGCCAGGTGCTTCTCCAGCTCGGATCGGGCGGTCCCGTACAGGTGGCCGTGGACCTTTGCCCACTCGAGGAACTCTCCCTGGTCAACCATCCGCCGGAAGGTCTGCTCGTCCACGAAGTAGTAGTCCCGCCCGTCCCGCTCGTGGGGACGGGGGGGGCGGGTGGTGAAGGAGACGGCATGCACCAGACCCGGCAGCTCCGCCACCGCCCTCTCACAAAGGGAGGTCTTCCCCGCCCCTGAAGGGGCGGAGACAACGACCACAAGCCGCTCCCGGCGGACGATCCCTTCCCCCATCTCCCCTTCCTCAGTCAAGCTCTGCCTTCCGTTTCGGGATCGCCCTGCTGCTCGGGCCCTGGGTGTCAGCCTCGGCCTGGAGCCGCTGGGCAATGGTCTCCGTCTGGATGGCGGAGAGGATGATGTGGTCAGAGTCGGTCACGATGATGGAGCGGGTCCGTCGGCCGTTGGTGGCATCCACCAGCTTCCTCGCCTGCTTGGCCTCGTCCTTCAAGCGCTTCATGGGTGCCGAGGCAGGGTTGACAATGGCCACGATCCTCCGCACCACCACCATGTTCCCAAATCCAATGTTCAAAAGTTCTGGCGGCAAACGCCCCCCTTTCACTCGATGTTCTGCACCTGCTCCCGGAGCCTCTCCAGCTCCGCCTTCAAGAGGATGACCTCGTGGGAGATCCCGGCGTCGAACGCCTTGGCCCCGATGGTGTTCGCCTCCCGACCCATCTCCTGGAGGAGGAAGTCCAGCTTCCGACCATGCGGGCCTTCTTGCCTCAGAAAGGAGCGGAACTGGGTGAGGTGGCTCTTAAGCCTCGTACACTCCTCGGTGATGTCTGACCGATCGGCGAAGAGGGCCACCTCCTGCTCCAGCCGGAGGGGGTCAACCCCTCTCCCTTCCAGAAGGGCCTCGAGACGGGCCTTCAGCCGCTCTTTGTACCCCTGCGGGATTTCGGGGGCTCGCTGCTCGATCCGTTCCAGGATCGCTTCAGCCCGGGCGAGGCCGATCAGCAGTTCCTCCTGAAGGGCCTCCCCCTCTTTCGCCCGCATCGCCTCGAGGGCATCCAGGGCCTTTTCGAGGGCCGCTTTGACCTGGCCCCAGCTCTCTTCCAGCTCCTCCTCCTTCTCCGCGATCTCGAAGAGCTCTTGAGTGGCGCCTAACATCTCCACGGTGACCTGGCCGGGGAGGCCGAACTCCTCCTGGAGGGCTTTTAACGCCCTAAGGTACTGAGCGGCCAGATCCCGGTTGACGTGTAAGGTAAGGGGTCGTTGGTCAAAGGCCTTTTCGGTGAGGGAAACGTCGAAACGGCCCCGGTGGAACCGCCGTTGGATGACCCCCTGGATCCGGTGTTCAAGGGCGCTGAAGCGCCGGGGGAGCCTGGCCCGGACCTCCAGGAACCGGTGGTTTAAGGCCTGGACCTCAACCGTGAGAGCCCGTCCCGGCCCCATGGACTCCCCCCGGCCATAGCCCGTCATGCTCTTTACCATCGTCGGATACACTACACCAGAACCGATTGATTTGTCAAACGTATTCCGCTTGTTTCAACCCTCGATCCCTCTCGGCGTCCAGGGAGATTCCTTTCGTTTCAAGCGTCCCATCTCCAAGGGGCGCCTCCGCCAACGACGACTCTCAGAGCTTACCCTCCTGAGGTCTTTTACCGGAGAGGCATGATCTCGCAACCGCCCCTTTACATCCCTTTCCCTTTTTCGGTATAGTGGACCTATGGATGCCTTCGTCTTGGCCGCCTCTGTTGTTGAACTTCAGAGGTTGATCGGCACCTTCGTCGAGAAGGTCTCCCAACCGTCCCCCCGCTCCCTCCTGCTGGAGTTTCGAGGGGAGGGGAAGAAAACGGTCCTCCTCTCTGCCGAGCCGTCCAGCCCCCGGCTCCATCTGGTCGCCCAGCCTCCTCCCCCCTCGCCGCTGACATCCTTCGGCGTCCTGGTCGAACGAGCGCTCAAAGGGAAGAGGCTCCAGGGGATCACCCAACAGGGCCTTGAGCGGGTCGTGGCCTTCCGGTTCGAAGGGAAGGCCTCAGGCGATGGAGTGATCCTCTCCGCCGAGCTGATGGGCCGGGACAGCAACCTGGTCTTGGTGGAAGGGTCAGGGGAGATCCTGGTCTCCCTCCGTCCCCGTCCCGGGTTGGCCGATTCCTACGGTCCCCCGCCGAGGCCGGACAAGCAGGATCCCTTCGAACTGGAGTCGGTCCAGGCCTTTCGGCAGCTGATCGCCCCTCGCCTGGAACGAGGGGAGGAGGCATGGAGGGCCCTTGTCGAAACGTTCCTGGGCCTAAGTCCTCTGGTGGCTCGAGAGGTCGCCTTTCGAGCCGGGGACCTGGGGGGGGATCTCGTGGAACGGCTCTGGGCCGCATTGCAGGGGATCCTGGGCATCGTCAAAACGGCATCGTTCCAGCCCAGGATCCTCCAGGACGAGCAGGAGGCCCCTTTGGCCCTGGCCGCCTTCCCCTTCCGCTCCTTCCCCGAAGGACGGCAACTCCCCTTCCCGACGATGGCTGATGCGGCCGAGCGATTCTATGCGTGGAAGACCGCCGAGCAGGAACTGATCACCCTCCGCCGGACCCTGCTTAGGCGGGTCAAGGCGGTGGAGGAGCGACTTCAGCGGCGAATCGCAAGGCTGGAAGGGGAAAGGTCGGTGTACGAGAAAGCTGAGGTCTATAAGACAATGGGTCATCTCCTCCTCACCCATCAGGGGGCCGTCAGGAAGGGGATGACCGAGGTCCAGCTCCGTGACTATTCGGGTGAGCCCTTGACCATCCCGTTGGATCCGGCCCTCCCGGTCCAGGCGAACGCGGAAAGGTACTTCCGCCTCCACCGGAAAGCGAAGCGGGGGATGGAGGTGGTGCAGCGAAGGCTTGCCGAGACGGAGCAGGCCTTAAACCGCCTCAACGCTTTGAAGGAACAGATCGCCGGTACCGCAGAGCGGGAGGCGCTCCTCACCCTGGAACGGGCTCTCCCCTCCCAGCCTTCCCCCCGGTCCCAGCAAGAGATCCTGCAAAGGGGGAAAGGGGAGGGCCCCCTCCCCCGTCAGTTCGTCTCCTCCGACGGCCTGACGATCCTTGTGGGGCGGAGCCATGCGGGGAACGAGTACCTCACATGGAAACTGGCCAGGCCCCACGACCTCTGGCTCCACGTCCATGGCTTCCCGGGCTCTCACGTCCTTGTCCGGCTCCCAGGGAAGGAGGCTTCGCTCCCCCAGCGGACCCTTCGGGAGGCGGCGGCGTTAGCCGCCTATTACAGCCAGGCGAGGGGGCAGGGGAAGGTGGAGGTGGTCTACACCTTCCGGAAATACCTGAAGAAGCCCAAGGGGGGAAGGCCGGGGACCGTCCTCCTCACCCGGGAGAAGGTGATCCTCGTCTCCCCCGATCCGGAGCTGGTGAAGAAGCTGGCTTAAGCCCGAAACCGATGCCCATCTACGCCGCCGTTGATGTCGGAACGAACACGATCAGGCTCCTTATCGCCGAGGCTCACGCCCCCGGGGATTTTCAGGTGCTGCACGAGGAGCAGGCCATCACCCGCCTGGGGGAAGATCTCCTCAAGACCGGTTCGCTGAAGGAGGAGGCGATGGGACGGACCACTGCCGTCCTCCGGCGGTATGCCCAGGTCTCCAGGAGGCATGGGGCGGAGGTGGTTCAAGCCGTGGCCACCTCCGCCGTCCGGGAGGCGGTGAACGGGGAGGACTTCACCCGGAGGGTCCTGGAGGAGACGGGCCTCCGGCTCCGGATCATCCATCCTGAAGAGGAGGCCCGCCTGGCGCTCCTGGGGGTGTCCCATGCCCTCGGCTTCCCCCGGGAAGACCTCCTCGTCCTCGATGTCGGGGGGGGGAGCACCGAGTTTGCCCTGGCGAGGGGTGGTCGGCCCAAGGCCATCATCAGCACGGATCTGGGCGTGGTGAAGCTGACAGAGGGCTTCCTGAAACGCGATCCTCCGGCCCTGGAAGAGCTTCAGGCCCTTACGGGGACGATCCGGAGAAGGATCCAGGGGGTCCGGGCCAGCCTCCCGGACCTTCACGGGGTCCTTCTGGTCGGCACCGGGGGGACTGTTACCACCCTGGTGGCCATCCACTTAGGGCTTGTCACCTACGATCCCAGGAGGGTGAACGGCTCCTCGCTCACCCTGGAGCAGGTGGAAGGGCTGTTTCGAGAGTTGGCCGGGATGTCCCATGAGGAGCGCCTTCAGATCGCAGGCCTGGAGCCGGGGAGGGAAGACCTCATCGTGGCCGGGGCCGCCATCGTCCTGGAGACCCTGCGAGGCCTCTCCTTCCCTTCCCTCCTGGTGAGCGACGGGGGCTTGCGGGAAGGGATCCTCCTCGATCTCCTGGAGCGGTGTTCGAGGTCTGCCTCTTGACCGGTGTTCCGCAATTTGCTAAAAGGCTTGACCGGAGAGAGATGCCAGGGAGGAAGCAATGCCGATCTACGAATATCATTGCGAGGGCTGTAGAAAACGGGTGAGCCTCCTCTTCAAGAGCCTGACCCCGAGTGAGCCTCCGCGCTGCCCCCTCTGCGGGAGCGAGCACTTGACCCGTCTCTTCTCCCGCTTTGCCGTCGTCCGGTCCGAGGAAGATCGCCTGGAGCGCCTGGCCGATCCCAGCCGGTTTGGCGACCTGGACGAGAACGATCCCAAGAGCGTGGCCCGCTTCATGCAGAAGATGGGGAAGGAGCTGGGGGAGGACCTGGGCGAGGATTTTGAGCAGGCCATGGAGGAGGCCATGGCGGAAGGGGAAGGGGGAGGGATGGACCGTGCAGAAGAGTGAGGACTCGATCTCGGTGGAGAAGCTCCGGGAGCAGCTTGACCCGTTCCTTCAGGAGCTGGAGGAGGAGGAGTACCTCCAGCGGGCCGGTCTGAAGGAGGAGAGTCAGGCGGCGGCCATCTACGAGAGGTACGCCCATCTGACCTCCCCGGCCCTGATCGAGGAGATCAGGGGTCTTCTCCCCCAGGTCAGGGAAGGGGAAGAGCAGAAGAGGCTCCGTTTCCTGCTGGAGTTCCTGGTTCACACGGCCTGTAACGCCGAGACCTGTGAGCTGACCGATGAGCTGCGCTCTCAAGAGGCCTCCCTGATCCTCCACGCCGAGGAGGAGTCGTTTACCCTCCGCTCCGCCGAAGGCCTGATCCGGAATGAAAATGATCGAAGAAAGCGGGCCCTCTACGAGGCCGTCCGCCTCCAGGGGATCCGGAGCTTGAACCCTCTGCTGGCTGAATCCTTCCTGACGGCCTACGAGGCCGCTCATCGTCTGGGGTTTTCGAGCTACACCCTCATGGTCGAGGAACTCTCCGGCATGGATCTTGGCTTCTTGAAAGCGCAGGGGGAGCAGCTCCTGTCCAAGACCGAGGACATGTACGGAGACCTCCTCAAGTGGCATCTGAAGCGCTACCTCAACCTCCCCTTGAAGGAGGCCAAGCGCCACGACCTCGCCCGTCTCTTCCGGGCCCCGGAGTGGGACGCCTCCTTCCCGGCCAGTGAGACGCTCAAGGTGACCCAGGCCACCTTCCAGCGGTTGAGGATTGACCTCCAGGCCTTCGGGCGGATCGTTGTTGATGATGAGCCTCGTCCCAACAAATCCCCCCGGGCCTTCGTCGCCCCCCTCGAGATCCCCCACCGGGTCGTCATGGTGATCCGGCCCATGGGCGGCTGGGGGGACTACCAGTCTTCCCTGCACGAGCTGGGGCACGCCCTCCACTTCGGGTACACGGACCCGGGGCTCGTCGTGGAGTTTCGCCGGTTGGGGGACAACTCGATCACCGAGGCTTACGCCTTTCTGATCGAAGGTCTGCTCCTGGAGGAGAAATGGCTCACCCGCTTCCTGGGTCTTTCCCGGCCGAAGGATTTCCTCCGCTTCGTCACCCTCTACCGGCTTTACCTTCTCCGCCGCTATGCTGCGAAGCTTACCTACGAGCTGATCCTTCACAGCAGGGATGGATTGGCCGGGAAGGAGGAGGTCTACCGCTCCCTCCTCTCCCAGGCCACATTGGTCGAGTACCCCAAGGAGTTGTACCTCTATGACGTGGACCCGTTCTTCTATGCTGCCCGGTACTTCAGGGCCTGGCTCCTCCACGCCTCCCTTCGCGGCCTCCTTTACGAGCGCTTTGACGAGGAGTGGTTCAGGAACGACCGGACTGGCCCGTTCCTCCGGGAGCTGTGGGGCTTCGGGCAGTCCTATACGGCGGAGGAGCTTCTGACCCACCTTGGCCTCCCACCCCTTGCCCTGGAACCCCTCATGGCTGATCTTGCGGGGGACCTCGCCTAAAAAAGATCCCGGCGAAGCCTCATGCCTCGCCGGGATCTTTGGCCGTTCAGCGCCCTTCGGCGCCTAGAGCTTGGTCACGTTCACGGCCTTCTGGCCGCGGGGGCTCTCGATCACTTCGAACTCGACCTGCTCCCCTTCGCTGAGCGTTTTAAAGCCAGCGCCCTGAATGGCGGAGTAGTGAACGAACACGTCGTCACCTTTTGGTCGCGCAATGAAGCCGAAGCCCTTCTTGTCGTCGAACCATTTGACCGTACCGGTCTGTCTCACAGCGCTTTCACCTCCTTTCCTTAACCCAAAAAAAAACCGCGAAAGCCTTTGGACCGAAGCTTTCGCGGC
>CAZHST010000041.1:0-25389 GCA_964535215.1 uncultured bacterium
CGGGAGCCGAAGCAGAGGGAAGGCGGACCCTGGTGCGTTTGCTCCGCCTCCAGCCTGGCCTGCAGTATGGCCAGGCGGCGTTTCTTTTGGTGCAGGCGGAACCGGACCCGCCCCCTGCGCTGTGCCCGCTCATGGGGCTTCAGTTCTGCCGCCTTGCCCCTGCTGGAGGTAAACGCCCGGTCCTGTTTCTGGAGGCGGCAGATAGCCTTCTCGGTGGCGGCGATCTGGTCCTGCAGCATCTCCATCCGGTGTTTGCGTGCCTCCTCCGCTGCTCTGATCTTGCCCTTGAGTTCGCAGGCGAGGGCGTTGAAGAAGCGGGCGGTCACGCCGTAGCGGGCAATGTAGAGCTTCTTGCCCTCGCTGAGCTTGCGGCCCCGGACGTCCAGGTCAACGAACAGGCGGCGCATCAGGCGGCCGAACAGGGCCGCGATGGCCTCCAGGACCGGGTAGACCGCCTCATCCCGGATTTTCGTCTGGAACGTCGCCTGCATCCGCCACCACCGCCTTCACCACCGAGACCAGTTCCCTGGCCTTCTTGTGGCTCCGAAGCCCGTACAGCTTGCCCGCGAAACTCGTCACCATCGCCAGCAGGTCGTCCACCAGCTCCTCTTGCAGGGATTTCCGGTCCTCCTGCCCATCCACCCCGTGGAGGCGGACGCCGTGGCTGGCGAAGTATTGGGCCAGGGAGCCAAAACCAAACCGGGTCAGACGGTCCTTGTATGTCACCGATTCCGGGACTCGTCGCTTCCCACCCGGTGTACGTACGACCCGAATCTTCCTCTGCCGTTCCCAGTGGCGAAGGGTGTCGGGATGGACTCCCAGGAACGATGCTGCTCGCTCAATCCCGTAGAGCTGGTCCAGGGTTCCCGTTTAGCCCACATGGGTTTTCCCGTTCATCAGGATAGGTGCTTATGACTACCTAATGAAATAGCGCAACTGCCGACAACCCTCGATGGGCCCTCCAGGGGTCATGCCCCCGTAGCCACCCCTTCTCGCCCGAGAAGGCAGGTACGGGATCTTGCCTGTTCGCCGCTACGGGGACGGGTAGAGCTGGTACACCATCACATAGACGACTACCCCCGTGACCGAGACGTAGAGCCAAAGCGGAAGCGTGAAGCGGGCGATCCGGATATGCTGGTCAAAGCGGCCCCGGAGCGCCCGGTAGAGCGTCACCAACACCAGGGGCACGATCACTGCCGCCAGGATGGTGTGGGAAATGAGGATCGTGAAGTAGACGGCTCGAACAGGACCCGTCCCCCGAAAAGGGACCGAGCCGACACGGGAGTGATAAATGAGATAGGAGATCAGGAAGAGGATGGAGGTCGCAAAGGCTGACCCCATCAAACGCTTGTGAGCCGTGACCCATTTCTGCCGGATGAAAAGATAACCAGCGAGGAGCAGGAGGGCACTGACCCCATTCAGAGCGGCGTTAAGGGCCGGCAGGTTTGAGAGGGGAATCATCGCTCGCGCGCCTCACCGGGCAAGTTTATGGAGCACATCCATCAACGTGAGGCCGATCAGAGGGAAGAGGAGGAAGAGGGAGAGGCCGGCCAGGCCCCAGACCCACCTCCCCTCAAAGCGGAGGTGCATAAAAAACAGGGCGACCAGAGCCGCCTTGGTCGAGGCGATGAGAAGGGCTATCGCGACATTCCACCCTCCAAGATCGATCCCGGCCATGAAGAGGGTGAGGGCGGTGAACCCGATAAGGGCTAGCCACACCGCGATGTAGATCCAGTAGGCTTGAAGGGAGTGGCCGGAGTTGGGATGAACCATCGAAGACCTCCTCTCTCAAGGAACGCCCGCTATGCGACCAGATAGAGTAGGGGGAAGAGGTAAATCCAGATGATGTCCACGAGATGCCAGTAAAGGGCCGTCCCCTCCACGAGGACATAGTTCGTTGACGAAAACCTTCCCCGAAAGGCCAGGAAGAGGACAAGGCTTAAAGCGATCACCCCTCCCAGCACATGGAGCCCGTGGAGCCCCGTCATGACGAAGTAGAGGGAGAAAAAGGGGCTTGTCTGGGGGGTGATGCCGTGTAAAAACTTCGCCCGGTACTCGAGGTACTTGTTGACGAGGAAGACGAGCCCCAGGAGAATGGTCAGGGCGAGGTAGGTTTTTAAGGGGCGGGTCTTCCCCCGCTGGATGGAGGCCACAGCTAGGGCTACGGTGAGGCTGCTACAGAGGAGAACCACCGTATTGATCGCCCCCAAGGTCACATCCAGCTCCCGGTGATCATGGTGGAACTGCTGGAAGAAGAGCCCCCGGAAGACGGCATAGGTGGCGAACAACCCCCCGAAGAGGAGGATCTCCGAGAACAGAAACACCCAAACACCCAGCTTCGACGTCTCAAACCTATGGATCTCCTCAACCGTTGCCACCCGCTCCATTCCCCCTCCTTTCTTTACCCTGACGCTACCTCTTCCGGCGCTCCTGCGCCCTCCGGTAGCTATAGAACAGCCACCCGGCGATGGAACCGAAAACGGCGAAGGGCATCACCATCAGAAACAGGATCCCCCAGTAGAAGCCCCTGGCCATTGCGTCGTGATCCGGTGACGAGGCCCCGATCCAGCACACCGCACACGCTTGGGCCAAAGTGGGGATCCAGGGTCCCCCCACCAACACCCCCAAGACAAGCCGTAAAGCCCTGGTGAGCATCGGTCAACCTCCGTCGTCAAGCAAGATAGACGAGGGTAAAAAGCACAGGCCAGAGCCCCACCACGAAGTACCAGTACATCCCACAAAGCTGGACGCCGGTATGGTTTTCCGCCGAGAACCGGTGACGCCCTGCCCTGATAAGCACGATCAGAAGCCACAGCACCGCCCCCAGCACATGAAAGGCGTGAGTCCCGATCAAGGTATAGAAGGTGGCCCCGTAGACCCCTGTCGAAAGCGTGAGGCCGTAGTAGATGAGCCGGGCCCATTCCGACCCCTGCACGACGAGAAAACTGACGCCCAGGAAGGCCGTCACGAAAAGCCCGTGGGTAAGCCCCTGCCGGTTCCCCCTTCGGATCGCCCGGAGGGCCCGGGTCATGGTGTAAGCGCTCAGGAGGAGAATCAGGGTGTTGACCATGGTCACCCCTACCGGCAGGCGAGGTTGGCCGGGTGGAGGCCAGGTCCCGCTCCCCAAGCGGAAGACCAGGAAGGCCCCGATCAGCCCGGCGAAGAACATGGCCTCTGCCCCGAGAAAAATCAGCATGCCCAGGTGAGCATTGCCGACGGCAATCCCCGATGGCGGGTCTTCAGGAGAAGAAGGCCCCTCCCCGAAGGGCGGCTCAGGCGGTGGCGGGGGACCCTGGCCGAAACCTTGGATCTCCCTGATCCTGGCCTGTTCGTCTACTGGGTGCTCGATCAACGACCCTGCAACTCTCCCCGGCATCTTAAGGATCCTCTGCACACCCGATGACTAGAACGGGACCTTATCAAGGGCCATGACCAGCAGCAAGACCGGAAGGTAGACAAGGGAGGCCAACAAGAGGCCCCGGGCCGCTGCCCTCGTGGGAAAGAGGGCCACGAGAATCCCACAGGCCAAAAACCCTAATCCGAGCACGAAGGCTATGAAGAAATAGAGGGCCCCCGCCAGCCCGATGAGGCTGGGCAGGAAGCCTACGGCCAGGAGGGCCAGGCAGCTGCTGACAATCTGGCGCCCCGTACTTCCCCCGTTGGGATCAAGGACCGGAAGGACCCGAATGCCTCCCCGAGCATAGTCATCCCGGTAGAGGCTGGCAATTGCCAGGGAATGCGGAAGCTGCCATAGAAACAGGATGGCGAAGAGGACCCAGGCCCCGAGCTGAAGATCCCCCCGGGCCGCGACCCACCCGGTGACTGGAGGCAACGCCCCAGGGATCGCCCCCACCACGGTGCAGAGCGGGGTCTTCCGTTTGAGCGGCGTGTACACAAAGACGTAGCTTCCAACCACCACCGCCGTGACAAGGCCAGCTTTGGCGTTGACCGCCAGGGTGAGGTACATGAGGCCAGCGGCGGTGATGCTCACACCGAAGGTGAAGGCTTGCATGGGCCGGAGTCGCCCATCCGGCAGGGGGCGAAGCCTCGTCCGATCCATCCGGGCATCCACCTCTCGCTCGAGGAACTGATTTAACGCGATGGTCCCCCCCGCAGCAAGGGCCGTCCCAAAAAGGGTCTTGAACAGAAGGCCGATATCCAACGTTCCTGAAGAGCCCAGATAGAACCCGGCAAGGGTCGTCACCAAAACCAGCAGGACGACCCGGGGCTTCGTGAGCGCCAGAAAATCTCGCCCCGTCCAGGAGACATCCCTGAAACCGTGGGAGGCCTCAAGCTCCAATGTTTCCGATCGTCGCTTCATGCGGGCACCTGTTCCGACCCACGGACAGAATGGGGAGGGATGAATCCCCGACCCTCCCCAGGCACTGGTCGCTGGAGCCTTCGATGGCTCCGTAACGTGACCATCAGGCTGAAAGCCAGCATCAGCGCCCCGACGACGACGTGGGCGGTCGTAACCATCACGCCGAAGAGAGCCAGAGAGGCTCCAAGCCTGGTAAACCTGACCAGGTACGAGCCTAAACCCAAGGCCAGTTGCAGGGCCATGAGGCCCGCGAGGATGGCAACGGGGTGAACCAGGGTGGGTTGATCCCGATGGTTCCTGAAGATCTGCGTGAAGAGGGACAAGACATGGACGGCTACAAGGGCCGCTAGCACCAGATGAGCATCGAGCCGGGATCCGGTGTGTCTCAGAACGGCCCCGAGGAGAAGCTGGACGTATATCACCCCTGTCGTGAGGATCGAAAGGCGTTGAAGCCGGGAGGCATCGGACGCCAGGACCTTCTGGGGGGGGTGCCTCCACTCCCTGGAGGTCAAAAGCACCAGACTCGCCACCAGCGCAAAGAAGGCATGGGCGAAGGCGGCATGGATAATCGCCAGCGTGGACTGCACGAGGATCACCCGGAGACCTCCCAACACCCCCTGGAGGACAACCGCCACGAGGGCCGCCGTCCCAAGCCAACGGAGCCAGCGTCGAGACTCCTGGATCCAAAGGACGAGGGCCAGGGCAATTGTCAGGAGGCCAACGACGGATCCGATCAGCCGATGGCTGTGCTCGTAGAAGATACCACCCACCATCTTTGACCAGGGGAAGAGAAACATGTTGTAGCCGAAAGTCGTCGGCCAGTCGGGAACCGCAAGCCCCGCCCCCTGGCTGGTCACCAACCCCCCCATCACCAGCAGAGGAAGGGTAGCCCCGGCGGTCAACAGGGCAAGCCTGTGAGGCCAGACATCAGCCGGCCTTCCACGGTTGTACGGAGAACGGCGTTGGCGCTTTTCCATACCCTAATGAGCCCTTGCAGCAGCCGGTTCCAGAGGTCGATCCTGCGGCAGCCAGTCCTCAGCCACAGCAGGGTGACTGTACTCGTAGGGACCATGGTAAACGGTCGGGGTTTTCTCCCCCCAGTTCCCATGCGGCGGAGGCGACGGCGCGCTCCACTCCAACGTGTTTGCCCGCCAGGGGTTCCGTTCGGCCTTCCTCCCCGCAAACAGGCTCCAGAAGAAGTTCACCACGAACAGGAGCTGGGAGAGGCCAAGGAGGAAAGCGCTATAGGTAATGAAAACATTGATCGGCTGGAGGGGGTGGAGGAACTCATACTGGAGCGGGTTGTAGATCCGCCGCATGTGACCCCCCACGCCCAGGATGTGCATCGGGAAGAAGGTCGCATTGAAGAAGATGAAGGTCAGCAGGAAATGGAGCTTCCCCAACGTCTCGTTCATCATCCGCCCGAACATCTTCGGGAACCAGTAGTAGATGGCGGCGAACATGGCAAAGATGATCCCAGCCACCACATAGTGGAAGTGGGCCACGATATAGTAGGTATCGTGGATGAAGATGTCCACCGGCGTCGAGGCCATGTAGATGCCGCTTAAGCCCCCAATGACAAAGTTGGAGACAAAACCTAAGGCGAAGAGCATCGCGGCCGTGAACCGGATCGAGCCCCCCCACAGGGTGCCCAACCAGTTGAAGGTCTTGATGGCCGATGGCACCGCGATCACCATCGTCGAGGTCATAAACGCCGTCCCCAGGGTCGGGTTCATCCCGCTCACGAACATGTGGTGCCCCCACACGATCCAGGAGAGGAAGGCGATGGCGATCATGGAGTAGGCCATTGCCCGGTAACCGAAGATCGGCTTCCGGGAGAAAACCGACAGGATCTCCGAGGTGACCCCCATGGCCGGGAGGACCAGGACGTACACCTCCGGGTGGCCGAAGAACCAGAAGAGGTGCTGCCAGAGGAGGGGTTCGCCTCCCCCCTCCGGGAGGAAGAAATGGGTCCCAAGCGTCCGGTCGAACAGGAGCATGGCCAGGGCAGCCGTCAAAACCGGAAGGGCCAAGAGGAGGAGGATCGCCGTGATGAAGAGGGACCAGATGACCAGGGGAAGACGGAAGAACGTCATCCCCCGCGTCCGCGTGTTCACGACGGTCACGATGTAGTTGATTGACCCCATGAGGGAGGAGAAGGCGAGGATGATGAGACTAATGATCCAGAGGTTCTGTCCCCAGTTCACCCCGGTGTAGATCGCTTTGGCCGAAAGGGGGGCATAGGCCGTCCAGCCAGCGGCAGCGGCTCCGCCGGGGACGAAGAGGGACGCCACCAGCACCGCGGCCGAGGCCGCATACGTCCAGAAGGAGAGCATGTTCAGGGTTGGAAACGCCATATCCCTAGCCCCGATCATGAGGGGGATCAGGAAGTTCCCAAAGCCCCCCACCATGATCGGGATAACCGCAAAGAAGATCATAATGGTGGCGTGCATGGTGAAGAGGGAGTTGTAGAAGTCTGGAGGGATGACCCCTTCGAACATGTAAGGCTCCGGGACCCATCGGAATCCTGGTACAGGTGTCTCGGGCCAGGCCAGCTCCCAGCGCATGAGCATGGCCATCACCCCGGCAAAGAGCATCATCACCAGGCCCAGGAAGAGGAACTGCCGGCCGATCATCTTGTGATCGGTGGAGAAGACATACGTCCTTAAGAAGCCCAGCTCCTCATGATGGACATGGGCCTCGTATGGAGCCTTGGTCGCTACAGACTCACTCATCGCTCCTCCTTATAGCTTTCAGCGGTCAGCGATCAGCAGTCGGCTAGCTGAGCGCTTGCCTTTTAGGATGATGGCCAGTTCTCCCTGACCCAGGCCTCATACTCATCAGGGGGATGCACGATCAGGTAACCCAACATCCCGGAGTGCCCGAACCCACACAGCTCGGCACAGGGCAGTTCGTATCTCCCCGGCTTCGTCGCCTCGAACCAGACCTGGATCGCCCGGCCAGGGACGGCGTCCTGCTTTAACCGGAGGTTCGGCAGGAAAAAGCTGTGGATCACATCCTTCGATTTAAGGATGACCCGGACAACCCTGTTGGCAGGGACATGGAGCTCGTTATTCAGCTCAAGATCATCCGCCGTCCCGAACTCCCCATCGGGGCCTGGGTACAACACCTCCCAGTTGAACTGCTTGGCCGTCACCTGGACCTGAACATTGCTTGGGGGAATGGAGCCCTTAACCTTCGCCCAGGTGGCCTGACTCATGACCGACAGCACAACCAAGATCAGGGCGGGAACAACCGTCCAGATGATCTCGAGGGCGGTATTCCCATGGGTATAGATCGCCGGACGGCCTTCGCGGTGACGATAGACGATCAAGAAGATCACCATGAGCACCGTCACCAACAGGAAGACCCCTCCCGTGATGTAGTAGATCAGGTAAAAGAGGCGGTCAATGTCCGTGCCGAACGTCGAAACATTCTCAGGGAGCCATTTCAACATGAGCTACCCGCCTTCTCCATAATAAGGTCGCTCCAGGTCCCCGTGGGATCAGAAACGGAGCAAGTATAGCCAAGGCCCGGGGCTGAAGTCAACCCTAAAATGGCCTTGAAGACCTCAAAATCCTCCTTAAAATTAAGGGGGAAAGGGACCAGGCTTTGATCTCGTGACCCTGGTCCCTGACCCTTGACCCCTGCTATTTCTTGGCCAGCTCGAAGGTCACCTTTACCTCTTCCCCAGCCTTAACCCTGACCTCCTTCACCTGCTCCCCAAGGCTTTCGTGCCAGACCTTCAGCTTGTAGGTCCCTGCCGGCACGTTGGCCAGCTTGAAGGAGCCCCTCTCATCGGTCACGGCTGTAGGGCTATCCGCCACAACGATCCACCCGCTCATCCAGGCATGGGCGTCACAGGTGACCTTGATGATCTCGGGCTGGGCAAACTTCTCCGTCATCTTCTTCTTGAACCCCGGCTGGGCCTTGTTGATGGAGGGGTTCTTCGTCGAATAGGTGTGGATGTTGTGGAGGATGCCGTCGCTGTTCAGGATATCCAGGGTCCCGCCGGCGGGGACGACCACCACATGGGGAATGAACTGACACGTCTTCTGATCGAGCACAGCAGGTCCCGACGGCTTTCCCTTGGCCCCGACCAGGCTGACGACGGCCCACTTGACCCCCTTATCGGGGCCAACGACCAATTCCTCGGACAGCTTCTCGCTGCCGCACTTGGCCGTATCCTTGGTGACGGAGATCTTCTTCGGTGCCGGAGGAGCCCCGATGAACTTCACCGTCCCGCTGATTGTCCCCGTCTGGGCCACGGCCTCGTCGCCCGGCCAGAGCGCAAAGCTCCCTGCGAGAAACAGGAACGTGAGCGCAACTCCCATCCATCGTTTCATCGCCTCTACCCTCCTCCTAAGGTCATGAGGTAATCGGTAAGAGCTCGGATCTGCCGCTCCTCGTCGCCGCCCAGGATGTCCTCCGGTCCCGATTCCTGATCGGCGAAGAAGGTGGGCATCTTCGTCCCGGGCTGGATCTTCTGAGGATCCTTGAGCCACTTGATGATCCAGTCGGGCCGGAGCCTCGTCTTCGCCAAGGCCAGGTCCGGCGCCCACCCCTCGGGCGGCCCCTCGGGCTTCCTCTCCCCCTGCTGGTGACAACTGAAGCAATCCAGGTACTCCTTCGAGACCAACCGCCTTCCCGCCTGGAGATGCTCCTGAGGGACTCTCCCATTGACGAACTCATAAGGGAACCGCTGCCGGCCCAGGATGGCGAAGTAGCGGACCAAGCCCGTCGCCTCCTCGTCGGAGAGACCGAAGGTCGGCATCCGGACCTGGAGCCAGGGCCTCAAGGGAACGGGTTGCTTCAGGAACCTGAAGAGCCAGGGGGCCTGGACCTTCTCCCCCTCGTGCAGCTCTCCCACCTCCAGAGGGGGTGGGGCCAGGTGCGGACTTTCGTAGTAGGCCCGGATCCCTCCTCCCTTCGCCTCGATGATATGACAGCCAACGCAGTTATACTTCCTGACGAGCCTCCTTCCCTCCTGGAGGGCTCTTTCCTGGTCGCTCAGGGTCCTGGCGTAGCCTACCGGGGCCGTGTCCCCGGTCAGGCTCTTCAGCCAGACGCGGAGGGCGATAATCTCCCGGTCGGTAAAGTTAAAGTTTGGCATGATCTGAGGGGCCTGCTCCGTTTGGTAGATCTGAGGATCCTTCAGTTTCCAAAAGGTCCAGTCCTCCCAGGTCTCCTTCACCTGGAAGGCATGACCGAAGAAGAGCTCCAGGAGGCGCTTCCGCCCGAAGGTGCTCAAGTCAGGGGCAATCCGCTCTGCCTGCTCAAAACCCCTAATGTCGTGACAGCCGAAGCAACCCCTCTTTAGGATGAGCCGCTCCCCCTCTTTGACCCGCTCCGGTTTCCGAAGCTCTTGCTCTAAGCCCTTGATCGGACGCTTCCTCCCTAACGTCATCAGATAGGCTGTGAGGTGACCCGCCTCCTCGTCGGAGAGCCTTAGGTTCGGCATCCTGGTCGTTGGTCTGAAGCGCTTCGGATCCTTGAGCCACCGGAAGAGCCAGTCGGCGTTCACCTTGCTCCCGATCTTCCCCAAGTCCGGCGCGAAATCGAACCGGGCCAGGATCTCCTCCACCGGATCCATCTTGACCGGCCGAGGCGGGGGAGGAAACTCATCCCCCACCCGGTGACAGCCCAGGCACCCAAGCCTGGCCACCAAGGCTTTCCCCTTGCCCGGATCCCCCCCCGGATACCGGGCCAGGGGAGCCTCCTCGGGCTCTGAGGCATGAAGCAGATAGGCGGCAATCGAGATGGCCTCATCCTCCCGGAGCTTAAAGTTCGGCATCTTGGTCCGGGGAAGGTATCCCTTTGGGTCTTGGATCCACCGGACCAACCAGGCGGGGTCAACCTTGGCCTTGATCCGCATGAGGTCAGGCCCGACCTTCTCCGCCTTCTCGTACCCCTGCACGTTATGACAGCCGAAGCATCCCATCGTCTCGAAAAGGGTCTTCCCCTGGGTATAAACAGGGGCAAGGGAGATCTCGTCTTGCTCCCGATGGCAGCGGCGGCAGGAGGCCTGGACCAGTTCCCCTTTCAACAGGGGGAAGTCCCATCGCTCCATGTGGCCGTGGGCCCACTCCACGCTGTCCAGCGCAGGCCCCTGGCCCTGATGGCAAACGGTACAGCCAAAACGGGCGATGGGATGGGTGGCGAAGATCAGCTCCCGATGAGGATGGGTCCGGAAAGGCTGTTTGGCGTCCTCGAACCCGGGGCGGTCGATCCCTAAGTGGCAGGTCATGCACCGGTCCACCCGGGCGATGGGCTGCCGGAATTCGTTCTGATCCAGACCCGCAACGACAACCTGTTTGACCTCGAGGGGTCTGGCCTTGATGGCCTCCAGCCTTCGTTCGAGCTCCAGGAGCGGAGCCTGGAGCTCAGCGATCTTGGCCTTGATCTCCTCCACATCCTGGGTGAATCTCTTGACAATCCGGCTTTGGTCCTCGACTCTCTTGGTCAGCTCCTCGACCTCTCGATTGAAGCCCCTTTCCCGCTCAGCCAATCGGTCCACCACAGCCTTCCGGCTTAAGACCTTGGCCCGATCCCCCTCCGCCAGGGCCTTCTCGTACCAGTAGTAGGCCTCCTCTAATTCACTCTTGGTGAACTGCCAGCGCTGGCTGACATCCGCCAGTTGTTTCTTCAGGACCTCCAGATCCCGCTGGGCCTTCTGATACTCGGGCCCCTGGAGACGCCCTTCGGCCTGGATGAGGGCTTCCTGAAGCCTCCGCAACGTCTGCTGGATCTCCGGCGACTGGAACTGCTCCCTCGCTTTCTCATACTCGCCCAAGACCCGCTCATACTCCAGGCGATTGAATTCCCGCTGGTACTCTTTCCAAGGGCGCCGGACCTTCGCCTCATCCCAGATGGCCCAGGCCGTCGCCCCGAGAAGGACCATGCTCGAGAAGAAGAACCAGAAACGGAGGCTTGTTCGTTCAGCCGGTCTAGACTGCCTCTTCAACCACGCCATCTCCCCCACAGCCCTCGGTCGTTCATGAAGGAGCCCTTTCAGGGCTCAGATGTTAAACCAGGGCGTGACCCAAACATATTTAATGTTGAAGAAGATCCGGAGGAAGATCTTGATCGGGAGCCCGAGCATGGTAAGAAAGAGGAACGCCACGATACCGTACCGGACAGGGCCCAACTGCTGGAGGGTTTCGCTCCTTTCCTTTCTCCACCGGTAAAAGAGCACCGCCAATCCGTAATAGAGGGTGATCAGGGTGAGGCCCAAAAGCTCCACCTCCCTTAAGGCCATCCCCGCCAGCCTTTCACCGATCAAGGGGAGGTCCTTTACCTTCGGGTTCCCCATCCACTTGAACGGGAGGCCGGTCCCCCCGATGTCCCAATAGGGGAGGTCCACGTTGGTGATGGCCACAACCTTGTGGGGATCCCATTTCTCCCAAGGCCAGAACAGGTACCAGCCCGGTCCCCTGAAGAAGACGCCCACAATGATCAGGCTCACCCACAGGACAAGGAAGCCGAAGAGAAAGACGGTCACGGCGAAGGGACGTTCCATAAAGGTATAGTAGCCATTCCCTTTCGGGTTCACGTCCACATAGGGGATAAGCATGAGGCCCACAATGATCAGGCCCGGGAGGACCACCCCGGCGATCCAAGGGTCAAAGTAGACGAGCATCTCCTGGAGACCTAGGAAGTACCAGGGGGCCTTGCTGGGGTTAGGGGTCATGGCGGGATTGGCCGGTTCCTCCAGAGGGGCATCAATGGCGATGCCCCAAATGGTTAAGAGGGCCAGGACGATAATGGCGCAAACGAACTCCGACCTGACGAGATAGGGCCAGGTGTGGAGCCGATCCTCCATGGGGCTCGGCCCCTTTCCTGACCTGGCAGAAGGTCGTGGGGGGACCTTCTGCTCCACCGCTTTTGCGCCTTCAAGCTCAGCCATCTCAACACCTACAGAGGTCCCGAGATCCCCCCGTCCTTCCTGATCCTCCAAAAATGAACGATCATCAGGAGGCTGGCCAGGATGGGCAGGAAGATACAGTGAAGGACATAAAACCGGAGAAGGGTTGGAGGGCCAACGAGGGTGCCCCCCAGGAGAAAGGCCCGGGCGTCATACCGGGGGGTGACCCCGATGACCTCGGCAAAGGGGCCCTCATGGCCCAAGAGGGGCGTCGCCCTGGCCATGTTGGTCCCGACGGTCACCGCCCAGATGGAGAGCTGATCCCAGGGAAGGAGGTACCCGGTGAAGCTCAAAAGGAGGGTGAGGGTCAGGAGGATAACCCCTACCACCCAGTTAAACTCCCTGGGAGGCTTGTAAGACCCAGTCATGAAAACCCTGAACATATGGAGCCAAACCGCCAGGACCATCCCGTGAGCGGCCCACCGGTGCATGTTCCGGGTGATCATCCCGAAGGGGACATCGTGCTTCAGGTACAGCATATCCGCGTAGGCGTATTCGGCCACGGGCCGGTAGTAGAACATGAGCACGACCCCCGTGACGACCGTGACGAGGAACATCAAGAAGGTAATCCCCCCCATACACCAGGTGAACCGGATCCTCAGGGCATGCCGCCTGATCTTCGGCGGATGGAGGTGGAGCCAGACGTTGGCCATGATCATGAGGACCCGGTTCCGGGGGGTGTCCGCGTAGTCATGGCGGAAGATGGACCGCCAGACCTGGGAGGTGACCACCTGTTGACGGAGCTTACCAAGCACCTTCCTCATCGGTCCCTCTTGGGGTATCTCCAGGGTGAGGCCTTCATGAAAATCCTACCAAATGTTCGCAATTTCACAATCAAGAGAACATATAATACGAATTCCTGGGGCATGTCAAGGCCAAAAATGGTGAGCCTTGCCCTCTTTTCTCGAAGGGGGTCAAGAGGGGGACCATAAGGGAGACGGTTTGTCAAAGGTCCCGGCGGGACACGATCCAGTCCAGGATGGCTGTAAGGCTCTCCTCATCCCCGATGGGCATGATATGGATGCCCTCTGCCTGCGGGATAATCTCCTCCAACACCTCAAAGACGATGGCGAGCCCCACCGCCTTTGCCCCCGTCTTGGTCGTTCCGGCCATCCGGGCCAGGCTCGCTTCAGGGATCTTGATCCCGGGGACATTCTTTTGAAGGTAAAGGGCGAAGGGGTAGCTCTTCAAGGGGATGACCCCCACGAGGATCGGGATGCCGAACCCTTGGACAGCCCGGCGGAAGCGGAGGAACACCTCAGGGTCATAGACGGCCTGGGTGATGGCAAAGGAGGCCCCGGCGTTGACCTTCTCCCGAAGCTTTTTCACCTCCCCCTCCAGGTCATCGGCCCCGGGGTTCACCGCCACCCCGATGGAGAAGGCGGTGGGACCATCCAGGGGATGGCCAGTGAAATCGGAACCTTCGTTCAGCTTCTTAATGAGTCTGACCAGTCCCAACGAGTCCAGGTCATACACCCCTTTCGCCTGGGGATGGTCACCCACCTCGGGAGGATCGCCGGTCAAGACCAGGACATGTTCGAGGCCAAGGGCAGCAGCCCCCAAAAGCTCTGACTGGAGGGCAATCAGGTTCCGATCACGGCCCGTCAGGTTGAAGATCGCCTCGAGACCCACCCGTTGCTGAACCAGATAGGCTGCGGCAATGGAGCTTAAGGCCATCTTGGCGAGATGGGAATCGGTCACGTCAATGGCGTCCACCTTCCCCTTGAGGGCCTCGGCCTGGGCCAGGAGCCTCTCCAGGTTGGCCCCCTTCGGTGGATTGAGTTCCACCGTAACCGCCAACCCTCGGGAAAGCCGATCCTTCAGACGCCCCACGACTCCTCCCATCTCCCGGTAAGCGTTTAACGATCAGCCATCAGCCCTTAAAACCTGAACGCTGACGGCTAATAGCTTACCATGAGGAGAGGTCCTCCGCCAGGGACTTCCGAACCCCGGGTGGGAGCTTTACCTCGGCCTTGTAGTTGGGGTGATCAACCACGATGGCCACTTCCCACTCACCGCTTAAGAAGTCTCGGATCTGCTCCGGGGAAAGCTGGAAGCGGATAAAGTGGACGGCACTGATCTTGTCCTCCTTGCTCCGTCCCGGTGCAAAGCGGGCGGGGATCGTGTGCCGATCCCCGATCCGGAGCTGAACTGTCCCTGGGCGGTCCAGGCCGTGGAACCGATCCAGCTCCTCCTTGATTTTCGCCATCTCCTCGATCTCGATGAAGAGGGTGGCAGAGAGTTCCCCCTCGTCCGGGATCAACTCGTTGTAGACCTCGACCTCCTCCTGGATCTTCTCCTCGTCCACGATCCTCTCCGTCCGGACCATCTCCTGGATCTGGAAGAGGACGGTGTCCCGATTCTCGAAGAGGAGAGAGATCTTCTCCCCCACCTGGACACGTCTCTGCCTCTTCAGCTCGATGATCCGCTCCCGGAGCTCCCCCCGGATCTTCTCGTACTCGTAAAGGTTCAGCACCTCATCTCGCCCAATCTTCTTCAATGACATAACCTCCTTAGTTTAAAGACCGTAGGCTTCCTTCAGCACCTGGACCGGGTGGAGGGGCCTCCTCCCCGTCCCCTGTTGGATCTGGAGCCCGGCCAACGGGCAATCGGATACGACCAGGTCTGGTTTGGCCTCCCTGATCCCCCTAAAGAGCCGATCCGCCACCCTGAAGGAGAGGTCAAAATATTGCTGCTTCAGCCCCCATGTCCCGTCGATCCCCGAGCAGCCCTCGATCAAGTCCACAGTGGTCCCTGGGATCAATTTGAGGAGATCCAGAGACTTGTAGCCGATGTTCTGGGCCTTCAGATGACAGGGGAGGTGGTATGCGATCCTCCCCATCTCCTTGACAAAACCGGTATCCAGGTGTCCCTCCTCCTTCAGCCCCATAAGGTACTCGCAGAGATCATAGGTCCGGGCCGCCACAGCCTTGGCCTCCTCACCCTCGACCAGCAAGGGGTACTCATGCTTCAGGACGTAACTACAGGTCGGCCCCGGGACAACGACGGCATAGCCCTGTCGGACAAAGGGAGCCAACCGTTCCACATTGAACCGGGCATTGGCCGAAGCCGAGGCGATGTCCCCCCCATCGAGGTAGGGCATGCCGCAGCAACGCTGCTCCGGACACAGCACCCCAACGCGGTTTCTCTCCAGGACAGCAACCGCCGCCTTTCCTACCTCAGGGGCGTTGTAGTTGACGAAGCAGGTATAGAAGAGGAGGGCTCGACCATTAGCGGCCCCTCTCATGGAGGGATGACGGGCAAACCACCCGGCGAAGGTCTGGCGGTGATAAGGCGGGAGAACCCTCTTCCTGTGGATGCCGGCAACCTTTTCCAGAAGGAACCGGAGGAGAGGGGTCCGGTTTACCCAGTTGACGAGGGGGGCCAAGGCGGCCCCCCACCGTCCTATCAGATCAGTGTTGCCGAGGACCTTGTCCTGAAAAGAGACCCCCTGCTCCCTGGCCTCCACCGCCTTCGATCGGAGCATCAGGCGGGGGAAGTCAATGGCCCACCGATGGGGAGGGGTATAAGGGCAGTGGTTATAGCAGAGCTTGCACTGGTAGCAGTGGTCAAGGACGGCCTTGAAGTCCCCCGGGGAGAGCTTCTCCGAATCACCATCGACCACCGCATCATCCAGGCGAGCGAACATGACGTTAAAAGAGGGACAGAGGTTATAGCAGCGCCGGCAGCCGTTGCAGATGTCAAAGACCCGGCGAAGCTCTCCCTCCAGGGCCCTTCGGTCCCAGAAGCTCTCAGAATGGAGATCGAAGCTCATCCCCCCTCCTAAGACGGAGGTTGGATGTCAGATGTCAGATGTGAGAGACCTTTCTACAGTTCGGTCCACCATCCAACATCCAACATCCAACGCCCTACCTTACAGGCCAGCCGGACTAGAGGGCCTCGGCCGGCTCCCGGCCGGCGATCTGCTTCAAACCCTTCGTGAACCGGCCGGCATGGGACTTCTCCGCCTTGGCCAATGTCTCAAACCACTCGGCCAGCTCCGGGAAGCCCTCCTCCCTAGCAACCTTGGCCATCCCTGGGTACATCTCGGTGAACTCGTAGGTCTCCCCCTCGATGGCCGACTTCAGGTTGTCCTCGGTCCGTCCAAAGGGGACACCGGTCACCGGATCCCCAACCTCCTTGAGGAAGTCCATATGGCCGAAGGCATGACCCGTCTCGGCCTCCGCCGTATCCCGGAAGAGCCCGCCGATATCAGGGTACCCCTCGATGTCGGCGATCCTGGCAAAATAGAGATACCTTCGGTTCGCCTGGGATTCCCCGGCGAAGGCCATCTTCAGGTTCTCGTGGCTTTTCGTACCCTTTAAGCTCTTTGGCATCACGTTTCACCTCCCGTTTGCTGTGTTAGGTACTGGATGCTGGATGATAGGTGTTGGGCAGAGACGCTGAGAAGATCCTCCAGCATCGGACATCCCCACTACCTCCGACACTTTGAACAGAGGCCGTAGAACTCCACCCGGAACTCCAGGACCTCAAACTCCTCCTGGGCTTTGAGCCTCTTTGCGAGATCAATCGAGGGGCTCAAGTAGGCATCGACCACCCGGCCGCAGCGGGAACAGATCAGGTGGTGATGCCGATCCAACTTCGCTTCGTAACGGGCGAAGGCCCCGGTCCCGGTCAGTTCCCGGATCAGGCCAGCCTTTTTCAGGACGTCCAAGGTCCGGTAGATGGTGCCGAGACTCACCCGCGGGATCCGCCGTCGGACCTGCTCGTAGATCCACCGGGCATCGGGGTGGGTCTGGGTGCCCTGAAGGACCTCCAGGATGACCTTCCGCTGCCTGGTGATCCGGAGACCCTTCCCGGCCAGCCTGTCAAAGGTTCCATCCATCCAGGGATTCTTTTTAAGAATAGTTCCTAATCTCGTTTAGAGAGTATAGACAGGAGATGGAGACCTGTCAAGGAAAAAATGCACGGGAACGTGACAAAAATCTAGGTGACCTGGGGGAGGATTTCAAAAGGAGACAATCGGCCTATTTCAACAGGCTGTTTGATCGAGGTCCAAGAGGGGTCCAGGGCGGGGAAACCCTCTGCTCAAATGTTAGGCACTGGATCCTTGCTCCCCCCTCGATCTGATAAATTCTTGAGCACACCCCCGAGGGGTTGTAATCCCCACCTCTTGCGAATTGTCAAGATTTAGTAAGGGAGTTTAAATTTCACCCCGGCTTGGCATGGAACCTGCTCTCCCAGAACCCCGGTGATGCCCTCCTCCAGACCTCTTTCACCCTGTATGGGCCTGAAATCTCCTGGGGAGGGCCTGCGGGCGGTTCGATCCACCATCAGATGATTCGGAGGGAGGAACAAGGATGTCCAGAAGGACGACGTGGTCCAAGATCTCTCTTTGGACTACCACGTTTGTGCTCCTAGGGGTTGGGGCCTTGAGCTTGCCAGGCCTTGCCGCGGCCCAAGAGGCTCAACCCCAAACAGCAACCTTTACGAAGGAGATGGCCGACCAGCTGGCGAACGCCAAGGTCATGGCCGACACGATCTGGACGCTGATGACGGCCTTCCTGGTCTTCTTCATGAACCTGGGCTTCGCCCTGGTGGAGTCGGGTTTCTGCCGGGCCAAGAACACGGTGAATATCCTGTACAAGAACTTCATCGTGTTCGCCGTCTCTTCGGTGGCCTTCCTGTTCATCGGGTTCGGCTTGATGTTCGGGGACGGGACCGGTTTCATCGGCACCCAGGGGATTTGGTTCCTCTCCGGCCCTGATAACAGCCCAGCCACGGGCGAGGCCTACAAGGGGGTTTACAGCTCCCTGAACTGGACAGGGGTTCCTCTCTGGGCGAAGTTCATGTTCCAGCTCGTCTTCGCCGGGACGGCAGCCACCATCGTCTCGGGGGCCGTGGCCGAGCGGATCAAGTTCGCGGCCTTCTTCCTCTTCTCCTTCCTCATGGTAGGGCTCCTGTATCCTATCACCGGCCACTGGATCTGGGGCGGGGGCTGGCTCCAGCAACGCGGGATGCTCGACTTCGCCGGCTCCACCGTTGTCCACTCCGTGGGCGGATGGGCCGCTTTGGCCGGCGCCATCATGCTGGGGCCCAGGATCGGCAAGTACACCCCGGATGGCCGGGTCAACGCCATCCCCGGCCACAGCCTGACCAATGCCACCATCGGGACCTTCGTCCTCTGGTTCGGGTGGTTCGGGTTCAACCCCGGAAGCACCATGGCCGCGGACTGGACGCTGATCGGCCACATCGCGACGACCACGAACACGGCGGCGGCCACGGCGGCCATCAGTGCCACCCTGACGGCCTGGGTGCTTTTGGGGAAGCCTGATCTCTCCATGGCTTTAAATGGCGGTTTGGCGGGGCTCGTCGCCATCACGGCCCCCTGCGCCTTTGTGAGCGTGGGGAGCTCGTTCTTCATCGGGCTGGGAGCCGGCATCCTCGTGGTCCTCTCCGTCCTCTTCTTCGACCGGATCAAGGTGGATGATCCGGTGGGGGCCATCTCCGTCCACCTGATCTCCGGCGCATACGGAACCCTCTCGGTGGGCCTGTTCGCCGACAAAGCGGTGAATCCGGCCCTTCAGAAGAGTGGCCTGTTCTTCGGCGGCGGCCCCGACCTCTTCCAGGCCCAGCTCCTCGGCGTCATAGCGGTTGGGGCCTTCACCTTTACGGCCTCCCTGATCGGGTGGTCCGTGATCAAAGGGCTGGTCGGGCTCCGCGTCTCGCCGGAAGAGGAGCTGGAAGGGTTGGACATCGGCGAACATGGCCTCGTGGCCTACCCCGATTTTGCCCTCGTCACGGCCGGACGGATGGGCGGAGGGTTTGAGGCCAGGCCCATCAAGACCACTCCCCGAGAGGAGGCGGTCCCGGCCTTTCAAGGCGCTCCGCCGATGGCTGGAGGGCCGGCCTGGGGAATGAAAATGAGCGGAAGCCCCTCCCCCCCCTCCTTCTCGCGCAAGCCGCCCACGGCGAGGGTTGAGCCCTCACGCCCGGCAACCATGACCGTGATGAGGGAACGGCCTTTCAAGCTGGCTGTCCAGGGGGTGGACAAGAAGGTCATCAAGCAGATCTGGGCCAACCTCTGCCGCGACTATCCCCACAACACCCCCCAGGACTTTAATGACATCTACCCCCATGTGGCCAGTGTGACCGACGGGGTCTTCACCTTTAAAAAAGGGGACCCCGCCCGCTTTAAGGAGAAGATGGAGCAGCTCCTCTACCTCTACGGCGTGGAGGGGGCTGTGATCACGGTCGAATCGTGAGGCTTCGTCATCTCCAAGGAGGTCAAAGATGTGGACAATCCTTGTGATCCTGGTCATCGCCGCGATAGGGGTGCTGGCGATCCTGACCAGGCTTTACGTCAAAACGCCTGCCAACATGGCCTTTATCAGGACGGGCCTGGGCGGGAAGAAGGTGGTCATTGACCAAGGGGCCGTCGTCCTGCCCTGGGTCCAGTCGATCCAGTGGATCTCGTTGGAGACCTTCAAGCTGGAGATCTACAAGGCCCAGAAGGAGGCCTTCATCACCAAGGACCGCTTCCGGGTGGATATCGGCGCCGAGTTCTATGTGAAGGTCGAGCCCACCCCCGAGGCCATCGAACGGGCCGTTCGGAGCCTGGGGGAGAAATCCTTCTCGGCCGAGGGGATCCAGACCTTGGTTGAGGAGAAGCTCGTGTCAGCCCTCCGCTCCACCGCCGCCAAGATGGAGCTGACCGAGATGCACGAGAACCGGCGAGGCTTCGCCCTGGCGGTGATGGAGAGCCTCCGCGACGCCCTGATCCCTAACGGCCTCATGCTGGAGGATGTCTCCATCTTCCACCTGGACCAGACCGATCGAGCCTACCTGGACCCGGGCAACATCTTCGACGCCGAGGGACTCCGACAGATCGCCGTCCAGGTCTCAGAGCGGAGCCGCCAGCGGAACGAGATCGAGCGGAACACCGAGGTGGCCATCAAGCGAAAGGACGTGGAGGCGGTGAAGCTCAAGCTGGCCCTGGACCAGGAGCGGGAGTTTGCCGAGGCCGAGCAGATGAAGGCCGTGGAGACCTATCGGGCCCAGCGGAAGGCCGAGACCGAACAGTTCAAGTTCGAGCAGGAGCGGCTCACCCGGGAGGCGGAGATCGCCAAGACCCGGGCGATCCGGGAGATGGAGATCCTGGAGGATCGGGCCATCCGGGAAGCGGAGATCAAGCGGGAGACGTATCTCCTCGAGCAGCTTAAGGAGAAGGAGCGAACGGAGATCGCCAAGGAGCAGGCCATTGAGGAGGCGAAGCGGGAGAAGGAGATTGCCGTCCTGTTGAAGGAGCGGGAGCGGCTCGAGGAGGAGCGACGACAACTCCAGGCGGAAGCCTTGAAGGAGCAGGCCGCCCAGGAGGTCATCACCGCTGCCGAGCGGCTGGCCGCCGAGCGGGCAAAGGAGCTGGCCCTGATCCACGCCCTCCGGGAGCTGGAGGTGACCGCCAAGAAGGCCGAGGCTATGGAACGCCTGGCCCTGGCCAAGATGAAAGACGGGGAGGCGGAGGCTTACGCCCTCTTGAAGCGCCGGGAGGCGGAGAACGCCCTGAACGAGCGGATCATCTCCAGGGACCTCCTCCTGGCCCTGATCGAGCGGGCACCCCAGATCGTCGGCGAGCTGATGGCCCCCGCCAAGCAGATCGAGTCCATCAAGATCCTGGACATCAACGGCTTCAAGCTGGACGGGGCCAACGGCGAGGCTTCTAGCATTGGCCGGGTGATCAACAGCTTCCTAAGCGCCGGGGCTGCCCTCCCCCTGTTGAAAGAGCTCCTGGACTTCTCCAAGGTGGATCCTCAGCAGCTTTTGAAGAGGGTGGCGGAACAGCTCCCGGGCTTGAAAGAGGCCCTTGACAAAGGGGCATAGAGGGTATCCCCCATCATGAGGAGAACGGTCTTGATTGTGGACGACGATCAGGGCTCCAGGGCCTCTCTCCGAGGGGCCCTGGAGCGACTGGGATGGGAGGTGATCGGGGAAGGGAGAAGCGGCGATGAGGCCGTCTCCATGACCAAGACCTTAAGGCCGGATGCCCTGATCATCGCCGTGGGCCTCCCTGATCAAGACGGGATCGTGGCCTCGGCGAAGATCATGGAGGAGGTCCCGACGGCAATCGTGATCCTGACAAGCCGGACCGACCGGGAGACCATCGAACGGGCCAGGGATGTTGGGGTGATAGGCTACCTGCTCAAGCCGTTACGGGAGGAGGAACTCCTTCCCACCCTCGAGCTGGCCATCTCCCGTTTCCAAGAATTCATGACCCTCCGACGGGAAAATGAAACCCTAAAGAAGACCCTGGAGGCCAGGAAGCTGATCGAGCGGGCGAAAGGTCTCCTCATGGAACAGGAGGGTCTCTCGGAGCGGGAGGCCTTCGCCAAGATCCAGCGGAAGAGCATGGACAGTCGTACCCCGATGGTTGAGGTTGCCAAGGCGATCATCCTCGCGGCAGAGGTGACAGGGGGTGGCCGGTGAACCGGCCACCCTCTAAGTGATGAAGGGAAAAATGGAGGGGGTTCCGGGTGCGAGGGGGCACCCGAAAGGAGGCAAGGGCGCCGACCCAGAGGATGGGCTCGACGCCTTTCCTTATCCTTTAAGGAGAAGCCGATGAAGAAGCTCGATCTCATCATCAGGCCTCACAAGCTAGAAGATGTGAAGGAGGCCCTCGCCTCCATCGGGGTCCAGGGGATGACGGTCAGCGAGGTCAAGGGGTTCGGCCGTCAGCGGGGACATACGGAGCTTTACCGGGGGGCCGAATACGCCATCGCCTTCCTCCCCAAGATCAGGGTTGAGGTCCTCATCCCCGATCACCTTCTGGATCAGGCCGTGGAAGCAGCCATCAAGGCCGCCTGGACAGGGAAGATCGGCGACGGGAAGCTCTGGGTCACACCCGTTGAGCAAGTGATCCGGATCCGGACCGGAGAGGCCGGAGAGGCTGCGCTATAGGAACCGGCGTTGGGCTCCACGGTTTAAGCTTGGAGCCCCCAGAAGGAGAGGGGATTGAACAGCTCTTGAACCTCTACGGAGCCCAAGGCTATGAGATCCAGATGGTGAGGTGAGTTCCGGCCGTCCCAAGGAAGCCTATGCCACGGCTCAGTGACAAAGAGCGCTTGGATCAAAGGATCGTCGAGCTGACAACCCTGTACGAGATCAGCCAGGTGATCAGCTCGTCCTTAGACCTGGAGCAGGTCATGCTCTCGATCCTGAGGATCCTGAACTCGTTCATGGGGATGAAGAAAGGGACGATCCTGCTGTACGATCCGGTGACGAAGGAGCTTTCGGTGAGGGTCGGGCTTGGCCTCACGGAGGCCGAGAGGAGGCGAGGGAAGTACCAGGTCGGCGAGGGGATCATCGGCCAGGTCCTCCAGCTCGCCATGCCGCTGGTGGTCCCGGATGTCAGCCAGGAGCCGCTCTTCATTGACAAAACAGGATCCTACGATGGTCTGGAGAAGGAGCGGATCACCTGCCTCGCGGTCCCTATCAAGGTCAAGGGGGAAGTCATCGGGGTGTTGAGTGTGGACCGGCTGTTCACCGGACGGATCCCCTTCCAGGAGGACCTCCGGGTTCTCATGATCGTCGCCTCGTTGATCGGCCAGGCGGTGGAGCTTCACCGGCTGATCGCCCAGGAGAAGCAGGCCCTCATGGAACGGAACCTCCAGCTCCAGGAGGAACTGAAGGCCCGGTACCGGCCGGCCAACATCGTGGGCCAGAGCAAGAAGATGGAGGAGGTCTTCAGGGCCATTGAGCGGGTGAGCCGAAGCAAGGCTACGGTCCTGATCAGAGGAGAGAGTGGGACGGGGAAGGAGCTGGTGGCCAAGGCCATCCACTATGCAAGTCCCAGGGCCCATGGGCCGTTCATCAAGCTGAACTGCGCCGCCCTCCCCGAGCAGCTCCTGGAGTCGGAGCTGTTCGGCCACGAGAAGGGGGCCTTCACAGGGGCGCTTCAGGCCAAGAAGGGGCGATTCGAGCTGGCCGATGGGGGAACGATCTTCCTGGACGAGATCGGCGACCTCCCCATCGGCCTCCAGGGAAAGCTCCTCCGGGTCCTCCAGGAGCGGAGATTCGAACGGGTCGGGGGGACGAAGACGATCGAGGTGGATGTGCGGATCATCACCGCCACCAACCGGGATCTGGAGACGGCGGTGCGGGAGGGGAGCTTCCGGGAGGACCTCTACTACCGCCTCTACGTCGTCCCCATCCTCCTCCCTCCCCTCCGGGAGCGGAAGGAGGACATCCCTCTCCTGGTCGGCCACTTCCTCGAGCGGTTCAACCGAGAGAACGGGAAGATGGTGAAGCTCTCGGCCGCCGCCATGGATCTCCTCATGGAGTACAACTGGCCGGGGAACGTCCGGGAGCTGGAGAACTGTATCGAGCGGATGGTCGTCATGGCCCAGCGGGACCTGATCGCCCCGGAGGAAGTCCCCCTCCCGATCAATCCCCTTGCGGCCCAGCCGCTTCCACCGTCCCCTGGGCGAACTCTCTTCCCCTCCCCCCGCCCCTTGGAGGAGGTGGAACGGGAGCAGATCCTGCTGGCCTTGAAGCAATGTCACGGGGTCCAATCCAAAGCCGCGAGCCTCCTGGGCCTAAGCCCCCGGCAACTGGGCTATCGGCTGAAGAAGTACGGGATTGACCCGAAGCTGACCCACCCGTCACCCCCTCTGTCTGACGGATGACAATTTGGTAGGGGGCTGACAAAACTGTCGCCGCTTTTCCAGGAGCCCTCCTCTTTCAACCCCCTCTACCACCCCGACCCCCTCTCAGAACCCTTTGATTTTTCGCCCTGTTCTGTCCTTTCCGCTCGTCCGTCCGCCCTATCAAAGAAGATGGCACAGCCCTTGCCTTTTTCTAAAAGGCGATCGGTGGGGTTCCTTCAAAAGGCGACGACAACCCTTCCTCAGAGGACATCAGACCGATGAAGAAGATCGAAGCCGTCATCAAGCCCTTCAAGCTGGAGGAGGTGAGGCGAGCCCTGGACGAGGTCGGGGTCCAGGGGATGACCATCGTGGCGGCCAAGGGCTTCGGACGGCAGAAAGGGCACACGGAACTGTACGAGGGGATGGAGTACGTGGTGGATTTTCTCCCCAAGATCAAGCTGGAGCTCCTCGCCCCGAATGATGGGGTTGAAAAGATCGTTGGGGCGATCATCAGCGCTGCCAAGACCGGCCGGATCGGGGATGGGAAGATCTTCATCACCGATTTAAGCGACGTTATCCGAATCAGGACAGGGGAGCGGGGGGAAGCGGCCATCTAACCTGCGGTCAGGCATCAGCCGTCAGCCTTCAGCAGGCACGGGGAAAGCCAACCGCTGACGGCTCGTTGTTGACGCACAAGGAGAGGAGGGAAAGAGCCATGGCGATGACACCCAAGGATGTGTTGAAGTTCGCCAAGGAACATGGGGCCAAGATGGTGGATCTCAAGTTCGTGGATTTTCCAGGACTCTGGCAGCACTTCTCGATCCCCCTCTACGAACTCAAGGAGGAGACCTTTGAGGAGGGGGTAGGGTTTGACGGGTCAAGCATCCGAGGCTGGCAGGCGATCCATCTTTCTGACATGCTGGCCGTCCCTGACCCGGCCACAGCGGTGATGGACCCCTTCTGTCAGGTCCCGACCCTCTCCCTGATCTGCGACATCGTGGATCCCGTCACCAGGGAACAGTACACCCGGGATCCCCGCTATGTGGCCCAGAAGGCCGAGGCCTACCTGAAGAGCACGGGGATCGCGGACACCGCCTATTTTGGTCCCGAGATGGAGTTCTTCATCTTCGACGAGGTCCGCTACGACTACAAAGAACACATGAGCTTCCACCTGGTGGACTCCATCGAGGGGCAGTGGAACACGGGGAGGGAGGAGAAGCCGAACCTGGGGTATAAGCCCCGGTATAAGGAGGGCTACTTTCCCGTTCCCCCCTCCGATACCCTCCAGGACATCCGGAGCGAGATCGTCTTGACCCTGGAGCAGGTGGGGATCATGGTCGAGGCCCAGCATCACGAGGTGGCCACGGCGGGGCAGAACGAGATTGATATGCGCTTTACGACCCTGACGAAGATGGCCGACAACATGCTGTGGTACAAGTACATCGTGAAGAACACCGCCAGAAAATATGGGAAGACGGCGACGTTTATGCCGAAGCCGATCTTCGGGGATAACGGGTCCGGGATGCACACCCATCAGAGCC
>CAZHST010000042.1:0-25233 GCA_964535215.1 uncultured bacterium
GGATAGGGTTTTGAAATGAGTTCTAGCGTCCATCTGTCAAGAGGTGTCGAACAACGGTGGCCCCAACAGCTTCGGGGGCTCACCTGGAGCCGTGAGAATCGAAGCCAGATAGTTGAGGGGTCGCGGAATTTCAGAGCCCCAAGATTTCTTGCTTGGAGGATGCAGGTTCTCCTGTATACGTGCCTGCTGCTCGTCCTTTTCATCCCAGCGAACCTCTTCCGTAAGCTGACAGGCGATGAAGTCAGGCCGGATGTGGCTTGATATTGCATTCCTTTCATGGTAAGAGGTAATACCTTATCGATCACCTTGGGATGAGCGTTGGGGGGATGGATCCTCCGATCGTCGAAAAAGCGAAAAGGGTGAGGATGCTCATCATGGATGTGGACGGGGTCCTGACCGACGGCCGGATCATCTATGGGGCGGGTGGTCTGGAGCTTAAGGCCTTCGATGCCCAGGACGGCCTTGGTCTAAAGCTTGCCCATCGGATCGGGCTGGTGACGGCCATTGTCACCGGACGGACCTCGGATGTGGTAGAGCGCCGAGCCCGGGAGCTGGAGATTGACGAGGTCTGTCAGGGGGTCTCGAACAAGCTCCAGGTCTATGAGGAACTCCTCGGTCATTACGCCTTCTCCGATGAGGGGGTTGCCTATGTCGGTGATGATCTCGAAGACCTCCCGGTCCTACGAAGGGTTGGCTTTGCCGTGGCCGTCGCGAATGCCGTCCAGGCCGTGAAGCGTGAGGCCGACTACGTCACGTCCCGGGAGGGAGGACGAGGGGCGATCCGGGAGGTCGTCGAGCTGATCTTGGAGGCCAAAGGGCTTGGGGACCGGTTGTTGGAACCTTTTTCTTGATCCCCGCCCCTGGATGTGTTATGTTTTTTTGCCGAAGTAAGGACTTCCTTTCTTTTTCTCCCCCGGACCTAACCCCTAACCTCTGTTGTTCAGGGAGGATCGCCCATGCCGTCGAGGCGGTACGTCTTTACCTCCGAATCGGTGACCGAGGGGCACCCCGACAAGATCGCTGACCAGATCTCTGATGCCATTCTGGATGCCATCTACACCCAGGACCCTTATGGCCGGGTCGCCTGCGAGACCTTGGTGACGACCGGCCTGGCCTTTGTGGCCGGTGAGATCACCACCACCTGCTACGTGGATATCCCCAAGATCGTCCGGGAGACCATCCAGGAGATCGGCTACACCCGGGCGAAGTATGGCTTCGACTACGAGACCTGTGCCGTCATCACCGCCATCCAGGAGCAGTCTCCCGACATCGCCGTAGGGGTCGTGGAGCTTCAGGGGGCGGGGGACCAGGGCCTCATGTTCGGCTATGCAACGAAGGAGACTCCTGAGCTGATGCCCCTTCCTATCATGTTGGCCCACAAGCTCTGCCGTCGCCTGGCCGAGGTGCGGAAGAAGGGGATCCTGGAGTATCTCCGGCCGGATGGGAAGTCCCAGGTGACCGTCGAGTATCTGGAAGGCCGGCCTCACCGGATTGATACGGTGGTCATCGCGGCCCAGCATAGCCCTGATGTCACCCTGAGGCAGCTCCGGGAGGACATTGTGGAGAAGGTGATCCTTCCGATCCTCCCTCCCGAGCTCTACGATCCTGAACGGATCACCTACCACATCAACCCCACAGGGCGCTTCGTGATCGGCGGACCCCATGGTGACACTGGCCTGACCGGGCGGAAGATCATTGTGGACACCTATGGGGGGGTGGGAAGCCACGGAGGAGGATGCTACTCCGGGAAAGATCCGACGAAGGTCGATCGCTCGGCCTCGTACATGGCCCGGTATCTGGCCAAGAACATCGTGGCCGCTGATCTGGCCGAGCGGTGCGAGGTCCAGCTCGCCTACGCCATCGGCGTGGCTGAGCCGGTCTCGGTGATGATCGACACCAAGGGGACGGGGATCATCCCGGACGAGGTGCTGGAGAACCTGGTCCGGAAACACTTCGATCTCACCCCGGCCGGGATCATCAACTTTCTGGATTTAAGACGGCCGATCTACAAGAAGACGGCCGTTTACGGCCACTTCGGACGGACCGAGCCGGAGTTCACCTGGGAGAGGACCGACAAGGCCGAGTTCCTGCGGAAGGAGGCAGGGCGCCTCGGCGCCTGATCCCCATTTTGCGGAGGGATTCCATCCCCCTTCGGGGTGAGCAAAGCTCATCCGAGCTAAGGCTCAAACCGGCCCCGCCTGCTCCCCCCTGGTGGACAGGAGAAAACTATGGACTACGACGTCAAGGATATTTCGCTCGCTGATCAGGGGATGTTAAAGATTGGGTGGGCCCGAGGGGCCATGCCCGTCCTCCGGTTGATCGAGGAACGTTTCCAAAAGGAGCGGCCGTTGAAGGGGATCAGGATTGCCGCCTGTCTCCACGTGACCACCGAGACGGCGAACCTCATGCGGGTGTTGGTCACGGGGGGGGCTGAGGTCCGCCTCTCAGCCTCCAATCCCTTAAGCACCCAGGACGAGGTGGCGGCGGCATTGGTCAAGCACTTGGGCATTCCGGTCTTCGCCAGGAAGGGGGAGGATCGAGAGACCTACTATGGCCACATCCAGGCTGCCCTTGAGATCAGGCCCCATCTCACCATGGACGATGGCGCCGACTTGATCTCCACCCTCCATTCGGAGAGGACGGATCTCCTCCCTGAAGTGATCGCGGGGACGGAGGAGACCACCACAGGGGTCATCCGGCTGAAGAGCCTGGAGAGGCAGGGGGCCCTTCGGTACCCGGTCATCGCCGTCAACGAGGCCAGGACGAAGTACCTCTTCGACAACCGCTACGGGACCGGCCAGAGCACCATTGACGGCCTCCTCAGGGCCACCAACCTCCTCCTGGCGGGGAAGCCCTTTGTCGTCTGCGGCTACGGGTGGTGCGGGAGGGGGGTGGCCATGCGGGCCAGGGGGATGGGGGCCCGGGTCGTCATTGTGGAGGTTGATCCCCTGAAGGCGCTGGAGGCTACCATGGACGGCTACCAGGTCCTCCCTATGGCTGAAGCGGCCAGGGTCGGGGAGGTCTTCGTCACCGTGACGGGGAACGTGAAGGTCATCCGGGAGGAGCACTTCCGGGCCATGAAGGATGGGGCCGTGGTGGCCAATGCCGGCCATTTCAACGTGGAGATTGACATCCCGGCTCTCGAGGCCCTCTCCTTGAAAAAGCGTAAGATCAGGGACTTCGTCGAGGAGTATACCTTGGAGGATGGGCGGCGGATCTACCTTCTTGGCGAGGGAAGGCTCATCAACCTGGCCTCCGCCGAAGGACACCCGGCGGCCGTCATGGACATGAGCTTCGCCAACCAGGCCCTCTCGGCGGAGTACGCGGTGAAGAACGCTGGGAAGTTGGAGAAGAGGGTTTACCGGGTGCCAGAGGAGATTGATAGGACCATCGCCCGGTTGAAGCTGGACAGCATGGGGATCGCCATTGATGAGCTCACCCCCGAACAGAAGGCCTACCTCGAATCGTGGGAGCTTGGCACCTAAAAACAGGGTTTTAGACCCTAAACCCTAACCCCTAAACCCCGTTTTGAGGAGGGCGAGGAGGCCTCCGGCCAGGAAGAGAAGGTTCGGGAGCCAGGCCGCGAGGAAAGGGACGAGCAGGCCGTTCTTCCCCAAGGTGAAGCCGACGGAAAGAAGGACCCAGTAGATGAACCCCAGTGGGATGCAGGCGCCTGCCCAGACCATGATCCCCGATCTTCCGACCCTTAGGCCGAAGGTGGCTCCGATTAAGGCCATGACCAGGATGGCGAAGGCCGAAGCCCCTTTCGCGTGAAGGTCCACCAGGTAGCGGGCGGCGTTGATCCCACTTTCCTTGAGGCGCCTGATGTAGGCCAGAAGCTCCAGGAAGTTCATCTCCTGGGGGAGCCTCATAATCCCCCCAAGGTCCTGAGGGGTTTCCTTGAGATCAAGGGGGAGCCTCCTGAACCGTTCAGAGACTACGGCCCCCCCTTCCTTGAGCAGGAAGGTGTAGCCCTCCTCCAGGTCCCATCTCCCTTCCTTCCACACGGCCTTTTTGGCCACGATCCGCCGGGCCAGGGTGAAGTCCGGGCGGAGTTCGTAGACCGTTAGATCCCGCAGGGTTGCCGAGGAGGCCTCCATCAAGGCGATGTGAAGGAAGCGGCTCTTGGAGGCCCGGTACCAGAGATCCTGCGCCCTCGTGAGCTGGTGGGGGGGGACCTTCTTCACCCGGATTTTGTAGAGGGTGATCGCCTTTTGATTGGCCCAGGGGATTACGGTCTCCCCCAGCCCGAAGGCCACCAGGCTGAGGAGGGAGGCGAGGAGGAGGAGGGGAAGGACGATCCGGAGGGGGCTCATCCTTCCCATCTGCATGGCGAGAAGCTCATGGTGCTTCGCCAGGTTGCCAAGGCCGAGGAGAGCAGCCAGCAGGGCAGCCACAGGGGCGACCTGGAGGCTGATGCCAGGGAGGCTGAAAAGGTAGTAGGTGAGGATCGTGGTCATCCCGGTCTCGGCCTCGAGGAAGCGGTTCAACTGTTCGAAGAGGTCCACGACCAGGTAGATCCCGACGAAGCTTACCTCGGCGAAGAGGAAGGCCTTTAGGAACTCCATCATGATGTAGCGGTCCAGGATCTTCATCTGGGGGATGGGGGATGGGGGGTGGGGGGTGGGGTCTTGAGGCTCATCCAGCGTCGGAGCCATGCCCTCGGCAAAAGCCTATGCTCCTCGGCAAGGACCAGGGAGGCCCCAAAGGTCCCCAGGAGGAGGTTCGGGGTCCACATGGCCAAGGCCGGGGGAATCTTCCCCCGGTTTCCCAGATCCTCGCCGGCGACGATCAGGATATAGTAGAAGAGGGCAACGCCTAAAGAGAGGGCCAGGCTGGCCCCCCGCCCTCCCTTCTTCAACCGGATCCCCAGGGGAGCCCCGATCAAGACGAAGAGCAGGGAGGCAAAAGGGATGGCCAGCTTCCGGTGGAACTCCACCTGAAAAGGCCTGAAGTTCCCCCCCTCTGCCTTGAGACGTCTGATCGTGGCCCGAAGCTCGCCTAAGGTCATCTCCTGATCTCCCTTTACCCGGTCCTGTTTCCCCGCCTCCTCCCCTTTCAACAGAGCGAAGTCGAAGGAGTCAAAGTGGGCGAGCCGGTAGTGATCGGGCCGGTCGGTGGTGGAGAGGTGGAGGGTCCCGTTGGAGAGCCGGAGGGTCAGACCTGGGCCGTCGGGGGAGGGGAGGAGGGTCCCTTGCCTGGCGATCACGACCCTCTCGGCTTTGGGATCCCGACCATCTACCAGAAAGACCCCCTTGAGGGTGGAACCTCCTTCTAACTGCTCAACATAGAGGATGATACCCTCGACGGGGGTGGTGAAGACCCCCTCCTGGAGGGCAAAGGTCGCATGGCTCCTCGCCAGTTGAAAGATCAGATCCTTGAAGGCCCGATTGCTTTTGGGGAGGATAGCCACGGTGATCGCCGAGGTGGCGAGGTAGGCGGCTACTCCAAGGATCAGTCCGGGGACCATCAGCCGGCGGAGGCTTAAGCCTGAGACGTTCATGGCGATCACCTCCCCCTCGGCGGAGAGGCGGCTGTAGGTAGCCAGGAGGGCCAGCAGGGTCGAAAGCGGGATGGTCACCATCAGGGAGTAGGGCAGGAGATAGAGGAAAAGGGTCAGGACCGTTTGAACCCCTACCCCTCGCGTGATCAAAAGCTCCACGAAGTGGAGGACCTTGCCCATGATCAGGACGAAGGTGAAGAGGAGGAGGCCGATCAGAAAAGAGGCGATCAGCTCTCGAAGGATGTAGCGATCGAGGAGCTTCATCGTCGGGCGAGTTCCAAAAGCATGAACGCTTCCTTCCGCTCGTCCACAAAGGCCTCTAGCGAGGCGAAGGCGACGCTCAGGGCCCTTTCATCCTTGCTCGGCCAATAGGCGGAGGGGGATTCGGCGTAGGCGAACCGGAACTCCATCTCGTTGGGGCCAGGCCTGATCAAGTTCTTCGAGATCTTCATCTCGTACACCTGCCAGCCTTTCTCCACCAAAATTCGAGCCGCCGGGATGTGGTTCAGCGCCACCTCGACCACTTGGCAGGAGGGACCGTCGTGGGCGACGAAAGGCTGGACCCTGAGGCGGAGCCGGTGATCGGCCCGAGGAAGGGAGGGGAGACGGAGCCTCGATTCCAGGCCTTGGGCCCATACAAAGGGGACCCCTCCTTCCCAGTTTTCATCCCCTGACCATCCCTGGAGGAGCAATGTCCTGGCCTCCCGAGTGCCGAAGTGGATCACCGTCCGGGTCGTGGAGTTTCCGACGGCGAAGGTGGAGGGAGCCTGGTGGGCCTTGAGGGTGTGCTCATAGGCTGAGAAAAAGGCCAGGGCCTGGGCACCGATAACGGTGGGGATGGCCCATCCCCACCAGGGGCTTCGCCTCCCCGGTTTTGGGAGGGGGAGGAGGCCCTTCGCCAAGAGGAGGCCGATCCCGGTCCCCAGGGTGGCGCCCCCAATGATATCAATCACGAAGTGGGAGCGGTAATAAAGCCTCGCCAGAGCGGCGAGGAGGGCTATCAGGTAGAGGAAAGGGGCAGCGGCCGGAAAGGCCCACCCAAGGACCCCGGCCATGGTGAAGGCGGTGCTGGCGTGGCCTGAGGGGAAGCCGTAACTCCAGCCCCTGGGGATGGGGCGGGGCATCTGGAAGATCACCTTTAAGAGGTTGGCGAGGAGCCCTGTGATCAGGATCGCAAGCAGGGTGACCAAGCCTGCTTGCTTCACGTGCCGGTCCCGGTTCAGGAAACCATAGAGGATCATTAAGGCGGCGATCCCCACAGCGGGGAATCCTTCCCCCAGATCGTTGGAGAAGTTCATCAGGGTTGCAACAGGGTATGACCTCACCAGGGGGCACCCGAAGCGGATCAGGTCTACAGCTGGCTCCATTAGGCGATCCCTCCTGACCGCGTAGTAGGTTGGCTGGAGCGGGAAGCTTTTTCTGTGTACACCATCCGGGTGTTTTTGTCAACCGCTTAGCAACCTGACCGCTTCTTGCTCTGTGAAAACCTTTTCCCGCACGGCCGAAACCAGCCCTCGTTGCGGAACGCCCGGTCTACCCCTGGAGGCTTCTCAGGGGCAAGTCCTGGGCCTCGAAGGGCCTGAGCCCCCCTCGGGTGATGACCTGTTCACCTCTAGCAGGTGAGATTTCTCTTGACACCGGGTGGGGACGGCATTAACATATCCAGGATCCAAAATCCTGGATTCAAAATCCTATAAAAGGTACTCAGGGTGAGGAGAGTCAGCAGGATGAGGAAGATCAGCCAAGAACCCCTCCTGTCAGCACGCGCTGCTGAGGAAATCCGCGCCGCGATTCTTGACGGTAGGCTGCCGCCGGGCAGCCGTATTAGGCAAGAAGAGCTGGCCGTGAAGCTTGGCGTCTCCCGTGAGCCGATCCGTCACGCCCTTAAGCTTCTTGAGCAAGAGGGGTTGGTGCAAACGCTTCCTCGGCGTGGCACAATCGTGGCCCCCCTTGATCCCCAGGTGATCATCGATATCTACGAGTTCCGGGAAGCCGTGGAAGGTCTCGTGGCTGCGAAGCTGGCGGCGCGGAGGGATTTCGATCCGGCACCCTTGCGGGAGATCGTCGCCCAGGGACGCTCAGCAATCCGGATGAACGACCTCGAGCGTCTGATCGATCTCGACCTTGCCTTTCATACAGGCCTCTATGAGGCTGCTCAAAACCGCGTGATCATTGACGTGATGAGGGCCCAGTGGGGTCAGATCCGACGTGTCATGGCGATGACCCTCACGGTCGCCGGATACCGCAAGCACGTCTGGGAAGAGCACGCCGAGATTCTGGAAGCGATTGCAGAACGGCAGGTGTCTAGGGCCCGGGCCCTGGCCGCCACCCACACGCGCGGGGCAAGGGGTTTGCTCACAGCTCACCTCCCTGTGAGTTCCCAAGATGTTACCATTCGACGGTGATGGAGAAGCCCACCCAGTTCCCCATCACCATGGACGGCCCTAACTGAAGCGTTGCGGCCCCATCGGTGGCAACGCTTTGATCCTGGTCCATGAGATGATCGGGAAGCCCCGGATGATCTCGGTGGCACGCTCTACGATGCGGCCCGCTTGGCCCCAGCATTGCGGATCAACGATCCCCGGTTTGAGGAGGGTGTGACGGATCCAGGACGATCTCCCAGGGCTCTCAGGAGGTTTGGAGGTTCCGCGGTGGTGAAGAAGCCGATCCGGGTCTTGATCGCCAAAGTTGGCCTTGACGGCCACGACCGAGGTGCCAAGGTTGTTGCCCGCTCTCTGAGGGATGCCGGGATGGACGTCATCTACACGGGCCTGCACCGTACGCCTGAGGAGGTCGTCGCGGCTGCCGTTCAGGAGGATGTGGACGTCCTGGGGGTCAGTATCCTCTCGGGAGCGCATATGACGATCTTCCCAAGGATCCTCGACTTGCTGCGCCAGGTCAGGGCCGAGGACATCATTGTGGTCGGCGGGGGGGTGATCCCTGACGAGGACGTTCCGGCCCTTAAAGAGATGGGGGTCGCCGACCTGATCCTCCAGGATACCCCCCTGGAAACCATCGTCGCCCGGATCCGGGAGCTGGTCGCCGACCGTCGGCCTCGCTGAGCGGAAGGGGCAGGAGATGGGTGGAATCGACCTTGAGAGGCTAAAGCGGCGGCGAGGGGTTGATCTCACGGTCTGGCCCCCCCGCTATGACCCCTCATACCAGCCGGATCCTCATGAAGAGGCCTGGCTGCCAGAGATCGAGTATGCGGATCCTGCCGAGCGGGAGGAGATTATCTTCTTGAAGCTCAAAGCACAGATCCGGTACGCCTGGGAGAGGAGCCCCTTCTATCGCCGGAAGTGGCAGGAGGCCGGCGTTTCCCCTGAGACCCTGAAGAGTCTCGATGACCTCTCCCGGTTCCCCGTCATCCAGAAAGCGGCGCTTCGTACGGCCCAAGCTGCCCATCCTCCCTTCGGTGACTACCTCTGCATTGACCCCCGGGAGGTCGCCCGGATCCACGGGACGAGTGGAACGACTGGACGCCCAACCGTCTTCGGGATCGGCGCTGATGACTGGGAGCGGATCGGAGAGGCCCACGCGCGGATCATGTGGGGGGTCGGGATCCGGCCCGATGACCGGATCCTGATCTGCTCCTTCTTCAGCCTCTACCTCGGCTCCTGGGGGGTCTTAAAGGGCGGGGAGCGGCTTGGTGCGACCGTCTTCCCCTTTGGGGCCGGTGTCCCAGGTCAGACGCTGATGGCCGTCGAGTGGGCCCGGGAGCTTAAACCGACCGCCTTCTACAGCACCCCATCTTACGCCCTCCATCTCGCTGAAACTGCCCGCCGGGAGGCGGTCGATCCGCAAAGCTTCGGCCTCCGGATCCTCTTCTTTTCCGGGGAGCCGGGGGCGGGGATCCCGGCGACGAAGCGGTTAATCGAGGAGACCTTCGGGGGGATCTGCATTGACATGGGAAGCATGGCGGAGATGACGCCTTGGATGACGAATGCCGAGTGTCACCACCGGACAGGCATGCACCTCTGGCAGGATCTGGTCTACACCCAAGTGTGCGATCCGGAGACCTTCCAGCCGGTCCCCTTCGGGGGAGAAGGGACGCTGGTCTACACCCACCTCGAGCGGACGTCGCAGCCGATGATCCGCCTGGTCTCCAATGATCGGACCCGCTGGGTGAACGATCCCTGCCCCTGCGGGCGGACGTATCCAAGGCTTCCCGATGGGATCTCTGGCCGGTACGATGACATGTTCATCGTCCGCGGGGAGAACATCTATCCAAGCGCCATTGAGGATACCCTCCGGGCCATTGAGGGCTTTGGCGGGGAGTTTCGGGTCATCGTCTCCCGCCGGGAGACGATGGATGAGCTGCTCATCCAGGCCGAGTACACCCCCTCCCACGGGACCCCTGAGCGTCTGGAGGCGCTTCGAACTACCATGCGGGATCGTCTCAGGGCCAGGCTTGGCGTCCGTCCGGTCATAGAGCTTCTTCCCCAGGGAACGCTTCCCAGAACCGAGTTTAAGGCCCGGCGCGTCATCGATGATCGGGAGCTGTACCAAAAACGAGGATCCGGAGGGAAGGGGCTAAAATAATGAGGACCGAGGCCGGTCGGGTGGTCGTGGCCCAGCTGAAAAGGGAGGGGGTGGAGGTCCTCTTCTCCTTAAACGGCGGCCACATCGCCCTGATCTATGATGCCTGCTTAGACTTTGGTGTCCGGATCGTTGATGTCAGACATGAGGATGCCGCGGTTCACATGGCCCACGCCTACGGGCGGCTGACGGGAAAGCCCGGCGTCGCCTGTGTGACGGCCGGTCCCGGCGTCACCAACACCGTCACAGCCGTGGCCACGGCCTTTGCCGCCTCAAGCCCGCTCCTCCTGATTGGCGGCAAGGCCCCTCGGCAGCAGTTTGACCTGGGGGCCCTCCAAGATGTGGATCAGGTCAGGATCCTCCGACCGGTCACGAAGGCGGCGTTTACGGTTTTAGAAGGGGCCCGAGTCGCTGAGTACGTCAACAGGGCGATCCGGCTGGCCTATGTCCCTCCCTATGGCCCGACCTACGTCGAGATCCCCACAGATGTCATGCGGGAGACGGTCTCGATGGACCACCGGGAAGCCTGTACAGTTCCCCCCGCCTGGCTTTTAGGCCGGTCCTTGCCGGATCCGAGCTCGGTGGCCAGGGCGGTTGAGCTCCTCGTCAGGGCAGAGCGCCCGGTGATCCTTGGGGGGAGCGGTGTCCTGTGGTCCGAGGCCTCTGCCGCGGTGCGGGGGTTGGCGGAGCGGCTCCAGGCCCCTGTGCTGACAACCTCCCTGGCCCGGGGCCTCCTCCCCAGGACCCACCCCTTGAACCTTTTTGCCGCCCGCTCCTACCTTCTCTCCCATGCCGACCTGATCCTGGTCGTCGGCACCCGCTTTAACTACGTGATCGGGTACGGCCGACCCCCTCGATTTCCCAAAGAGGCTTCTGTCATCCAGATTGATGCAGCCGCCTCCGAACTCAACCGGAACCGGGTGACCGATGTGGCCCTCCAGGCTGATGCCAAGATGGCCCTTTTGGCGCTGCATGAGGCCCTCCCCTCAACCCCTCCCAAACGCCCCTGGCTTGATGAGGCCAGGGATCGGCATGAAAAGGCAAGGGCTGCCTTGGAAAGGGAGGCGGCCTCCGACGCCCGTCCTATTCATCCCCTCCGCCTCTGCCGGGATGTGGTCCGGGCCGTCCCGCCGGAGACCTTCTTCATCGCTGACGGGGGTGACCTTCTGTCGTTTGCAAGGCTTTTGCTCCAGCCTGATGAACCTCGCCGGTATCTGGACCCCGGTCCTTATGGGGGGTTAGGGGTTGGGATCCCTTTTGCCAACGCTGCAAAGCTTGCCCATCCCTCAGCCCCGGTTGTCTGCCTCTCCGGGGATGGGGCCCTGGGGATTAACCTGATGGAACTCGATACCGCTGTCCGTCACCGGCTCCCGATCGTTGTTGTGGTTTCGAACAACGCCGCCTGGGGGATCGAACGAAACAGCCAGATCCTGGACTTTGGGGAGGACCGGGTCATCGGGACCCTCCTCCGGGATTGTCGGTTTGATCTTGTCGCTCAGGCCCTGGGTGGGTATGGGGAGCGGGTGACGGATCCGAGGGAGATTGAACCGGCCGTCCGGCGGGCCCTGGAGAGCGGGGTCCCAGCCCTGGTGGATGTGGTGACCGATGTGAATGCGAAAAGTCCCGATTTGACAAGGGGGCTGGCCCGGGTCCCCGACCGACAACCCCTGGCCTTTTACGGAGAGGGGAAGGCCTCATGACTTCTCTTCCGGTTGCCGAGCTGGCGGAGGAGATCCTTCAAGGATCCATCCGGGCCCTGGCCCGGGGCCTAAGCTGGGTGGAGGAAGGGGGAGAGCGGGCCGAGGCCCTTTGCACGTACCTTTACCCTTCTACCGGTCGAGCCCACGTCATCGGCCTGACCGGCAGCCCTGGGAGCGGGAAGAGCACCCTCGCCTCCAGGCTTGCCCAAGCCGCCCGGGACCGGGGTCTTACGGTCGGGATCCTGGCCGTTGATCCCTCCTCCCCCTTTTCGGGGGGCTCCATCCTGGGGGATCGGATCCGGATGAACGATCTTGCCCTCGACCCTGGGATCTTCATCCGGAGCATGGCGACGCATGGGACCTTAGGGGGGCTCTGCCGGGCAGCGGCGGATGCGGTTGATCTCATGGATGCCGCTGGCAAGGATCTGATCTTCGTTGAGACTGTCGGCGTTGGTCAGGATGAGGTGGACGTCATGGGGCTGGCCCATACCGTGGTGGTCGTCAGCGTCCCGGGGCTAGGGGATGATATCCAAACCCTGAAGGCCGGGATCTTAGAGATCGCTGATGTCCACGTCGTCAACAAGGCCGATCGGGATGGGGCGAACCGCACGATCGCCGAGCTCCGCTCTATGCTCACCTTGCTCCCGGTGCCGGAGAAGGCCTGGAGTCCCCCCGTCCTCGGTTGCGTCGCCACCCGGGGAGAGGGGATCGAACCCCTCCTTGACACCCTCCAGCAGCACATGGCGGTCCTGAGGGCCTCGGGCGAACTCGGAAGGCGGCGGCGGCAAATGGTGAAGGTCCGGGTGCTGAGGATCGTCCAGGACCTCTTGGCAGAGGCTGTGGGGCGGCCGAACGATGAAGCCGGCCTCCTGCTCGAGCGGGTGGTGCGGCGCGAGCTGGCGCCGTATCCTTGCGCCAGGGAGCTTTTTCAAGGGGTGGCTGGGCTAGGAAGGAGGTCTTAGATGTTTGACCGTGAGACCCTCGCCCGTGTGGCGGTCATGCAGAGGGAGTGGGAGGCGAACGAACTGAAGGCCTTCCTCGAACGGCAGCCCGAATCCCGGACCGACGACACCACCGCTTCCGGGATCCCGGTCAAGCGGGTGTACACGCCGGAGGATATCGCCGACACGCCTTTTGAGGAGATCGGGTTCCCAGGCCAGTACCCGTTCACCCGCGGGCCCTACCCGACAATGTACCGGGGGCGGCTCTGGACCATGCGGCAGATCGCGGGCTTCGGGACCGCCGAGGACACGAACCGCCGGTTCCGCTACTTGATTGAGCAGGGACAGACGGGGCTCTCGGTGGACTTTGACATGCCGACCCTGATGGGCTACGACTCCGACGATCCCCGGTCTCTCGGGGAGGTCGGCCGTGAAGGGGTGGCGATTGACACGATCGAGGACATGCGGTTGCTCTTTGAGGGGATCGATCTCGAGCGGATCTCGGTTTCCATGACGATCAACCCCACGGCCTGGATCCTCTTGGCGATGTACGTGGCCGTTGCCGAGGAACGGGGGAATGACCCGCGGAAGCTCTCCGGGACGGTCCAGGCCGACATCCTCAAGGAGTACATCGCCCAGAAGGAGTGGATCTTCCCGATCCGCCCCTCGATGCGTCTCGTCCGTGACATCATCATCTTCTGCACCGAACGTCTCCCCCGTTATAACCCCATCAGCATCAGCGGCTATCACATCTCCGAGGCGGGGGCCAATGCTGTCCAGGAGGTGGCCTTTACGATGGCAAACGCCATCGCCTATGTGGAGGAGGTCATCCGGGCCGGTGTCCCGGTGGATGCCTTTGCCCCGCGGCTCGCCTTCTACTTTGTGGCCCAGGTCGACTTCTTTGAGGAGGTTGCCAAGTTTCGGGCTGCCCGACGGGTCTGGGCGAAGATCATGAAGGACCGGTTCGGGGCCAGGAGGCCTGAATCGATGCGGCTTCGGTTCCACTGCCAGACGGCGGCGGCGACCCTCACCAAGGCCCAGCCGTTAAACAACATCATCCGGACGACCCTCCAGGCCCTCTCGGCGATCCTCGGCGGGGCCCAATCCCTCCACTGCAACGGCTTCGACGAGGCCTATGCGATCCCCACCGAGCAGGCCATGAAGATCGCCCTCCGCACCCAGCAGATTCTCGCCGAGGAGACCCGGATCCCGAACGTGATCGATCCGCTTGGGGGATCCTACTACGTGGAGGCCCTAACCAACCAGATCGAGACGGCGATCTTCGAGATCCTGGAGAAGGTGGAGGCGATGGGGGGGACGATCAGGGCGATTGAGGAGGGTTACTTCCAGCGGGAGATCGCCGACTCGGCGTACACGTTCGCCCGCCGGAAGTCCACGGGTGAGCAGCCCGTGATCGGCGTCAACCGGTTCATTGATCCTAATGATCATACCCCTGTCGAGACCCACCGGGTTGATCCGGAAGTGGAGGCCCGGCAGATCGCGAGGCTGGAGGAGGTGAGGAGGAGCCGGGACAGGGCAAAAGTGGCCACTCTCCTCGATCGGCTTGAACGGGAGGCCAGGGATCCCTCCGTCAACCTCATGCCGATTACCATCGAGCTGGTGAAGGCCCGGGCCTCGTTGGGGGAGATCGTCAACAGGCTGCGACAAGTCTTTGGCTCCTACGTCGAGGCCCCAATCTTTTGAGGGTTCTTGAAGGTGATCCCCCGCCCTTTCAAGATCCAGATCAGGGAGGAGGTCCTCGCTGATCTCCACGAGCGCCTACTCCGGGTTCGTTGGCCCGACGAGGTCCCAGGGGCCGGGTGGTGCTACGGGACCAGCCTGCCTTACATGAAGGAGCTGGTCACCTACTGGCGTGAGGTCTACAACTGGCGTACCCACGAGGCCCGGCTGAATACGCTCCACCACTTTACCGTTTCCGTTGCCGGGATCGAGCTTCATTTCATCCACGAACCGGGTTTAGGACCCAAGCCGCTCCCCTTGCTCCTGGTTCACGGCTGGCCGGGTTCGGTGTGGGAGTTTTATAAGCTTATCCCGCTCCTCACCGATCCTGCCCGGTTTGGAGGTGACCCCGCCGATGCCTTCACCATTATCGCCCCCTCCCTCCCCGGTTACACCTTTTCCTTCAGCCCCAACCAACCCCGCTTTGGGGTGGCTGAGATCGCCGGCATGTTTGCGACGTTGATGACCGAGGTCTTGGGTTATCGCCCCTTCGGCGCCCAGGGTGGCGATTGGGGGGCGTTCGTGGTCTCGCGCCTGGCCCTCGATTACCCCGATCGCCTCCTGGGCCTCCACCTCAACCTCCTCCCCCTGCGACGTGATCTTGTGGAGTTGGCAAATCCAGGCGAGGAGGAGAGGGCCTACCTCGAGGAGCTCCGTCACTGGCAGTGGGAGGAAACCGGATACCAGTGGATCCAAGGGACCAAGCCCCAGACCCTGGCCTACGCCCTGACTGATTCGCCGGTAGGACTGGCCGCCTGGATCGTGGAGAAGTTTCGAGGCTGGAGTGACTGCGGCGGCGACATCGAACGACGTTTCACAAAGGACGAGCTCCTCACCAACGTGATGCTCTACTGGGTCACCGGGGCCATCAACGCATCGTTGTGGCTGTACTACGCCCGCCACCACCAGGGTTGGCCGATCGGGCCTGATGAGCGGATTGAGGTGCCAACGGCGTACGCCGCCTTTCCACGGGAGATCCTCCATCCTCCGCGTCCCTGGGCTGAGCGGGTGTATAATATCCGGCGCTGGACCCTGATGCCAGCGGGGGGTCACTTCGCCGCCCTCGAGGAGCCCGAGTTGCTGGCAGCCGACATCCGTTCGTTTTTCCGGGAATTTCGTTGACGCTTTCATCCAGGAGAGAACTCCCAGGCAGCCGTAGCCTTAGGGGAGGGTGGGAAGGCTGTTTCACAGAGGCCGCTCAACGCGGGCGGCAGGGGGAGGAACCATGAGAGCTCCATGGCGGAAGGCATTACCCCTCAGGGCGCTCACCTTGGTGGTCGGGCTGTTGGCGGGGGCCTCGGTTCAGGCAGCCGACCTGAAGCTTGGCCTTACGGTCTCCCTGACAGGGGGGACGGATGACTACGGCCTCGGGGCAAAGCGGGGGTTTGAGCTGGCCCTTAAGGAGTATAACGAGAAGGGAGGCTACAGGGGGAGGAAGGTAGAGGGGATTATCTACGACGATGAGACGAAGCCGGCGAAGGGGGTCGAAAACCTGGTGCGCTTAATCACCCGGGATAAGGTCTTTGCGGTCGTGGGCCCTGTGAACAGCGGTGTGGCCCTGGCCATGATTGATATCGCCCAGCGGATGGAGATGCCCCTGATGGATACCATCGCCACTGCGGTGCCGATCACCCAGAAGTACAAAGGGAAGAAGAACTATATCTTTCGGGTGTCGCTCAGCGATGGCATCCAGACTTCGTTTATGATCGATTACCTCAAAAAGCATGGTTATAGAAGGATCGGCCTGATGCACGACTCGACGGGGTGGGGGCAGAGTGGACGCGACGAGGCCCTCAGGCAGCTCAGGGCCGCAGGGATCCCTTTGGTCGCCGGCCCCGAGGTCTTTGACCAGAATGACACGGACATGACGGTCCAGCTCAGCAAGATGGAGGAGGCCAGGGTGGACTTCATCATCGCCTACGCCCTGGCGCCGGCCGGCGTGCAGATCCTGAAGAGCATGCAGAAGATCGGCTACAAGGTCCCGATCGCCAGCACCTGGGCCTGGAGCGCTCCAAACTTCCTGAAGCTGGGCGGCAAGGAGCTAATCGAGGGGACCCTCTTCGTCACCTCCTATATCCCCGACCACAGCGAGAATGCCAAGAGGTTCCACCGAAAGGTCGTCCAGGAGTACGGTGAGGATTTCTTCCCGGTCGCCACGGCACAGACCTACGACGGGACGCGCCTCGTCTTAAAGGCCCTTGATCTGGTGGGGCCGGACCCGCGGAAGATCCGCGATGCCCTGGAGATGATCGACGACTTCACCGGTGCCGTGACGAACGCCAAGCCGAAGCCGTTCAGCAAGGAAGATCATGAGGCTCTGGGCCCCGGCACCGGCTTCCTGGCCCAGTGGAGGAACGGAAGACCAGTGAAGGCCCAGTAGAGGTCCCCCCCATGTTGCTCAAGCTCTGGCAGGCCATCTTGACCGGCCTCTCCATCGGGAGTATCTATGCCCTCATCGCCCAGGGGTACTATGTGACCTACATTACGACGAACACCCTGAACTTCGGCCAGGGCGAGTTCCTGATGATCGGCGCCCTGTTTGGCCTGACCTGCTATGGGACGTTTGGCCTTCCGTATGCGGTGGCAGCCATCCTCGCGGTCCTTCTGGTCGGCGGCATGGGGATCGGGCTGGAACGGGTCGCCATCCGGCCTGTGCTCCGCCACACCCTTTCCTTAAGCTGGGTCCTAAGTACCGTCGCCGTGAGCATCATCCTGAAGAATACAGCAACGGTCCTCTGGGGTCCCGAGCAGATCAAGTTCCCTTCCCCTTTCGGGGAACGGGTAATCCGGATTGCTGGGGCGGGGATTCTTCCCCAGGAGGCCTTTATCCTCGGCGCCGCCTTCGTCACCATGCTCCTGGTCCTGGTGTTTCTGAAGCGGTCTCTCCTGGGCAAGGCCCTGATGGCTGTGGCCTCTAACCGAAACGCCGCCGCCCTCATGGGGATCAACGTCCGGGGCGTGATCATCCTGGCCTTCGCCTTGTCGTCGTGTCTAGCCGGCCTGGGTGGGGTCCTGATCGCCCCTGTTACCTTCGCCTGGGCCTACATGGGGACGATCCCCGGGATCAAGGCCTTTGCCGTCGCCATCTTTGGAGGCTTGGAGCACCCAGTGGGCATCCTCCTGGGTGGGCTGGTCATTGGCATCCTGGAGCAGATCTTTGGCCTCCTCAGCTCGACCCTCAAGGAAGGGTTCATCTTTCTCTTCATCCTCCTTGCCCTCGCCCTTCGTCCAAGCGGACTCTTGGGAGGAAAAGGGGTCGAAAAGGTGTAGGGAGCATTCGGTGAGGCTTCCCTTCTTGGCGGATCTGACCAAACGTGAGTGGACGATGGTCATCGGGACGGCGGTGGCGATCATCGTCGCTCCCCTCATCCTGAACGACCCCTTCTACCTCTTGGTCCTCCAATCCCTCGCCTACCTCTCCATCGTTTGCTTAGGGTTAGACATTCTCGTTGGCTGGACCGGGCAGATCTCCCTGGGGCACGCGGGGCTGTACGCGGTGGGAGCCTACACCACCGCCCTCCTCTCGACCCGTTTGGGGCTCCCCTTCTGGCTCTCGGCCCCCGCCGGGGTTCTCTTGGCAGGGATGGCCGGCGCCCTCTTGGCTTTACCCTCCCTTCGGGCCAAAGGACCGTACCTTGCCATGGTCACCATCGCTTTCGGCTTCATGGTGGAGGTCACGGCCAACCGCTGGACCGACCTGACCAACGGGCCCATGGGGATCTTCGGCATCCCCCGTCCTACCCTCTTTGGGAGGCCCCTGGAAGAGGCCAGCTATTTCCGTCTGGCGGCCCTGACAGCCCTCTGTTGCTACCTCTTTGCCCGGAACCTCTTGACCTCTCGATTCGGACGAACGTTCCTGGCCCTTCGGGGGAGCGAGGTGGCGGCGGAGACGGTGGGCGTTTCGGTCTATCACTGGAAGGTGCTTGCCTTCGTCTTGAGTTCGCTCTACGCCGGGCTGGGTGGCGTCTTCTTCGCCCACCAGACCGGTTACATTAACAGTGACACCTTTGTCTTCAGTCTCTCCGTCTCCTTCCTGGCCTCGATTCTGATGGGCGGGAGCGGAACCCTCTACGGCCCCCTGGTGGGAAGCGTCATCCTGAACCTGATCCCTCAGGTCTTCGCCCGTCTCCATGACTACCACCTCTTCATCTACGGCGGGATCGTCCTCTTCACGGTCATCTTTTTCCCGGACGGCATCGTCGGGAGTTTGGGGAGGAGGCGCCGGCGGGTCTCCTCGCCGGTTACCCCTGTGGAGGCCGCCCGCTTCGTTTCCCCGGAGGTTGGCCTCGGCCCCCTCGTTCAAGTCAAGAACCTCACGAAGCGCTTTGGCGGGGTTCAGGCGTTATCAGGCGTCGATTTGGAGATCGCCCCCGGGACCGTCCACGGCTTGATCGGGCCGAACGGCTCGGGGAAGAGTACCTTCGTGAATGTCCTAACAGGGGTCTACACTCCCACCAGGGGGGAGATCTACGCCAGTGGGAAGCGCCTCGACCGCCTTCCCCCCCATCGGATGGCGAGATTGGGGATCACCCGAACCTTTCAGACGATCCGCCTCTTCCCTGATTTGACAGTGTTGCAGAACGTCCTGGTGGGGTTCCACCTCCACTTGAGAGCCGGGTTCCTCAGCCATCTTTTCCGGACCAGGCGGGCCCTTCGGGAGGAGGAGACGTTTCGGCGGAAGGCCTTGGCCCTCCTCCAGTTTGTAGGCTTGGCCAACAAGGCTGAGGAGATGGCCAAAAACCTCCCCTATGGCCACCAGCGGCTTTTAGAGATCGCCAGGGCCTTGGCCGTCCACCCAACCCTCCTTGTTCTCGACGAGCCGGCTGCCGGTATGAACCCTACCGAGCTTCAGCAGCTTTCGAAGATCCTCCGGGAGATCCGGGAAGCTGGGATCACCCTGCTCATCATCGAACACCGCATGGAGCTGGTCCTGGGGCTTTCGGATGTCATCTCGGTTCTCGACTTCGGGGAGAAGATCGCCGAGGGGCCGGCGGGGGAGATCCAGCAGAACCCAAAGGTCATCGAGGCCTATCTGGGGCAGGCAACCTGGAAAGCCCATGCTTGAGGTCGAAGGGTTAATCGTCGACTACGGCCACATCCGGGCCCTCCACGGTCTAACCCTCGAGGTTCGGCAAGGGGAGATTGTAGCCATCATTGGCTCAAACGGCGCTGGGAAGACCTCAACCCTCCTCGCCATCTCAGGTCTCGTCCCTGTAACCGAGGGGAGCATCCGCCTCGACGGGATGGAGCTTACAAGCCTACCCCCCCATGTCATCGTTACCCGGGGGGTGACCCAGGTCCCTGAGGGCCGACAGGTCTTCGGGGATCAGACTGTGGAGGATAACCTCCTCTTAGGGGCCTGGGTTGCACGCTCATCAAGGATGGAGGTCCGCGAACGAATGGAGCGGGAGTTCCAGCGCTTTCCGATTCTCAAACAGCGGCGGCGGCAGCTGGCCGGGACCCTCTCTGGCGGGGAGCAACAGATGCTGGCCATTGCCCGGGGTCTTATGTCTAACCCTAGGCTCCTCCTCCTGGATGAACCCTCGATGGGGCTTGCCCCACGCCTGGTCCAGACGATCCTGGACACGATCGTCCGCCTGCGGGATGAAGGGGTGACGATCCTCCTGGTCGAGCAGATGGCTGCTGTCGCTTTACGGATTGCTGATCGGGCCTACGTGCTGGAGGGAGGCAGGGTCAACCTTTCGGGCCTTGGGGGGGAGCTACTCAAGGATCCGCGTGTCAAAGCGGCTTACCTTGGCGGGAAGGATCTGTCTCCTTTTGCTTGACGGGGGCCCGGCGGGAGTAGAGTAAGGCCGCCTTTTTCCCATCCGGACTGACAGCCCCGGGCTGGTCCCGTTGACAGAGATCGCCAGCCGGTGGGGCTGGCTCTCCCCGACAACCGGGGCGCATGAGCGACAATGGGCGATGATGAGCCTAGGGGTTCCATCCTGACCTCTCCCCCCAGCAACCTTGAGGCTTTCCCATCCGACCTTCATTTCCGCCGTCCCCTCGTTCCCCTGGCGGTTGCTTACCTCCTTGGGATCCTCTTGGCCAACCAGTTCGACCTCCCCCTTGCCCTCCTCCTCGGCCTGTTCGCTGCCATCCTGGTCTTCTCCGCCTTCCTCCTTCTTTTGGGCAAGGGACCGCCTCTCATCCTAACCGGTTTTGTCCTCCTCCTCTTCCTCCTCCTGGGGACCGCCCGCTTCACGTCGCTGGCGGGACCTCATCCCCCCTGGCACCTCACCAGGCTTCCGGAGGCCCTTCTCAGAGAGGGGCTCATCCTAGAGGGGGTCGTTGTCGCCCCCCCTGAGCGAGGGGGGCCGAAGGAAGGAGGAAGGCTCAGGCTGATCCTCCGGGTGGAGAAGATCAGCCTCTTCGGGCAGAGCGCCTCAGCCGAAGGGCGGGCGAGGGTCACTATCCTCAAGGCAACGAAGGAGTATCATTACGGGGATCGGATCAGGGGCGTCTTTCACCTCCGCCACCCCCGAGGGTTTCTCAATCCAGGGTTGTTCGACCGTCAGCGGTTCCTGGCGGCCCAGGGCATCCACCTCGAGGGGTGGGCTGAGGATGATCGTTCTCTCGTTGCCTTCCAGGGTGGGGAAGGGAATCCCGTATTGGCCAGGATTTACACCCTCCGGTCCCACCTCCTGTCTGCCTTCGATCGGGTCTTTCCCCAGGGCCAGGCGGCCCTGCTGAAGGCCATCCTCCTGGGGGACCGGTCATCGCTTTCTGAGGAGATGAACGAGGCCTTCCTTCGCTCCGGGACGTATCATATCCTGGCCATCTCAGGGTTGAACGTCAGCCTTCTCGCCGGGGCCCTGTTTCTCGCCTTAACGGTTCTTGGCGCTCCCCTGCGGGTCAGGGCCTTCCTTTCCTTGGGGTTGGTCACCGGGTATGCGGCCCTGGCCGGTGGAAGTCCCTCGGTTGTCCGAGCGACCCTGATGACCGACGTCTACCTTCTCGCCCTCCTTTTGGAGAGGGAGGGGGATCTCTTGAACACCCTGGCCCTTTCCGCCTTCCTGCTCCTCCTTTGGAACCCTTTCTTCGTGTTTGAGGTTGGGTTCCAACTCACCTTTGTTGCCACCCTTTCGATCCTGCTGGTGGTTGAGAGGGTGCCGTTTCAGGGAATCCCCTGGCCCTGGCGGTGGCTCCTGGCCTCTGTTCTCGTTTCTTCGGCCGCCTTCTTTGGCACCTTGCCCATCCTGGTCGGGACCTTCCACCGGGCATCCCCCATCGGGTTCCTGGCTAACCTCCCCATCGTCCCGTTGACCGGGCTTCTGACCACCGCTGGGATGGCCTTGGGGGTTCTCCTGCTCGTGTTCCCTGAGGGATTTTGGCCCCTGGATCTCTTTGTCGGATTCCTGGTCGAAGCCCTCCTCTTTTTGGCCAGGCTCTTTGCCGCCTTTCCTTATGGTTCCCTAACCCTATACCCCCCAACCCCGCTGATGATCGTTCTGTATTACCTTCTCATCTTCGGGCTCCTCTCATGGCAGGCCCGGTGGGCCCGGGGGCTGATCCCCTTTGCCGCCATAGCCTTGTCCTTCACCATCATCCTCAGGCTGCTCCCTCTTCCGGGAAGGGAGCTCCTGAGCACGTTCCTCGACGTGGGCCAGGGGGATGCCATCTTTGTGGAGCTTCCCTGCCGGAAGACGATCCTGGTGGACGGCGGGGGGCTTACCTATGGGGACTTTGATATAGGCGAGCAGGTCGTGGTCCCGTATCTTCGTTCCCGCTGGATCAGGCGTCTGGATCTCGTCATCCTCTCTCATCCCCACCCTGATCATCTGAACGGTCTCCTGGCCGTTCTGAAAGAGCTTTCCGTGGGAGAGTTCTGGGAGGCCGGGTATCCGGCTGCTTCCCCTTTCTACCGGGCCCTGGTCGAAACGGCGCGTGTCAAGGGGATCCGCCATCGGGTTGTGGGGGCGGGGTTTGAAACCGAGGTCTGTCGCGGGGTGAGGGTCGAGGTGCTCCACCCGACCCCCTCATTCCTCCAGAGCCCGTCCAGAAGGGGTTCCTCGTCGGTGAACAACAGCTCATTGGTCCTCAAGCTTCGCTACAAAAATGTGGCGTTCCTCCTGACAGGGGACATCGAGGAGGAGGCCGAGGCTGAGCTGTTAAAGAAGAGGGCCGTGCTCCAAGCCGACATCCTCAAGGTCCCCCATCATGGAGGGAAGACGAGCAGCACACAAGCCTTTCTTCAGGTGGTTCGGCCCAAGGGGGCTGTGATCTCTGTGGGGATAGGAAACCGGTTCGGGCATCCCCACCCGGAGGCCTTGGTCCGGTATCAAGAGATGGGTGTGAGGGTCTATCGTACAGACCGGGATGGAGCCGTTGTGATCCGAACGGATGGCCATCGGATTTTGGGGAGAACCTTCAGGGAGCCACCCTGGATCAAGATCGAGTAGCAGAGGCTGAGGCCAGCCTTTAGCCGTCACTGGTCAGCCAGAGAGATGCGGCTTCCTTTTACAGGAGGACAACCACGACGCCGGCAAGGGTGACGGCTGCCCCCAGCATGGCCTTTGGGGTGGGGATCTCGCCGAGGAGGAGCCAGCCCAACAGGATTCCGCCGGTCACCTCCTGAGTCGCCACGGTGTTGGCGAGAGCAGGATGGACAAGGCGGAGGGCGGCATTGTACAGGGTGTGGCCGAAGGCTAAAGGAAGGAGGGCCAACAGGAAGACAGCGGCGAGGTTTTTGGGGGTGTAGGTGGAGCCCTGCCCTCCAAAGCTTAAGGGGAAGAGGAGAAGGCCGGCAAGGAGGTAAACCCAGAAAACATACGTGAGGAGTGGGAGGTTGGCCCGCTCCTTGCGCCCCAGGACGGAGTAGACGGCAATGGCGACGGCGGAAAGGGTGGCGAGGGCATCGCCTAGGAGCATCCTGGGATGGAGCGTGGCCTCGAAGCCCGTGAGGATTGCTGTTCCGACCAGGGACACCATGATCCCCAAAACCCGCCTCGTTCCCAGGGATTCGTGGAGGAGGATCCTGGCCAGGAGGGAGAGAAAGATCGGCGCGGTATACGTCAGGGTGAGGGCATGGGCGAGACTGGTCAGGAAAAGGGAGGCGATAAAGGTCAGGAAATGGAGGGCGGCAGCTCCGGCAATGGGGAGAAGCCGGATGAGCTGATGGGGTTTAAGCTCCAGCGTCTCCCGTCGGAGCAAGGCGAGAAGTCCAAGGAGGCAGGCCCCTATCAGCATCCGGAGGGCTGCGATCTTAACGGGAGTGATCCCTTCGGCGAGACGGACCAAGACGGGAGCTGTGGAGAAGAACCCCGTGGCGGCAACGGCATAAAAAACCCCCCTTGCCTGTTCCCCCATGATGTCCATCCTTATCATAGCCTTGGGAAGCAGGCAAGGGGGCTGTGATGTCTTGAGGCCTGTAACCAGGCGGGGGGTTAAGCGGCCATGAGGCGGATCTTTCCCTCGTCCCCGGCCAAGGGGGCCTCCTCTTCATCCGTGGGGAACAATGTGGTTCTCTCCAAAGCCCGAGCGGTTGATTCCTCCCACCGTTCCTGGCATCGGGTACACCGGGTGGCAAAGGGGAGAGCTTTCAGCCTTCCAATGCTGATCTCCTCCCCGCAGTCTTCGCAGATCCCGTAGGTCCCCTCTTTCAGCCGCTCCAAGGCCAGGTCAATCTGTTTGACCTGATCGGTCCTCTGATCAATGACCGCAAAGCCGATTTCGTCTTCAAGGACGGCCCCGGCCTCCTCCGCCAGGTCCAGTCCTCCCTCTTTAAAGCCCTGGAAGGGCTTCACCCGACGATTCCCGAGATCCTTCCGGAGCTCGTCAAGAAGGGCCTGTCGTTTCAGAAGGAGTATCTCCCGGAGCTTCTGCTTCCTCTCCTTTTCCATGGATCCTATCGTGGTCATTGACGGCGAAGCCAGATGTTTTCGGGTCTTGGCGATGGTCTTCATGGTTTTCCCTTCCTTCTCGATAACAATATCGGAACAGGCGGTTAGTTTGTCAAGGGCCCCCTGGATCTAAAGAACACCGAGGAGCGTCAAAAAGTTCCAGGGTTTCCCGATCCCTCGGCGGGGCCAGCCCCGCGATTTGTGGCCATCGTCGGGCGCAGCGTGAGGTGTTGGCTGTACCGGTGGAGAAGCTGGTAGGGTGGCACCCCGGTGCCGATCTCAAAGATCTCTGCCGCATTCTTGAAAGACGAACGGCTGCCCCATGTCGTAAGGGAGGGAGATACCTCTATCCGGCGGTGGAGCCTCTGGTCAAGGTCCAGAGCTGGCCCGGGAGCGGATCCTGTCGCCATCGGATCCCCTTGGGGAGAGGGGCCTCATTTTTTGCTTGACAAAGGGAGGGGACCTGGAGGAGGATAAGAGTGGCCCCAAGAGGCCGAGCAGGGTGGACCGGGTCCTGACGATCACTCCGGGGCAACCTGGAAGGGTCAGCAGGAGCAGGAAAGCCAGGCCAAGTCCCTTGGGGCCTTTTTGTTCCTTGCGTTGGAGCGTGGCCCGTTCCGGAACCGGTGAGCCCTCAGGGTTCCTTACCGGTTTTTTCCCGCCTTTAGAGGGTTTCTTGCCCGTTCTCGTGGTAGCAGGCTTCGCCATCGTCTCTCCTCCTTCGTTCCAGAAGGTCTCTCATGTCCCCGGGGCATCCCTGGTACGCCCGAAGTGACGGGCGCCAGTGTCCCACCTCCGGAAGCGGCCCAGATACCCTAAGGGCGTCAGGCAGCGACAGTCACTGGCCCCAAAGTCTTTGGCAATTATCTGTGCCCCGGACTGTGCCAGCACCTCCCGATTCACCGCTGATGGAAAATCACGTCATCCGGGAAATCCAGACCCTCCGCTTGACGAGACGGGGGCTG
>CAZHST010000043.1:0-1918 GCA_964535215.1 uncultured bacterium
TCCTTTTCAGGTGAGGGCAGAGACAGATGAGCATGTCAACATCAAAATAGTCGTTACTGATAGCCTTGCCAGTTTCACTCCCGAAGAGAGGGTTCTCGTATTCGGCTTCGGTGCACGTGGTAACGAGGAGCCGCTGAAGCTCCAGCAGGATCCTGGCCAGTGGGTGATGCCAAGGAAAGATTATGCAACCTGGGGCTACAGCCCGCTCACTCAGATCAACATTGAGAACATCAAGCGTCTGAAGGCAGCCTGGTCGTTCTCAACGGGAGCCCTCCGGGGGCATGAGGGGGGACCGCTGGTGGTTGGCACCACGATGTACGTGCACTCCCCCTATCCCAACCATGTCTATGCCCTCGATCTCATGGAGCAACCCTATGCCATCAAGTGGAAGTATACCCCAAAGCAGGATGAGCGAGCGGTCGTGGTTGCTTTTCCCGACCTGGTGAACCGGGGCTTAGCCTACGCTGAGGGCAAGATCTTTATGACCACCCTGGACGCCCAAGTCATCGCCCTGGACGCTACAACAGGGAAGGAGATTTGGAAAGCCTGGAACGGGGATCCCAGAAAGGGAGAAACCATCACAGGGGCTCCCTTGGTGGTGAAGGACAAGGTGATCGTCGGAATCTCCGGCGGGGAGTTTGGGGTCCGAGGCCACGTAACGGCCTATGACATCAACACTGGCACGATAGTCTGGCGGGCCTATAGCATGGGGCCCGATGAGGATCTCCGCCTGGCGCCGGACTTTAACGCCGCCAACCCACATTATGGCCGCTTCGAGGAGGGGACCAAGACCTGGCCGGGCGACACCTGGAAGCAGGGGGGCGGTGCAGTTGAGGGCTGGTTCTCTTATGACCCTGAGCTGGACCTCCTTTATTATGCGACCGGCAGCCCTTCGCCCTGGACCCCCACCCAGCGGAAGGGCGACAACAAGTGGTCTGCGACCATCTGGGCTCGGGATCCTGACACCGGGACGGCAAAGTGGGCCTACCAGATGACCCCTGGGGATCAGTCGGGTTTCTCCGGGGGGAACGAGAACATCTTGGTCGATCTCACTCGCGGTGGGAAGAGGTACAAAGCCCTCATCCACTTTGACCGGAACGGCTTCGCCTACACCCTCGACCGGACCAACGGGACGCTTCTCGCGGTCGAGCCCTACGTCTTCGTTAACTGGGCAACTGGGGTTGACAAGAAGACGGGGCGACCGATCGAGGTGCCGGAGAAGCGGATAAGGCGGGGAGCCGACACCATAGCCATCTGCCCGAGCGCCATGGGTGGAAAGTACCAGCAACCTGCCGCCTACTCTCCCCAGACCGGCCTCTTTTACGTCCCAACTAACAACATATGCATGCACTATGAAGGGGTTGAGGTCACGTACACGGCAGGGGCCCCTTATGTGGGGGCGAACATCCTGATGTTTCCTGGCCAGGGTGGATACTTAGGCGAGGTCATCGCCTGGGATCCGGTGGAGGGGAAGAAGGTTTGGAGCATTAAGGAGCGGTTCCCGGTCTGGAGTGGGGTGCTGACGACGGGTGGGGACCTGGTCTTCTACGGGACCTTGGATGGGTGGTTCAAGGCGGTCAATGCCCGGACCGGCGAGATCCTATGGATGTACAAAGTGGGCTCTGGCATCGTTGGCAACCCGATGACCTATCGAGGTCCAGAAGGCAAGCAGTATGTGGCCGTCTACTCCGGGATCGGGGGCTGGTTCGGCCTCCCACTAGCTGCCGGGCTTTCGCCCTATGATCCATCTGGCGCGTTGGGTGCGGTGGGGATCGCCTACGGTGCCGGCCTGGATAAAGCGACGACCCCAGGGGGCATGCTCTATGTCTTCGCCCTCGACTAAGCGTTCGAGGTTCACCCTTCTTTACGACTCTTCTTTGAGCATGCCTTCTATCTCCTCGCATGAGCTTCAGGTCAG
>CAZHST010000043.1:2018-25115 GCA_964535215.1 uncultured bacterium
GACGAGCGGGGCCGACAGCTTTATTGGGGCTATCCCTGCGTTCTGGCCTTGGAGGAGCCCGAGGGCGGTGGACCCCCCCAACCTGTGCTCTATCCCTTATTTTCCGTCGCCGTCCGGGCCCTGCGCGATCGGATGGGTATTCGGCTCATCGTCGATGACGATGAACCAGCGCTGAACGCTGGAGCTTTTCGATCCTTCGGGCTTAAGCAAGAGCACATGAGCGAGCTGGCTCGAGCGGTCGAAGCCAGCCGGACCGAACTCGCCGATGAGGATCCGAGGACCATTTTCCATGAGCTGATGGCCCTTGTTGTCGAGAAGACAGGGATCCCCCTTCGTGAGAAGGTGGAGCCAGAGGCTCTTGGGGAGTGGGTACCTGCCCGTCTGAGGGAGCCAGGGGTCTATAATCTCTGCCTCCTTTTTGCCGCCGAGCGGAGCGACTATTATGAGGGACTCCTCGATGAGCTGCAGGCCCTCCGGTCGCCGGAGGCATACCGTCGGCTTTCGGGAACGGCCCTTGGCGCGCTCTTCAGGCTTGGGGGCAGCCGGAGCAGGCCACCGGACTGGCTTGCCATGGTTGTCCCAGCTAATGAACCCCAACTGGAAGCGGCGATCAGCGCCTTGACCAGGCCCCTGACCGTCGTGACAGGCCCTCCGGGGACAGGAAAATCCCAACTCATTGTCAACCTCCTTGCCACAGCCGCTGTGCAGGGACAGTCGGTGCTGTTTGCGAGCAAGAACAACCAGGCCGTGGATGTCGTGTGTAACAAGCTTCAGGAATTCGAGCCTGACGCGGTCCTCCGGACGGGCCGCAGGGAGTACCGGGACAGGGCTCTCGAGCAAATTCGGGCTCCCTCCGGGAGCTCCACCCCTGGAGCCCTTGCCCCATACCTTGCTCTCTGCCAACGCTCTTGGGAGACGCTGCGATCCGCGTTGGCTGCGGTCGACAAACGGGTAGCCTTAGAAGTGGAGCTCCGGGAAGCTGTTGAGCGCAACCAGACAGCGGAAAAGCTCTTGCCGGCAGTGATACAGTCGCCTGCCGCAGTTCTGGATGTCCCTCCGCCCCTGCTCCGGGAAACCGCACAGAAGCTTGAAGGCCTCGCTTCTGCTGTTGAAGCTGGACCCCCGTCCTTCCTCGCCCGCTTCCTGGATCGGCTTCGTCCAGGGTTTTATGCTCGACGCTTGGCCAGCCGGTTCAGCCGGGTTCTCGCGAGGCTGCCGGAACAGCTCCGGGAGGCGCTCCGGGCGGCGTGCCAGCTCCCAACTTTGCCATCTTCCGATGCATTACGCAACACCGCGGAAGTCATCCGGGCTCTCGCGGAGGCCAAGGAAGCGAGGCAGCGTTTAGAGCATCTGCGCGCCCAAGATGCCGCCTACCCCTCTTATCAAACCCTTAAACGGCGGATCGATGAGGCAATGGAGGCCCATCTTCAGGCCTCGCGCCGCACCTTAACGGCAGCCCGTCGGGAGGCCCGCCGGCAATCTGGCCTATCGCCTGAAGTCCGTCGATACGTTGCTGCTGTGGATCGCCGGCGCCCCTGGTGGCTTGACTCAGCCCTTGAGCGTGAGGTCGTGGCGACCTTCCCTCTGGTCCTCCATCACTTCCCCGTGTGGGCCACCACGAGCCTTTCAGCCGCCAGAGCCTTCCCTTTCCTCCCTGCTCTCTTTGATCTCCTCATCGTGGATGAGGCCTCGCAGTGCGACATTCCCTCAGTCCTGCCCCTGTTCTATCGGGCGAAGCGGGCTGTCATCATTGGGGACCCGAAGCAGCTTGTGCATGTTTGCACGATCCCCGCGCACCTGGATAGCGCATTGGCCAGGCGGGTGGGAGCAGCGGAGCTGCCCTGGTATCCAGCCTTTCGGTTCAGCGACAGATCGCTTTACCATGCCGCAGAGGCTGTCAGCCAGGAGCGCCCGATCCTTCTCGACGAGCATTACCGGAGTCATCCTCATATTATCGAGTTATCGAACCAGCTCTTCTACGGGGGGGCCCTGACGATCCTCACCGATCCTGATCGGCTTCTTTTGAAGCTTCTCCAGCATGCTCCAGCGGTCCGTTGGGTTCACGTCGAAGGTCGGGCTGTTCGGCCGGCGACCGGGAGCGCTTACAATGAACCGGAGGCTGAGGCAGTCTGTGCGGAGGTCATCCGACTCCACCAGTCTCTAGGATCGCTCGAGGGGACGTTGGGTGTTGTCACGCCCTTCGCCCGTCAGGCTGAGCACATCGAGCGCCTCCTCCGAAACCGGCTCTCTCCAGAAGTGTGGGAGCAGCGGCGGCTCATCGTCGCGACCGCCCATCGGTTCCAGGGGGATGAGCGAGATATCATGGTCTTTTCTCCCATCGTTGCCCCTGGGATCCCCCTTCCCACCCTCCGGTGGCTCGTGGATACTCCTAACCTCTTCAATGTCGCGATCACGCGAGCGCGGACCCTCCTCCTCATCATCGGAGATCGGGAGTACTGCCGAAGAGCCGGAGGGTTGCTCGCAAAAGTGGCCGAGTACTCCACAGAGCTCGAGCTTAAGGAAGAGCTCCGGAGGGCTGGCGGTGAGGGGGTTCTCCATTCTCCACTGGAGGAGCGGCTGTATGCTGCGTTGCGGAAAGAAGGAGTCAGGGTAACCCCCAAGGCTATGATCGGTCCTTACGAAGTTGACTTCCTGATAGATGGACAGCCAGTAGTTGTTGAGTGTGACGGAGCGGCTTTCCATGGTTCAGGCCGGCAGCGCCGCCTCGACATGGTCCGGGATGCTCGGCTGCAGGCCATGGGCTATAAAGTCGTGCGTCTGCCGGGTTGGCGGATTCTTGCCGACCTAGGGGGGTGCATTGGGGAGATTCTTCGCCATCTCGGGAAGTAAAGGATCGGAGGCCTGGAACATCTGGCACCCCTACCCTGCCTTCTGGACGCCTTCCTTGTTAGGAATGTGGAAAGCAGCTTCAGTACTGCCTCGATGACAAGAGCCGACCAGAAGTCCTTGGTTGCTTTCTGCTGCTTTTTGAGGGGTGAGTCATGGCGATCGTCATCAAAGCCGAGCTGGGGCGGGTCCACCTGGGCAAGGCCCGGTGGGTCGGGAACACCGAAGAAGCGGATCACGTTCAACCTCCTCCTTCTGCAGCATGGCATGGCGGTGAGCTACCCGATCTTTCCCAACATCCCTAAGCCGGCGGATCTGAAGCTCATCCAGGAAGCAGTGAGGAAGGCCAGGAGAAGGAAGCTGGGAATGTGGGCGGAGGAGGACACGCTCTTGCTTCCCTACGAGTACCGGTTCTGCGTGGACACGCTCCTGGGCAAACGCCGGGGGCCGGACAAGTACTGCGTGGACCTCACGACCGGCCTCATCCACCAGCCGCAGGCGTACTATACCATCCCGCCGGAGAACCGGCTCTTCATCTATGAGAAGGACCTCGCCCAGGCCATCGAGCGCCTAAACCTGAGGTGGCCGTGAAGCTATTCCAGAGGGAAGCCGGCTCCCTCTTCGCGCGTGCCCCGGGGTGAGCGGGTGTTGTTCTTTCTGGAAGAATCGCAGTCCGTTCAGAGGAGCCCCCGGAGGTCCTCATCGGTGACGTAGGGGGCCTGCAGCCGCTCCGGCTCGCCCAGATCTTTAAACAGCAAATCCCCTCGCCCCAGAAGGGTGGCGGCCCCCGGATCACTGAGGATGAGCCGGGACTCGATCGGTTTGGTCACCTTCAGGGCCACCCGGGCGACCAGATTGGCGTCGATCACCCCTTTCACGATCTCCCGGCTGGGCCGCTGGGTGGCAAAGATCAGGTGGAGGCCGGCCGCCCGGGCCTTCGCACCCAGCCGGGCCACGCGGGCCTCAATCTCCTGCCGTCGCCGCCGGTCTCCCAGGACGAGATCCGCATACTCATCGCAGAGGCAGAGGATCCGGGGCAGCGGATGGTCTGCGCGGACATTGTAGGCCCGGAGGTCGTCCACCTGATGAGCGGCCAGGTGCCGGTACCGCGCTTCCATTTCGTCCACCAGCGCTTCAAGGACCTCTATGATGTCGGTCTCGTCGGGATAGACGACAGGCCGCCAGAGGAAGGGAGCCCCCTCACAGAGACCGAAGGCGGTCCGCTTGGGATCGATCAGGACCAGCCGGAGGGTCTCGGGACGGTTCGACGCCAGCAGACTGGCCAGCACGGCCCGGAGCCAAGCGCTCTTCCCGCTGCCGGTCGTTCCCGCCACCAGGATGTGGCAGTTCTCCGGCTCGGCAAGATCGGCCCACCGGAGGGAGCCATCCACCCGGACCCCGACGGGAAACCGGGTGGTGCCGGTTGCGGTCGGGGGGGGAAGCTGGGCCCGGAGGTCCCGCCAGAAGAGGGTCCGGCGATCGGGTCGCGGGACATCGATGGCGATCCGCCCCCGCTGGACCGAGAGCTGCGGCGGCTGTTCCGTCTGAAGCCGGGTCCAGACGCTGTCAGCCAGCCGCAGCACCTGGGAGACCCTGACCCCTCGCTCGGGCACGGCGAAGATCCGGATGAAGGTGGGGCCCACGAGGGGCTCCCCCTCCGGGCGAAGCCGGGCCCCGAACTCGGCGAAGGCCGCCATCACCTGCTGCACGAGTTCCCTGTACCCAGTATCAGGAGGAGGCGGTGGGGGGCCGATGACGTCGGCCAGGCGTCCGATCAGGGCCTTCAGCCTACTCTGCAGCTCGGCCACCTGATCCGGGGCCACGGGGGTTTCCCTCGGCTCCGGCCCAAACGCCACCAGGATCAGGCGCTCGGCCGTCCGACGCCCTCGGGGGTCCTGCTCCAGGAGAAGGTGGTACAGACAGACTTGACAGAGGTCCACGGCCGGTGCGGTCTGACCCAGCTTCAGCTCCACCAGGCAGAGGGCTCCGGTGGCAGGCTGCCGGAGGAGGGCATCCACCCGTCCCCGGACGATCACGGTGTCGTGCCATGAGGGGTCAGTGAGTTCCGCCTCCAGCTCCTCCTCCTGGCTGACGAAGATCGCCGACCGGAGGGCCTCCAGCGACCGGCCGGGCTGGCGGCGGTGCTGTTCCCACAGGAGTTCAGCCATCCACCGACACAGGTGACGCACGGCCTCCCAGTACATGAGCACTTGGTCTGTCACGTGCCGGAGCTCGGCCTGGTGGCGGAGGAGCTGAAGGCCAACCTGCCACAGGTACACATGATCGGTCAGACGGCGCGTCCAGGCATCAAGGGAGGCATCGGCCTGCTCCAGGGGGCGGACGAAGTTCTGCGTGGGATCCGGGCCGGTGAGGGTGGCAAACGTCTCGTGGAACAGGCGGCCCAGGAGAGGAAGGGAGGGCCACCCCGGTCCCCGCGATCCTCCTTCGTCCTGGCAGGCCTGGTAGAGGTGCTGGCGGATCTCGGAAACGGTGAGCGTTCGAGGCATGGCTTCCCCTACGGCCGTTCAACTGCCTCCGGGTGGAGGAACACGACCGCCGGCGGGCCAGGCAGGTAGCCGATCATCGGGGTATGCTGCGCCGCCAGGACAGCCACCTTCTCTTCCGGGAGACCCAGCTCGTGGGCCACATCGGCGGCGGGAAGCAGCCAGCGGCCCTCCAGGCACTCCCGGAGGCGCTCCAGGGCTTCCTCCGGCGGCTCGACCGGGCCCCTCAGCACCTCATCAAAGAAGTCCTGAAGGGGAACGGGGCGGTGCTGGGCCAGCCAGGTCTTCAGCTCCTCCGGGGACACGTCCCGGCCATTGACCGTGAGATCGCCCGCTTTGGCCTCATTCATCAGCCTCAGGGCTGCCGCCAGGGCGGCATAGGCCTCGGCCGGCGGCCGGAGGAGCCGATGGCCGGCCGCCAGAAGCCGCTCCAGGTACTGTCGGGTGGCCCTGGCGGTAGGCGGGATGTCCCGCAAGCGCCCGTCCCGGATCAGGCGGAGCCGGGTCACCTGCCCCCGCTCGCTCACCTCGCACAGCCGCCGGAGGCGGGCGGCCAGGCTCGTCATGTGATCGGCATGGCAGACCGCCACCCCGATCCGCTCAGCCCCCCGTTCGAGCAAGAGGTCCACGTCCCGAATCGGTGAGCGCTCCCCCTGGATTCCGGCCGGCTTCAGCACCTCGAGGAGCAGGAGCAGGCCGCCGGCATAGACCCCCTCGTCGAGCTTGGACCGGGGACGTTTCTGCTCCTCCGCAAAGACTTGCTCCCAGACCTTTTTGATATCGTCATCGTCAGGGGGAGGGGGCGGTGGGGGAGGGCTCTGGGTCAGCTCCCGCCGCGTCTCTTCGAACAGCCCCCGGCAGGCCCGGAGCAGCTTTCGAGCGGAGAGTCCCTCGGGGGGGACAAGGGCTTCGATCCGGTCCCGCTCCAGGGGCCAGAGCGGATCCTGTTTGCCGAACATCCGCCTGATCTGCTGGAGGTCTTCTGAGACCTCGAGCCGCCTCACAACCAGTTTCAGGGCATCCTCACGGCTGAGCAACGTGAGCGCGGCCTGGTCCTGGGCCAGCCGATCATACTCGGCTTCGCGGACCGCCTCCCGCAGGACCTGGAGAAAGGAGGTCTGGACACAACTGATTGCAGCCAGATTCCGGCACTCCACGAAGAGGTGGCTGGCGACTCCGCCGGCAAAGGCCCGAAGCCCGTACCGATCCGACGGGTCGATCTGGAGCCCCTCGATCTGGTCGAACGCCAGGATGATGGCGAAGGGGTGACCGGCCAGCCGGGAGAAGGTGACGATCGCCTGCTTGGCCCGGTCCTCGTCATCCAGCGTTCCGGCTGCGCCGATTCGCCCCACCGCCTCCTCCGGCAGGGCCCGCCCTAACAGCCATTGGTAGGCCTCGAGCCGCTGGCACCGGGCCAGATAATGGCGGAGCACCGTGCTGACCTCGGGATCGAGCCGGAGGCGGAACACGAGGTCTTCAAAGGGCGCCTGAAGAGAGGCGAAGAGGGCAGGTCCGGGTGGATGCTCGGCCTGGATCTGCTGCCACCAGGCGGCGACCTCGTGAGGGGGGGCGGTGGGGCGCTGAAGGAGCTGCCGTCCGACGACCAGCTCGATCTGGCTCAACTCCTCCCGGCCGGGCAAGCTCCGGAGGAGATCCCTGACCAGACGGTCCAGGAGGTGGCGAAAGAACCGATCCGGCGTGGTGAAGGGCGGCACATAGCTGAACCATGAGTCGGCGTCTTGCTGGGTCCGGTGGCGGAGCCGCTGGAGGAGGTGGGTCTTCCCCGAGCCGGGCTCCCCATGGAGCACCAGACCGCGGGATTCGCCCCCCTCCCGGACCCGCTGGATGGTCTCCAGACACGCCTCGAAAGCCGTCCGGTTGATCGTCTCCACATCCACCGGGACCGAATCCCAGGCAGAGTGGACAATGTCCTTCTCGAAGGGATTGGGCACGATAGAGAGCAGGTGTCTGAGCTCCTCCCGCATGGCTCACTCCATCCGCAGGCCGATGGCCATGAAGTAGCTCCCCCGCCGGTTCGGGATCATCGCTGCCCGCTCCTCCGGCGTCAGGTCCGCCGGTCGGTCATGGGACTGGAGCTGGACGGTGCCCTGCTCGGCCAGCCGGAGGACCGCCTGGTCAAAGGAGAGTTTGTCGGAAAAGTGGGAGCGCGCGGCTTCTCGGAGCTCCGGGATATACACGAGGGCCCCTCGGGCCACGTGCGGGTTGAGGCGGCTCATGGCCTCGCGGATCGCCCGCTCCTCCACTTCCCAGAGGCAGGTCCGGAGCGCCGCCCAGAGGGCCCCGGACCCAAAGCCCTGCTGCTGGAGGGTCTTCATCAGGGACTCCAGCTTCGGCCGGAGATACGGAAGGGACTCGGGCGGGGTGAGGCCATAAGGTTCCCGGCGCCCGAGCTTTGGGTGCTTGAAGACACGACCGTTCCGGCAGAGGTCGTCCAGGGCTCTCCCCAGAAAGGGTCGGGCGCTCTTGGGCAGCTTCTTTGCGAGGGCGGCCTTCGTCAGGGGGCCGTACTGTTCTAAAACCTTAATAATCCGCTCCCGGACAGCGGCCTCGAACGGATGGGACGCATACCGCGGGGGACGGCCCGGCCACACGAAGAGCTGGCCCTGCTTGATGAGACGCTCCAGAAGCCCGGTGAGCTGAGCCGGCGGGATCCGGACACCGGAGGGCAGAGCCCGCCGGATCTGATTCAGGGTCAAAGGCTCCAGACCCTTAGTTACGATCTTGCGGAGAAGCGTATCAAGGTCAGCGGGAGGGATCATTGAATCAGCCCGTCTTGGCATCAGGTGCGCCTTTCTTCCCCCGGGTGCGCCCTGGGGTGTCAGGAAGGGTGGACCCTCTTGGGCCTGAAGTCTAGCACAGGCCGCCGGTCCAGGCAACATCCCGCGCAGCCCTCGAACGGGGGACAAGGCCGACAGGCTTCCGGGAGCCACTCCCGATAGCACCACCATCAACAAGCGAGATGCCTCCATCATCAACCTTTCTTTCTGCTCGCTTGACTGCTTCCGGTGCGGTTGCTTACTCCACCATCGACTTGAACGTTTAGGCCTTGGGGTGAATATGTGCATCTCAGCTCACCTCCACCTCGATCACCGGAGCACCACTGATCCATACTCCGGCGGGGTCCACCAGGACGATCCGTACCACCTGTCCCGGCTGCTTCATCAGGTTCAGCGGGCGTTCACCGCCCTGACGGACCAGGTCCGCCAGCCGGACCCGGGCTCGCGGGACGACCAGGTCGTCCACGAAGATCAGCAGGCTCAGCCCAGGGTCAAGGCGCTTCGGGTCGGGAGTTCTGCCAGGGAAACGAACCGTCAAACGGGAGAAGATCACCCTGTCCGGCAGTGTCGGGGCACCCCTCGCGGAGTCGAAGAGGATCGCCTGACCATCCTCAAAGCTGGGGACGCCAGAGAACAGGACCATACTCGTTGGAATGGGCTCAGCCATGGACTCCCGGAGGAGTGGTAATGCAGGGGCTGGAGACATCCTCGCGGAAGGGGGGAAGATGAAATCCTCTGACCACCCTAGAGGCAAGGCATTGGCCACCAGGACCTGCTCCTCGACCGGCTGCCCGGCCTCCAGCCGCACCGCGACGAACGCGGTCTCTGAGCAGGCCAGGCCGTAGTGTAGGGCTTCCCGCACCAGCAACCCCGGAGGGCTTTGTCCAGATCCTCTCGCCCGTTCTCCGCATAGACCTTCAGCGGTGTTCCGGGCCGGCTGGCCAGCACCGGCTCCGGGTCATAACCGAATCGCCCGAGCTGGTCCACCAGGTCTTTCCCGGTGTATCCCGAATGGAGGAGAAACTCCAGGCCGAGGAGGCGTCGGGCACCGAAAAGGGCTTTGATGGACGGGTGCGGACCGGCCTCCGTCGTCAGGTCCAGGCGGCAGGGTGCCACTTCTTGCTGCTCAGCGTCGATCACCCGGAATGTCAAGTCGGGGGCTTCACTCCGCGAGACTCGTCCGGCCACCCAGACCGTTCGGCCAGCCGGCAGGTCGCCGAGGTCAACGGCACTCCATCCGGCTTCGCTGCTTCCACCCCCCTGACGCCCGGCGGCCTGGATCGCCGGACGATTCACCTCCAGACGGAGCCCGGCCAGCACGGGCTGGGCCCAGTCGGCCAGGACCTCTTCGAGGGCCGTGGTGATGTCCTCCTCGCCGGGGTCGCTGGTCAGGAACCTGGCCACGCCCCCACCGCGTTCGGCTAGCTCCAATGCCAAAAACGAATTGGGGGCCGCATCAATGCATAGGACACTCATCCGCCGCCGATCAGACCGCTGGGCCTCCTGATCAGCCAGGCGCAAAATCCGCCCCTCGTCGGTTACCTGGGCGTCGGTGATGATGAGGAGGTGCCTGGCCCGCGTGCCATCCGCCCGCTCCAGGCGGAGGGCCTGCTCAAGGGCCACGCCCAGTTCGGTCCCGCCGCTCTCCGTATGCTCCTCCAGGAAGCGGACGGCCTCCGTCACTGCCTTGACATCGGCCTGACGAGGTCTCTTGGAAAACCACCGCGTCGTGCTATGGAACAGTCCCAGATTGAAGGCATCGCGTTCGGTCAGCCCGGCCAGGAACTGCTTGACCGCCCAATCGGCGGCCTTCCACTTGGCCCCCGCCATCGAACCGGAGTGATCAACCAGCAGGATGACCTCACGAGGGATGCTCCGCTTCGGCTCCTGGACCGCCGGCGGGGCCACCAGGGCCAGGAAGGAGACCTGCCCTGCCCCCTGGTCGTCGTGGAGCCAGACCTAGAGGAGGGGACGGTCCTGAGCCTGCTTGGGCTGCCAGGACAGGATGCAGTCGCGGTCTGGCAGGACTTCGCCATCTTGCAGCCTAACGCGCAGGGCATCACCCTCGTGGGTTACGTCGAGGCGATGGGTGAGGCTCTCGACCCGGCCGGTCCCAGGCAGGGTCAGATCCAGGGAAAAGCGATGGCCGGGGTCCCGGAGGAGGCCGAGGGGTTGCCCCCGGGCGTGGCGGGAGGTCCTCTCGTCACTTCGCACGTAGCGGGGTGGGGTGGTCAAGGGAACTCTGAGGGACCATCCGGGCCCTTCAGCCCGCGCCAGCTGCACGTAGGAGGTTTCGACCGTGACATCCTGGTCTGGCTGGATTCCAGCCACGTGGAGGGTGAAGACATCGGGCGACTCGCGGCTGAGCAGGGCTGCCTGTTTGCCCTGCCGTTTGGCCTCCTCGTAGTCCGCCTCCGCGCGCTGGCGCTCTTTCAGTTCAGTTCGGATTTCAACATCTCCAAAGCGTACCCGGACGCCGGTGACGGCGGCATCGCCAGGCAGGGGAAAGCGGTACACGGCCTCGATGACCTTCTTGGACTGCTTCCTGGAAAAGCCGAAAACCTGGGTGAGGCGCAGGGTGGCCAGGGGGCCAACCACCTCCCCGTTCAGCTCGGTCCGCTTCAAAGGCACAAACCGGCGGGTCTTGGCTCGATGGCGACGGCCGCTGACAATTTCCAGTACCCCTATCCCATCGGGCCGTGAGTTCTCGTAGACGTTTGTGGCGAACATGGCACCTCCTTGCCTCTTCCCCCGAGGAATCGCTCTGAGCCCTTCACCGGACCAGCCCGAGCTGCGCGATGAGCTGATCCAGCAGGTGACAATCCTCACACCCATCTGTTCCTTGTGGCGGCTTCTGCTGCTCCAGGAGCTCCCTGGTCTGCTGGAAGAGTGGGGGAATGAGAGTGTCGTCACACAGGGTTACCGGTTGCCGCACGGCTTGAAAATCCACCGTAAGCCGGTCAGAGAGCAGTGAGTTTCCGCTCACCGGATCAATGGCCGTCTGCGGTTCCAGGTAGATGAGCGACAGGCCGGAGATCACCCAGCCCCGTTTCCTGGCGATATACGCATAGGCGTTAAGCTGAACCTCATAGAGGGGAAGCAGAGCATCCTGGGTCTCGGTGAACCTGGCTGTCTTGTAATCAACGATGTGATAGGACCCATCCCCCAACCGGAACACGTCATCGGGTGAGCCGTTCAGGCGGATCCGGGTGTCGGGATCAACAATGGAAAACCTGGAGTAGTGGAGGTCATCCCCGGGAACATACCGCCTTATCTCACCCAGGTGTGGTAGCCATACGGGAAGAATTCCATGCTGGTCGAAGTACCCGCGGATGCACTGCTTCACATACGCATCTATGGAGTTGAAGATCCCCGGCATGCGCCCGAAAGGGAGCTCTCGACAGCGTAGCCGGATCCAGCCACATCGGGGACAAAGACGGAGATAGCCCAACGTCCTGGCCGAAACCGTGCTTGAGAACTCTGCCCTGGCGTTTTCATCCCTCCCCATGCTGAACATCCTCCTTCCCTTCGCCAGTTCACCTTTGCCCGCTGTCCAGGCCAGGCCTGACGGCGATGGCTTCCGCAGGCAAGGGAGGCAGAAGACGGATTAAAAACAGGTCCGCCCGGCCCCCTTGCCGATGCACACCGTGCCATCGCTGTTCCAGTAAAAGCCGCTGTCATGCCGGTACTGCCAGAAGTGGCCTCGGCTATCAAAGCCTCGCATATCCCCGCTCGGCTCGTACTCAGCACTCCACAAGGAGCCGGTGTTCCAGTTCCATCCTCGCAGATGGAGCCCCCCATCAGCGCGTTCAGACCAGGTGTAGAAGTTCCCGATCCAGGGGTCATACGCTGAGCCGGCGAGGGCGGGGGTAGACCCCATCATCCCGATGAGGAACATGACCAACCAAGTCACAGTGGTCTTGATGATTCGAGGCTTCATTGTTCCCCTCCCGTGAAAAGAGTTCCTCCTTACCGGAGCGTGCAGCGGACCCGGCCCAGGAAGTCCCGGCGGCACTCGAGTTCACTCCGGTCCCAGGGGCGGAGCCAGTCGGAGGACTCACACCGGACCCGGCCAGAATCCCATCGGCACTCGGTGATCGTCCGATCCAGGGGCTGGAGCTCCCGGTAGGTCTCGCAGCGTACCCCCCTGAAGGTCTCCCGACATTCGGTGATCTCCGTGTTGTGAAACCAGGCCTGGACCGGTCGGGGGAAGAGCAGCCCCACCAGCAGGAGGCCCAGGATCAGTTCCCAGGTCAGGTGCTCTCGCATCATCCCTTGCCCTCCTCATCTGATTGCTTCACAAGCAAAACCCGGGCCAGCTCCTGCGTCATCCATCCTGTATGACGGCCCGGGCCGGAACCCGGGAGGACCTGCACCTGGCGGGCCTCAACCTCGTTCGTGAAGGTGTAGCGTCCCACCCGCTTCACCCGCCAGAAGATGCCTGTGACCATCACCGGCTGTCCATTCGCGACAGGAGGGCGGCCCCAGGCGAAGACCTTTACCGCCGTCCCGGAGTCATCTTGCACTAGGAAGGTCGTGTACTCATGTCCCCGGCGGGACAGCCTCGGCTCGACAGCGAGGGCTGTGCCCCGGATCGTTACCTCCTGTCGGTGGTAGCGGTCCGGGCTGAGGAGAAGCGCCCGGATCGGGACCTCCCGGCCCTGGTCCCGTTGGGGGCTGAGGCCGAGCCCGGCCAGGAGCAGGCCCGTGACGATGATCCATCGTCCAGGACCACCAGAGGCTGCCGCATCAGACCCTCCTCGCCTGGGGGACCGCCGTGGGCTCTGCTTTTCGCCTTGACAGGCCCCCAGGCCTGGGGTAAGAAAAGCTCAACCAGGTTACCGGAAGGGCGGGGAAGAGTGAGCCAGCTCTTCTGCCCTCCCCTTTAGACAGCGAAATTCGCCCGGTCAACCGAACGGGGGTCTGCCGGGATGGAAGGGCGGCAGCCGGTGACGGTCGAGCTGATCCGCCGGGCTCAGGGTGGAGATCAGGAGGCCCTGAACCAGCTTCTGGCCCGGTATCAGCCGCGGATCCTGGCCATCGTGCGAGTGCGATTGGGGTCTGCCCTCCGGGCCAAAGTGGAATCACAGGACCTTCTCACCGAGGTCATGGCGGCGATCTGGCAGCATCTCAGCCGCTTCGACGTGGAGCGGGAGGGAGCCTTCATCGGCTGGGTGAGCCGCCTGGTGGAGAATCGGATCCGGGATCAGGCCCGCTATTGGAACGCGAAGAAGCGCCACGGCCGGGAGGTCCCGCTGGGGCAAGAAGGAGCTGACAGAGAGGGGCCTGAGATCCCGGCGCCGGATCCCACCTCCACCCAGGAACTCCTCCGACAACAGCGGTGGGAGCTGATGGAGCAGGCCCTGGATCGGCTCCCCACTAAGTACCGAGAGGTGCTCCTCCAGCGGGAGCTGGAAGACCTGACCTTTCGGGAGATCGGCGACCGGATGGACCTAAGCGAGGATGCGGTCAGGATGCTGCACAAGCGAGCGTGGAAGGCGCTGATCGACGTCGTGAAAGAGCAGGTGCGAGGGGAACCCCATGGCTGAGGGGGAGTTGTCGAGCCCTCAGGATCGGTCCCAGGAGGCAGCCGAGGGACTCTTCGAGCGGTGGCTGGATCAATGGCTGGATGGCGAGGGAGAAGCCCCGGAGGCCTTCCTCGCTCGACATCCAGAGTTTGCCTCCCAGGTTAAGGGCTTCCTCGCCGCCCGGCAGGCGTTCCAGGCGATCCGGGCCGGAGGGGAGCCTGCTGAAGCATCCCGGCTCGAACCGGGCCAGCGGCTCGGGGAGGACTATGAGCTCCTCACGGAGCTCGGACGGGGCGGGATGGGGGTCGTCTGGCTGGCCCGCCAGCGGTCGCTGAACCGGCTCGTGGCCCTCAAGTGCCTCCCCCTCGGGCTGGCCGCCTTCGCCCGATCGAACGACCGGTTCATCCGGGAGGCCCAGGCGATCGCGCAGCTCCGCCACTCCGGGATTGTAACTGTCTATGCGCTGGAGCTCGAGCCGGCACGTGGCGGTCCCTACCTGGCTATGGAGTACGTCCCCGGCGTCCCCCTGGATCGGCTCCTGGCCGCCCTCCAGGGCCGTTCGCCTCAGAGGCTGACAGAGGAGGACCTGTATATGTGGTCCAGTGCCTTCCCCGGTGCCCGGAACCGACGATGGGACCGGAAGGCCTCAAGCGACTCTGGACAGGAGGCTACACAGGCTTTTGCTGCCGTGTCGTGGCGGAGGTGGCCGAGGCCCTGGCCTACGCCCATGAGCAGGGGGTCATCCATCGGGATGTGAAGCCCTCCAACCTCCTCCTGGGGCTCGATGGGCGGCCCCGCCTCCTCGATTTCGGCCTGGTCCGGTTGGTGGAGGGGCAGGCTCTGACGCTCAGCGGGGAGCTCCTGGGCACCCCGGCGTACATGGCCCCGGAGCAACTCGACAGCCACCGAGGGGCGCTGCCCCCCCAGACCGACATATACGCCCTGGGCCTGGTGCTCTACGAGCTGGTGACGCTCCGACGGGCCTTTCCTGGTGAGAGTCCGGCGGAGCTCTTCAGGCAGATCACCTCCAAGGATCCGATCCCGCCCCGCCGCCTCCACCCGGCGCTCCACCGCGATCTGGAGGCGATCCTCCTGAAGGCGATCGAGAAGGAACCGGCCCGGCGGTATCCCTCCGCGGCCGCCTTCGCCGAGGACCTCCACCGCTTCCTCGCCTACCAGCCGGTGATGGCAAAGCCTATCGGTCCGGTCGGCCGTCTGCTCCGGCGGGTCCGTCGGCACCCCGGCATGACTCTTCTCTTAGCGCTCCTGCTCCTGACCACCGGTGGATGGGGATCTCCTTCGACCAGCTGGGGGAACCGGAGACAGCGGTGCGGTACCTGGAGCAGGCCCTCGCCCTGGAGCCCACCAACCCGACCGCCCTCAGCGCCCTGGCCGATATCCGGGCCGATCAGGAGCGGCTGGAGGAAGCGGTGGTCCTCTACCAGCGGGCCCTGCGCGTCGTGCCGAGCGATACCTACACCTGGATCAACCTCGGCGACACCCTGGCCCGGCAGCAACGTCCAGGTGGCGACGTGGTCCGGGCGCTCCGGCGCCAGGGGTTCACGGAGGAGGAGCTGCCGAAGGCCCTCTTCTACCTGGGCCGGGCCTATGCGGACCAGCGGCAGGTCCGCCGGGCCTGTCGGGTGTGGCTCCAGGCCCGTACCTTCCACCTGCCGGACTGGAAGCTCCGGGTGGCCCTGGCCCGGGAGCTGGAGAAGCAGGCCTGTGAAGCGGGAACCCGCTGAGTCACACACCACTCAAGGGAGACCAGCTCCGGTGGCTCCCTGACTAGCTTCCCGGTGCCTCGTCCTGACCTTTGTCCGCTGCCTGTCACTGCCGCCTCCGCCGCCGAAACTCCTGGGGTGTCTCTTTCAATCCCCCTATCGGGCTCCAGATCCCCACACCCTTCTCCCTGGCTTCAACCTGGGCCTGCCGGAACTCCTCGACATGCTTGATATTGGGCGGAACAGTGTAGAGCAGGGCATGCCCTGACCGGATCAGCTCCAAGTTGACGAACGTGCCATCCACGAAGACATAGGCCAGCAACCGGCCATATTTATCCCGTTCCTGCACATCCAGCTCCAGCCGCACCATTTTCCCCAGCACGAGGGACTCGGTGAAGGCCTTCGCTCTCGGCCCCCACGGCTTCTGGGCCTTTTCCGGCGCATCGACGCCGATCAGCCGGACCCGCTCCTTCTGCTCCTGAAGCTCGACGACGATCGTGTCCCCATCGCTCATATGGACCACCCGGCCTTCGAGCCCTTGGGCCGGCCGTTGGCAGCCAGCGAGGAGGAAGCCGATGAGGAGGCCGACAAGCGGGGAACCTCTCCTTCGGCAGCCGACCGGAGAGGCTTGACAAGGGCTTCTTGTGTGGTATCCTTTGGATAAGACTTAGTGTGAAAAGGTAAGACACAATGCCGCGAACGACGAAAACATGGACGATCTCCCTCCCACCCAAGCTGGTGAAGGAAGCCGAGCAGGTGGCCAAGGAAGAGAACCGAACCAGGAGCGAGCTGGTTCGGGAGGCCCTGCGTCGCTATCTCGAGGAACGGCGGTGGCGGAAGCTCCAGCGGGCGAGCGCCGGGAAAGCCAGGGCCCTGGGGATCACGACCGAGGACGATGTCGATCGCCTGATCCATGACCTTCGCCGATGAGAGGGCCTCGACTCAGGGTCGTCCTGGACACCAATGTGCTCCTTTCGGCGCTCCTCTTTCCTGGCGGCCCTCCTGATCAGGTGTTCGGTCACGTCCGAAGACAGGCGCTTGACCTCTACCTCTCCCCGTTTATCCTCGATGAATTCCGTCGGGTCCTTCTGATCAAATTCCAGCATAGCGAACGCGAGGCCAAGGCCCGGGTAGCCTACCTCCTCCAGTTCGCCCACATGGTGGAGCCTCAGGAGCGACTGAGCGTGATCACGGCAAAAGAGGACGATAATCGGATCCTGGAGTGTGCTGTGGCAGCCCAAGCCGACTACCTAGTGACGGGAGACAAAGCCCACCTGCTGCCTTTGAAGCGCTTTCGAGGGATCGAGATCGTCAGCCCAGGGGAATTCCTGCGTCTCTTCGAGCGTAGCCGATGCTCAGGCCCATAGGTAGTGGACGAGGCGGCTAGGCTGCAGCGGAGCAGGCCTTAAGAGAAATGGTGGGATCAGCTCAGGGAAGAGATTGTCAGCCTCGATTCAGGACTTGGCAGAGCTTAGCTCAGGGGAGTCCGTCTGCACAACTGTCTGCAGTTTCCTACAAAAATTCCTGTTGTCTGCACTAGGTCTGCAGTGCTTAAATGTGCAGGTGGTATGAGCTAAGTTCTTGAAAACATGGTGACCCGGGGAGGACTCGAACCTCCGACTCCCTGCTTAAAAGGCAGGAGCTCTGCCAACTGAGCTACCGGGTCATTGGAAACAGTGATCAGCGGCCGGTGGCTAGTCCGGACGATGGGTGCTCGATTGATCCCTCCTCACTGGTCACCGAAGACTCCCTTAGGCGATGAGGCCCCATTCTTTGAAGGATGCTGTCTTTCGGAGGATTGTTTGATCCCGTCTTGGTCCCGTAGAGATCAGGGAGATGTCTACCCCCAAAAGTGACTCCAGGGCCTCGACGTAGTCCCGACACCGCCGGGGGAGCTTCTCCTCATCGAGGAGGCCTTGGGTGCTCTCCTTCCAGCCAGGGAATTCCTCATAGATCGGTTCACACTCCTTGAGGAGGTGTGTCTCGTTAGGGAACTCTGTGAGGATCTCTCCACGACAACGGTACCCGGTGCAGACGGAGATCGTTTCGCACTCGTCCAAGACATCCAGCTTCATCAGGGCGAGGGTGGAGAGACCGTTCACCCGGACGGCATAGCGGACTGCCACCGCATCGAACCAGCCGCAGCGACGGGGTCTTCCGGTCGTGGCGCCGAACTCCTGGCCTCTTGCGCGGAGGTACTCTCCCATCCTGTCCTTTAGCTCGGTGGGGAAGGGACCCTCGCCCACCCGGGTCGTGTACGCCTTGGCCACCCCCAGGATGCCGTCAATCCTTGTGGGGCTCACGCCGGTGCCGGTGCAGGCCCCCCCGGCCGTTGCGCTAGAGGAGGTGACATAGGGATACGTCCCCAGGTCAATGTCAAGAAGGGTCCCTTGGGCTCCCTCGAAGAGAAGGCTTTTTCGATCCCGGATCAGTTGATCAACCACCAGGGAGCTGTCCACGAGGAACCCCTGGATCCGTTCGAAGCATCGAAGATGCTCCTGGTAGATGGTTTCGGCGTCCAGGGAGGCCAGGGCGGCGTCGTTCGGGTACTGGGATCGCTTCTCATGGAGGTTCATGAGGAGCTTTTCCTTGAAAAGGGTCGGGTCCGAGAGGTCGCCGATCCGGATCCCGATCCTCGCCATCTTGTCCACGTAGGCCGGGCCGATCCCCCTCCCCGTCGTCCCCAGCCTGAACGATCGCTTCCGATCCTGCTCCTGGTCCAGGATCTTATGGTATGGCATGACGAGGTGGGCATTCTTGCTGATGAAGAAGTGCTCCTCGAATCTGATGTTCAGCTTCAGGAGCTGATCCATCTCCTGAATCAGGGCGGGGAGGTCGATTACCACCCCATTTCCCAGGATGCAGGTCTTCCCCTTCCGAAGGATCCCGGAAGGGACGAGGTGAAGGATGATCTTCTCCTCGCCGACCACCACCGTGTGCCCGGCGTTGGTCCCTCCCTGGTACCGGGCCACGGCATCGAAGGACTCACTCAGGAGGTCGACCACCTTCCCCTTCCCCTCGTCACCCCACTGGGTACCGACAACGATCACATTGGCCATCGGAGCCTTTCGCTCTCTATCCCGTGGCAGAACCCCTCCACGGGGTAGACCTCTTCTTTCCCAGAGGCAACCTCCCGGACGATCAGCTCTTCCGGGCCAACACCGTCTCCCCCCAGGATAATGGCCCACCGGATCCGCTCGGCCTCGGCGTATCGTAGGGAACCGTCCAGGTCCCGTTGGATGATGTCCCGGGCCACCGAATAGCCCCGCCCCCGCAGCAGGCGGGCGATCCGAAGGGCCCGGCGTTTGTCGGGGTTGAAGTCAATGATCAGAAAGTTCGGGCCCTTCAGCTCGGGGACGATCCCTTCGGCCTCCATGGCCAGGAGGAGCTTCTCCAGCTCGAAGGCAAAGCCCGTCGCCGGACAGGGGTAGCCAAAGGTCCCGATCAGTTGATCATACCGGCCTCCTCCTGCCAGCTGATACCCTAGGCCCCTGCTAAAGACCCCGAAGACCACCCCTGTATAGTAATCCAGGGCGTGGACTTCCCCCAGGTCCACGATGATCCGTTCCAGGAGGCCGTAGGTTTCCAAGATCTCCAGCACCTGCTGGAGGTTTTCCAGGGCTTCTTGGGAGCGGTGGTTTCCGATCAGCTTCGCCGCCCTTTCCAGAACCTCCTTTCCGCCGTAGAGGGAGGGAAGCTGGAGGAGGACCTCCTTGGTGGCCTCCGGTACCCGGAGCTTTTGCAGGCACAACTCCAGTTCTAAGGCATCCTTCCGGCGGAGGGCCGAGATCACCTGCCGCTTTCCATCCCGATCGGGGAGCTCATCCAGAAGTCCCCTTAGGAATTCCACTTGCCCGACATCAATCTGGAAGTGACCGAGGCCGACGGCCTGGCAGCCCTCCATGGCCATGGCGATCATCTCCGCATCGGCCTCGGGACGATCCAAGCCGATCAGCTCCACCCCGAGCTGAACGAACTCCCGCTGCCTCCCCGCATGAGGCTCCTCGTACCGGAAGATGCTCCCCGCATAAGCCAGCCTTAACGGGAGCGGGCGATGGCGCAAGGTCGTCGCCACCATCCGGGCGATCTGGGGCGTGAGGTCGTAGCGGAGGGCGAGGAGGTGTCCGGTCTGCCGGTCAATGAACTTGAAGACCCGATCCCCCTCCTCATCCTCCCCATTCTTGGTGAAAACCTCTAAGTACTCGAAGGTTGGGGTGATCACCTCCCGGAAGCCCCAGCGCTTGAAGACGGCGAGGATCCTCTCCTCAACCGCCCGCCTTCGCTCGGCCTCTTCGGGAGGGTAAACCCGTACCCCTTTCGGAATCTCCGTCCTCATCTGCCTTCAGACTTTGACCAGTTTGGCATAGACCAGGTTCGGCATCTTCCGGATCTCCTCCAGGACGGGGAGGGGGATCGGGGCATCCACATTCAAGACCGAGACGGCCCGCCCCCCTGGACGCTCCCGGCCTAAGTGCATCCCGGCGATGTTCACCTGGTTCTGGCCAAGGAGGGTGCCGATCCGCCCGATAACCCCTGGGACATCCAGGTTGGAGAAGACAAGGAGATAGCCTTCGGGGACGGCCTCTAAGGGAAACTCGTCAATCCGGACCACGCGGGGTTCCCTCCGGCCAAAGAGGGTTCCGGCAACCTCGCTCACCCCCCTGTCGGTCCTGATCCTGACGGTGATCAGGCTGGCGTAGTCGGCCTCCTCCGTGGACTTCGTCTCCACCACCCGGATCCCTCGGGTTCTCGCTAGGGGAAGGGCGTTCACGTAGTTCACGTCCTCCCAGATCGGGTCCATGACCCCTTTCACAACGGCCACCGTCAGGGGCTTCAGATCGTAGTTGGCGATCTCGCCCCGGTAGTCAATCCTGATTTCCTCCATCCGTCCTTCGGAGAGCTGCGACTCAAGCCTTCCCAGCTTCTCCGCCAGGATAAGGTACGGCTGCAGTTTCTTCAAAAGCTCTGGCTCGATGGAGGGGGCGTTCACGGCGTTCCGGAGGATCCCCCGCAGAAGGTAATCAACAATTTGAGTTGCAATCTCCGTCGAGACGCTCTCCCTGGCCTCCTGGCTCGTCCCACCTAGATGGGGGGTGCCGATGAAGTTCTCCAGCTCGAAGAGGGGGCTCCAGGTGCAAGGTTCCTTCTCGAAGACGTCCAAGGCCGCCCCGGCGACCTTCCCGCTCTTCAGGGCCTCGTAGAGGGCTTCCTCGTCCACGATGCCGCCCCTGGCACAGTTGATGATCCGGACCCCATCCTTCATCTGGGCAATCGTCTCCCGGTCAATCAAGTGGGTCGTCTCGGGGGTCAAGGGGGTGTGGATCGTGATGAAGTCGGATCGACGGTAGAGGTCAGGGAGGTCGGTCAGCTCAACCCCTAAGGCGGCAGCGGCTTCCTGGGAGATAAACGGGTCATAGGCGATGACCCGCATGAGCAGGCCCTTTGCCCGCTTTGCCACCTCCGTCCCGATCCGGCCGAGCCCAATGATCCCCAGGGTTTTCCCGGCCACCTCAACGCTCACGAACTTGTCCTTGGCCCATCGGCCGGCCTTCAACGAGGCACTGGCCTGGGGGATGTTCTTGGCCAAGGCGAGGAGCAGGGAGAGGGTGTGTTCGGCGGTGGTGACGGTGTTCCCGCCAGGGGTGTTCATTACCACGATCCCCTTCGCGGTGGCTGCCTCCAGGTCGATGTTGTCCACCCCGACTCCCGGCCGGCCAATGACTTTCAAGCGCCTTGCCATTTGGAGGGCCTCGGCCGTCACCTTGGTCGAGCTTCTCACGATGAGGGCGTCATAGTCGGTGATAAGGCTCTTCAGCACCTCCGGGGAAGGCTTCTCCTTGATTGAGACCTCGAACCCGGCCTCTTGAAGGATCTGGAGCCCCCGGGGTGAAAGATGATCGGTCACAAGGACGCGCATGGGATCACCCCCCTGACTTCAGGAACACCTCCTGGGCGGCCCTGACCCCTTCACCCAGCTTAGCCGGATACTTCAGCTCGAAGAGGACCCGCTCTAGGGCGGAGAGGGCCAGGATCACATCGGACTCGTCGGCGTGGCCCAGATGGGCGATCCGAAAGATCGTGTCTTTGAGCTTTCCCTGCCCGCCGGCGATGGTGATGCCGTATCTTTCCCGCATCGCCTTCACGATCTCCCTCGGGGGGATCCCCGCGGGGGCTTTGACCGCGGTGACGGCTGGGGAGGGACGCTCGGCAAACAGCTCAAGGCCCAGGGCCTGGACGCCGGCCCGGGTAGCCTGGCTCAAGCGCTCATGGCGGGCGATGATCCTTTCCAGGCCTTCACCCTTGATCAGGTCCAGCGCTTCCTTCAAGGCGACGACCAGCGAGACCGCCGGCGTGAAGGGGCTCTGGTTCTTTTCCTGGCTCTGCTTCGTCTTCTCAAAATCGAAGTAGAACCGGGGGAGCTTCGCCCGTCTCACAGCGGCCCAGGCCTTCTCCGAAACAGCCGAGAAGGAGAGGCCGGGCGGGATCATCAGGGCCTTCTGGGAGCCGGCTACCACGACATCTAAGCCCCAGGCATCCGTCTCGACCGCCGTCACCCCCAGGCTGGTGATGGCGTCCACGATCAGCAAGGCCTCTTTGTCTTTAACGATCTCGGCTATGGTCCGGACATCGTGGAGGACCCCTGTGGAGGTTTCGCTATGGGTCACGAAGACCGCCTTGATGGAGGGGTTGTTCTCCAAGACTTTCGCGACCTGCTCGGGGTGGACGGCCTTTCCCCACTCGACCTCGACTGGGATAACCTCGACCCCGAAGGCTTCGCAGAGCTCGGCCCACCGCTCCCCAAACTTTCCTCCGATGACGACCAGGGCCCGATCGCCGGGGGAGAGGGTGTTGACCACGGCGGCCTCCATCGCCCCCGTCCCCGAGGCGGTGAACATCAGGATCTCAAGGTCCGTGCGGAAAAGGTACTTGAGACCTTCCCGCACCTGGGCGAAAAGCGCTTCATAGGCGGGGCTTCGGTGGTAAAGGATCGGCCTGGCCATGGCCAGGAGGGCCTCCGATGGGATCGGGGTCGGACCGGGGACGAGAAGGTGCTGTTTCTTCATCGCTGTCAAACCTTGAGTGTTGCCGTGAACGCCCCTGAAGCTAAAAGCCGGTGGCTGGGAGCTGAACGCCTGTCAAAAACGCCTGCATCTTCTGACGGCATGAAGGGGGGTCCTTCACACCCCCCTCAGGCCTTCCCTTGTAACCTTCTTCACAACGTCAGGGGGAATATAACGAAAACGGCCTTCCCTGTCAAGGCGAAAGTACGCTGACCGCTTATTGCTCTGGGGAGGGATGAAAGAGCCTCCCGCCTTCGCTTTGCCCGGCTGACGGTCCCGGTCGCTCGGAAGCCGCTCCCAGACTATGCCCGGAAGTTTGCGCCCCAGCGGTTTCCGCGCTACGGACAGCCCTGGAGCTTACGGCCGGGCCCGCCCCTTCAACACGCTGGGGGTTTCCCCGTCCCCAGGTGAAACCGCCGGCGGGCGCGGGAGCAAGGGGGGGGGAGCCTCAGGCCAGGTCAGGCCCCGCCGTGCCGCTCTTGACAAACGGTATGAACTAAGCACTACCTCCGTGAGGAGAACAATAGTTCTACGGATGACGGCCTTTGGGGAGGGTGGCTATAAACAACTTGAAATCCTCAGGGAGGGGGGCTTCAACCTCCACCCACCCTCCTGTCCTGGGGTGAGAGAAGCCC
>CAZHST010000044.1:0-24651 GCA_964535215.1 uncultured bacterium
GTCAGGACCTCTCGGTAAGGGGCCCGTCCCCTGGTCCCGACGGCGACCAGCAAGGTTCACGGTGAACAAACGCCAACCCCTCCCCACCCTCCGCTAAAGCCTCCCTGAAGGGGCCTGCCCATGACCGGGGGTTGGAAAAAGCCCTTCACCCTTCTCCCCGGTCCCAAGCCCCTTGACCCGGAGCGAAGGGGAACGGTGATGATTCTCTTTCCGATATCGAGCCAGTTATTGACCTTGTTCCTCCGCGCTTCGTACGTGCCGGAGATGATGAGAAAGGTCGCCTCTTGGGCGCAAACTTCCAGGCATGGTCTGGGAGCGGCTTCCGAGCGACCGGGACCGCCCGCCGGGCAAAGCGAAGGCGGGAGGCTCGTTTCATCCCTCCCCCCTGACCTTTCTGCGAGGCCCGGATTTTGACAGGGCAAGAAGCGGTCAGCGGGGAAGGCGAATTCGGGCTGGTCATGGCCGCTATCCTGTGGTAAGCTTATTCCTACAACTCCATGGCAGGGAAGCGGGAAAGAGAAAGGAGAGGACATGGCGGGTTCAGGGAGGGAAGTCCTCATCAAGGCAGAGGTGCTAAAGCCGTTTTGCGTGGGCGTCCTCTGTCACGCCGGGATGCCGGCGGAGGAGGCGGAGATCGTCGCCGACAACCTCGTCCAGGCAGACCTTCGGGGGGTGGACACCCACGGCGTCTCCCGCCTCCACGTCTACGTGGAGCGCCTGAAGCGAGGCCTCGTCTGTCCAAAAGCGGAGAGCAAGATCGTGAAGGAAACGCTGACGACGGCTCTGGTCGACGGGGGGAACGGGATGGGGGCGGTGGTCGGCGTCAGGGCGATGCGTCTGGCCATCGAAAAGGCCCAAGCAGCCGGGACGGGCTTCGTCGCGGTCAAGAACAGCAACCATTTTGGGGCGGCGGCCTACTTTGCCATGATGGCTTTGCCCTACGACATGATCGGCCTTACCCTGACCAATGGCCCGGCCGTCATGGCCCCCTGGGGGGCCTCCAGGTCCTACTTCGGCACGAACCCCTTTGCCGTCGCCATCCCCTCCCTGGAGGAGCCCCCGGTGGTCCTCGACATGGCGGCCTCCGTCGCCGCCCGGGGGAAGATCATCATGGCGGCCAAAAAGCAAGAGAGCATTCCCTTGGGATGGGCCATTGATCCAGAGGGGAACCCCACCACCGATCCTGAAGCCGCTTTGAAAGGGAGCCTCCTCCCCTTAGGCTACAAAGGGTCCGGCATCGCCTTCATCGTTGAGATCCTCTCGGGGATCCTGACCGGAGGACCCTTCGGCCCCGGCGTCGGCGAGCTGTACCGGTTCGAGAGGCCTCAGGAGGTCTGCCACCTCTTCGGGGCCCTGGCCGTCGAGGCCTTCACCCCGGTCCAGGAGTTCAAGCAACGGGTTGACCGGTTGATCCGGGAGGTCCGGGCCACGCCAAAGGCCCCCGGGGTCGAGAAGATTTACTTCCCCGGGGAGATCGAGTGGGAGAAAGCGAAGGTCCGTGCCGAGCAGGGCATCCCGTTAAGCGAGGCCGTTTACCAGGAGCTGACCCGTCTGGGGGAGGCGTGTGGGCTGACCCTGGGAATCGCATGAACCGACGAGGAGGAAGCCATGATCATGGAGAACCGGATCAAGCGGATCCTGAAGGAGGGAGGGGTCGTCATCGGAACGATGGTCGCCCACCTCCGGGTGCCCAGCATCGCCCCCATGTTAAAGGCGGCTGGCTTCGATTTCTTCTTTATTGACCGGGAGCACGGGAGCATCGGGGTCGAGGCCATGGCTGATTTGATCATTGCGGCCCGGGGGGCGGGGATTGCCCCCATCGTCCGGGTCCCGGCCCTAGAGCCCCAGCTCCTCGCCCACCCCTTGGACCTGGGGGCCGCCGGCATCCTCTGCCCCCAGACAGAAACGAAGGAGGAGGTGGAGCTGATCATCCGCTCGACCAAATACTTCCCGGGAGGGGAGCGGGGGATGTCCCTTCGGAACATCCACACCGACTTCGAGAAGGGCAAAGGGGAGGAAGTCACCAGGCGCCTGAACGAGGAGACCTTGATCGTCCTTCAGGTGGAGACGGCGAAAGGGATTGACAACCTGGAGCGTCTCCTCGAGGTGGAGGGGGTGGATGCCGCCTTCGTTGGCCCCAATGACCTCTCCCAGACCCTTGGCATCCCCGGCCAGATCCACCACCCCGAGGTTGTGAAGCGGATCGAGCGGCTGATCGAGGTCTGCCAGAAAGCAGGGGTCGCCCCCGGACTTCACACCTACGATCTGGATTCGGCCAAAGCGTGGCTGAAGAAGGGGATCAAGCTCTTGGGGTTTGCAGGGGATGCCCCCCTGATCGTGGACAGTGGAGCAAAAGTGACCTTGGAGCTTCGAGGCTTCCTCCAAGACCTCGGGTAAAGGCCTAGGGGCTTTCCTTCCCTGATCCCTCCAGGACCTGGATTCTCCGCCGGACCATGTCGGCCGCCTTCCCTTGAGGGTCCAGCTCCAGCGACCGCTTGAGGTGGAAAAGGGCCTTGGGGTGATCCCTCCTCCGCTCCAGGTACAGGAGGCCGAGATGCCGGTGGGCCGAGGCGTTCCGGGGGGCGATCCTGAGCTCCCGCTCGAAATACGGGATCGCCTCCTCGTACCGCCCCTCGAGGGCCAAGAGCAGGCCGAGATCATGGTTCAACCCGGGGAGGAAAGGGGCTTTCTCAGCCACCTTCCTGAAGGCGATGATCGCCTCCCGGTACTGCCCCCGACCGGCCAGGACCTGCCCCAACATCCCGTAGTCGTTGGGACGGATCAGCTCCACCTTCCACGGCCTCATCACGAGGGCCAGGGCCAGGACGGAGAGCCCTCCAACCAAAACCTTTCGAACCTCCCCCTCCCTGAGTCGCCGGTGGCCTTCGACCAGGGCGTAAGCCGCAAAGACGATGAGGGGGGGGAGGATCGGGAGCCGGAACCGGCTGATGATGTAGAACAGGGTGATGGAGAGATGGTAGGAGGCCATGAACAGCAAGAGGTGAAGGTTCCTCCTCCCCCCTCTCGCGGCCAGGACGATCCCGAGAAGGCCTAACGGAACGACGATCCAGAACGGGAAGAGGGGGAGCTTCAAGACCGTGGAGAATTCCCGGAAAAGATAGTAGTTCACGTTCTGAGGGGCCTCATAGCCCCAGAAGAAGAGGACGGCCTTGGCGAGGAAATGCCGCCAGAACGGCCAGGAGAAGATAGGCATCAGAGGCTCTTGGGGATAGACCATCCCCACCGCCTTGGAGTCGAAGCTGTTCCCCTGACGAAATGTCACGGGTCCCGACCCGGAGATGAGGACCAGGTCCCCTCCCACCAGATAATTCCTGAGTGTCACAGGGGCGATGGTGAGGAGGAGGCCGATCCCGACCAGGAGCGCGGCCTTCCAGGCCCTTCTCCCTTCCTCCCTTGACCGGATCCAGAACACGGGGAACAAGAACGCCGGGAAGAGAAGCAGGTTCGGACGGGCCAGGCAGGCCAGGCCGATCAGGATCCCCGAGAGGAGCCAGTGGGCTGTCCTCGGATGGTGGAAGGTATAGGTCAGGTGGAGGAGCATGGCGGTGGTCATGAACACCTCCAGGGTTGTGCTGTGAAGGACCGCGCCAAAGAAGATGAAGGGACCGTAGAGCGCGGCGAGGAAAGCGGCCAGGAGGCCGACCTGCGCGTCAAAGGCCCGCTTGCCCAGGCTGTAAATCAGGACGACCGTCATAGCCCCCAGGAGCATCTGGAGCAGGGCGGCCAAGAAAAGGTCCCGGCCGAGGAGGGCGAAGACCGTGCCCAGGAAGTAGGGGAACAGGGGAGCCTGCCAGAAGGCCCCCTCTCCCAGGCCTAGCCAGTTTCCGTCGGCGATCCGGGAGGCCCACCGGATGAAGCCCTTCATATCGGTCCCATCCAACAGGTTGAACTCGAAGACCGGGGAGGAAGAGATCTCCAGCAAAAACGAGAGACGGATGGCAAAGGCGAGGAGGAAAAGGAGCCAGAGCCTCTCCCGTTCCCGATTGGGGGGGGGATTAGGACCTCCCATGGCCCCGTCTCGAACAGGTAGAGAAGCGGAGGCGCCAGACGGTCAAGGCCGCCTCCCAGACGATCCGCCGGGACATCTTGGAGACCCCGGAACGGCGGCCGTAGAAGATGATGGGGATCTCGCCTATCTTGAAGCCAAGCCGGTGGGCCCGGTAGACCATCTCGATCTGGAAGGCGTAGCCGTTGGAGAGGATCCTGGAGAGATCCATCGTCTCCAGGACTCCCCGGCGGTAACAGCGATAGCCTGTGGTCAGGTCCGTAAGCTCTAAGCCGGTCACGGCCCGGGCGTAGGCGTTTGCCAGGTAACTCAAGAGCAGCCTCCCAAAACCCCAGTGGACGATGCTGACCCCGTCCAGATAGCGGGAGCCAAGGACGACGTCGTAATCCTTGATCGAGGTCAGGAAGTCTGGGATGCTCCTGGGATCATGGGAGCGGTCAGCGTCCATCTCGAAGATGCACTTGTAGTCCCGCTCCAGGGCAAAGCGGAATCCGGCGACGTAGGCACTCCCCAACCCCAGCTTCTCCTCCCGGTGGAGGACCGCGATCCTGGAATCGGCCTTCGCCAGCTGATCAATCAACTCGCCGGTCCCATCGGGGGAGTTGTCGTCAACGAAGAGAAGGTCCAGGTCCAGCCCCAGGTCAAGAATCCGGGAGGCCAGCCATTCGACATTCTCCCGCTCGTTGTAAGTCGGGATGATGACGAGCGCTCTCATGGCGGTTCCCCGGGCAGAAGATAAGCAAGATTGGTGCCACAGGAGATCGGGGGTCGAGGGGTCCTATATGGGGAGAAACCATCCGTCGGATGGAGGCGAGATGGGAGGTCCCCCATGACCGGTCTGGCCACCATCAAGGCGTTCGAGCGGTACCGGGAGATCATCCCCGATTTCGAAGGGTTTCTTGCGGCCCTCTCGAAACCGCCGCTCCCCTCCATCCGTGTCAACACCCTGAAGATCGGCATCAAATCCTTTGAAGCCTTGATGGCAACCAGGGGCTATCGGCTCGAGCCGGTTCCAGGCCTCGAGGAGGCCTTTCTCCTTCCCGGTGTTGAAGCCCCAGGCTCGACCATCGAGTACTTCCTCGGATACTACCACATCCAGGGTCTGACGTCGATGCTCCCCCCAAGGATCCTGGACCCCCAGCCCGGGGAGAGGATCCTTGACCTCTGCGCCGCCCCCGGGGGAAAGACCACCCATTTGGCCCAACTTATGCATGGGAAAGGGCTGATCGTTGCCAACGATGTCAAGCCGGATCGGCTGGGCATTCTACGGTCGCACATTGACCGGCTGGGGGCAACCTGCATCCTCACATGTATGTATCAAGGGCAAGGCTTTCCAACGAAGATGAAGTTTGACCGCGTCCTCCTGGATCCCCCCTGCTCCGCCGAGGGGACCTATCGAAGGAGCGGCACCCCGTTGACCGAGGACCCCAGGGTCATCCCCCGCCTGGCCCGCCTCCAACGGCTGCTCCTCCGCCGGGCCTTGGAAACCCTGGCCCCAGGGGGGATGCTGGTCTACTCCACCTGCACCTACGCCCCTGAGGAGAATGAGATGGTCCTCGATGAGATCTTGAAGGAGGGCTTGGGGGAGCTTTTGGAGATCTCCATCCCCTTCCCCCACTCCCCGGGGTTGTCCTCATGGCAGGGGAACAGGCTCCACCCCGATTTGGAGAAGGCGATCCGGATCTATCCCCATCAGGTGAACTCATGGGGGTTCTTCATTGCTCGTCTCCGTAAGCGATCCTGAGCGTCAAGCGATCCTGGCCTATTTCTTCGAGCGATTTGGCATCCCCTTTGAGGCCTTCGAAGGGGTCCGCCTCCTCCGCCGGGCGGGGACGATCTGGGCCGTCGCCGAGGCCCCTGGCCTCGACGAGGCCCTGGAAAGGCTAAAGGTCCAGACAGCCGGCATCCCCCTCCTGCGGGTCAAGACCCCCAAGTGGAAGCCGACCACCTTTGGCCTCCACGTCTTTGGCCGGTATGCCCGGAAGAACATCGCTGATCTGAGCGATGGGGAGGTCATCCCCTTCCTACGGGGGGAAACGATCAGGAGGACGCTCCCGGCCGAGCCAGGATACGTCATCGTCCGGTGGCAGGGGCACCTCTTAGGCTGCGGTCTCTACAACCAAAGGGGGGGGCTTCGGTCTCAAATCCCCAGCAACGCCAGAGCGCCCTTAAAAGTCGAGGCGGGGGAAGAGGGATGACCTCTACCGGTGGAAAGGGTGAAGCCGCCCCTTTGCAAACCTGGCCAGGGGAGGACTTGGTGATGAAACAAACCGAAGGCGAGAAGACGGCACGGGTGATCTGCCTCATCATCGGCCTTTTGGGGACGATCGTCGTGGGGGTGCCCTTCATCTTCGACGTCGGCCCCCAGATGGCCTATTTCTTGCTTGTGGGAACCGGTCTGGCCGTGGTCGGGTTAGCAGCCTTTCTGTTCTTCTCGATCTAAGCCCCGTTCCCGCCAAGGTCCAGGACCCTTCGGCACGGAGAAGGACGATGCGCCAACCCCGCCGGCGAAGGCACAGGCTGGTCAACCCCCGCTTCCAGCTCACCCTGGCGTTCTGGGTAGGCTGCCTGACCGGGCTCTTTTCCCTGGCGTGGCTTGCCGCCTCCTACTACCCCCTCCGTCAAGCCCTCCTGACCATGGCCGACCTCCCCGAGCGGGCCAGGCTGGCTAGTGCCCTCGATGAAATTCAGCGGACCCTCCTCTTCACCGCCCTGGCGGTGACCCTTTTGGCCATGCTCCTGGCCCTCTACGCCGCCCATCGGATCGCAGGGCCCCTCTTCAGGCTGCAACAAATCCTGAAGGCCATGATCGAGGGGGACTTCTCCCACCAAGTCGAGTTCCGGAAGATGGATGCCTTCAAAGAGTTCCAATCCCTTGTGAACCTCCTGGGCGAGAGGATGGCGAAGCTGAAGCGTCAGGCAGAACGGGACCGGGAGCTTTTGAAGCTCCTCCGGGGACAGGTGGGGGAGTTAGACACCCTCGTCCGGGCGGACGGCTGGAAGAAAGAGGAGATCCGGCGTTTCGTGGCCAAGGTCAGGCGGGAGCTGGCAACCCTGGAGAACGAGGAGGTCCTTTGGCGCTCCCCATCCCCTGACGGAGGCCTTCAGGGGTGAGGGATGGGAGGCCGTTGGGGTGTCCTTTAGGCGCCGCAGCACTTCTTGTACTTCCTGCCGCTCCCACAGGGGCAGGGGTCGTTTCGACCGATCTTTTTCCCCCCCACCCGCATGGCAGGGGTAGCGGGCGTCGCTGCCGCCGGGCGGGGCGAGCGACTTACCATCGGGGCCGGCCTTCGCCTCCCGTTGCCGGAGCGGGCAAGGGCCTCTGGCTCCCCCTCCTCCACCTCGGCCGGCGCGAGCTGGACCTTAAAGAGGTACTCGACCGCCTGGCCCTTGATCCGCTCGACCATCTCCTCGAAGAGATCGAAGGCCTCCCGCTTGTACTCGATCAAGGGGTCCTTCTGACCGTAGCCCCTCAAGCCGATCCCCTCCTTGAGATGATCCATGGCCAGGAGGTGATCCTTCCACTGGGAGTCCAACACCTGGAGGAGGATCATCCGCTCCAGGAAGCGCATGGTGGGGGAGCCGAGCTGCCGTTCCTTGGCCTCGTAGGCCCCTTTAAACACCTCCTCCAACCGATCCCGGACCAGGGCCCGGGTCAGATGGGGGACCTCCTCGGGGGAGAAGGAGAGTTCCACATCGAACCGCTGCTTCACGGCCTCCGAGAGACGGGCTAAGTCCCACTCCTCGGGATACGTGTCCTCGTTAGTGTAGGTCTCGACCAGCTGATCCAGGACATCGCCGATCATCTCCAGAATGTGGTCTTTGAGATCCTCGCTCTCCAGGATCCGGCGGCGCTCGGCATAGATCACCTGGCGCTGCTTGTTCATCACGTCGTCATATTCCAAAAGGTGCTTCCGGATCTCAAAGTTGTAGGCCTCCACCCTCTTCTGGGCCGTCTGGATGGCCTTGGTCACCCAGGGGTGCTCGATGGGCTCCCCCTCCTCCATGCCGAGCTTCCCCATGATCCGGGAGATCCGGTCCGAGGCGAAGAGGCGCATCAGGTCATCCTCCAACGAGAGGTAGAAGCGGGAGGAGCCGGGATCCCCCTGGCGGCCGGCCCGGCCCCGGAGCTGGTTGTCAATCCTCCTGGCCTCGTGCCGTTCCGTCCCGATGATGTGAAGGCCTCCCAGCGCGACGACCTTCTTATGCTCCTCCTCCGTCTCCTTTCTCGCCTTGACCAGGGCGGCGGCGTAGGCCTCGGGATCAGGCGTGTCCAGGAGGCCGTAGGCCTGCATCTTCTTCACTTCCTCCAAGGTCTTCTCGTACTCCTCCTGGGAGATCCCCTCCTTCGAGACCTCCCCCCGCCGGACCCTCTCGGCCGCCAGGAAGCTGGGGTTTCCCCCCAGGAGGATGTCGGTCCCCCGCCCGGCCATGTTGGTGGCAATGGTGACCGCCTTGAACCGTCCCGCCTGGGCGACGATCTCCGCCTCCCGCTCATGGTGCTTGGCGTTCAGGACCTGGTGCGGGATCCCCCTCCTTTTCAGCATCGCGGAGAGCTTCTCGGACTTCTCGATGGAGGTCGTCCCCACCAGGACCGGGCGGCCTATGCTATAACATTCCTCAATCTCCTTCACGACGGCCTCGTACTTCTCCCGCTCGGTTCTGTAGACGACGTCCGGGTGGTTTGTCCGGATCAGGGGCCTGTTGGTCGGGATGACGACCACATCCAGGTTATAGATCTGGGCAAACTCTGCCGCCTCCGTATCGGCCGTTCCCGTCATCCCGGCCAGCTTCTTGTACATCCGAAAGTAGTTCTGGATGGTGATGGTGGCTAAAGTTTGGTTCTCCCGCTCGATCCTTACCCGCTCCTTCGCCTCGACGGCCTGGTGGAGCCCATCCGACCAGCGGCGGCCCGGCATTAGGCGACCCGTGAACTCGTCCACGATGATGACCTCGCCGTCCTTCACCATGTAATCCACATCGCGTCGGAAGAGGTTGTGGGCCTTCAGGGCCTGATGGATATGGTGGACGAGGTCCATGTGGGCAGGGTCGTAGAGGTTCCGGACCCCGAGGAGCCGCTCCACCTTGGCGATCCCGGCCTCCGTTAAGGCCACCGTCTTGTGCTTCTCGTCCACGATGTAATCACCCTGGGCCGTCATCTCCACCTCCGAGAGCTTTCCCTCGGTGATGGTGGCCGCCCGCTTCAACTGCCGGACAACCCGGTCAATCTGGTAGTAGAGATCCGGGGCCTCCTCGGAAGGACCGGAGATGATCAGGGGGGTTCGGGCCTCGTCAATCAGGATGTTGTCCACCTCATCAACGATGGCGTAGAACAGCTCCCGCTGGACCATCTCCTCCAGGCTGAACTTCATGTTGTCCCGAAGGTAGTCAAAGCCAAACTCGTTGTTGGTCCCGTAGGTGATGTCGGCCAGGTAGGCCTCCTTCCGCGGGCAGGGGCGAAGGTTGGCCATGCGAAGGTCGGAGGCCCGGTACGAGGGGTCAAAGAGGTAGGAGGCCTCGTGTTGCAACACCCCGACGGAGAGACCGAGGGCGTGGTAGATGGGACCCATCCACTGGGTGTCGCGCTTCGCCAGGTAATCGTTGACGGTCACGATGTGGACCCCCCGCCCGAGCAGGGCATTTAGGTACGCCGGGAGGGTCGCCACCAGCGTCTTCCCCTCACCGGTGGCCATCTCGGCGATCTTCCCCTCGTGGAGGACGATGCCCCCCAAGAGCTGGACGTCAAAGTGGCGCATCTGGAGGACCCGCCTCCCGACCTCCCGGACGGTGGCAAAGGCCTCAGGGAGGATGTCCTCGAGGGTCTCCCCCGCAGCGATCCTCGCTTTGAACTGGTCGGTCCGGGCCCGAAGCTCCGCATCGGTGAGCCGTTCGATCTCGGGCTCTAACGCGTTGATCTTTGCCACAATCGGCCGGAGCCGTTTCAGCTCCCGCTCGTTCTTCGTTCCCAGGATCATGCGAAGGATAAAGTTGATCATGGCTTTCCGCTCGCCTCCTCAACGGGCCTCTAGCTTTCAGCCTTCAGCCTAAAGAGCGTTCAAGGTTCCAGGTGGAACGCTGAACTTCGAACGGTCAGGGCTGATGGCTGATGCCTGAACGCGTGCAAGAATTTTACCACAGGTGGCTCAGCCCTTCCAAGAAAAACACCAAGGCCCCTCGGCTGGGGCCCAGGGGCTCTGGCCTTTCACCCTCCTCTCCCGTTGAGGCCTACCTTGGACCCGTGGCTGGGAGCACCTCCACCTCCCGCGACGTTAGGGCCTCGATGGTCAGAAAGCCCCGCGAGTACACCTTGAGGCGCCTGATCACCCGGGCCGCCTCCTCCCCCTGAAGCTCAACGGGCTGGAAACGGGCATGGGGGGGATTGGTGGTTCGGATCGGAACGATCTCCACGCCCCGGATCCCCTCCCTCGCCAACCGTACCTTCAAGATGATGGAGTCTTTATCCTGGGGGTCCCACTTCCCGCCGAAGACGAGGTTGCCCAAGGAATAGGCGATGATCCCCCCCCCATAGGCCTCGATCCCTTGGAGGACATGGGGATGATGGCCAAGGACCAGATGGGCCCCCCGGTCAATGGTGAAGCGGGCCAGGAACCGCTGGTCAGCCTCCGGGTAAAAGCTCCCCTCCCGGCCCCAGTGGAACGACACCACGACCAGATCCACCAAAGGTTTCAACCTCGCCAGATCCTCTCCGATCATCGTCCGGAGGGTCTCGACCGAAGAAGGATGGCCGGCCACGCCGGGCCTCCTTGTCGAGGCATGGATCGCCCTGGGTTCGGACGATCCCGGGCCGAGGTACACATACCCCAGGAATCCAACCCGTAACCCTTTCCGCTCGACCACGGCCCCTGCCCGGGCCTGCTTCACCGTCTCACCAGACCCGAAGGAGATGATCCCCACCCGGTCAAGGGTGGCGATGGTGTCCCGGAGGCCAAGGGGACCGTAATCCATGATGTGGTTATTCGCCAGGTTGGCCACGGAGATCCCACCCAGGATCAGGATGCCAACGGATCGGGGATCGGCCCGGAAGTTGAACCGCTTGGAGAGCTTCCACCCTCGGGTGGTCAGGGGACCTTCCAGATTGATGAGGGCGATATCGGCCTGGCGGAAATGATGAGCGATCTTGGCGAAGGGATACGCAAGGGCCTCCGGCGGGAACGAAGTCCCCCACCGCTCCTGGAGGTACCTCTCCAGGTGATAGCCGAGGGTCACATCACCGCCGGCGGCCAGGAGAACTTCTCCCCCGGGCTGGGAGACGCCAAAGGTGCTACCCGGCAGGAGCATCGCTCCGAGGAGAGCCCCGCTGATGAACCTCGGCCTCCAGACCTTCAAGGTCAGAGCTGCTCCTTGGACAGCAACCGATCAAGGCCCCCTGCCAACGGATCAGCCATCGGGCCTTCCCCAGGCACCGGCAGGTCACCCTCCACGATATAGTCCCGGGGGTCGACCCACCGGCCGTTTAAGCGCACCCCGTAGTGGAGATGGGGCCCTGTTGAGAGTCCCGTGCTTCCCGAGTAGGCGATAAGCTGACCCCTCTTCACCCGGTGTCCGGCCTTGACCATCAGCTTGCTGTTATGGCCGTAAAAGGTGGAGAAGCCGTGACCATGCTCGAGCAAGATGGCATTCCCGTGGCCGGAGAGGAAGCCAGCATAGGCCACCACCCCAGCGGCGGGGGCCAGGACGGGGGTCCCGACGGGGACGGCGATGTCTACCCCTTCATGCATCTCCCGCCGGCCGGTGAAGGGGGAGATCCGGTCCCCGAAACCGGAGGTGAGCCACCCCTTGACAGGCCAGATGATCGGGGTGGAGGCCAGGAGCGACTGCTTCTCCTCAAAGAACTTTTTCAACTCCCGTAGGCTCCGCTCGCGGAGGGCGACCTCCCGCTGGAGCTCCTCCAGATCCCGCTTCATCCTGCTGACAAGGTCCCCCTCGGGTGACGCCACCACGTTAAGCTGGGCACCACCCTCCCCCTCCTCGATCCCTCCGATGGCAAGGGTGGAACCCCCCGATCTCAATCCCGCCACCCTCCTGAGTTTCTGGTCCAGATCCTTTAAGGAGAGGAGCTCCCGTTCCAGCTTCTGAAACCGTTCCCGGACAAAACGGTGTTCCCCCACCTCCCGGCGGAGTCGCTTCAGCTCCAGGATCTGGCTCTGAAGCGCGATGTACTGATAGATGGAGAAGAAAAACCAGACGAGGATGAAGCCAAGGATCCCGGCCAGGACAGCGAAGGCAGACTTCGAGACATGGAGCTTCAGGGCCTTCGCGGTCGCGTCGGGAAGGATCAGAATGGTGTAAAACTTTTTCGCCATCTTTTCCCCCCAAAGGAGATCGCAAGGCTTCCCTGAAGGGGGCCCAGGGAAGAGAGCCTCGCTTCCACCAAACATCACCTGAACAAGGATGAAGCAAACCGGAAAGGGGCAGGGGCTGGGATGACCGAGGATTTCGCAAACGCTATCATGACGAAGGAAGGGCTGTCAAGAAAAATGCGCCAACAGCTCCCTCGCTGAGTTGCAAAAATTGTGCCGCCGCTACTCAAGCAGGGCCAGTTGGCGGAGAAGGTCGGCGGTGGAAGGGAGGGCCCCGATGGGACCGGTGGTGTGGACGTAGCGGATCGTTCCAGATGGATCGACGATGAAGACGGCTTGCTCCGGGTCGTTCAAACCGTAACGCTTGAGGTAGGGTAAAGGGGAGGCACTCCTTTCCCCGCGGAGCAGCCGGTCGCTCGCCTCGGCGGCAACGCAGGCCACGAAATCGCGGACCTCCTCGACGAGTCCCTTCTCCGCCATGGGAACGCCGTAGAGCCGGTGCACCCCTCGGTCGGCGTCGCAGAGATAAGGGAAAGCCAGTTGATACTGCTGAAAGTAGAGCCGGGCCTCCTCAGGGGTGCTGTGGGTAATTTGGAGGAGCTCGGCGTCTCGCCGCTGGATCTCTGGATACCCCAGGCGCAACTGCGCCATGTGCCGGCGGCAGAAGGGTCAAAAGAGCCCTTTGGAGAACCACAGGATCACGTGAGACCTTCCCCGGTAATCCTCCAGGGCAATCTCTGGTCCCTGGGCTGAGGCCAGACGGAAGTTGGGCGCCGGAGTACCCACCGCCAGCACCCCAGCCGTCTCGTTTCGTTCCATCCTTCCTTCCCTCCTTGTCGGCCGCCTCCTCAGCAGAGGAAGGGCAGCATGATCAACGTATCCGGCGTGTAGCCGGTCCTCCGGCACACTTCCTGACCCTTCGCCAGGTATTCCTCCGCTCTGACGGTATCCCCCATGGCCAGGTAGAGGGTCGCCAACCCATCGTAGCAGGGAAACAGAAGTTGCGGCTCGCCGATCTCTTCGGCGATGGCGCAGGCCTCAAGATAGTAACGCTCGCTCTCCCCCAGTTGGTCCTGGCACTGGTGGATCTGCGCCAAGAGGATCAACGGGATCGGCAGGTGGTTCCGCTGGCCGAGCTGCTGGTCGAGGGCGATGGAGGCCTCGGCCGCCTCGACCCCTTGGGTACAATCCCCCACCAGGGAACAGAAGCTTGAAGCCATGCTGGCGTACAGCCAGGACTGTTGGGAGAGATCACCGATCTTCTTGGCCAAGGCCAGGCCCTCGTGACAACAGGCTATCGCCCGCTCCCGATCGACCGCGGCCAGGAGCATCCCTAAGTTCGTGTAGGCGCGACACGCGGCAGCGGGAAGGTCATGCTCTAGAGCCGTCTGGAGGCTTTGCTCAACCTGGACGATCCCCTCCTCTAACTGGCCCCGGCGGGCCATGGAGACCCCGAAGGTGTTAGAGGCCTGGGAGATGACCTCAGGGGCCTCAAGCCGCTGTCCCAGCTCCAACGCCTTTTGGGCCCAGAGGATGGCCTGCTCATCATCCCCGATCCGGAAGTGGAGACGGCCCAGCTCGTGGTAGAGGAGGGCCGCCTCAACGCTTTCAGGTTCCCCGGCCAGGAGATCGAGGCCGCGTTGAAAGTGCTCCACCGCCTTCTCGCGATTCCCCCGGCCCCACCAGAAAAGCCCGATCTTCCGATGGACGGCTGCCAGGGAGGGCTTTCTCCCCAACGCCTCATAGAGGGCGAGGACCCTCTGCCAGTGTCCCAGAGCCACATCAGGCTCTCCCAAGGCGTTATGGGCATCGGCCAGCTTCTCTAAGACCTCCGCCTTGAGGGCAGGCTGACCCTCCTGGGGTTCGAGGATCTCCAGGGCTTGTCGGTAGCAACGGGCGGCATCCTGGTTGGCGTAGATCTTTAAGGCCTTGTCCCCGAAGCGAAGGAGGTACTGGAGGGCCCGCTCCCGGTCATCGCTCAAGCCGTAGTGATGCGCCAGTTGGGGGAGGTACTCGTCGAGCTGCTCGGCATGGAGCCGCTCCAGGGTCCTGGCGATCTGCCCATGGAGGGCGGCCCGGCGCTTCCGTAACAGGCTGTTATACGCCACCTCCTGGATCAGGGAGCTGCGGAATCGGTATTCGGGGGATCGCCCCCCGGCCCCGGGGACCTCGGTGAGCAGATCAGCGTGGAGGAGGGTCTCCAGATGGGCCTGAAACTCGTGGGGCCGGGCGGTGATCTGGCGGAGGACCTCGAGGTCGAAACTCGACCCGATCACGGCCGCTTCCAGCAACAGTTGCTTGGCCCGCGGTTCCAGGCTATCCAGACGGGAGAGGATGACCCCCTGGACCGTCGTGGGGATCTCCAGGGAAGGGGAGTCTCCCGCAAAGCGGATCCCCTCAGGGGTCCTGACCAGGAGACCGGCATCCATCAGGGAGCGCACCGCTTCCTCCAGGAAGAAGGGATTCCCCGCCGCGCGGCGCGCCACCAGCTCCCGAAGGGCCGTGAGAGACGGGGCCGGGAGAGGGCCAACCAGGGCCTGAAGGAACGTTTCGCTCTCCTCCAGGGTCAGGGGCTGGAGGCGGATGATGGTGCAATCCACGTTGGGGCTGTAGATCGCGACGGTGTGGGGCGTTGGCCGAGCCAGGAGGAGGAGCATGAGAGGTCGCTCGGGCACCCGATCGACCAGGGAGCGGAGCAGCTCGACGGAGGCGGCGTCGGCCCACTGGAAGTCCTCCACAATCAGGAGGACAGGACGGCGACGGCACTGACACTGGCAGATCTCCTTCACGGCCAGAAGGAGCTGGCGCTTGAGCTGCTCAGGGTCCAGGTGCTCAAGGCGAAGCTCCTTTTCCTCGAAGCCCAAAAGGTGTTCCACAACGGGGGCAATGGCCTCGACCTGGGCGCCCATGGCCCCTAAGACCTCCCGGATCTTCCCCCGCGCCAGAGCCGCATCATCCTGGGGGGCCAGGTTAAAGCAGGATCGGAAGAAATGACTGAACACGTGGTAAGCCCCGCTCCCAAAGGACGAGCAGGCACTCTGGTAGACGGTGATCCGGGCGAGGGAGCCCTCCGCATCGAGCCGTTTCAGGAACTCGACCAAGAGCCGGGACTTCCCGATGCCGGCCTCGCCAATTAAGGCCACGACCTGGGTCCTCCCCTTCAGGGCCCGATGGAAAAGGTCGAGGAGCTGACGAAGCTCCTCCTCCCGCCCGAGAAGCGGTGTGAGCAACCCTTCCTCCTCAAGGGGGAGGCCTCGCCCTATCCTGGGTCCGACCACCTCAAAGGCCTGGATCGGTTCGGTCTTCCCCTTCAAGGTCACGGCCCCGATAGGCCGATAGTCAAAGGCCTTCCGGGTCAGCCGATACGTCTCCTCGCTCACGGTGACCTTGCCTGGGGCCCCGACCTGCTGCAGCCTGGCCGCCACGTTGACCGGGTCCCCCACCACGCCATAATCCTTCCCTTCGCCCACCACCCCGGCCACAACCAGGCCGGTATTGATGCCGATCCGCATGGTGAGCGCCCCCCCTGTCTTGTCACCCACACCGGCCCTGAGCTGCTGCAACCGCTCCTGCATCCCCAAGGCGGCCCGGACCGCCCGCTCGGGATCATCCTCGTGGGCTACCGGGGCGCCGAAGACGGCCAGGATGGCATCGCCGATAAACTTTTCGATGAAGCCGTCATAGCGCCGGATCTCCTCGGCCAGGGTTTGAAAGCAACCCATCATCAGGCTCCGAAGCTCCTCCGGGTCGAGCTGTTCGGCCAGCGTCGTGAAGCCCACCACGTCGGCAAACAGCACCGTCACCGGCCGCCGCTCTGCCTCTGCCCCCTCCGGGAGGGGCCTCTCCCTGGAAGGTCCCTCCGCCGGTTGGCCAGCACCACCAGAGGGCTGGGAGGCAACCGGGGCTTGGATCTCGGTGCCGCACTTGGGGCAATAGCGGAATTCGGGAGGGCAGACGTAGCCGCACTGTGGACAACCCCGGTTCAAGGGGTTCCCGCACTTGGGGCAGAACTGGAAATCAGGCGTAACCCCGAACCCACAATGCCCACACAACATGACCGATCCCCCCGGTGGGAGCTGGCGACGAAAGACCGGAGCCGTAAGCCTGCAACCGTTAGGAGGCTGAACGCCTACCAAATAGCACAGTTTTGTCCGAAAACCAAGACCAATTTCCTGCCCTACAGATCCTGCTCCACGATGAGGACCCGGTACCCCCGGGCGGCCAGGCGGGCAGCCACCCGGCTCGCCTGCTCCCGGCTGGCGAAGGTTCCCACCCGGACCCGGTAATACGTCTCCCCTCCGATCACCCTCGATGCCATGAACACCCCGTCAAAGGTCCGCCCCAGCTCCTCCTTCAGGGCCAGGGCATAGGCCCTGTTCACGAAAGAGCCGACCTGGACCGTGTAACGGGTGGCCCCGATCGGGGTTCCGTCGGCCGAGCGGGGGAGCCGGGTGACACGGAGCCTGACGGGGACAACCCCCGGCCCCACCACGTCCAGGAGGCGGGCGGCGGCATAGGAGAGGTCAATGACCCGCCCCTCCTTGAACGGCCCCCGGTCGTTGATCCGGACCTCCACCGAGCGGCCGTTATGCAGGTTCGTCACCATGACCCACGTCCCAATTGGGAGCGTCCGGTGGGCGGCGGTGAGCTGGTGCATATCGTAGACCTCGCCGCTCGTCGTCGGTCGGCCATGATAGGGCTCCCCGTACCAGGAGGCCCCCCCCACCTCCTCGTACCCCACGGTCACGGGCCTGACTTGCGGGCCCGCGCAGGAGACCAGGAGAACGATGAGGAGGAGGGCTCCCCCATAGCAGCCGCCGGTAACTCGGAAGAAGGGGAGCGCTCCAGCCCTCGGGTCCTCAAACCGGCTATGCGTCAAAAAGGGAGGCCTGGGGGCTTTCACCGCTTCCACGCCCGCTGCCGGATCGGCGAAGCATGTTCACCAAAAGGTCGGCCCTCCTGGTCGGCTCGGGAAGGCGGTAGTTGGTCGAACAGGCCAGGACGATCTCTATGGCCTTTTCCAGGCGGACCTTGTGGCCCTGGGAGACGAAGACCGGCTCGACCCCCTCCTTCGTCCGAAGGACCGCCCCGACCACCTCCCCCCTGTGGTAGAGGTACTCGAAGTCCCCCCTCCTTGGCCCTGGGGGATTGTACTCGCCCACGAGGAGACTTTTCGCGCACCCGATGGAAGGGGTCTCGAGGAGAAGGCCCAGGTGACAGGCGATCCCGAACCGCCGGGGATGGGCAAGCCCCTGCCCATCGCAGATGACGCAGTCAGGCCGCAAGGTGAGCTTCTCCCAGGCCTGGAGGACGGCAGGGGATTCCCGGAACGAGAGGAGCCCGGGGATGTACGGGAAGGTCGCCCGCGCCACAGCGGAGGCCGTCTCCAGCACCTTGAGATCTTTGACCCTCAAGACGACAACGGCCGCGTAGAGGAGGTCGGAGCCCTTCTCGTACGAGACATCCACGCCGGCGACGGTTTCGATCCGCTCCGGCTCACCGGTCAAGTCAAGCTGGTCTCGAAGCTTAAGCTGGATCGCCTTCGCCTCCTCCGGCGAGACGTTCCACGGATGCAGCTCTTTGATGGCCATGGAAAGCCTCCCGTCAATCAGGGGACCCTTAGACCGGATGCGGAATGACCAGATACCCCATCTTTTGATCGCCAAGCACCTGGGTCTTCTGACCGCCATGCCACCAGTGGAGGAGGCCGACGATGGCGCAGATCACCGCATCCAGGCCGTCCTCCAGGGCTTTATGGGCCTCCCCCCGAAGATCCCTGGGATCTTCCTTGAAGAGGTTCCATCCTCCCCTCCCTACCCGGACCGGGGGGTCAAGACGCGGTAGAAGATCAGCGATCAGCTGTTGAAGCTGGGCCAGGGCCCTCCTTCGTTCCTCGACCCTGCCCCGCTTGTACTTGATGATCCGGTCCAGGTGGAAGAGGCGGAGGGTGGCCGGGTGGGGATAGACCTCAATCTGGCGCCTTAAGGGTTTCCCATCCCTTTCCCGGAGCTGGCGGGGCTCATCCAGCGAAAAGGCGGTGGAGAACCCGCGCCGCTTTAGCCTCCTGGCGATCCGCTGGGGCCTGGGCCGCACCGAAGCATTGGGCGGGTGGCAGCCGGCATGCTGGCGGCCGAAGAGGACATGGGTCAAGCGATCCACCGGACGCATCCCGTCCTGAACGGGGCAGAGGATGGGGCCGTCAATGGCCAGGAGGGCAGGCCCTTTCCCGGTGAGGTCATTGATCAGCCGGAGGAGAGCTGGATCCCCCAGGACCCGTCCCGTATAAAAGAGCGAGGGGTGACCCCCTTCGATCTCGATCCCGGCGATCCCGTCTGGCCTTCGATCCCCCCAGGCCAGATCCACCCCGATGATCCTCATAATAGTGAAAGCCCTTTGGGCAACCGCCGGGGGAGAGGTTTCCCCTCCTTCACCGACGCTGAAGACTGAAAAGCGTTTAGGTGATCCGCTCGTGGTAAACGTAGCGGAGCTTCTCCTGGATCCTTGCCAGGCGATCCCCGAAGAGCATCTCGATGCCCAGGAGCTGCCCCTCCTGATCGAAATCCACCAGGGCCTCCCATGGAATGATATCCCGGTAGGAACGATCCTCCTGAAACTGGATGGTGAGCGTGTTCGTGGCCTCTTTGTAGCGCACGCCGTCCTGGATCCCGATGTGGGCCAGGCAATTCGACAGGTCCAGCTCATCCCCGGGCAGGAGGTCCAGCCGGGTCCACTGGTCGTCGTCGTCAAAGTAAAGGAGGGTCCTGAAACCCGGGATGGTGAGGAGGACCTCCCCTGGTGGGATCCAGGCGAAGGAGAGGTACATCGCGTTCGCTTGGGCGTCGAATGTGATCCACATAGGGGCTACCGGCTAATGGCTGACCGCTGATGGCTTTCTTCGTCGCTACCGTTCCTCCCGCAGACGAAGCGCGGATCGTAAGGCCCGGAAACTCTCCTTCAATCGCGGATAGAGATCGCAAAAGATCTGGTAGGATTGCTCGTATGTCGGGCGAAGTTCAGACCTGGGGAGGAAGGTCTTCACCGGCTTGGCCGCCGCCACCTCCACCCCCGCCCGGTAGTCCGGGTAATACCCGGCGGCAATCCCGGCCAGGATCGAGGCCCCCAGGACGGCGGTTTCCTCCTTATCCAACCGGAGGAGGGGCATCCCCAGGATGTCGGCCTTGATCTGGCACCAGAGGTCGCTCTTCGCCCCTCCCCCACCCACCCGGATCCGGTCAACCTCCAGCCCGAGATCCTTCCTGGCAATCTCCAGGTTCTGGCGAAGGGCGTAGGCCGTCCCCTCCATCATGGACCGGACGAGATCCCCCCGGGTGGTTTCTAAAGAGAGGCCGAAGAAGACCCCCCGGGCAAAGGGGTCCCAGATGGGGCTCCGCTCCCCCTGCATGTAGGGGAGAAAGAGAACCCCGTTCGCCCCGGCCCCCGATCGCTCGGCCTCTTCATCCAAAACCTCGTACCTTCCGACCGAAAGGATCTGATCCCGCAACCAGCTCAACGCCGCGCCGGGGGAGAGGAGGGCCCCCATGGCGAGCCACCGGTCGGGGACCGTGTGGCACCGGTTCATAAACCGGATGTCAAACCGAGGATGATCGGTGACAAAGGCCAGGACATCCGAGGTCCCGGCCGTTTCAAAGACCTGACCGGGCTCCGTCACCCCCGCCCCCAGGGCGGAACAGGCGGTATCCGCCCCGCCAATGGCCACGGGCGTCCCCGCCAGCAGGCCGGTCAGCCCCGCCGCCTCGCCCGAGACCCCCCCCACCTTCGCCCACGAAGGGAGGGGCTCGGGCAGCTTCTCGATGGGGATGCCCCAGGCCTCACACAGCTCCAGGGACCATCCCCGGCTCCGCCCGGTCTCGAAGAGACCGGTGAAGGAGGCGTTGGTCCAGTCCATAGCGAACTGCCCGGTGAGCCTGGCGGCGAGAAAGGAGTTGGCATGACCGAAGCAAAAGGTCCTGGCGAACACGTCGGGTTCATGATCCTTGATCCAGCGCATGCTGCTCCCCGAGTAGGTCCCAGGGGCAACCCGGTTGCCGGTTATGTCGAAGATCCGCTCTAACCCCACGACGGACAGGAGGGCCTCGACCTGGACGAGGCTCCGCTGGTCAAGGTAGAGGATGGAGGGTCGAAGGGTCCTCCCCTCCCTGTCCATGGCAACCAGGGAGGGGCACATGGTGCTCAAGCCGACCCCCGTGATCTGAGCAGGAGGGACCCCAGCTTTGTCCGACGCTTCTCTCAGGCCTTTCAGGAAGGCCTCCCACCACTGGTCGGGGTCGGCCTCGGCCCAGCCCCGGCGAGGCCTGAGGACCGCGTGGGGGAGCTGGGCCATCCCCAGGACGTTTCCCCTCCCGTCAAAGAGGGCCACCTTGACGCTCTGGGCCCCGACGTCCACCCCCAGGAGGTACACTCCTTCGGCCATCACGGCTCCCCGAGGATCTCCAGGGCGTCCTCCACCGTCCCCTTCTCGTGGATGATCACCCTTACCGCCTCGACCATCCGGGTGGGGTCCTTCGCCTGGAAGATGTTCCGGCCGTAAGCCACCCCTAAGGCCCCGGCATCCATGACCCCCTTGGTCATCTCGAACAGCTCCCTGGGGGTCTCCATCCTGGGCCCTCCCGCCGCCACAACCCGGCCATGGGTGGCCGCCACCACCTTGTGGAAGCTCTCGGGGTCCCCCGTGTACCAGGTCTTGACGATGTCCACCCCAAGCTCCACCCCAGCCCGGGCCGCGTAGGCCATGTGGCTCCAGTGGTAGCGCTCCTCGTCCTTGATCATCTCCCCCTTAGGATAGATATGGGCGATCAAGGGGAGGCCGGCCGATGAAGCCTCCTTGGAGATCCGACTGAGGTTGTGGAGCATCTCGGCCTGGCGATCCCCGCCGACCAGGGCCCCGACGGAGATGGCATCGGCCCCCAGGCGGATGGCCTCCTCCACATCGGCGACGATCGTATCGTAGGTTGGATGATACGGGGCGAAGCTGGAGGCCTTGATGACCAGGGCCACCTTCCCTGCGTAAGGCGGGAAGAACTCCTGGGCGATCCCCTTATGGATCGTCAGGGCATCGGGCCCGCCGGCAATCATCTTCTCCAGCATCCCCCGGATGTCCTCGATCCCCTCCAGGACCCCACGGGTGATGGCGTGGTCCATGGTGACGAAGAACACCTTGCCGGTCCTCTGGTTGATGATCCGACTTAACCGGATCTGCTTCCCGAGCGACGACATGCTCTCATCCTCCTCCAGTGATCAGGGTACAACGATGGCCTTCAGCCCCTTCCCCTCCATGGTGGTCTGGAGGGCCTCATGGATCTCCCCTAACGGAAAGCGGTGGGTGATCAGGTCGTTAAGCTGGACCCGGCCCGAGGCCACGAGCGCGAGGGCCTGCTCGAAGTGGCGCCGGGAGGAAGAGGCCGACCCGGTGATCGTCACCTGGTTGTAGTGGACGATGTTACAGAGGATCCTCGCCTCCGCCTCCTCATCAAACCCGGCAAAGAGATTTAACGTCCCCCCCTTCCTCAGGAGCTTCGCCAGCTCCCCGACCAGGCCAGGGATGCCGATAGCCAGGATGACGCTATCGGCCCCGATCCCGGCAGTACGCTCCATCACCACCTGATGGAGATCCGTCTCATGAGGATCGAGCGCGACATCCGCCCCCATCCGGAGGGCCGCCTCGCGTCTGAAGGGGGCCGGCTCGCTCATGATGACGGTGGCCGCCCCAAAGACCTTCGCCAGCTTTAAGTGCATGAGGCCGATTGGCCCCGCCCCGATGATGACAACCGTCCCCCCCAACGGGATGTTCGACCGCTGGCTCCCGTTCACGCAGCAGGCAAACGGCTCCAAGAGGGAGGCCTCCTCGAAGGAGAGGTGCCCGGGGATCTTCATCACGTTCCCCGTCCGGACTGCCACCTCCGGGATCTTCAGGTACTCCTGGAACCCCCCGTCGAACTCGTACCCGATGGCCGTCCGATTCAGGCAGAGGTTTTCCAGATCCCGGAGGCAATACGCGCAACGGAGGCAGGGGATGACAGGGACGACGGCCACCCGGTCCCCCGGCTGAAACGCCAGGACCCCCGTTCCCGTTTCCACGACCTCCCCGGCAATCTCGTGGCCGATGATGGAGGGGAAGTGGATCCCCCGCCGCTTTCTCCCACGGATGACCCGGAGGTCCGTCCCACAGACGCCACACCCCTTGACCCGGATCAGAAGCTCCCCCGGGCCCACCTTGGGGCAGTCCACTTCCTCCACCCGGAGATCGTCAGGCTTGTGTAACACGGCGGCCTTCACTGGGAGCCCTCCTGACCCCTAAGCCTCTCCCGCCGCCCCCCGGAAACCACCCAGGACCAGCTTTAACACCGCATACCCTCCGGGGATCCCTGGTGCAACCTTTCTTTAGAACGAGGCGAGCCGATTTCCCGTCGCCGATGGCTGCTCCCCTCGCTACACAAAAACGAGGCCCTCTTCGCTGATGGTGTACTCGGCAATCTCATCGCTACAGGCACTCCCCCGGTGCTTGGCGATGTAGAGGGCACGCCCCACCTTCCCCCCCTTGACCCGCTTCCCCATGAGGATGATGGTGTTCGCCGTTGCCCCCAGGTCTCCCTCCCCGACCTTCCTGGCGATCAGGTCATCCAGGAGGTTCTCCTCGGTGGTGACGAGGAGAAGGGTGACGATCTCTCTGTGATCGTAGCGCCTCTGCTCGATAAAGTCCCGGTACCGCCAAACGGGGATCAGGATCTCCATCCCCAGGACCTCTGCATCCTGGTGGATGACCTTCCGGTACAGCTCGTCGAAGATGTAGAGCTGGAGCGACTCACAGGGGACCTGGGTGGGGTCCACCCCGTCCACCACGACCCGTCTCACCCCGTTGGCAAAGTGGAAGTAGAAGAACGGGAGGACCATCTTCCACCGCTGGGCGTAAGCGGCCAGCCAGTCCCAGCGGAACTCCCGGCCTTCGGGGGTGGACACCTGGTACTCGCTCACCCGTCCGCCGTAGTCGAACTCGTGGCAGTACCGCATCGCCTCCAGGGCGTGAGGGAGGGGGAAAGGGTTCTCCTGCCCGGGCCGGATCAAGTGATTCCACGCCTGAAGCTCCCACCCGAAGAGCCTTTTGGCGTACTCCTCATGCCGTTGGGAGTCCCCCCTGGCGGTCATGTCGAAGATGATCCCTCTCGCCTGTTCATACCGCTCCCCATAATGGGCAAAGGTGAGCCCCAAATGGGTCTTCCCAATCCCTGTCGCCCCGTAGACCACGGTGAGGGTCCCGGGGAGGAGGCCTCCCCCCAACATCTCATCCAACCTCTCGATCCCAAACTTGACCCGCTTCGACATTCCCTGAACCCCTTTCCTGTCGTCATAAACCCATCGAAGCCCTCACACCTAAGCCCTGAAACTTTCAGGGAGGATGCCCCTTCCACTTCAAAACACCCACTGGATGGCCACAAACCCCAGGATGAGGAGCAGGATGAGCACCAGCGACAGCAAATCAAAGTAGCGGTCAATGTAGGTCTTGACGGTTGGCCCGAACATGTAGATGAGCCACGCGACGAGAAAGAACCGCCCGGACCGTCCCACCAGGGAGGCCGAAGCCAGGGTGGCCAGGCTCACGGTCCGGTCAAACCCTGCGGCGATCGTGAAGACCTTGTAAGGAATCGGCGTAAATCCCGCGATGACGATGGCTGTGAAGGCATTCTCCCGGTATTGGTCGAGGACAACCTGGAACGACTCGGTCGCGTGATAGAAGGCAAGGATCGGCTTGGCTATCGTCTCGAAAAAGGCGTAGCCGATGTAATAGCCCAGGAACGCCCCCATGACGGACCCGATGGTGCAGATGGTGGCGTAGCGAAATGACCGTTTGGGCCGACTGACCGCCAGGGCGATGAGCAGCACATCGGGGGGGACGGGGAAGAAGGAGGCTTCCACGAAGGCGAGGACGAACAGGGCGGTTAACGCATACGGCTTTTCGGCGAAGGCCTCGACCCGCGCCTTCAACTGTTTAAGCCTCTCCGAGATGACCCCAAGGGGACGAGTCCACTTCCACACCGCTTCAACGCGTCGGGTTTCTCTCGTTTCGTGCATAGGGCTCTCGTAAACTCATGAAGTCCTGATCCAGGCCTGGTGCTCCATCTCCAACCCTCCCATGAGGCTTCCCGGGTTGCCCCGAAGTGCCATCAGGATAGCGTTCTTTCGCATCCTGGTCAAGGAAACTTTCGCTTTCAGTCCCCTATTCGTCGGGTCATCGAGTGAAGCCGTAGCACGTAGACCGAGGACGGAAGACCGGGGACCGCTTTCAGTCCC
>CAZHST010000045.1:0-24645 GCA_964535215.1 uncultured bacterium
CCTGGGCTTGATCCTCCGGGCTATTGCCGAACCCTTCTCCCCAGCCTCGTGGACAAAGGGTGCCCTCGTCGCCTCGGCGATCCTGCAGACCTTGGGCGTCCTGTTCTTCGTCGTGGGGATCTGGAACCGCATCCGTCCCCCTTCGACCTTTCCCAGGATGTAGAGGGAGGTGGGGTATGAAGCGGGCTGGTCTCATCGTCGGTGGGGCAGGTCTCTTCGTTTTAGGGGTATCCTTCGGGTGGGGGGCCTCGCGGGTGACGGACAAGGACCTGGAGGAAGGGAAGTGGCTGTACGCCCAGGCGTGCGCCTCCTGCCACGGGGAGGATGGCAGGGGCCAGGTCCCTGGCTTGGCGATTCAGGTGCCTCTTCCGGATTTCACCTGGTGCGCCTTTAACTCGGAGGAACCGGACCGGGATTGGATCCTGGTCACGACCGAAGGGGGGCCGGCGGCCGGACGCTCCGATGTCATGCCCTCCTTTCGCGATGCGCTGACGGAGGACCAGATCCGGCAGGTGGTAGCCTACCTTCGAACGTTTTGCACGGAGGACTGGCCCCGGGGGGAACTGAATTTCCCGAGGCCTTTGGTGACCGAGAAGGCCTGGCCCGAGAATGAGATCGTCCTTGCCTGGAATACGGCCAGGACACCGGACGATGGGCAAAGCACCCAGTTCTCATGGATCGTGGAAAAGCGGGTGGGGCCCCGGGGCCAGGTGGAGGTGAAACTCCCCTTGAAGCTCAACGATCCCGAAGGTCAAGGGGCTATCGGTGGGCTCGGTGATGTCGAGGCAGGGGTCAAATACGTCCTGCACGACAGTCTGGAGCATCTCTTCATCCTCAGCGGGGGGTTAGAGGTGGGCTTCCCAACCGGGGGCATCCATCGGGGCTTGGGGGAGGGGACAACGGTCCTCGCCCCGTTCCTGGCCGCCGGGAAGGCGTGGGGGGATGTCATCGGGCAGGGGAACCTCAAGTTCGAATACCCCTTCGTTGAGCATCGGGCCCCCAAAGTCCTCTTGTACAATCTGGCCTTCACCTACCCGATCCTTGACAGGGGACGGGGAACCGAAGCCCAGATCCTCTTGGAATTGAACGGCAAAAGCGAATGGGGGACGGAGGACCCAAAGGGTTTCCAGCTGTTTCTGACCCCGGGCTTCCGGAAGGGGATCAGCCGGTCAGGGATCTGGGCCGTCGCCCTGGGGGCCCAGGTGCCGGTGACCGGGGTCCGGGATGTCGAGTATCGGGTGGTGGGTTACCTCCTGTACGAGTACCCCCCGTTCCGGCTCGGGCGGTAGCTTTTGGGAGAAAGGGACGAAGGTCACTTGAGCCTGCTGAAGAGGAGGAGACCTTATGGCCAACCATGGGCACGATCACGAGCATGCCGAGCGGGCCACCGAAGCCTTGAAGCAGGACCACCGGATCATCGAGCGGGTGCTGAAGGTCCTGGAGCGGGCCATCCAAAGGCTGGAGCAGGGGCAACCTGTCGAGCCGGCGGTCTTGGCCAAGGCCCTGGACTTCTTCCAAGGGTTTGCCGACAAGTGCCACCACAAGAAGGAGGAAGACCTCCTGTTCCCGCTCCTTTCCCAGCGTGGCGTCCCCGTCGAAGGGGGACCCATCGGGGTGATGCTCTCGGAGCATGAGGACGGTCGGCGCTTCCTGAGAGGCCTTAAAGAGGGGCTGGACAAGCTCGATGCTGAACCGGAGGCGGCGAAGCGGCTTCTCATCGAGAACGGGGCGGGCTACCTCCAGCTCCTCCAATCCCACATCTTTAAGGAGGATAACGTCCTCTTCGTCATGGCCGACAACGTCCTCAACGCCGACGATCAAACCAGGCTCTCCGAGGAGTTCGAGCATGTAGAGCACCACCACATCGGCCCCGGTGTCCATGAGCGGTACCTAAAGCTGGCCGAAGAGCTGGAGACCATGGTTTAAGGGAGAGGAAGGAGGACATCATGGCGTACATCATTGCGGAACCGTGCATCGGCGTGAAAGACCGGGCCTGAGTGGATGTGTGCCCCGTGGCCTGTATCTACGAGGGGGCGGATCAGCTCTACATCCACCCTGAGGAATGTATCGACTGCGGGGCCTGTGAACCGGAGTGTCCGGTCAGCGCCATCTTTGAGGAGAGTGCTACCCCTGAGCAGTGGAGGGACTACATCGCCAAGAACCGCCGGTTCTTCGAAGAGAATCCTGGCGTCCAGGCTGCCAAGGGGAAAGGGGAGATCGGCTCGGGCGGGATGGGGCCAACGGCCGTCCAGTGGCCTTCGTAGGGGATCGGGAGGTCAGCGGGATCGCGGCGTCTTTTTCGTGGAGGGGCCCTGGGCTTGAAGCCTTTCCACCTCTCTCTTCAAGGAGGCCTGGGTCGCTTGGATGGCTTGGATGGCCACCTCCAGCTCCTTGCTCTTCGCGAGAAGGGCCTGGAGTCCGGCCTGGATCTCCCCTAATCGAGCCCCAACCTCCTTTTGGACGGCTTCCTGGAGCTTTAGCAGCTTCACCTCGATGCCGGCCTGCACGACGGTGAGCCGGTCGTCCAGCGTCGCGATCCTGGCGACCAAGCCCTCGACCTGGGTCTTGGACTTCGCCGATTCCCCCTGGAGCCGTTCAATGGTTCCCTTAAGGGTGTTGAGGGTCTCCTGGAGGCTCGCCTGTCGCCTGGCCAGCTCCTGCTGCTCATACTCCAGCTCCAGGATCGCCCGGTCCGGATCCCGGGGACGTTCGGCCGCCGGCCCCTGGGCGGAGCCTCCTCCAGACTGACCCTTGGAGAGGAAGGGAAGACTCGCGCATCCGGAGAGAAGAAGGAGGAGGCCGACGAGCAGAGAGAAGTCCCTGGACTTCACGCTCCCTCCCTAGAGGGCCAGCTTCCCCGGGTTCATGATGTTCAGGGGGTCAAGGGCCTGTTTCAAGTTCCTCATCACCTGAAGCCCCGTCCCCCACTCCCGTTCCATGAGGTGGGCGAGCTTCAACCCCACCCCATGGCAGTACTCCATCGAACCCCCCAGGTCCTGGGCCAGGGCAAGCACCTCGTCCACCGCCCTCCCCATCCGCTCCCGACTCTTCTTCCCGCCCAGGCTGATATCGTAGATGAAAAGGGAGAAGAACTCGGGGCGCCCCCAAATGGACCACTCCCTGACGGAGAGACCGTAGGTCTCCAGGATGGTCTGACACCGCCTCCGGTATTCTAAGACGGATGAAGCCGGGAGGGTCACGTGGAGGTAATCGAACGGGAGCCCTAAGAGGAGCCTCCGCCTCACCGAGGCTGGCCGGTTCAGGATGAACCTCCGGTACCGCTCGGCGAACCGGTGACGCGTCTTCCAGAACCAGTTGGCCTTTTCTGCTCCCAGATCTGTCCCCCCGAACCGCTGGCAGATCGTAAAGGCTCGCTCCCCGGCCCCCTCCACCTCCTCTTCAGGCCCTTCGAAGCCCAAGTAGAGGACCACCTTGGAGGAGGAAGGGAGAAAGGGGGGTTCCTCGGTCAGGTCCATCACCGAGGGCTGGAGGCCGATCCGGGAAAGTTCCATGACGGCGTGAAAACCCTGTTCAAAGGTTTTGAAGGTCAGGGCAAAGAGGGAGCGCTTTTCCGGGCGGGGGAACGCCTGTAATGTGGCCTTGGTCACAATCCCGAAGACCCCTTCAGAGCCGATGAAGAGATGGTGGAGGGAAGGGCCGGCGACCTTGGGAACGCCCCTCGTCACCAGGATCTCGCCGTTTGGGAGGACGACTTCCAAGCCGAGGACCTGGTGCCCCATCGGGCCATATTTGGCGGCCAGGTACCCGACACCGTTTGTGGCAATGGCCCCCCCGACCGTGGCGATGGGGCGACTCCAGGGATCGTGGCCGAGGATCAGCCCTTCCCGATTCAGGGCGGTCTCCAGATCCTCCAGGATCACCCCGGCCTCCACCGTAACGGTTCGGTCCTCCGAGCTGATCTTCAGGATCCGGTTGAGACCTTTGAGATCGAGGACAATCCCTCCCTTTACAGGAACGGCCCCCCCCATGACACCCGTCCCCCCTCCATAGGGGACAATGGGGACCCTTCGCTCGGAGGCAAGTTTGACAATGGCGGCCACCTCCTCAACCGTTTCAGGCAGAACAACGACATCCGGGTGGGCTTCTAACAAGGGGGCGGCCTGAAAGGCCCGGAAGCCTTCCAAGGCATCCGCCGCGTACCGATCAAGGGCCTCTGGAGAGGTCAGCACCTTCGCCTCACCAAGCAGCATCATGAGGGCCTCGTGTAAGCTCGCATCCATAGTTCACCCCACTGTTTTGACTTGAGCCTGGACACTTGACCCTTCGTCTTCCCATTCCACCGTCCTCACTCCTCCAGCAAGAACCTCCTGATCTCTTCCCCCACCTTTTGGATTTCCGTAATCCCCGCCCCGTGGCCCCCGTCACTCTCGAGGGAGAGATGCCAGGCCTTCCCTCCCTTCCGGCGGATGACCTCCACCACCTCATCCGATTGGGAAGGGGGATAGAAGAGGTCCAGGGGGGTGGAGATCATCAGAACTTTGGCCTTCACCCGCCTCAAGGCCTCTTCGAAGGAACCGTAGCCGTAGCCGACGTCGTGGAGGATCAGGGCCCGGGCCATGTAGATGTAGGAGTTGGCATCGGTGACCTTTGCCCGGGCGTAAGCGATCTTGTCAATCTCCTGCTCCACCAGGAATCGGTGGTCAAAATTTTGGTAAGGATCCTCGGCCGGGACCGCCCATTGCCGGCCAAAACTCCTGTCGGCCCAGACCTGACTCCTGGCGGTTGCGGTGATCTCCTTGAAGGCCAGGGCAAGGCCGTCTAAAGGCTCCTCCCTTCCATAATAATCACCTTTGTTCCACCTGGGGTCTAACATGATGGCATCAATCCCAACCTTTAAGGGCGTGATGATCATCCAGGGATGGGTCCTCCCGGCCGTTACCACGGCGATCACCTTGTCCACGGAGTCCGGGTAGGTGACGGCCCACTCCAGGGCCTGGTTCCCCCCCATGGAGAGCCCCGCCACCGCCACGAGGTGGGAGATGCCTAGGGATTCCAGAAGTCGCTTCTGAAGGCGGACGAAGTCCCGAATCGTCACCTGGGGGAAAGTCATGCCGTAGGGCCTTCCCGTGTCCGGGTTGATTGAAGCGGGACCTGTGGTGATAACGTTCGGGTCTTTCACGTTCAGGTTTACCAGGGTATCGGAGCTGATGATGAAGTACCTGTCAGTGTCGAAGGGCTTCCCGGGACCGATGATGGCATCCCAGTAGCCCGGCGCCTGGTCCGAGGGGGAATATCTGCCGGCGGCGTGGGAGGTCCCTGAAAAATAGTGGCAGATGAGGATCACGTTGTCTTTCTCAGGTGAGAGCCTTCCATAAGTCTCGTAGCCGATCCTCACCAGCTTCAGGACCTTCCCGCTGACCAGGGTAAAAACGGGAAGCTCGAAGACCTGCTTCTTCACGATCCCGTCGTAAGCCAAAGCGTGGGAGGCCAACAGGATCAGGATCGCTGCCAATGCCATGACCCGTTTCATCTCCTCCTCCTTTGACACCCCCTCATTGGAGGCTGGTGGTGGATGGCCTGTTGGAACCCCTCCATGGATAGTAAGGAATGGTAGAGGGGCTTGATCCTCCAGTCAAGGGTTTTGTACAGCCCTTCCACGGACCGATGGTCCTCCCGGCCAGCCGCCTGGTTCACGGGGCCTTAGCTTTGGGAGGAATCTATGGTACACTATTCAAGGAGGTTTCGAATGAGGCAAGGGTTTGAACGTTTCCTTTCTCGAAGGAACTGGGTGGTCCTCGCGGTCGGTCTCTTCCTCCTGCTCCTCGCCATCGGAGGAGGGCTCCTGTGGCGGTATTATGCGACCCGTGTCTCCACAGACGATGCCTTCGTCGAGGGGCGGATCGCCCCGGTGAGCGCAAAGGTTGCCGGAATGGTGATGAGGGTCTTGGTGGATGACAACGAGGAGGTGAAGGAAGGGCAGGTCCTGGTCGAGCTGGACCCTGCGGATTACAAGGTGAAGGTGGAGCAGGCCAGGGCCGCCGTGGCCATTGCCGAGAGCCAGCTCAAGGCAGCGGCGGAGCAAGTCCCGTTCAGCCGTGAGACGATCTCGGGGCAGATCGCCCAGGCTGAAGCGGCCCTTCAGGCAGCGGCATCCGCGGTCCAGACCTCCCGCCTCGTGGTGGAACAGGCCAGGGCCATCGTGGCATCCAAGGAGGCGGCCCTGGCCGTCGCCGAGGCCGAGCTTCAGGCGGCCCAAGCCCTTCAGGAAAGGGCAAGGCTTGATTACGACCGGATGCACCGGTTGGTGGACGAGAGGGCCATTGCCCAGCAGGAGTATGACCTGGCCAAGGCAAGCTACAATGCGGCTTCCGCTCAAGTGGCAGCGGCCGAAAAGAAGATCGCTCAGTTGAAGAGGGAGCTGGAGGCAGCCATAGCGGACCTGAGGGCAAAAGAATCCGGCTACGCCTACTCCCCGCTCCATCTCGGGGTCGAGTCGGCGAAGGCGAAAGCCGAGGAGGTCAAGGCCCAGCTGGCGGAAGCGCGGGCAAGGCAGCGGGCCGTTAAGATCAGGGAGGCCGAGCGGGAGCTGGCCGCAGCTCGCCTGAAAGAGGCCCTGGCCGATCTGGAACTGGCCAAGCTCCAGCTCGAGGATACCGTCATCCGGGCCCCCATGGCCGGTCGTGTGACGAAGAAGACGGTGGAAGTAGGGCAGGTGGTCCAGCCGGGCCAGCCTTTGATGGCCATTGTCTCCCTCGACGATGTCTGGATCGTGGCCAACTTCAAGGAGACTCAGCTCACCCATGTGCGGCCGGGCCAGAAGGTGATGATCACCGTGGACGCCTACCCTGGCCAGGTCTTCACCGGAACGGTGGAGAGCATCCAGGCCGGGACCGGGGCCCGGTTCAGCCTCCTCCCCCCGGAGAACGCCACCGGGAACTTTGTCAAGGTCGTCCAGCGGATCCCGGTGAAGATCATCCTGGATAAAAAGCCAAATCCCCACATCCTGAGGCCCGGCATGTCCGTCGTCCCCACCATCCTGCTGCGGTAAGGGGAAAGATGAACAAGTGGCTGATCGCCATCATGGCCTCCCTCTCGGCAGGGATGGAGATCCTCGATGCCAGCGTCGTCAACGTCGCCCTGGCCCATATGCAAGGGGGACTTTCGGCGGGCGTGGATGAGGTGGCCTGGGTCCTGACGGCGTACCTGGTCTCCAATGCCGTCATCCTTCCAATGACCGGCTGGCTGGCCGCCTTCTTCGGCCGGAAGCGGTTCTTCATCTTCTGTACCGTCCTCTTCGCCACCTGCTCCGCCCTGGCCGGTATTGCCCCGACCCTGACCCTCATGGTCTTCCTCCGGGTCCTCCAGGGCTTAGGCGGCGGAGCCCTCACGGCCACCGGCCAGGCCATCGTCATGGAGAGCTTCCCCCCAGCCCAGCGGGGGCTCGCCATGGCCGTCTGGGCAGCCGGATCGGTCGCCGGCTCCATCTCGGGCCCGATCCTCGGGGGGCAGATCGCGGACCACCTCAGCTGGCGCTGGGTCTTCTACCTGAATGTCCCGATTGCAGCCCTTGTCGTCCTCCTGGCCCTCCTCTTCCTTCACGATCCACCGTACCTTCAGAGAAGGGTGAGGAGGATTGACGGCTGGGGCTTCCTCCTCCTCGTCATCTGGGTCGGCTGCCTCCAGATCATCCTGGGAAGGGGGCAGCGGCTGGACTGGTTCAACTCCCGCTGGATTACCGGCCTTACCCTCCTGGCCCTCCCGGCCTTCCTCTCCTTCATCATCCGGGAGCTTGGCACGGAGGAGCCGGTGGTGGATCTCACGATCTTGACGAACCGAACCTTTACCGTCGGCACTGTCCTGATGGCCCTCCAGAACTTCGGCTTCTATGGGGCCATCGTCCTGATCGCCCTCTTTGCCCAGACCCTTATGGGCTACACGACCCTCCAGGCTGGCCTGGTCATCGCCTCGGGGGCCGTCACCTCCGTTGTCACCATCTCGTTGGCAGGCCGGCTTCTCAACCTGCTCGATTATCGCCTCATGATCGGGGCAGGGGCCCTGGTGAGCGGCCTGGCCATGCTGAAGGCGTCCTCCTTAAACCTTGAGGCCAGCTTCTTTCAGGTCATGATGCCCCGCCTCCTCCTGGGGCTCGGGCTCGGGTGGATGTGGATGCCCGTCACCACCGTCTCCCTGGCGGTCGTCCCAAGGGAGAAGATGGGGTACGCCTCCGGTCTCTTTAACCTCATGAGGAACCTGGGGGGAAGCTTCGGGATCGCCGTCGTCACGACCGTCTTGAGCCGGAGGGCTCAAACCCATCAGGCCCGTCTTGTGGCCCATGTCACCCCGTGGGACCTGGACGTGCAGGAGCAGCTTCAGACGATGGCCGCCGCCTTCCGGGCCGCCGGCTCCGACCCGTTTACGGCCGAGAGGCAGGCCCTCGGACGTCTCTACGCCGGGATCCGACAGCAGGCCTTACTCCTCGCCTTCCTCGATGATTTCCGCTTGATCGGCTACCTCCTCCTCGCCGTCATCCCCCTCCTCGTCCTGATGAAGGGGACGAAGCTGGGAGAAGGTCCAACCGAAACCCGCTAGAGGCGATTCCCTGTTTCCCCAGCAGGTTAGAGACCCTTGAGCATCATGCTCAGGAACCCTGCTCCTGCCCCGCCTAAGATCAACCATGGGGAGTTGACCTTGAATCGAAAAAGCCCGACAGCCGCCATGAGCGCAATCACAACGGTGAACGGGTCGGTCAATGAAGCCCGGCCTAGCTGGATGGTCACGGCGGCCATGAGACCGAGCGAAGCGATGTTGACACCGTCCAAGAAACGGCTGGCCCAAGGGGAGTTCCGGAGCCGAGGAATAAGCGGATTGCTGATAGCGACAAAGACGAAAGATGGGAGAAAAATCCCAAGGGTCGCTAACAGGGCCCCAGCTATACCCCCGAGAACGAAGCCAATAAATGTGGCCGTTGTGAACAAAGGCCCGGGTGTGATCTGCCCGATGGCGATGGCATCCATGAGCTGCTGGTCAGTGAGCCACCCGAATCGCACCACAAAATCAGCCCTGAGGAACGCGAGCAGGACGTAGCCACTGCCATACAGCACGGCTCCGATCTTCAGGAAGGTGAAAAACAGCAGCGGGAGGCTGAAGGGGAGGGACGGCGAGGCTGGCAATCCGGCAAGCGGCATGAACACGAAACCGAAGGATGGCTTTTTCAATCGCTGGAGATTCATGCCGATCATGACGGTCAATCCACCCGCGAAGAGCAGGAAAATTTCGTTGATGCCGAGGAAGGACAGGGTGAGGGTGGTCAGCCCGACCGCGGCGGTGAGCAGGCCCTTGACCGCCTTTTGCCCCAAGCTCCACAGCGCCTGCAGGACGATGGCGATGATGACCGGTTTTACCCCATAAAGCAGCCAGAGGGCTTGAACCGTAGAGCCCACATGCACGTAGACCCACGCCAGCGCCATAACGATGAGCGTGGCCGGGAAGATGAAACATACACCCCCGGTGATAAGGCCTGCCCATCCGGCCCGCAGAAAACCCAGGTGAATGGCCATTTCGGTGGAGTTCGGCCCGGGGATCAGATTCGTCGCCCCGACCAGATCCAGGAAGCCCTGGTCGCTGATCCACTTGCGCCGTTTCACCACCTCATCGTGCATCATGGCAATATGGGCGGCTGGGCCCCCAAAACCGATGAGGCCGAGCTTGAGGAATAAAGCAGCGACTTCCTTCAATCGCATGGATAAGGAGCCGTCCATCCCCTTCCCCCCACCCGTTGTCACCCTGGAACCTCCGGGGTCAGGCCTGTGAAGTCTCGGAGCGGCGGAGTTCTCTCATGCCGCGTTCAGGGTGTCCGGCACCTGGCCAAAGGCCAGGTGGGGATCGGCGGCCCGGATCGGCACCTCGGGGAGCCCAAGCTCCCGGCGGACCAGGTTCGCCCCCTGGACCAGGGCGATGCACTTGTAGAAGGCGATCCTCCGGGAGAGGCCCTCCCGCCCGAAGCCACAGTCGCTCGAAAGGATCAACCGCTCCGGGGGGATGTACTCCAAGGCCTTCCGGATCAGATCGGCCACCACCTCCGGGGGCTCGATGACCGTGTTTGTATGGCTCACCACCCCGATGGCGATCTTCTTGGAGGTCTTGTGTTTCCCGAAGAGGGGGAGGTCCTTTCCGCCGGAGCTGGCACACTCAAAGGTGATGACGTCCGCATCCAGCTCCAGAAGATAGGGGAGGGCCCGTTCGTAGGAGGGGGGCTCCCAGAAGAGGCGTTGCTGGCTGGGGTTTCCCCAGCAGGTGTGGACCCAGATCTCAGCCTCCACCCCTTTCACCTCCCGGTTAAAGGCTTCGGTGAAGAACTGGAAGTCCCTGTCCGTCGTCTCTTCCCGGAGGGAGAGAAAGTGGTGCCTGGGCTCCTCGATCTGGATCAGGGGGCAACCGGCCTGGGCTAGCTCTTTCAGCTCCTCGTTCATGACGTCGCAGAGGTCGAGGATGAGTTCCCGGTCCGAAGGGTAGTACTGGTTCCACATCATGCGAACGAGGCACTGGGCACTGATGGTGCCGAACTTGACCGGCTTCGCCGTCATCCGCTGGGCCACCTTCCAGACGGCAGCGTACTCCAGGGGCCCGCGGGTGATCCTGTCCACGACGATCGGGGGCTGGTAGGCCTCCTGGACCTCCCACAGGATATGGCCGGGCCTGATCCGGAAGTCCCCCGACCATCCTGGGGAGAGGTCTCGACGGCCCCTTAAGCCCCCTAAGCGTTCAAGGACATAAAAGAACCAGGACTTCCCCCCTACGGCCAGATCAAAGCGGGCATCCCCGTCAGTCACGATGTCCAATCCGGCCATCGCCTGCTCGTTGATGATGGCGGCAACGGCATCCAGGTACTGCTCCCGGAAGAGGGAGTCGCCCAGGGCAACCTTGAACGGACGACCATGGAGGCCCTGGGTGTACCAGCTGGGCTTAGGGTAGGAACCGGTAATGGTGGTCGGAAGCACCATGTTGGTGGTGACCTTCAACATAGCTGTCAGCCTCCTCTCCCTGATTGAGCTATGGACCCGCTGAACCGGGTCCCCGGGCTGAGGATCTTCCTGAGCGTCAAGGCCCTCCCGTCGCTTCGATGGCAGATGATACCCCATCCGGTCTCCCCGGACAAGATCCGTTTCAGGGAGGATGGTGGCTATGCCGTCTTCGGGGGATGTGATACACTTACCGTAGGCTACCGCCTTGGGACGTTGGGGCTTGGAGGGAGGCTATGGACGCCGAGACGATTATCCGAACCATTGAAGAGTCCCGCCTGATCCTGATCCTCCGCCATGTGCCGCCGAATCGGCTGGAGGGCTTGGCTCAGGCCTTTCAGCGGTCGGGGGTCCGCCTGATCGAGGTGGCGTTAAACGCCGCGAATGCCCTCGAGGTCATCGAACGGCTCCAGCATCGGGGATTCATCGTCGGCGCGGGGACCGCCATCGAAAAGGAAGCGGCCGAGGCGGCCTTGAAGGCAGGGGTCCGGTTCCTCCTAAGCCCCACATGGGAGCCTTTCCTCCTTGAGCTTTGCCCCCGCTACGGGGCCGTGGCCATCCCTGGGGCCTTCACCCCCACCGAGATCTGGACGGCCCATCGAAGCGGCGCCCCCCTCGTCAAGGTCTTCCCCGCCTCCGCCCTTGGCCCTCCGTATCTTAAAGCCCTTTTGGCCCCGCTCCCGGATCTCCGGCTGATCCCGGTGGGAGGGGTTGGCCTGGAGAACGCGGCAGACTTCTTGAAGGCGGGCGCGGCGGCCTTAGGGGTCGGGAGCAACCTGCTGAAGCCCCCATGGGTGGCTGAGGGGAGGTTTGACGTGATCGAAGAGCACCTCACCTCTTTGGTGCGGATCATCGAGGCGCAGGGCCGATCTGAGGAGAGGGCATGAAAGGCATGGAAACGTTCCTGGCCATGGATTCCGGGACCACGAATACGCGGGTCTGGTTGATCCGGGAGGGAAAGGTTCTGGCCAAGACCCAGGTCCAGGCTGGTGTCCGCGACACGGCCAGGACGGGAAGCCTGGCCTTTCTCAAGGAAGGCATTCGGACAGCCATCGGTCAGGTGCTGGAACAGGCCGGGGAAAAGCCGCCCCCCTTCGCCCTGGCCGCGGGGATGATCACGTCCGGACTTGGGCTGCTGGAGCTTCCCCATCTCCAGGCCCCCGTTGGGTGGAGGGAGCTGGCGGAGGCGGTGGAACAAGCCTCCTTTCCAGACCTGTACAACCTCACCATCTACTTCGTCCGTGGCGTCCGGAGCGGGCCCCTCCCCTACACGTTGGAAGAGGCTCCGGGGGTGGACATCATCCGGGGTGAGGAGACCGAGGTCCTCGGAGCCTTGGAGACGCTCCCCCTGAAGGGCCCCCTCCTCTATCTCCACCTGGGTTCCCACTCGAAGGTGATCCAGGTGGATGCGGAGGAGAGGATCGTCGGCGGGATCACCACCTTAGCCGGCGAGTTGATCCATGCGGTCCAGACCCAGACCATCCTCGGGAGCGCCCTCCCCAAAGGACCGGTGGAGCCGTTGGACGAGAGCCTGCTGTTCAGGGGGGCCATGTGGGAGGAACGGTACGGCCTTTCCCGGACCTTCTTTCTCATCCGGATCCTGGAGCAAAGCCACGAGTATCGGGAGGCCCAACTGATGAGCGTCTTCGCCGGGGCCGTCGCCTCCGCCGACCTTCATGCCATGCGGGCCCACGGCCTCCTCAAAGATCGGTCCCAGCCGGTAATCCTCTCCGGCCAGCCAGCCTTTCAGCCTGCCTGGCGGTTTTTCCTTGAACGGGAAGGCTTCACGGTAACAGCCCTCACCCCCGAGGAGACCGAACGGGCCTTCCTAACCGGCCTCCAGAAGATCGTCCTCGGAAGCCCCGCCTTTCGCCCCGTCATCCGCGGACCCGACGGGGCCGCTTGGCAGGGATCGGCATGACACCGTTCAAGGCGAGCCGGCCCCCATCCACATAGACCGTCGTCCCGGTCATGTAGCCCGCCTCATCAGAGGCCAGGAAGGCGGCGACGGCGGCAATCTCCTCGGGGCGCCCGATCCGGCCGAGGGGGGTTCGGGAGAGGACCCGGGCGAGGGCCTCAGGGTCCTTTAAGAGATCGGCGGTGGCCGCTGTCTGGATGGTCCCCGGGCCAATGGCCACCACCCGGATCCCGTAGGGGGCCAGGGCGACGGCCATCCCTTTGGTCAGCATGCTGATCCCCCCCTTCGACGCGGCGTAGGGGACCAGGTCGGGGTGGGCCACCACCGAGTTCACCGAGGCCAGGTTGATGATCACCCCTCCCCTCCCAACCATCTGCCGGGCCACCAGTTGGCTTAAGAGAAAGGGGCCCTTCAGGTTCACGTCAATGATCCGGTCCCATTCGGCCTCGGGGATCTCAAAGAAGGAGCTCTGGCGGGGCTGATAGGCCGCGTTGTTCACCAGGATGTCCACCGGCCCGAAGGTCCGGATCGTCCGCTCGACGAACCGTTCCAGCTCAGCTTTCCTGGCGACATCCACCCGGACCCCCAGGGCGTGCCCCCCTTCCCGGGCAATCTGACGGGCGTTCTCCTCCACCGCCTTTCGGTCAATGTCCCCGAGGGCAACCTTTGCCCCTTCTTCCGCAAACCGTCTCGCGATAGCCAGGCCGATCCCCCGCCCGGCCCCTGTGACGATGGCCACCTTGTCTTTCAGCTTCATCCTCTTCCTCCCTCAAGTGGCTCGTAGCAGGTAGCCCGTGGCTTGTCGTAAGTAGGTCTACGGGCGACACGCCACGGGCAGTCTCAAAGGGCCCCGGCCTCTTTCAGGGCTCTCCGGATCCGCTCCCGTTCCTCCTTCGTGCAGGGGAGCATAGGGCTTCGAGGGAAGCCCCCCGGCCTTCCGAGGAGGTTCAGGGCCTCCTTGATCCCGGCTGGGAAATTGGGGGCATAGGCAGCCCGGACGACGGGGAGGAGTCGGTTGTGGATGGCGAGGGCCTCATCGTACCGCTTCTCCCGGACGGCCTGGTAGAGCTTCAGCGAAGGTTCGGGGAGGATGGTGTTTAAAGCGGTGACAGCCCCCCTGGCCCCCAGGACAAGGGAAGGGAAGAGGAGATCGTTCACGGCGGAAAAAACGATGAACTCCTTGGGGGTGAGCCGCAGGATGTCGGCCAGGGTGTTCAGGCCGCCAACACTCTGCTTGATCCCGATGACCCCCGGGATCCCGGCGAGCCTTGCGACCAGGTCAGCCGAAAGGGGGACCGTCTGGACGATGTTGTAGATCAGGACCGGGAGCCCCACCTCCCCGGCAATCCTCCGATAGTAGTCCATGATCCCCTCGGGCTTGGGCGGGAAGTAGTGGGTGGGGGTGACCTGGAGGGCAGTGGCCCCGGCCGCCTTGGCGAGCTTCCCCAGCCGGACGGCCTGCCGGGTCGAGTCCGGGACGATCCCGCAGAGGACCGGCACCCGGCCGTTTACCTCCTCCACGGTAACCTCGAAGACCCTCCGGTGCTCGTCCTCGGACAGGGTAACCCCCTCCCCGGTACTCCCGGTCGTCACCAGTCCATGGACACCAGCCCCGATGAGATAGTTGATCTCAGCGCGAAGGCCCTTCTCGTCCAGCTCTTCATCCCTGGTGAACGGTGTCACCATGGGTGGCATGATCCCTTCCAGTTTCAAGGGTGGCATGGTCTCCTCCTTGGGTGGACAACGTCAACGCTGATCCAGATCTGTGTTATACCGTCCCCCTTCCTCATCCCGCAAGCTTTTTTTCAGGGGGGTCCTCTTTTGACAGGACTCCCCCTGTGGGGGCCTTGACAACGAGGTGATCTCGGGGGTACTGTGCGGTGCAGGAGAGGGTCTGGGAGACCCAAGAGCGTTTCACGTTCTCACGGGAAAGGAGAGGAAGGATGAAGGTGACCGATCTGGAGGCGACGCTCATCTACATCCCTTTGAAGCGACCCGTGGCCTTCGCCACGGCCGAGATCAGGGGGCGGTATTATACGATCGTCCAGGTCAGGACCGATCAGGGAATCGAAGGGTGGGGCTACACCGTAGGGGTCGGCCCTGTGGTGAAGGCGGCGGCTGAGAGCTTGAAAGACTTCGTCGTCGGCGAGGACCCCCTGGCCACCGAGCGGATCTGGGACAAGATCTTTCACAGCAACCACAACATGCTGGCCGGACGAAGAGGGGCCCTGATCCGGGCCTTGAGTGCCTTAGACATCGCCCTCTGGGACATCAAAGGAAAGGTGGCCGGCCTCCCGATCTACAAGCTCCTCGGCGCCTTCCGGGACCGGGTCCCCTGCTACGCCAGCGGCGGCTACTACGCCGAGGGGAAGGGGCTGGATGGCCTGGCCAAGGAGATGGAGGGGTATGTCGCCAAAGGGTTCAAGGCCGCCAAGATGAAGGTCGGACGGTTGAGCATTAAGGAGGACGCAGAGCGGGTCCGGGTGGCCCGGGAGGCTTTGGGGGACGAGAGGCTTCTGATGGTGGACTGTAACAACGCTTACCCCGATGCGGCAACGGCCATCCGGGCAGGGAGGGCCTTCGAGCCGTACAACATCGCCTGGCTGGAGGAGCCCCTCTACCCTGACAACCTCCCGGGGCATGCGGCGGTGGCGGCTGCTCTGGATGTACCGGTGGCCACGGGGGAGCTGGAGGGGACAAGGTGGGGGTTTCGTCAGATGATCGAGCTAAAGGCCGCCGACATCCTCCAGCCCGACGTGATCGTGGTCGGTGGGATCTCCGAGTGGATGAAGGTAGCCCAGACGGCAGCCTCCTTCGACCTCCCGTTGGCCCCCCACGTCTCCTGGGAGATCCATGTCCACCTGGGGGCGGCGACCCGGAACACCATGATCCTGGAGTACTTCCTCCGGGAGGCGGATGTCTACAACCCTGACGACTTCCAGAAAGAGCCCCTGGTCCCCAAGGACGGATACTTGATCCCTCCCGACAAGCCCGGCCACGGGCTGGAGCTGGACGAGAAGGCGGTGGCCAAGTTCAAGGTAGGGTGAATCGCCAGTTTATAACCGCCCCAGCTCGTAATCCTGGAGGTCCACCCGGATGTATCGGACCAGGAGGGGGTGGACCTTTTCCAACTCCCGATAGACCTGCTGGGCGATCCGCCGGTAGGAGGTGTGACCCTGCCGGGCCGAGCGGAGCTGGATGAAGTGGTGAAGCTCCCGTAGGTTCCAGGTGAAGAGGACCCGGATCCTGTAGGCCAGGGGGACGAGGTATTGGGCCTCGAAGGGGAAGTCTTTGGCGATCCGGGCATAGGCCTCGGCCGCCCGCTCCATGCAGCGGTCAAAGGTCTCTTGCAGGCCGTACCCGACGATCTCAGGCGGGGTGGCATAGCCGTGCTCGATGCTCAGGTCCTGCCTCGTTTGGGTCGCCATCCGGTGCCGCTGGAGGTCTCGAAAGGCCCCGTAGTCCACGAGGATATCAAAGGTGTAGTAGAGGTGCTCCAGGGCCCGGAGGGGGCGATCGTGGGCTCCCCGCCTTCTCAGGTACTCGTCAATGACCCGTTCCCTTTCCTCCTGACTGAGCCTTCTGACCTCTTCCAGAACCTGCGTCATAGGCCGGTTCGTGTAGCCGTAAAGGATAGCCGCTACGAGCTGCTCCTCCGCATCCTCCGGGTATCGGACGAGCATTACCGGCTGGCCTTCGTCCGGCCTCCTCCCTCCTGCTCCCTCCCCTGGGGACGGGGGGGGGAAGATCTCTCTGGCGATCTGCCGCATCACCAGGTCTGTTTCAGCCATATAGGCGCTATAGTCCGCGTACTTGATCAGGGTTGGGATAATCTTCAAGGCCTCTTCCTTCATGAGGGAGGCGATCTCCCGAACCTCTTCCAGGGGATGGGAGAAGAGCTTCGTGAGGAGGTGCTCCAGGGCCCTGGCGTTGATCGTCATCCCGAGGTTCGTCAGGGTCCCCGCCGGGATCAGATACCGGAGGATGTCGCAGGCCTTGGCCCGGCAGGCCGACTCGTAGGCCCGCACCGATTGGCCTTCCTTCCGCGGGGTTTCTGCCTTCACCCCTTCAAGCACTTTGGGAAAGAGGGAGGCGTAGGTCTTTAACAAAAAGCCGGCGGTTTCCTCATAGAGGGAGGCGTAAGGGGAGCGCATGAGAACCGGGGGACGGTAGAACTTCCCTTCCTCGAAGATGACGTAGCGGGTGGACTTCTCCGTGTAGGAGGCGAGGCGCATGTCCTCGAGGATCTTCGAGGCGATGATGGAGACATCCTCGATGGCCAGATGCACCACCGCATGCTCGGCGACGGAAGCGTGCCCATAGCCCACGACCCATTTCTCATGGAACTGTCGGGCCTTCTCCCTTGCCTCTTTCAGCTCTGCTTCATCGTACGCTGACCACCGGAGTCGCTCTTCGAGATTGACATCCTTCTCCTGGATAAGCTTCAAGAGGTTGCGGCGCAAGGTTTCTCTACTCCGGCTGTAGTAGGCGAAGAGGACGGCCACGACCTCCTCCGGGAGGTTCTTCAGGGCGAAGATCGGCCGGTCCACGTTCGTCACGTAGGGCTGAAGGATCGCGATCTCTTCAGGCGTCAACGGCTCGACCATGCCTCAGTTCCCCCTTTTCCTGGCGTAGGATCGTAAACCGATTCTATGGGATCGCGGTTGTTTTCAGCTCGTGAAGAAGCTGGGCGTCGGCGGGTGGGAACTCGTAGAGGCTGAACTCACGAGGATGGACCCATCGAAACGCCTGGCCTTCTTTCGGCCGGACCTCCCCGCCCACCATGGAGCACCTGAAGAACCGGAGGCGCACCGTGAAGTCTGGGTAGGGGTATTCAATGGTCTTGAACTCTTCATGGACCTCGACCTCGATGTCCAGCTCTTCCTTCAGCTCCCGCTTCAGGCACGTTTCGAGGCTTTCCCCAGGTCTTCGCTTCCCTCCCGGAAATTCCCAGAGGCCTTCAAGATGGGTCCCTTCCCTCCTGGTCGCGATCAAGTAGCGACCGTTCCACTCGATCAACGCGGCTGCTACTTCGACTACCGGTTTGTCCCTTGGAACCCCTGGCTCGCCTTCAGCCTTCGTCACCATTCATCCCCTTCCCCTTTGTCCCCTCCCGCCGAGGGAGCTTAGGGGCTGATTGCTGGTGGCTGATAGCTATTTCGCTATCGGGTACGCCTTGCAGAAGTCGTTCATGGGGCAGAGGAGGCAGAGGGGCTTCCTCGCCGTGCAAACGGTTGCCCCGAAGTCCATCAAGGCCTGGTTAAAGTCGTAAGCCTTCCCCTTGGGGATAAGGGCTTCGGCCAGCTCCCAGAGCCACTTCTGAGCCTTATGGGCTCTGTAATCCCCATCCCCCAGGAAGACCCGGTGGATGACCCTGGCAGCGTTCGTGTCCAGGATCGGCGCATCCTTCCCGAAGGCGAAGCTCAGGAGGGCCCCGACGGTATAGCGGCCGATCCCCTTCAAGGCGAGGAGGGATTCGGCGGTGTCGGGAAGCTTGCCGCCGTAGGTCGAGACGGCCTCCCGGGCGATGCTGTGCAACCGGACGGGCCGGATGTTGTACCCCAACGGGTACCAGGTCTTCTTTACCTCCTCTACAGGGGCCTGGGCCAGGGCCTCCAGGGTCGGGTACTTTTGCAGAAACTCCTCGTACTTCGGGATCACCCGATCCACCTGGGTCTGCTGGAGCATGATCTCTGAGACCAGGATCCTGTAGGGATCGGTTGTGTTCCGCCAGGGAAGGTTCCGCCGGTTCGCCCGGTACCAGTTCAGGAGGCGTTGCTGGAATCGGCGCCTGACCCTGGCGTTATGAGGGGTTTCCGGGTTCCTCTTCCCACGCTTCACGGAAGCCCTTCCCTTCCAACGGTTCGAAGCGTCTAATGGATGGTCGAAGAGCCCGGAGGGAGCTGGACGTGGGAGGCGAAGATGTGGGAGGCGTGATGGTGGATCATGAACCATCGGCCATCAATCTTCTCAAAGATGTTGGTGGCAAGGACCGAGATGGCCGAAAGGCTTCCTTCGGTCTCGGTGAGGATGTTCTCCATCAGGATGACCCAGGCGAGCAACCCCTTCAGCTCAACCCTGACATCGCTCAGGGTGAACCAGATGGCCTCCGTGTTTTTGAAGATCACCTCCCAACTGGCCCTCACGGCGTCCCAGCCCCTGAGGAGGCTCCAGCCAGGATGGATGCAGGTCACAGAGGGCCCTCTGGCCCAGACCTCTTCCATCCGGGACAGGTCCAGGCTTTCGAAGGCCCTGTAAAAGCGTTCGTTGATCTCCAGCACCTTCTGGAGATCATCCTTGAGCATCGCCATCGCTTCGACCCTTTGGCCTCGTCATCCAGAGGGGGCGGAGGCCTTGATGAACTGGAGGACCTCTTCCGGGGTGTTGGCGATCTTCAAGATGTTCAGATCATCGTAGGAGATGCTCCCCTGGTGGGCAACAACGTCCCTAAGCCAGTTGAGCAACCCTTCCCAATAGTCTCTCTGGACGAGGATCACCGGGAACGGCTTCACCCTCCTCGTCTGGATGAGGGTGACTGCCTCGAACAGCTCATCGAGGGTCCCAAAGCCCCCGGGGAGGATGACGAAGGCCACAGAGTATTTGACAAACATCACCTTCCGGACGAAGAAGTAGCGAAAGTTCATAAGCTTGCTGATATAGGGGTTCGGGGCCTGCTCCACGGGGATCTCGATGTTCAGGCCGACCGAGATCCCGCCGGCCTCCTTTGCCCCTTTGTTGGCAGCCTCCATGATCCCAGGCCCACCCCCGGTGATCACCGAGTAGCCATGCTGCGCCAGAAGCTTGGCAATCTCTTCCGCCAGGACGTAGGCCGGATCCGTGGGCTTCGCCCGGGAGGAGCCGAAGATGGAAACGGCGGGAGGGATCTGGGCGAGGGTCTCAAATCCCTCGACGAACTCCGCCATGATCCGGAAGATCCGCCAGGTATCGCCCCGGATGGTCAACTGGTTCAGGAGAAACTCATCCATGCTTCCCCCTCCTGGTCTGGACGGCGGTTTCGATGAAGCCCATCGCTATCCCCAGCACGCGCGTCCCTTCCTGCTCGAAACCTCACCTGTTTGAGATAGGTCCTACCTTAGCACATTAGGGGTGAGCCCGCAAGGGGAAGAAGCGCCTGACCGAAGGCGCAGGGGTTTGACGGCTCTCCGTTTTTGGCTTGCATTCCTTCGGTGCAGCGCTTAACATCTTCCAGGGGAGATTCTCGATGGACGTGCCTGTTGGAGTGATCAAGGAGACCCTGGCGGCAACGGTGAACCTCCACGTCCGGATCCGCCGCGATCACCCGTCCGTCGCGATCCTGGGGAATGAGCGGATGGGCTCCGGGGTCATCGTTGATCCAAAGGGTTACATCCTCACGGTGAACTACATTGTCCTGGGAGCCAAGATCGTGACCGTCACCCTCTCCGATGGCCGTCAATGGCTAGGGGAGGTGGTCGGGAGGGACTTCGAAAGCGGACTGGCCGTTGTGAAGGTCCAGGCGGGCGGATCCCTTCCTGCAGTGCCCCTCGGGTCCCCGGCGGAGGTGAAGCTCGGCCATCCCGTCTTCATCATGGGGAGCATTGGTCCTTCGGAGCGGAGGGTGAGTGGGGGGTTCGTGAGCTACCTGGGGGAGTTCGATGCCCCATGGGAGTACGCGTTGGATCGAGCCATCATGACGACGGCCCCAAACCCGGGGTTCGGCGGGGCCCCTCTGTGCGACCTCTCAAAACGGGTGGTCGGCATCGTCTCGTTGAATTTAGGCGATCTGGTCCGGCCCAGTCTCGCCATCCCCATTGACCTCTACATGGCAAGGAAGGAGGAGCTTCTCCAGTTCGGGACCGTGGTCAGCCGGCCGAAGCGGCCATGGGTCGGCTTCTACGTGGAGGCGACGGAGCGGGGGATCGAGATTGCCGGCCTAGTGCCAGGAGGGCCGGCCGAGGCGGCAGGCCTTCTGGTGGGGGATGTGATCCGGGGTATCGGCTACCTGAGCGTCGAGACCCGCCGGGAGCTGTTCGAGGAGCTGTGGAAGAGGCAGGTAGGGGAAAAGGTCCCGTTCCAGATCATCCGGGGGAAAAGCAGCCGGACCGTCGAGGTCACGAGCAGCGATCGTGAGGCCTTCTACCGCTAACCTCCAAGGGGGAGGAGGCTCTCCTGTTGTCCCTGCTCCCCCTCGATGAAGGGTCGGAACTTCTCGTAGAGATCCAAAAGCTTCGCCTGGTAGTACTCCACGTTCTCGTCCGGGTGCTGGGGGTCCCACTCGGAGGCCAGCTTGCAGGACTCGTGGACCTTTACGTTCTTCCCTGAGCCCGTCACATAGTAGGAGATCTGATCGCCCGGTTGGTAGCGCCGGTCGGCTTTCAAGGCCAGCTCGTAGGGGGCGGCGGGGTTCCTCTTCCTGGCCTTGACCTTCTGCTGATAGGCCTCTAACGAGTCCTGGAGGGTCTCCGTCTTCATGAACTCTTGCACGGTAAATTCGTGCCGTTCGAATTTCCCCAGGTACGCTTCCGTCAGCCGCTTCACCTCCTCCAGCTTCCCCTGGAGGAGGAGCCTCATCATCTCCTCCATCCACATCCGCTGGAAGAGCTCCAGACCCCTCGATCTGAGTCCCGAGCCTTTGATGATGAGCTTCCCGTCCTCCCCCAGGAGGGCGTAGTTCTTCACTTTGTAGCTGAACATGGCCCGGAAGCGGCCGTCCAGCTCCAGGCGGATCCCCTCGGGCAGGATCCGGGAGACCTCCTCCAGCAACCGCTCCTCCTCCGGCCCCTGGACCCCTGGAGGCGGGGTGAAGTAGAGGCCGTCGGTATCAATCTCGATGATCCGGCAGCCTTGTTTCTCGAGGCGATCCACGATCCCCTGGATCAGCTCCCGCCCCTTGGCCGTCACCCGATTCGCCTCCTCGAAGTCGTTGAAGTGCATCCCTCCCGTCCCCAGGTACCCGTAGAAGGAATTGATGAGGACCTTGAAGGTGGCCTGGAGGGCGTTCAGGTAACTCCGCTCCTCTTCGTCCCCGGTCCTCTTCATCAGCTCCTTGGCCTGGATCCGGAACTCTTTCAAGTCTCTGAGGAGGGAGGGAAAGACCCCGAGTTCATCCTTCCCGGGAAAGTACCCGTAGGTCAGCATGATGGAAGGGTAGAGGGAGGTCACATCACAGTGGAGGACGTTCCGGATCACCCCCTGATAACGGATGTCCGTGTAGCCTCCCAGGACATCCTTCCCTTCCGAAGGGGCTGGGATGGCGTGGCGCTCCTGGAGGTACGCTCGTAAGAGGAGGGCATCAATCTTGGTGGCGTTTCCCTTCAGGATCACGTTCTGGTACGGGTAGGGGAAGATCTGGGCCTGGATGAAGAAGCTTTGGGAGAGGAGCTCGCCGATGGCCCGAGTCTCCCGGACATCGTCCAGGGCGTACCGGAAGAGGGTCTCCGGATCGTGATCGAAGGTCCAGCTGATCTTATGGGGGGGGATATAGGTCCGATCCTCGGAGGCCAGCTCAAAGTGACGGGCGACCTCCTTCAGACCATACCCCTCCAGATCCCTGGCACTCACGTCATAGTACTGGGCGAGGAGCCAGGTGTCCACAATATGGCGGCCAGCGATCTCGTATTTCTGGTACGAGATCGTCCGCTCAGCGATCTGCATCCTGGAAGGATGGCTCTTTAAGAGGCTCCCGTCCCGCCCCAGCGAAAGCTTCACCCCGTGCCGCTTGGCCCGGGTCTCGATGTATTCCAGGTCGAAGCGGAAGAGATTGTGCCCCTCGATGACGTCGGGGTCCCTCTCCTGGATCACCCGGACAAGGGCCTGAAGCATCTCAGGTTCCGACAGCTCCTTCCCCGAGATCACCTGCTCCCATCCCGTCGAGTCAGAAAGGGCGATGGCAATGATCCGATCCCCCTCCCGCTCGGCCTTAGGGAACTCGAACCCTTCCCCGCAGTAGACCTCGATGTCAAGCTGGAGGCGTTTCAGTTCCGAGAAGGAAAGCTCCAGGAAGGAGGTCTGACCACTCAAGAGGAGGTACTGGTGGACGGCGTCGTTCAGGAAGCGATAGGGAGCATCGGGGGCTGACGGGCTCTTCCCCGAAACCTTCTGGAGGTAGTTTTTCGCGCTCACCACCTGGGACCAGGAGGGGAAGAGGGCCAGGAATCGATAGAAACCCCTCCCCTTGAGGGGTTGGATCTGGGCGTCCCCCTTGAAACCCTTGAGGAGCGTGTCGTCCTTCAGGAGAAGGAAGGGGGTGAAGGGGAAAACCTCCGAGACAACCCTCCCGTCCTCTTTCCGGAAGACCCGGATCTTGTCCTCCTCCTCCAGCTCGAAGGCAAGGAGCCGGGGGGTAGGATCCCGCCCGAAGAGAACTTGGTTCTTCAAGAAGGGGAGCTTCGAAAGGTCCATCATGCCTCTACTCCTAGGGTTTCTCAAGGTACTATAGCATGAGTGGGTGGAAAGAGGCCAAGGAAAATCTGCCCCACCCTTGACCCGTCCTCTTCAGGGTGGGATAATGATGCAAGCTGCTGAGGCGGTGACCAGGAGGGCGAGAGCCCTCCGCATGATCCTGAGGGGAACCTAGAGGGTGAGGAGTTCCCGGTGCATCAGTCCTCCCCGCTCCAGGGGGTCAGGCTTCTCCGGTAGTTGAAACCTGACCCCGGAGATAATCGGGACGTTCGGCTCCTCGTCCTCCAAGATCTCTTTGACCGTCAGGGCGAAGGCGGTCAGCTTCGGGAAGCTGGGTAGGGCTCCAAGTTCCTGGACCTCTCCCTTGATGGAATAGGCGGGGCCTTCATCGATCAGGAGGAAGGTGGCCTTTTGCCGCCGTCTCAGGTTCTGGGTGGTCCGGCTCGACGCCAGGGTGCAGAACCTGAGGGTTTTCGGATCCTTGGTCGCCACCTCCCGGTAGGAGAGGATGGCCCCGTGGGGGTAACCGGCCTCATCCACCGTGACGAGGAGGACCGCCTTTCCTAAGGTGTCAGGTCTCCAGCCGAGCTTCTGCAGGATGGTCGGCGTCAACACCTCGCCCAAGAATCGGCTCATGGGGGGATCCTCCTCGATCAGGGGGAGCAGGAGACTCGGCAGAAAGCTATAAGGGAAAAAGACCAGGAAGGAGGGTACGATGCCAGAACCGATGCCTGTAGTGGTCGAGGCGACCCCGAACCCGCACAGTCTGAAGTTCACCCTGGACCGGCCTGTCTTCTCGAAGAGCGAATCCTACACCAGCCCGGAGCAGGCGAAGGCCTCACCCCTCGCGGCCAGCCTCTTCGAGGTCAGGGGGGTAAGGTCCCTCTTCTTCCTGAACAACTTCATCTCCGTCGGCCGGGAGCCATCCACCGATTGGGAGGAGATCGTCCCCGAGGTTGTCAAGAAGATCCAGGCGTATTTCCAGGAAGTCCGTTGACCTCTCGTAAGGGGACCCACTCCTCAACGTGAAGACCGAAGGCGTCAAGCCCGACGATCTTCCGGGGATTGTTCATCAGGCGGATCCGGGAGAGGCCCAGGTCCACCAAGATCTGGGCCCCAATGCCGTATTCTCGAAGATCCTCCCTGCTCCCCCATCGTTCATGGGCCTCGACATCCTCCAGGCCCTCGTCCTGAAGCTCATAAGCCCGGATCTTGCTCACCAGGGTCGTGTCCTTCTCGCCGCTTCGAAGGTAGAGCAAGACCCCCTTCCCCTCCTTGGCAATCAGGTTCAGGGAGCGATCCAGCTTCATCCGACAATCGCAGCGGCGGGAGCTGAAGACATCCCCCGTCAGGCACTCGGAATGGACC
>CAZHST010000046.1:0-24412 GCA_964535215.1 uncultured bacterium
CCTTCATCTCCTGGCGGAGCTGGGCGAAGCCGGTGGCCATCTCCTGGCGGAGGGCTGTATCGCCTTCCTTCATCTCCTGGCGGAGCTGGGCGAAGCCGGTGGCCATCTCCTGGCGGAGGGCTGTATCGCCTTCCTTCATCTCCTGGCGGAGCTGGCCGACTTCCTGCCGGAGGTGGAGGACGTCCGCCCTGAGGTCATCCAGCCGTCGGTGGACATCGTCAATCCGCTTGGACAGCTCTTCCTGGGCCATAGCAGCCCCACGATACCATCCGGGGGAGACGCTGTCAAGCTGTTCGGGGTCTAAGTCAAAGGGGGGGCAGAGCTTCATCCGTCCTTGACATCTTTCATCCCCCTGCGGTTAAATGGGGCAGGCAGAAGGCCCTCTTTCCTCAGGGACCTTGGAAGCTTCGATCCGGATTTCGATGAGGTTCCCTGTACGGCGGATCGCTAGCCCGGAGGCTTTAGGAAGTCAGCCGTGAAGTTCCCGCTCGATTCGGTCATCGAAACATTTAAGGCCAAGCTGGGCGATGCTCTCATCGGTGTTGTCCTCTTCGGTTCCCACGCGAGAGGAGAAGGGCGAAGCTCCAGCGATTGGGACCTTTTCCTGATCGCCGAGGTGTTGCCCGATAATCCCTTCGATCGCCAGCTTTTCTTACGATCCCTCCTCCCTCCAACGGCGGGTCCGATCTCGATCGTGGCCAAGACGAGGCGTGAATTCGAGACCGATTTCCCGCCCCTCTATCTCGACATAGCGGCGGATGGGATCGTCCTCTATGATCCTGAGGGCTATGTGAAGGGGAAGCTGGAAGAGATCCGGAGAATCACCAGGCAGGCTGGGCTGAGACGGGTAAGCAAGAAAGGCAAGTTGGTCTGGGAGTGGGCAAGGCCGCCTCGTGGCCGATGGTGCATTGATTGGAGCGGGGTCTATGGACTCTAAGGAGGAGGCGCGGTACAGGCTCCGCCTGGCCGAAGGCTATGTCCGAGAGGCGGCGGAGCTTCTTGGGGTCTCTATGGTGGCCATCAAAACTGAAGGCCTCACGAAGGACTACCGGGTCGGGTTCTGGCGGAAGAAGGTCCGCGTCCTTAACGACCTGCACCTGGAGATCCACCCGGGGGAGATCTTCGGGTACCTGGGGCCCAACGGGGCCGGCAAGACAACGACCCTGAAGCTCTTAAACGGCCTGGTGTTCCCCACCTCGGGGAGGATCTGGGTCCTGGGGCGGGAACTTCCCGATGTCGGGATCAAGGCCCAGGTCGGCTTCCTGCCCGAGAACCCCTACTTTTACGATTACCTGACCGGCCGTGAGTTCCTCCTCTTCTACGGCAGGCTCTTTGGCCTTCGGGGGAAGGGGCTTCGGGATCGGGTGGGCTGGCTCCTTTCTCGGGTGGGCCTGGAGGCGTCGGCCGACCTTCAGCTCCGGAAATACTCCAAGGGGATGCTCCAGCGGATCGGGCTGGCCCAGGCCCTGATCAACGATCCCGTGCTGGTCATCCTGGACGAGCCGATGTCGGGGCTGGATCCCATCGGCCGGCGGGAGGTCCGGGACCTGATCCTCCGGCTGAAGGAGGAGGGGAAAACCATCTTCTTCAGCTCCCACATCATCCCGGACGTGGAGGATCTCTGCGATCGGGTCGGGATCCTGGTCGGGGGGCGCCTCGTCAAAGTCGGGAGGCTGGAGGAGCTGCTCCAGGTGGAGATCGAGGCCGTGGAGGTGACGGCTTCGGCGATCAGCGATGGTTCCCTCGAACGGCTCCAGGGGCTGGCCTTAAAGCCTCCGGTGCGGACCGGGGATCGGGTTCTCATCACGGTCCGGGACGAGGAGACCCTCCAGGCGGTCCTGGCGCTTCTCGTGGAGGCCAAGGCCCGGATCCACTCCGTGCTTCCCCACCGGCGGGGTCTGGAAGAGTACTTCCTCCAGTCGTTAGTGGGTAGCAGGTAGTGGATTTCGAAATTCGAAATTCGAAATTCGAAATTCGAATTTGTTGGGGGGTGGGATGAAGGTGATTGTCATCGCTTTGAACAGCTTCAGGGAGCAGGTCCGGGACCGGATCCTCTACACCATCCTGGTCTTTGCGCTGGGGATGATCCTGGGGTCGGTGATCCTGGCGACCTTGAGCGTGGGGGGGGAGGTCAAGATCATCAAGGACCTGGGGCTGGCTGCCCTCTCCCTCTTCGGGACCCTGATCGCCATCTTCATCGGCATCGGCCTGGTCTCGAAGGAGATCGAGCGGAGGACGATCTACACCATCGTCGCCAAGCCGATCCACCGCCACGAGTTCATCCTGGGGAAGTACCTGGGCCTTTTGACCACCCTCTTCGTCAACGTCGCCGTCATGGCCTTTGTCCTCCTCCTCGTCACCTACCTGGTGGAGGGGAGGTGGAGCCTGGAGCTGCTCCCGGCCTTCCTCCTGACCTTCGTCGAGCTGATGGTGCTCACGGCCGTTGCCATCCTCTTCTCCACCTTCACCACCCCCACCTTAAGCGCCCTCTTCACCCTCTCGATCTTCGTCATCGGCCGCTTTTCCCAGGACCTGAAGGCCTTCGCCGATCAGTTCGGCGGCCCCGCCCTCCGGGCGGTGGCCTTCACCCTGTATTACCTCCTCCCGAACCTCTCGAACTTCAACATCCGGGGGCAGGTCGTCCATGGCATCCCGGTCCCCCCCCCCTTCCTCTGGTTCTCAACGCTCTATGGGCTCTTCTACCTCTCCGCCCTTCTGCTCCTGGCGGCGTTGATCTTCCAGAGGCGGGATTTCAGGTAGTCCACATGAACGGGTGGACGGTCATGAAGGGATTCTACTGGAAGAGCATCACCCTTCTGGCCCTGGCCACTTTCGGTTTCCTCTCTTTAGGCATCGCCCTTGACCGGAGGGGCCCCCTCCAGGAGGCGGGGGAGGAGCTGGCGTATCTTCCCTCGGCAAAGGTGTTGAAGCCGGCCCTGTTAGGCTTCGAGGCCCTGGCCGCCGACCTCTTCTGGATCCAGACGATCCAGTACTTCGGGAAGCACGTGACCACCGACCGGCAGTTTCCGAAGCTCTTCCCCCTCGTGGATCTGGTGACGTCCCTCGATCCCCGGTTCATCGAGGCGTACCGGCTGGGAGGCCTGTTCCTGGCCTATTTCGCCAAGGAGGTGGATCGGGCCATCGCCGTTTACGCGAAGGGCATCACCTCCAACCCTGATCGGTGGGAACTCCCCCACGATCTGGCCCGTCTCTACTATCTGGACCTCAAGGACGACGAGAAGGCCCTGTACTGGTTCAAGCAGGCCGACCAGCTCCCGGGGCGGCCGGAGTACATCCACCGCTTCGTCATCCGACTCTACGCGGCCACGGGACGGGAGGAGCTGGCCCTGGAGATGTGGCAGAGGGTCTACGAGCAGACGGGCAACGAGGCGATCCGGCGGCTGGCCAAGGAGGAGATGGAGAAGCTCCTGGCGAAGATCCGGGGGAAGGGGGCCCGGAGGGGAGGATGATCGTGGCGTTGAAACCGGTTTGAGGCTTGCCAGGCCGGTCGTCCTTTGGTATCGTAGATCCACCCGATGGATCCTATCCTGACAGCGGGGTTCTTTCTCTTGGGCCTCATCGTGGGGAGCTTCCTGAACGTCGTGATCTCCCGCCTCCCCCAGGGGGAGAGTCTCGTCCGCCCGCGCTCCCGCTGCCCGACCTGTGGGAAGCCGATTCTGGCCTGGGACAACATCCCCCTGGTCAGCTTCCTCCTCCTAAGGGGCCGGTGCCGGGCCTGCGGCACGCGGATCGCCTGGCGGTACCCCGTGGTGGAACTCCTCACGGGCCTCCTGTTCTGGCTCACCGTGACCCGGTTCGGCCTGGGCCCCTCGACCCCCTTCCTCCTCTTCTTCCTCTCCACCCTGGTGGTGGTGACCTTCATTGACCTGGAGCACCAGATCATCCCCCATGGGCTGACCCTTCCGGCCATCCCCCTGGGGCTGTTGATGAGCCTCCTCTTCCACGCCCCTCCCTTCGGGGAAGCCCTGGCGGGCGCCTTCGCCGGGGCCGGGCTCCTGTACCTGGTGGCCGTCTACGGGGAGGTGCTCCTGCGGAAGGAGAGCATGGGAGGGGGGGATGTGAACCTGATCGCCGCCATCGGCGCGTTTTTAGGCTGGAAGAGGATGCTCCTCGCCCTCTTCCTGGGGGCCGTCTTTGGGGCTTTGGGCGGCACGCTCCTGCTGGTGGGGCGGAAAAGACGGGAGGGGGCGGCGAGCCGGCCGACCAGCGGGGGGGAGAGCGAGCCGGCCGACACGAAGGAGGGCGGCGAGCCGACAGACCCCACCCGGATCCCCTTCGGCCCCTTCCTGGCCCTTGGGGCCGTTGTGGCCCTCTTCTTCGGGGAAGAGCTGATCCGGTGGTATGTGAACCTCCTCGATTGATTGGGGATGGCCGGTGATGGTGAGGTGGCCCCGGCTCCTGGATTATGCGTCGCAGGTCAGGCTCTCTGCCCTCCTTTTGGTCCTCCTGTTGATCGCCCTGCTCCTCGGCACCACCTACCTCTTCGGCCAGACCAAGCTCCGCCTGGAGCGGGAGCTGGAGGCGAAGCTCCGGGTCTTTGCCACGGCCGTGTCGGAGCGGCTCCGGGCCGACCCTGGGTGGCCCCCGGGGCGGGTCCCCTTCTCCCCTAAGGTGGCCTTGGCCCTCCTGGCATTGAAGCCTGAGGCGCAGGTCTCCCGGGTGACCGTGAAGAGCCGGCAGCACGAGGAAACGCTCTTCGGCCTCCCGGGACCTCTGGTCGTTCCTTCGGCTCTCCTGGCGGAGGCCTGGAGGGGGGAGATGGTCTTCTCGGAGTTCTACCGGGACCCGACGGGGGGCTACTCTCGGACCTTCCTCTTTCCCGTCCAGGAGAGGGGTCAGGTCATCGGCGTCCTGGCGATCGAGGCCAGGGCTGATTTCCTGGGGTTCCTTCAGAAGATCCGGTGGGTGATGGTCGCCGGCTACGGGGGCGGCCTCCTCCTGGCCGTCGCCCTGGGGTACCTGTTCCTCCGCTCGATCCTGAAGCCCTACGCGGTGCTCTCCTCGGCCGCCCGGGACTTCACCGCCCTCTCCAGGGTCCCCGTCGCCGAAGCGGAAGGGGAGATCGAGTTCGTGACCCGGACGTTCCAGAAGATGATTGACGCCCTTCGGGAGCAGCAGGCGGAGCTTGAGCGGCTCTACGAGGCCGAGCGGAAACGGGCCCGGGACCTGGAGAGCTATCAGGAGTACATCCTGGGCTCGATCTCCAGCGGTGTGATCAGCATGAAGCCTGATTTCACCATCGTCGTCTTCAACCGGACGGCGCAGCAGATCTTCGGGCTCTCGGAGGAGGAGGTCCTGGGCCGCTCCTCCCAAGAGGTCTTCGGGGAGAACGGGGAGATCACCATCCTGGCCGAGGAGGCCCTCCGGCTCAAAAGACTCCACTCCCGGCTCGAGCTGGCCGTGAAGCGGCGGGACGGGACCCTTGTCTGGATCGGCTTGAGTTCCTCCCTGCTCCGGGATGAGGAGGGGGCCATCGTTGGCCTCACCTTTCTCCTGACGGATCTGACGGAGATCCTGAAGCTCCGGGAGCAGGTCATGTTGAAGGAGTCCCTGGCCACCCTGGGGCAGATGTCGGCGGGGATCGCCCATGAGTTCCGGAACTCGTTGGGGACGATCCTGGGGTTCGCAAAGCTCCTCCAGAAGAAGCTCCCCCCTGACGATCCTTCCTCGGCCCATGTCCAGGCCATCATCGCCGAGTGTGGGGGCCTGGAGGCGGTCCTGAGGGATTTCCTGGCCTTTGCGAAACCCGACACGCTCCACCTCACGGAGGTGGATCTCCCCGGTCTGGTCGAGGATTGCCTGGAGTCGCACCGCCAGGCCATCGAGGCGGCGGGGATCCGGGTCTCCCTGAAGACCCCCCGGCATGAGCTCTTCATCCCGGCCGATCCCACGGTATTGAAGCAGGCCTTTGTCAACCTGATCCGGAACGCCTGCGAGGCCATGCCGGAGGGGGGGGAGCTTCAGGTCGAGGTGAAGGGGCTTGGGGAAGAGGGCTATGGCCGCTGGGTCCAGGTCACCATTGCCGACACGGGCCCCGGCATCCCGGAGGAGGACCGGGAGCGGATCTTTGCCCCCTTCTTCACCACCAAGGAGGGGGGGACGGGGCTGGGGCTGGCCCTGGTCCAGAAGGCGGTGGTGGCCCATGGGGGGAGGGTGGAGGTGGAGGGCCAGGTGGGGAAGGGGAGCGCCTTCAAGGTCATCCTCCCCTACGGGGAGCGGCGTCGCACGCCCAGGCTCTAGCGGGGAGGTTCGAGGTGGACCGGATCTTGGTGGTCGAGGACAAGGAGAGCATGCGGCGGATGCTCCGGGAGGCCCTGGAGGGGGCGGGCTACCAGGTCGTCGAGGCGGCCGACGGCCTGGAGGCGATCCGGCTGCTGAACACCTCCCGGTACGCCCTGGTCCTGACGGATCTCAAGCTTCCCAGGAAGGATGGCCTCGCCGTCCTGAAGGCGGTCCGAGAGGTGGACCCCCTCGCCCCTGTCATCATCATGACGGCCTTCGGCGACATCGCCACGGCCGTTCAGGCCATCAAGGAAGGGGCCTACCACTTCATCCAGAAGCCCTTTGACATTGATGAGCTGCTGACCCATATCAACAATGCCCTGGAACGGCGGCGCCTCTCCATCGAGAACCTGATCTTGAAGGACGAGTACGCCGAGAAGTTCGGCTTTCCCAAGATCATCGGGGTGAGCCGGAAGATGCAGGAGGTCTCGTCCCTGATCCAGAAGGTCTCGGGCAGCTCGGCCACCGTCCTCCTGCTCGGCGAAAGCGGCACCGGGAAGGAACTCTTTGCCCGGGCCATCCACCAGATGAGCCCCCGCCAGGGCCGGCCCTTTGTGGCCATCAACTGCGCCGCCCTCCCCGAGACCCTGCTGGAAAGCGAGCTGTTCGGCCACGAGAAGGGGGCCTTTACCGGCGCCATTGCCATGAAACCGGGGAAGTTCGAGCTGGCCGATGGCGGGACCCTCTTTCTGGACGAGATCGGGGAGCTGTCCCCGACCGTTCAGGTGAAGCTCCTCAGGGTGCTCCAGGAGCGGACCTTTGAGCGGGTCGGGGGGACCCGCTCCATCGAGGTGGATGTCCGGATCGTGGCCGCCACCAATGCGGACCTGGCGAGGGCCGTGAAGGAGAAACGGTTCCGGGAGGACCTCTACTTTCGGCTGAACGTCTTCCCCCTGACGATCCCCCCGCTTCGGGAACGGCCCGAGGACATCCCGGCCCTGGTGGAGCACTTCGTGGCCAAGTTCGCCTCGGGGATGCGGAAAACCCCGCCCCGGGTGAGCCAGAAGGCGATGAAGGCCCTGATGCGGTACCACTGGCCCGGGAATGTGCGGGAGCTGGAGAACTTCGTGGAGCGGGCGGTGATCTTGAACACCACCGGGGTCATCGAGGTGGAGGACTTCGCCTTTGGCTTCGCCCCATCGCCCTTCGAGGAGGAGGAGCCCCTGACCCTCTCCGGCAGTCTCCATGAGGTGGCCGAGCGGGCCAGCCGGTGGGCTGAACGGAAGCTCATCAAGCGGACCCTGGAGGAGACCCGGGGGAACAAGGCGAAGGCGGCGGAGCTGTTGCAGGTCAGTTACAAAACCCTCCTGACCAAGATCAAGGAGTACGGCCTCGAGGCCCCCGAAGAGTAAACCGTAGAGAAGGGGTTGGGGGGTGAGGGCAGTCGTCCAGCGGGTTCACAGGGCATCGGTGACGGTGGGGGGGGAGCGGGTGGCCGGGATCGGCCCGGGCCTCCTCATCTTCCTGGGCGTGAAAAAGGGAGACGGGGAGGAGCAGGCCCGGTGGCTGGCGGAGAAGATCGCCCATCTCCGGATCTTTGAGGATCCCGAGGGGAAGATGAACCGCTCCCTGCTGGACGTGGGCGGTGAGGCCTTGATCGTCTCCCAGTTCACCCTCTACGGCGAGGCCCGGAAGGGGAGGCGTCCCAGCTTCGATCAGGCGGCCGATCCCGAGGCGGCCAAGGCCCTGTACGAGCGGTTCATCGCCCATCTCACCACGCTGGGGATCCCCACCTCCTGGGGGGTGTTTCAGGCAAGGATGCTGGTGTCCCTGGAAAACGACGGCCCCGTGACCCTGATCCTCGAAAGCCCTTGAGCTCCCTCCCGATGCGATCCCTCCTGGGCGAGTTCCTCAACTATCTGGCCGTTGAGCGGGGATTGGCGGCCAACACCCTGGACGCCTACGGGCGTGACCTCCAGGGCTACCTGGCCTTCCTCGAGAGGGAGGGGATCCCCTCCCTGGCCGAGGTCACCCCGGTCCACGTGGTCGGGTACCTGGGACATCTGAAGGAGCAGGGCCGCTCCCCCCGGACAGTGGCCCGGCACCTCTCGGCCATCAGGACCTTCCACCGCTTCCTCTTCGCCGAGGGCTTCCTCCCGGGCAACCCGACCGAGTACCTGGACTCCCCCCGTCTGAAACGGAACCTTCCCCCGATCCTCTCCGTGGAGGAGGTGGAGCGGCTTCTGGAGGCCCCCCGCCCGGGGGAACCTACCGGGCTTCGGGACAAGGCCATGCTGGAGCTGCTCTACGCGACGGGTCTCCGGGTGACGGAGCTGGTGAGGTTGAAGCTCTCCGAGGTGAACCTGGTGGTCGGGTATGTGCGCTGCCTGGGGAAGGGCTCCAAGGAGCGGATCGTTCCCCTGGGGACCCAGGCGGTCCACTGGGTGAAGCGGTATCTGGAGGAGGCGAGGCCCGTGTTGGCCCAAGGCCGGTCGAGCCCTTACCTTTTTCTGGGCCGGGGCGGGAAGGCCCTCACCCGCCAGGGCTTCTGGAAGCTCCTCAAGGCCTACGTCCGGGCCGCCGGGATCGGGAAACGGGTCTCGCCCCACACCCTCCGGCATTCCTTTGCGACCCACCTCCTGGAGCGGGGGGCCGATCTCCGGGCCTTGCAGCTCATGCTGGGCCATGCCGACATCAGCACCACAGAGATCTACACCCACTTGAGCCGGGTCCACCTGAAGGAGATCTACGATCGTTTCCATCCCCGGGCTTAGAAGAGTCCCGAAAGCCTTCGGTCATCAGCCGCCTGCCTGTTGCCCAGCCGACAGGTCCGCGGTCAGAACTGAGGGCTGAAAGCTGATGGCTGACGGTTTTGAAGGCTTCCTTCGTGATTGACAATCGAGGGTTCCTTTGTTAGCGTTAGGGTATTCGGAAGTGTTCAACCCTTCGTGGGGTGGCGAAGGCCGATGGCTGATCACCGCCGGCCTGGGAGGATGATTTGCCGATGGGGGATCTTTCGTCGAAGCTGGCCGAGCTTTTCGTCATTCTGCCGCCCATCCTGCTGGCCTTAACGGTCCACGAGTGTGCCCACGGTCTCCTCGCAGACCGCCTGGGGGACCCGACGGCCCGGCTCATGGGGAGGTTGACGCTGAACCCCCTGCCGCATCTGGATCCTGTCGGGACCCTGGCCCTGATCTTCTTCCACTTCGGGTGGGCCAAACCGGTGCCGGTGGATGCGTCGAATTTCCGGAACCCCCTCCGGGACATGATGTGGGTGGCGGTGGCCGGTCCCGGGGCGAACCTGCTCCTGGCTGCGGCGTCGGCCTTCCTCCTCCGGTTCCTGGCAGGGGTGGGCCTCCCGATCTATTTCTTCAAAATGCTCTACTTTAGCGTGTACATCAACGTGGTCCTGGCCATCTTCAACGTCGTCCCGATCCCCCCGCTGGACGGGAGCCGGGTCCTGGCGGGGCTCCTCCCGCCAAAGCAGGCCCTCTCCTACGGCCGCCTGGAGCCGTACGGCTTCATCATCCTGGTCGTCCTGATCTACACCGGGATCGTTGGAAGGATCATCTCGCCGGCCATCGCCGTCGTCACCGGCCTCCTGCTGGGATAGAACTGGATGCTGGATGTTGGACGCTGAGGGTCGAAAAGGATGGAGCGGAAAAGGGTCTTGAGCGGGATGAGGCCGACGGGGAGGTTGCATCTCGGTCACCTCTTCGGCGCCCTGGATAACTGGCGGAAACTCCAGGACGAGTACGAGTGCTTCTTCTTCGTCGCCGACTGGCACGCCCTGACCTCGGACTACGCCGACCCGGGCGGGATCCGGGCCAACACCCAGGAGGTCGTCCTCGACTGGCTGGCCGCCGGGATCGATCCCGAGAAGGCGACCCTCTTCGTCCAGTCGAAGATGCCGGAGCATGCGGAGCTCCACGTCCTCCTCTCCATGATCACGCCCCTCCCCTGGTTGGAGAGGGTGCCGACGTACAAGGAGCAGATGCAGGAGCTCAAGGATAAGGATCTGAACACCTATGGCTTCCTGGGCTACCCGCTCCTCCAGGCGGCGGACATCGTGATCTACAAGGCTGACTATGTCCCGGTGGGGGTAGACCAGGTCCCGCATATCGAACTCTGCCGGGAGATCGTCCGTCGGTTCAATTTCCTCTACAAGCCGGTCCTGGTCGAGCCCCAGGCCCTGCTGACCGAGTTCCCGAAGATCCCGGGGACCGATGGGCGGAAGATGTCCAAGAGCTACGGGAACGCCATCTTTCTGGCCGATCCTCAAGAGGTGGTCGAGACCAAGATCAAGCGGATGGTGACGGATCCCGCCAGGAAGCGCCGCTTTGACCCGGGGAACCCCGATGTCTGTCCTGTCTTTGACCTCCACAAGATCTTTACCCCCAAGGAGGAACGGGATTCATATATCGCCCCGGGCTGTCGGACGGCCGGGATCGGGTGCCTGGACTGTAAGGGGGTGCTCCTGAACCACATGCACCCTGTGTTAAAGCCCGTATACGAGAGGAGGCAGGAGCTTTCCGGGAACCCGGAGAGGGTCCAGGGGATCCTTGAAGAGGGAACGGCCAGGGCGAAGAAGGTGGCAAAAGCGACCCTGGCCGAGGTCCGGGAGGCGATGGCCCTCTAGTTTTCCCTTGACAACCCCTAGATTTCGTAGTAGCTTTTCGAAAAGTTACAAGATCTTGTGGAAGAAGGACAGAACGATCCTTCTTCGAAGAGGTGGGTGCCTATGCTGAACGGTCCCCTTGAAGAAGGCTTGACCTTTGATGACGTCCTCCTCCTCCCTGCCAGATCCGAGATCCTCCCCAAGGATGTGGATGTGAGCACCCTTTTCAGCCGCCACATCCGGATCAACATCCCGATCTCCAGTGCTGCCATGGACACCGTGACCGAGGCCCGGATGGCGATCGCCATCGCCCGGGAGGGAGGGATCGGGATCATCCACCGGGCCTTTGACCCGGAGCGACAGGCCCTGGAAGTGGACAAGGTGAAAAAGTCCGAGAGCGGGATGATCGTTGATCCCATCACCATGGCGCCTGACAGGAAGATCTCCGAAGCCCTAGAGATCATGGCCCACTACCGGATCTCCGGGCTTCCCGTCACCGAGGGGGGGAAGCAGAACGGGAAACTCCTCGGCATCCTGACCAACCGGGACCTCCGCTTTGAGACCAAGCTGGACCTCCCCATCTCGGAGGTGATGACGAAGGAACGCCTCATCACGGCTCCCGTTGGGACGACCCTGGAAGAGGCCAAGGAGATCCTCCACCGGCACCGGATCGAGAAGCTCCCCATCGTGGACGAGGACTTCAACCTCCGGGGCCTGATCACCATCAAGGACATCGAGAAGCGGATCAAATACCCGAACGCCTGCAAGGACGACCTGGGCCGTCTTCGGGTCGGGGCCGCCGTTGGTGTCGGGGAGGAGGCCCTGGAACGGGCCGAGCGTCTCATCAGGGCTGAGGTGGATGTCCTGGTGGTGGATACCGCCCACGGCCACTCCCAGGGTGTCATCGAGACGGTCAAGCGTTTAAAGGCGCGTTTCCCCGAGATTGACGTGGTCGCCGGAAACATCGCCACGGCCGAGGCGGCCGAGGAGCTGATCGACGCCGGGGCGGATGGCCTGAAGACCGGTGTCGGTCCTGGGAGCATTTGTACCACTCGGGTGGTGGCGGGGGCGGGGGTGCCCCAGCTCACCGCCATCGCCAATGTGGCCAGGGTGGCCGACCGGTATGGCATCCCGGTCATCGCCGATGGCGGGATCAAGTTCTCCGGCGACATCACCAAGGCCATCGCCGCCGGGGCCCACTCGGTCATGCTGGGCAACCTCCTGGCCGGGACCGAGGAGAGCCCGGGGGAGCTGGTCCTCTACCAGGGCCGGGCCTACAAGGTCTACCGGGGGATGGGGTCCCTCGGGGCCCTGGAGCGGGGCGGGCGGGACCGGTACGCCATCGAGGCCGATCGGGAGGAGGCCAAGCTCGTCCCCGAGGGGATCGAGGGCCGGGTGCCGTACCGGGGGACCGTCTCCTTCAACATCGTCCAGCTCGTGGGAGGCTTGAAATCCGGGATGGGCTACTGCGGCTGCTACTCCATCGAAGAGCTTCGGCGAAAGGCGCGGTTCATCCGGATCACCAACGCGGGTCTCCGGGAAAGCCATGTCCATGATGTTGTCATCACCAAGGAGGCCCCGAACTACCGGATGGAAAGTTAGTCAGCATCTTCGAGGATTGCGGATTTCGGAGTTGGGAAGGCTGGCTTTGTCTTTCAATTCTTCCCCAGGGTATCCATGGCCTCCAAGCGCCCCGAGACGATCATCGTCCTCGATTTCGGCTCCCAGTATACCCAGCTCATCGCCCGGAGGATTCGGGAGCAGAAGGTCTACTGTGAGATCCACCCGTTTTCCCTCGGGCTGGACCGGCTGGAAGAGCTGGCCCCCAAAGGTCTCATCCTCTCCGGCGGTCCCGCCAGCGTGTACGAGGCGGACGCCCCTTCCATCCCCAGGGCCCTCTTTGACTTAGGCATCCCGATCTTAGGGATCTGCTACGGGATGCAGCTCCTGGCCCACCTCTTTGGCGGGAGGGTCCTCCCCGCCCCCCGGCGGGAGTATGGTCGGGCGGAGCTGCAGATTGACGATCCCTCCGACCTCTTTGCCGGCCTGGACAAGACCATCACCGTTTGGATGAGCCACGGCGACCAGGTGCTGGAGCTTCCCGGGGAGTTCGTCCCCATCGCCCACACGGACAACGCTCCCTACGCCGCCATCCGTCACCGGGCGAAGCCCTTCTACGCCGTCCAGTTCCATCCCGAGGTCGCCCACACCCCGAAGGGGGTTGAGATCCTCAAAAACTTCGCCTTGAGGATCTGCGGCTGTGAACCGACCTGGGATATGGCCTCCTTTGCGGAGGAGGCCATCCGGCGGATCGCGGAGGAGGTCGGGCGGGATCGCGTCTTGTGCGCTTTGAGCGGTGGGGTTGACTCCTCCGTCACGGCGCTCCTCGTGCACCGGGCCGTCGGGAAGGGGCTCACCTGCCTCTTCGTGGACAACGGCCTCCTCAGGAAGGGGGAGGCGGAGCAGGTGGGGGAGACTTTCGAGGGCCTGGGCTTAAACCTCGTCTTCGTCCATGCCAGGGAGCGTTTCTTAAAGCGGCTTCAAGGGGTGACCGATCCCGAGGAGAAGCGGCGGATCATCGGGGCCGAGTTCATCGCCATCTTTGAAGAAGAGGCGGAGAAGATCGGGGGGGTGCGGTATCTGGCCCAGGGCACCCTCTACCCGGATGTGATCGAGAGTGTCCGGGTGAAGGGCCCCTCGGCCACCATCAAGACCCACCACAACGTGGGCGGCCTCCCGCCCCGGATGCCCTTCAAACTGATCGAGCCCCTTCGGGAACTGTTCAAGGATGAGGTCCGAACGCTGGGACGGGAGCTGGGCCTTCCCGAGGAGATCCTCACCCGGCACCCCTTCCCCGGTCCGGGCCTGGCCGTCCGGGTGGTGGGTGAGGTGACCGAGGAACGCCTCGATTTGCTCCGGGAGGCGGACGCCATCCTCGAGGAGGAGATCAAAAAGGCCGGGCTCTCCCCGGCGCTCTGGCAGAGCTTTGCCGTCCTTCTTCCCCTACGGACGGTGGGCGTCATGGGGGACCGGCGGACCTATGAGCACGTCATCGCCCTCCGGGCCGTCGAGAGCGTGGACGGGATGACGGCCGATTGGGCCAGGCTTCCGTACGAGCTGTTGGCGAGGATCGCCAACCGGATCACCAACGAGGTCCGCGGCATCAACCGGGTGGTGTACGATATCACGTCCAAACCCCCCGGCACCATCGAGTGGGAGTAGGGGGGTTGAGGCTGAAGGAGCCATGAAGGGAAAATCGAAAAGGAAGCTGGCTTTGGAGGTGGCTGAGTTATATCCACCGCAAGGAGAGTGGACAGAGGAGGACTACTTTGCCCTTCCCGAGACCAACCGCTATGTGGAGCTTTCGGAGGGAAGGCTCATCATGCCGCCGCATCCGACCAGAAGGCATCAGGTCGCCGTCTTAGAATTGGCTGTCCGCTTAAGGCAATTTGTGCGAGAGAGGGATCTGGGAGAGGTGGGGATTGCCCCTTTACCTGTGAGGCTCTGGCCCGGCAAAATTCGGGAGCCGGATATTCTCTTCGTCGCGAAAGAGCGGGCTGACCGGATTGGCGAACAAGTGGTTGGGGTCCCTGACTTGGTGATCGAGGTGGTCTCTCCATCGACGGAGAGGATTGATCGAGTCGAGAAGTTTGTAGAATATGCTCAAGCAGGGGTAAGCGAATACTGGCTGGTAGACCTGGAGGAGGGCACAATTGAAGTCTATGCCTTGAAGGAAGGGGCTTATCTCCTCTCGGGGAGGTCCACGCGTGGCCAAACCGCCGGCTCGCAAATCCTTCCTGGCTTCGCGGTTCCCGTTGATGAGGTTCTTGGTTAGCTGAAGAGGGCTTGGGATGAGGAAAGCGAAAGAGCCCACTCGATATAAGGTTGAAGAATATAGAAAGGCATTGCAGAAGTACGCACCGGTCCATGATGGCAAGCTCTTATCTGAAAATTGCCGGGGACTTTATCCAGAAGCTCAGGGTTTAGTGTCTTCCTTACGGGAGGTAGCGTTCCTCTCCATGGTGACGGCGGCCATCGAGGCCTCCGGCCCCGGGACCTACGGCCGGATGCGGGCTGGCGTCATCTGAAGAAGGGGTCGTGAACGGGCTCCATCGGCGACTACAGCCTCCGGCTCACCGCCTGGGTCGTCCAGGATGGTCGGCCGATGGTCTCGTGGCTCGTTTGCCCGTACACCTCAGGGATTGACCATTAGTAATAAGGAGAGGGGGGCGTCATGAACGACCGGCTGGGCTATCAGGTCGAGGTCATAGCGGCGGCCTTGGTCTCGCTGCTCCGGATCCAGGTGGCCAGCGCCCTTTTCCCCGGGCGGGGGTTCTTCGCCCTTTCCCCGGCGGAGCAGAACATCGTCAACACCCAGACCCAGATCCTCATCCAAGACTCCAAGTGGTCCATCTTTCAGCGGGAGGACTTCCAGAGGTTCCTCGCCACCCCTCCCACTCCTCCCCAACCGCCCGGGCGGTCGGAGGGGAAGGTGGAGGAATCAGGGCAGTACCTATGAAACCGGCCGGGGCGAGAAAAGACGAGGCCCCTCCCTGGGATGAGTGGGACCTCCTCTCCTATCTGACCGAAACCGGCATCGAGGCCGAGCTGTTGGCCCCCGGGGTCGAGACGAAAACGGTGGAGAAGGCCGCCAGGGCCTTAAACGTTCTCCCGGAGCAGGTGGTCAAGTCGCTTCTCTTCGAGGCAAAGGGAGGGGGGTTACTGATGGTCGTGGCTGCGGGGAAGGCCAAGGTGAGTCCGACCCGCCTCCAGGAGCTGACCGGCATCCGGGGGTGGAAGCTGGCGAAGCCCGAGGTGGTGGTCCGGGTGACCGGCTATCCCGCCGGGGGGCTCCCTCCCATCGGCCACAGGACCCCGCTCCGGGTCATCGTGGACCGGCGGGTGGCCGCCTTCCCCTATGTCTACGCCGGCGGGGGATCATCCCAGGTCATGGTGAAGCTGAAGCCGATTGACATCATCCGGCTGAACGGGGCTGAGGTGAGAGACGTCGTGGAGTGAACAGGTCCCTGATGAGGAAAGGAGGGGTAATGCCAAACTCCAACTTCGTCCATCTGCACGTTCACAGCCAGTACAGCCTGCTGGACGGGGCCTGCCATCTGGACCGGATGGTCGCCAAGGCCAAGGAGTACGGGATGCCGGCCCTGGCCTTGACCGACCACGGCAACCTCTTCGGGGCCATTGACTTTTACCTGGCAGCCAAGGCCGCCGGGATCAAGCCCATCCTGGGCGTGGAGCTCTACATCGCCCCCCGGAGCCGGTTCGAGCGCTCGGGGGAGGACGGGACCTATGAGGGGGCGAACCATGCCACCATCCTGGTGAAGGATCTCCAAGGCTATAAGAACCTGCTGAAGCTGGTCACGGCCGGCTACCTGGAGGGCTTCTACTACAAGCCCCGGGTTGATAAGGAGCTCTTGGCCAAGTATCATGAAGGCCTCATCATGCTTTCAGGCTGTCTGAACTGCGAGATGGCCCGCCTCCTCGCCTCGGGGGAGGAGAAGAAGGCCCTGGAGGTGGCCGGCTGGTACCGGGAGGTCTTCGGCCCCGAGAACTATTTCCTGGAGGTTCAGGACCACGGGATGGCCGAACAGCGGAGGGTCAACCAGGGGATCCTGCGGATCGCCAAGGCCCTGGACGCCCCCATCGTGGCCACGAACGACGTCCACTATCTGAACGCCGCGGACGCCTTCGCCCACGAGGTCCTCCTCTGCATCCAGACGGGGAAGACGATGAAAGATCCGGATCGGTGGCGCTTTGCCGCCGACCAGTTTTTCTTAAAGTCCCCTGAGGAGATGGGGGAGGTCTTCGGGCACGAAATCCCTGAGGCCTTGAAGAACACCTTGGCCGTCGCCGAGCGGTGCAACCTGGAGCTTCCCTTCGGCCGGCTTCTCCTCCCGAAGTACCCGGTCCCCGAGGGCCACACCCAGGAGAGCTTCCTGGAACAGTTGGCCTACGAGGGGTTAAAGATCCGCTACCCGGATCCCTCCCAGGAGGTCCTGGACAGGCTGAAGTATGAGCTCGAGGTCATCAAGAAGACGGGTTATGCCAGCTACTTTCTCGTGGTCTGGGACTTCGTCCGGTTCGCCAAGAGTCGGGGGATCGCGGTAGGGCCGGGCCGGGGCTCGGCGGCCGGATCCCTCGTCGCCTACTGCCTGGGGATCACCAACATTGACCCCATCCGCTACGGCCTAATCTTTGAACGGTTCCTGAACCCCGAGCGGGTCTCCATGCCCGATATGGACATCGACTTCTCCGACGACAGACGGGACGAGGTGATCGAATACGTCACCGAGCGGTACGGCCGGGAGAACGTGACCCAGATCATCACCTTCGGGACCATGGGCGCCAAGGCGGTTATCCGGGACGTGGGACGGGCCCTCGGCATGCCGTACGGCGAGGTGGACCGGATCGCCAAGATGGTGCCGAATGTCCTGAACATCACCTTGGACGAGGCCCTGGCCCAGAGCCCTCCCCTTCAAGAGGCGGTGAACACCCGGCCGGAGGTTCAGGAGCTGTGGCGGATCGCCCGGTCCCTGGAGGGGTTGACCCGCCACGCCTCCACCCACGCCGCCGGGGTCGTCATCTCCAGCGAGCCTTTAATCGAGCATGTCCCCCTCTACAAGGGGGCCAAGGGGGAGGTGACCACCCAGTACGCGATGGGGGCCATCGAGAAGATCGGTCTCCTGAAGATGGATTTCCTGGGCCTTCGGACCTTGACCGTCATCGCCAACACCGTCAAGCTCGTCACCCAGACCCGCGGCATCACCCTGGACATGGATGCCATCCCCTTGGACGACAGGAAGACCTTCCAGCTCCTCTCGGAGGCCAGGACCACCGGGATCTTCCAGCTGGAATCCCCGGGGATGCGGGATCTCCTGAAGCGCCTTCGGCCCAACCGCTTCGAGGACCTGATCGCCATCCTCGCCCTCTACCGCCCGGGCCCCATGGTCCTGATTGATGAGTTCATCGCCCGCCGCCATGGGCGGGTGAAGATCACCTACGATCACCCGCTCCTGGAGCCGATCTTGAAGGACACGTACGGGATCTGTATCTATCAGGAGCAGGTCCTGCACATGGCGAAAGAGCTGGCCGGGTTCAGCATGGGCGAGGCCGACGTCCTTCGGAAGGCCATGGGGAAGAAGGACCCGGAAACGATGGCCAAGCAGCGGCGGAAATTTGTCGAGGGGGCCAAGGCCCGGGGGATCCCCGAGAAGAAGGCGGAGCAGGTCTTTGACCTCATCTCCCGCTTTGCCGGCTACGCCTTCAATCGCAGCCACTCGACGGCGTATGCCATTGTGGCCTATCAGACCGCCTATCTGAAGGCCCACTACCCGGTGGAGTTCATGGCCGCCCTCTTAAGCTCCGAGATGAACGACACGAGCAAGATCGTCAGGTGTATTGAGGAGTGCCGGCAGATGGGGATCGAGGTCCTCCCGCCCGATGTGAACCTGTCCGATCACGCCTTCACGGTGGTTCAGGGGAAGATCCGCTTCGGCCTGGTGGCGCTCAAGAACGTGGGGGAGGCGGCCATCCAATCCATCCTGATGGCCCGGAAGCGGGGTGGCCCCTTCCGTTCCCTCTTTGACTTCTGTGAACGGGTGGACCTGCGGGTGGTGAACAAGCGGGTCATCGAGAGCCTGATCAAGGGGGGGGCCTTCGATTCGCTGGGGGCGCGGCGATCCCAGCTCATGGCCGTCGTGGACCGGGCCATGGAGGCGGCGACCGCCTCGCAGAAGGCCAGGCTGAACGGCCAGCCTTCCCTCCTCGACATGCTGGGAACCTTCACCAGGCCCGAGCGGCCGGAGCCTTCCCTCCCCGACACCCCCGAGTGGTCCAGGGAGGAGCGGCTTTCCGGGGAGAAGGAGATCCTGGGGTTCTACATCACCGGGCACCCCCTGGCCGAGTTCCAGGAGACCATCCGCCGGTTCAGCACGACCACCATTGACGAGCTTCCCTTGAAGAAGGACAAGGAAACGGTCAGGCTCTGCGCCATCATCACGGCCGTCAAGGAGATCACCACCCGAAGCGGCGAGCGGATGGCCTTCCTAACGCTGGAGGATCTGGCGGGGACCGTCGAGGCGGTGGCCTTCCCCGAGGTGTACCGGCAGCACATGCTGGACCTGGTGAAGGATGCGGCCGTCCTGGTCCGGGGACAGGTGGATCACGCCGAGGAGACGGTGAAGCTTCTCCTGACCGAGGTCCGGCCCCTGACCCCTGTCCGCGGGAACGGAAGCCAGCGGATCGCGGTCTCGATCCCTGAAGAGCGTCTGACCCGGGAGGCCCTGGGGCGCCTCCGGGCCCTCCTGGAGTGGCATCCGGGATCGGCCCCCCTCCACCTTCGGATCCGGATCGCAGAAGAACAGGTGACGATCGCCTGTTCCCCCAAGCTCTCCATCGAGCCGAGTGAGGGCTTCAAACAGGAGATCGAGGAGCTGTTCGGCCCCGGGTCCGTCTCTACGTTCACATCCTAGCGGGTCCGCTTCGTGTTCATTTCAGTGGGGATTCTTGTAGGAGAGCTTGAAGGGATAGTCTCGGAACCTCTCCATGTCAGGGATGGATCCGCCGCCATCGAGCAGAGCTTGACGACTTTCCCAGGTTCCAGCTCATAATCAACAGCCCGGCGTATGACCTCGTCTTCGTAGCCGGGGAAGGCCAGCGAGATATCTACGGGACAGCCGTTGGAGGCCCGGACGAGCACGACACGGTTCTGTTGAGCGAAGGCGACAGACCTCCTCCTCTAGCTCGCCATCACGGCCCGGCCCCTAGCCCACTCCCGGAGAGACTCGATCTCCTCCTGCCGCAGGACCGAGAGGGGACAGGTCTCCTTCAGCTCCTCCAGGAGGATCGGGGTGGTGACCTCGGTCCCCCGGGAGAAGGCAGTGTAAAGGGCGGAGACGGTGGCCTGCTCGATCTCGGCCCCGCTGAACCCCTCGCTCTCAGCCGCTAAAGCGTTCAGATCGAAGGCGGAGGGGTCCCGCTTCCGTTTCTTTAAATGGATGGCGAAGATCTCCTTCCGCTCTTCCAGGGTAGGAAGATCAATGAAAAAGATCTCGTCGAAGCGCCCTTTCCGGGTGAGTTCCGGGGGGAGGCTTTGGAGGCTGTTACAGGTGGCGGCGACGAAGGCGGGGGCCTTTCGATCCTGGAGCCAGCCTAGGAGCCGTCCGAAGATCCTCCGGGAGAGGCCGGCGTCGGCCTCTGAGCTTCCCACGTAGGTGAACCCCTTCTCGATCTCATCAATCATCAGGACACAGGGGGCCATCCGCTCGGCCATCCCCAGGGCCTTCTCCAGGTTCTTCTCCGATTCTCCAATATACTTGTCGTAGAGCCGGCCCGGCTCCAGCTTCAAGAGGGCCAGGTCCCACTCCTTGGCGATGGCCTTGGCCGCCAGGCTTTTGCCACACCCCTGCACACCCAGCAGGAGGATCCCCTTTGGTGGATCCAGGCCGAACCGCCCGGCCTCAGGGGTAAAGGCCTTCTTCCGTTTCTCCAGCCATCGCTTCAGGTTCTTCAACCCCCCGACCTGGGCCATCCCCTCCTCGCGAGGGTAATACTCCAGGATGCCCTCCTTCCCGATCATCTCCTTCTTGATCTCGATGATGAGCTGGAGGTCCTTCCCCGTCAGGGCCAGGTCGTCGAAGACGGCCCGGGTCACGGCCCGCTCGGCCTCGAAGAGGGTCAGGCCCTTCAGGCTCTCGGCAAGGCGCTCGAACTCTTCCTGGGAGAGGTCCACCTTGAACTTGTGGCGGCTGGAGAGGTCTTTCAGGGTGTTTCTGACCAGGACCTTCAGCTCCTGCTCCGAGGGGAGTTCCAGCTCGAGGAGGGCCGTGATCTTTTCCAGCTCAGGCGGGATGTCAATGTGCGGGGCCGAGAGGATGATGGCCCTCCGATACCAGGAGGTGAGCTTTGAAAGGTCCAGGAGCTTCCGGACGACCTCCACCTCGTGCAGGTACCGGTGGAGGTCCTTCATGAGATAGATCCCCTCCCCTTTCATGGAGGCGATGTTGCTCAGGGCCTTCAAGGGCTGCTGGGTGTCATAGAGGGAGTTATCTAAGCCTGAGCGTTTCAGGCCCTCGGTCACCGTCCAGAGGAAGAGGGGGATGCCGAGGGAGGCCGAGAGGGCCTTCAGCATGTCCTCGACCCGCTCCTCCTCGTACGTCTCGACGGCGATCAGAGGATAGCGAGAGTTGATCAGAACCTCCAGGTCCTTGGGCGCTGGCACCCGTTTCCCCCTCTGGGAGGGTCTTCAGAAGCCGGTGATGTAGGGGAGGCTTTTCGCGACCCGCTCAATGGCCTCTCCCGCCTCCAGGAGGACCCCGGTGGCGTTCCAGGTCCCTGAAAGGAGCTGGTGGCGGGCCCCGTCCGGGATCCTGGCGGGGATCGTCCGGTCCCCAAAGTGGACGAGCTGGCTCTCGACATCGAGCCGGATCTCCCGCTCCGGGTGACGGGCAACGGCCTCCATCAACCAGGCGACATCCTCGGCATGAGCGGCGAGGCAGGGGATGCCAAGGGCGGTGCAGTTCCCGAAGAAGATCTCGGCAAAGGACTCGCCCACGATCCCCCGGATGCCCCAGCGCCTCAAGGCCTCCGGGGCGTGCTCCCGGGAGGAGCCGCAGCCGAAGTTTCGGCCGACGACGAGGATCGAAGCCCCTTTGTAACGGGCCTGATTGAAAGGGTGGTCAGGCTTCTCCCGCCGCTCGTCCTCGAAGACGTGGGCCTCCAGACCCTCGAAGGTCACGCTCTTTAAGAACCGGGCGGGGATGATCCGGTCGGTGTCAATGTCGTGGCCGGGGAGGGGGATGCCACGGCCGATGATCTGCCGTCGGATGTCGCTCTGGCTCACCGGAGGAACTCCCGCACGTCCACGACGGCGCCGGCGATGGCCGCCGCGGCCACCATGGCCGGGCTCATCAGGAGGGTCCGCCCCGTGGGGCTCCCCTGACGACCCTTAAAGTTCCGGTTGCTGGAGGAGGCGCAGACCTCCCGGCCCCTCAACTTGTCCTCGTTCATCCCCAGGCAGAGGGAGCAGCCGGCCTTCCGCCACTCGAAGCCCGCCTCCAGGAAGATCTCATGGAGCCCCTCGGCCTCGGCCGCCCTGGCCACCGCCTGGGAACCCGGGACCACGAGGGCCCGGACCCCCTTCGCCACCTTCCGCCCCCGGACGACCTCGGCGGCGGCCCGCAGGTCCGAGAGGCGGGCGTTGGTGCAGGAGCCGATGAAGGCCACGTCAATCTTGGTCCCGGCGATGGGCTGTCCCGGCTGAAAGCCCATGAAGGCCAGGGCCTCCTCCCAGGCGGCCCGCTCCGCAGGATCAGGGGCCTCCTCGGGATGGGGGATCCGGTCGTTCACCCCCACCGACTGGCCCGGGGTGATCCCCCACGTGACCATCGGCTGGAGGGTCGAGGCGTCCAGGGTGACCACGTCGTCAAAGGGGGCGTCCGGGTCCGTTGCCATGCTCCTCCACCACCGGACGGCGCGGTCAAAGGCCTCCCCCTGGGGGGCAAAGGGGCGACCCCTGAGGTACTCGAACGTCTTCTCATCGGGGTTCACATACCCCACCCGCGCCCCCCCCTCGATGCTCATGTTGCAGAGGGTCAGGCGCTCCTCCATCGTCATCGCTTGAACGGCTGTCCCGGCATACTCGTAGGCGTAGCCCACCCCCCCTTTGACGCCAAGCCTCTGGATGATGGTCAGGATCACGTCCTTGGCGTACACCCCCCGGGGGAGCGTCCCCTCCACCCGGATCTGCCGGACCTTTGGCTTCGCCAGGGCGAGGCACTGGGTCGCCAGGACATCCCTGACCTGGCTGGTCCCGATGCCGAAGGCCAGGGCGCCCAAGGCCCCGTGGGTGGAGGTGTGGCTGTCGCCGCAGGCAATCGTCATCCCCGGCTGGGTCAGGCCCAGTTCCGGCCCGATGACGTGGACGATGCCCTGCCGGCCGCTGTCCAGGTCGAAGAGGGGGATGCCAAACTCCCGGCAGTTTCTGATCAGGTGGACGGTCATCTCCTCAGCCAGAGCATCGGCGAAGGGGCGGACCTGGGAGGCGGTGGGGACGATGTGGTCGAGGGTGGCAAAGGTCCGCTCCGGAAAGCGGACCCTTAAGCCCGCCTCCCGGAGCATCTGGAAGGCCTGGGGACTCGTCACCTCGTGGATCAGGTGCAGGCCGATGAAGAGCTGGGTCTGCCCCGAGGGGAGGGTCCGGACCGTGTGGGCCCGCCAGACTTTCTCCAGGAGGGTCTCAGCCATAATACCTGCTCTCGAATCGGATCATCTGCTCCTCATCCACCGTGGCATGGGGATCATCCCCTCCCGGACCGGGGGCAGGCCCTCTTCCCCCAACCCCGCCCGGAGGGGGTTCGGGATGACCCCTGGATGGTCTAGCCGAAGAAGACCCTGGCGATCTCGTAGAATTCCATGTCCAGGGTCTTAAGGTTTGCTACGGCCTCGGCCAGATCTACGGCGACGATCCTGTTCCCCTGAAGGGCGACCATCTTGCCGAACTCCCCCTTCAGGACCAGGTCAACGGCGGCGATGCCGAACCGGGTGGCCAGGACCCGGTCAAAGGCCGTCGGCGTGCCGCCCCGCTGGGTGTGGCCCAGGATCGTGACCCGGGTCTCGATCCCGGTCCGCTTCTCGATCTCCTGGCCGACAACGGTCCCGATCCCCCCCAACCGGACATGGCCGAACTCGTCCACCTGATCGCTCTGGGTGATCTCGAACTTGGCCCCTTCAGGCCTGGCCCCTTCGGCCACGACGACGATGCTGAATGTCTTCCCCCGGGCCTGACGCCTCTTGATGATGTCACAGACCTCGTCAATGTCGAAGGGGATCTCGGGGATCAGGATGCAGTCCGCCCCCCCGGCGATCCCGGCGAAGGTGGCGATCCAGCCGGCGTGCCGGCCCATGACCTCCACCACCATGACCCGATGGTGGGCCTCGGCCGTCGTGTGGAGGCGGTCAATGGCCTCGGTGGCGATGGCGACAGCCGTGTCGAAGCCGAAGGTGTAGTCGGTCCCTGAAAGGTCGTTGTCAATGGTCTTCGGGACGCCGACGATCTTCACCCCCATCTCGAAGAGCCTCCTGGCGACCCCGATGGTGTCCTCCCCGCCCACGGCGATCACGGCATCAATGGCGAACCGTTTCAGGTTCTCCAGCATCTGCTTGGGACCATCGGGCTTCTTGAAGGGGTTCGTCCGCGAGGTCCCCAGGATCGTCCCCCCCTTCGGGAGGATGCCCGAGACGGCTTCCAGGTCGAGTTCCTGGACCTGGCCCGTCATGAGGCCAAGCCACCCATCCTTGATCCCCAGGACCTTCAGGTGGTGATGGCCAACGGCCTTCCGGACCACGGCCCGGATCACGGCATTTAACCCCGGGCTATCGCCGCCGCCGGTTAAGATTCCGATCCGTTCTACTCCCACGATCCCTCTCCTTCCCCTCCTCCCCTGATTCAGCCCAGGCTCTTGAACCGGTCGGCCAGCCTCGCCATGATCTGGGGCATGGTCGTGTACTCCATCTCCTCTAAGGGGAGCCGGTGGG
>CAZHST010000047.1:0-23484 GCA_964535215.1 uncultured bacterium
TATCCGCCCCCCTGGTGCCCCCGCCGGAAGAACTCTACAAGGCTTCCCTGCAAGCCTACAACTACGGCAACTATGAGGAAGCGGCCCGAGGGTTCCAGACCTACATTGATCATTATCCGAACACCCCCTTGATCTCCAACGCCTACTTCTGGTTGGGGGAGTGCTACTACCGCCAGAACAACTTCGTCAAGGCCCTCCAGTACTTTGACATCGTCTTGAAGGACTATCCCAACAGCAACAAGGTCCCGGGAGCACTGCTCAAGCGAGGCTATGCGCTGCTGGAGCTTAAGAGGGAGAACGAGGGGAGGGCAACCCTCCAGGAGCTGATCAAACGCTACCCTGCCACCCGGGAGGCGGACATTGCCCGGTCACGGCTGGCGAGGCTCCGCTGACCTTTCAAAGGCTTCACCTTCAGGGGGACATCCCATGACGCTGGTGGTCGGCCTGACCTTTCAGGGCGGGGTTGTCCTTGCCTCGGACAGCCAGGAGGATGTAGAGGCCGGCGCGATCCGTCGCCTTGACGTGCAAAAGCTCTGGCCCCTGGTGAACGGGTCAAAGGTCAAGGCGGCCATGGGGGCCTCAGGCCACCACGGGATGATGGTTCACGCCTACGAACGGATCGCCGCCAGGATGGGATCGCTCAACCGGTTGACCAGGCCGGCCTTGATCGGCGTTGCCGAAGAGGCCCTGTGGGACCTAAGCAAGCGCTATAAGCACGAGCGAGGGAAAAGTGTCGAGGAGGCCTCCTCCGAAGAGACGACGCCCCTTCACCTCTTGATCGCCGGGGTGGACCTGGAGCGGCGGGAGCCTTTCGTCGTGTACCTCCCAGGCTCCGGGCCGGATACCGGCATCGCCGAGTCTCCCCATGACTACGAGGCTATTGGGGCGACAACCTATGCCTATTACATCCTGGGGACCCTCTACCGGAGAGGGCTCGAACGGGAGCAGGCCCTCGAGCTGGCCATCTACACCATCGCGGAGACGGAGCGGATCTGCCCCACGGTCGGGGGGGGCATTCAAGCCATCGTGGTGGACGAGAAGGAGGTGACAAAGCTCTCCTCCGCCGAGATCCAGGGGCTCCGTGAAAAGGTGGAGAAGCGTCACCAGGCCCTGGTAGAGGGATGGTGGCAGGCAGGCTAAGGCTCTTCAGGCCCGACCCTGTCCTTCGCCTCTAACGGCACGACGATCATGGTGAGGTTGTCCGTCCCACCCCGCTCCCAGACCTCCCGGCGGAGGCGCTCGGCCGCCTCATCGGCCTTCTGACATGCCCGGACGAGAAGGCCAGCCTCCTCGGTGCCCACCGTGTCCCACAGGCCGTCGCAGGCGACAATGAGGAACCGATCCGTGGGCTGAATCCTCCGGGTCCTGACCTCAGGGGTCGCAAGGACCCCGACCTCTTTGAAGAAGGCGTCGCCGAAGCTCCTCGTCGGCATCAACCCCCGATCGCCCCTGATGAGGTATGGGTAGGAGATCTGGGCGCCGGCCTTTCTGACCCGCTCCAGCTCCTTCGGGTGATCCAGCCGGTGATCCCGGGTCAAGGCGATTGTCCTGTCCCGGCCGACCAGGACAAGCCTGACATCGCCAAGATGGGCGTGGGTGAGCCGGTCACCGGCGAGGAAGAAGGTCCCGGCCGTTGCCCCGCTTTCCTCCCCCTGAAGCTCCTGCTCCACCTCCTCATAGGCCCCCTTCATCGCCTCCGTCGGGGGAAGGCCCCTGGAGAGGTTGGCCCAGAACCGTTCGTGGAGCCTCCGGTGGATGAGATTGACGGCTGCCGCGCCACCGTGGCCGTCGTAGACCCCACCGAAGAGGCCCTCGGCCCTCTCATCGAGGCAGTACCGATCCTCCATCGAGGGACGGCGGCCGATCTCCGAGACCACCGCCACCCCCTTAATCCGTGGGGTATCTTCGCTCATCGAAGGCTCCTTGGACGGAAGAGTACCTTCATCAAAGAAATCGAAGAAAGAAAGGGTGGGCAGGGAGGGACTTGCACCCCCGACACCTGGATTTTCAGTCCAGTGCTCTACTCACTGAGCTACCTGCCCACCATACGGGTTCTTATATACCACAATTCGGTGAGCCTTCCAAGGCTTTTCTGGGGAGAGGAGGAGCTTGCCGGCAAGATCCTGTCCCCCTTTGCCCTTCCATCCCCGCTCCCCCTGGGATGGTTCGATGACAACTCGTGGTAGAATTGGCGTAACCGTTCAGCCCCCCTCGCCCTCCTCCAGGGGGAGGGAAGGAATCCCGAGGGTGGGCATAACCCTATTCCTTTGCCCCTGATCCTGCTAATTACCCTCTGTCAAGCGTTCTATCGTTCTGAAGCAAAGCCATCGGAGGCGCCATGGACCAGAGACAAATTGACCGGATGGTGAAGACGCTGAAGCGGTGGGCCACCCGATGGAGGCCGACGGCTGTTTCCGAGGTGGCGGAGGAAGGGCGGGACCCTTTCCGCATCCTGATCACCTGCCTCTTAAGCCTCCGGACGAAGGACGAGACGACCCTCCCCGCCGCCCGCCGGCTCTTCCAGATGGCCAGGACCCCTGAGGCGATGCTGAGACTTAAGCCCAGGACCATTGAAAAAGCCATCTATCCGGTGGGCTTCTACCGGGCGAAGGCGAGGACCATCCTGGCGGTCTGTCGGACGCTGCTGGAAAAGTACGGGGGGAAGGTGCCGGATAGGCTGGAAGAGCTTCTCACGCTCAAAGGGGTAGGAAGGAAGACGGCCAACCTGGTGGTGACGAGGGCCTATGGTAAGCCTGGGATCTGCGTGGACACCCATGTCCACCGGATCACGAACCGCTGGGGGTACGTGAAGACGAAGACACCGGAGGAGACAGAAATGGCCCTGAGGAAGAAGCTCCCCCAACGCCACTGGCTCGTCTTCAACGACCTCCTGGTCGCCTTCGGCCAGAACGTCTGCCGGCCGATCTCCCCCCTCTGCAGCCGGTGTCCCGTCGAACAAGACTGCCCGAAGGTGGGGGTCATCACGCACCGCTAGCGGCGAGGAGGCCCGGGAGCTCCGGTTGTCAGGGTGGGCGTTCAGGATCGGGGGAACAGATCCGGGCGGCTGCAACTGGGGGCCCGAGGGGGTGCCCCCAACCGGATTCGAACCGGTGACCTCCACCTTGAAAGGGTGGCGACCTTGGCCGCTAGTCGATGGGGGCGTTGGCGAGTCTTCCCTCTTATAGCACACCTTGAAGCGTCTGCCAAGGGGAGAATCCGAGGGTTTAGGCTTGATTCCCAAGAACCTTCCGCTTAGACTAAAGGCCAGGGTGATGGGGGGAAGGGCTCCAACGAAGGGGGACCCATGTACCGCTTGCTGTGGAGGTTCGGGCGGCTCCTCTTCCGCCTCCTCTATCATGTGGAGCTCCGAGGGACGGAACACCTCCCGGCCCGAGGGCCGATCGTCCTTGCGGCCAACCACTCCAGTTTCCTGGACCCGATCCTGATCGCCCTGGGCGTCCCCAGGCCGATCCGCTACATGACCTTCTACACCTACGTGAAGATGCCGGTCCTGGGCTGGCTGATCCGGGCCTTTGGCGCCTTTCCGGTGTATCAGACGGGGATGGACAAACGGGCGGTGGCGACAGCCCTTAAGGTCCTGCGGGAAGGGCAGCCCCTCGTCATCTTCCCGGAGGGGAGGCTGACCAGGGACGGGAGGCTTCAAGAGGGGAAGCTGGGGGCAGCCCGGATCGCCGCCCGGGCGGGGGCCCCTCTGATCCCCATCTCCATCCGGGGAGCCTTCTCCGTGTACCCCAAAGGGCGGAGGTTCCCGCGCCTCCACGGTCGGATCTCGGTGATCTTCCATCCTCCGATCCCCGTAGACCCGTCCAGGAGCAAGGACAAAACCTACCTTGAAGACCTGACCCAAAGGCTCATGGCAACGATCCAATCGGGGCTGCCGAAAGAGGCGTGGCCCCTGACTTCGGAGGTGGGGGTCTCGAAGGAAGAGGGGCTCGCCCCTTCGAAGGGATAGGAGACCCGATGACAGACGTCCTCCTTGTCGAAGTTGAGGAAGGGATCGCCACCTTGACCATCCATCGCCCGGAGGCCCGAAACGCCCTGAACGATGCGGTGGGCCGGAGGTTGCTGGAGACCCTTCCGGCCCTGACCGAGGATACGTCGGTGGGGGCGGTGATCATCACCGGGGCCGGGGAGGCCTTTTCGGCCGGGGCCGACATCAAGGGGATGCGGGAGAAGACCTGGGTCCACCGGCTGGCCCCGGGCTTCCAGGAGGTGTTCGGGGTGCTGGAAGACCTCCCGAAGCCGGTCCTGGCCGCCGTAAACGGTTACGCGTTAGGGGGAGGGATGGAGCTGGCCATGGCCTGTGACATCCGGATCGCCAGCGAGCGGGCGAGATTTGGCCAGCCCGAGGTGAACCTGGGGATCATCCCGGCGGCTGGGGGGACCCAACGGCTGGCAAGGCTGGTCGGGGTCGGGAAGGCAAAGGAGCTGATCTTCACCGGGGCGATCATTGACGCCCATGAGGCCAAGGCCATCGGCCTCGTCAATCAGGTGGTCCCCCATGAGGAGCTGATCCCTCGGACGAGGGAGCTGGCGAAGACGATCCTCTCCAAGGGGCCCCTGGCCGTTCGACTGGCGAAGGCGGCCATCAACCTGACCTATCGCCCCGAGATGGCCCCTGGCCTTGCCTTCGAGAAGATGGCCCAGACCTTTCTGTTTACGACAGAGGATCGTCTCGAGGGGATGCAGGCCTTCATCGAGAAACGAAAACCCACGTTCAAAGGTCGGTAGGAGAAGACTGATGCGGAGCCGGTCCGATCGCATGACGCTGGTTGAAACGATCCTGCCCGAGACGGGCTTTCTGGTCGAGCTGGCGCTCGTCCTGGGGGGGAGTGCCCTCGTGGCCCTCTCGGCCCAGGTCTCGATCCCTCTCCCCTGGACCCCTGTCCCGATCACGGGGCAGACCTTCGGCGTCCTGCTGGTGGGGGCCTTGTTGGGGAGCTTCAGGGGGGTCTTGAGTCTCCTCACCTATCTGGCTGAGGGGGCGGCGGGGCTTCCCGTCTTCGCAGGAGGCTCGGGGGGGTATCTCAAGCTCTTCGGCCCCTCGGGCGGCTACCTGTGGGGCTTTGTCGTGGCCGCCTTCGTTGTGGGGTTCCTGGCCGAGCGGGGTTGGGATCGTCACCCCGCCAGGGCCGCCCTGGCCATGCTGGCAGGAAACCTGGTGATCTACCTCTTCGGCCTCCCCTGGCTGGCCCGCTTCGTCCCCCCCGATCAGGTCCTGAGGGCCGGCCTCTACCCCTTCATCCCGGGCGATCTCCTCAAGCTCCTCCTGGCCGCCTCGGCCCTTCCCTCCGGATGGTGGGTGCTCCAGCGCATCAGGGGGGGACGGGAGGCCGGGTAGGACCAAGAGAAAGGGGGGCTCGGTGCTCTGCCGCCACACCATCGCCCACTGGCGCCGCTTCGTCAAGGCCCCGGAAGGGGCTGCCCTGTTTGCGGCTTGCGAGCTCCTGGTCGAGGAGGGGGTGCAGGTCGAGGACTGGAGGACGATCGCCTGCACCTATTGGGGGAGGCAGCCCGAATGCCCCTTCTTCGAGCCGAAGGGGGAGGGGGAAGCCCCAAAGGGAACCCGCCAGCCCCTTGAGGCGGTGCAACCGGCCAAGGAGGTCCCTGGGGACCTGGAGCGGGCAGCCCGTCGGCTCACCAGGGGGATACGGGTGAGGCTGAAAGGGCTCATCGGACGGTTCTTTCCTAAAGGGGGGAGGCAGGTCAGGTACGTTTTCACCCACCCCACCTGTGGAGGGACCGAGGTGGAGGCCGGGTACCTCCCCGAGTGGGGGCATCCCAAGTTCCTCTGCCGGAGGTGCGGGGTGGCCTTCGACGCGGCCCTCGTCCGGCTCGGCTGGAAGGATGAGGAGGCGGGGTGAGACGCCTTCTGAAGCTGATCATCGTCTTGGGCCTGGCCCTCCTGCTTTACCTCGGCTATCCTTCGCTGCTCATGGAGATAGGCCGTTATCTCCTCTATGAGACCCCCCTGGAGAGGGCTGATGCCATCCTGGTCCTCTCGGGAGGGGTCAACACCCCGGCGAGGCTCCTGGAGGCGGTGGATCTCTACCGGGAGGGGTATGCAAAGCGGGTGATCATCACCAACGAGAAAAAGCCCGAGGGCTACGATCAGCTGGCCGCCCGAGGGGTCAAGCTCCCCTCGTCGGCAGAGAGGAGCCTCCAGCTCTTGAAGCGCCTGGGGGTTCCGGTAAAGAGCGTGGACATCGTCTGGGAGGAGGCCGACAGCACCTTGAGCGAACTTTGCCACGTCACGGCCTTCCTTCAGAAGAAGCCAATCCGCTCCCTCATCCTGGTGACCGATCCCTCCCACTCCAAAAGGGCCTCGCGGATCATGGGGCTTTTAGCCAGCGGGACCCTCCGGGTCATCTCGCGCCCGACAAGGTATCACGAGTTCCACCCAGACGCCTGGTGGCGGCATCGGGATGACCTCAAGGCTGTCCTCTTGGAGTACCAGAAGCTCATGAACTACTGGCTGGTAGCCGCCAAGGCCCGGGTCCTCTCCGCGGCCGATCGGCTCCCTGGGGTCAGGATCTCGGTCCGGGAGCATCTCTGCCCGAAATAAAGAGGAGGTCTCTCATGCCTGAACCGAGAAGCCCGGCCAAGGCCAAACCCCGGAGGAGGATCAGGGTTGTCCTGGTTTCAACGCTGGGCCTGATCAGCCTTTTTAGCTTTGCGGCCTATCGCCTCTTCTCCAACGTCACACCCCCGGAAGGGGTGATCGCCGGGACAATCTCCCTCGAGCCATCGCTCCTTCGGCAGGTGACCCCCGGCGATGTCCTCTTCATCATCGCCCGACAGGGCTCGGGCCCCCCCCTGGCCGTGAAGAGGATCCCGAACCCTTCCTTTCCCCTCTCGTACACCCTTGGCCCCGAGGACAGGATCCTTGCCGACCGTCCCTTCCAGGGGGAGGTGGAGGTGGTGGCGGTGATCAAGAAGGGGGGGGCGGCCGGCCCCCCCCGGCCCGGGGACCTGGAAGGGGCCCCTCCCAAGAACCCGGTGAGGATCGGCGATTCCCCCGTGGATATCGTTATTGACACGGTGCGGTCCGCTGAGGAAGGTCTCCTGAGATGGCCACGCTGAGGGTGCCGGCGCTCAACATCACCACCCCCTTGGAGGTGGAGGAGGAGCTTTCCACCCTGCAAGGGGTGGAGATCATCCACCGGGTCCGGGAGGCCCTTCGGGGCTGGTTCGGCCGGGAGCCGGTTGAGGTTTCCCCCCAGGCGACCTGGGACGAGGGGGAGCGCCGGTGGGTAGGCTCCCTCACCTATCGGGGGGAGGCGTATCCGTGGATCGTCCTGTAGACCTTCAGGCCGGCCGGAACGCCATTGCCCACTCCAGGTCCAGCTCGGCCAGCTTCGCCTCCGTGGGGATGCCAGTCTCCGGGTCCCATCCGCACATCTGGTAGTAGAGGCTGAGCATCTTCTGGAACTGCTCCGGGTCGATCCGCTCCCCTTGAAGGGCCCCGTTCCCGATCGGCTCGAACATCCGCGGAGGCAGCCGGTCGTCGGCCCTCCCAAACCCCTCCCGGAGGTTGAAGAGCCGCATCATCGTGTTGGCCCGCTCCCCCACCTTCAGGAGCTCGTAGAGGCTGGTATCCCACCCGGTGGCGTGATTCACATACTCCACCAGCTTGTCCAGGGTGAGCGAGCCGATGGGCACCCCGACGAAGTCGCACATCCCGACGCTGTTGTAAAGGCTCCAGACCTTTTGACACTCGAAGAAGGCCTTCACCTTCCTCGGGCCAAAGTCCAGCATGTCAATCGGCTCGATCAACCCTAAAGGACCGCCCAGGGGGTGGCCGGCAGGGTGGAAGCCTTCGTAGAGGGGATCGTGGGGCGCCTCCATGTGGTCGGCCCCCGTCGGCGAGACGGCGTAGGCGAGGGCCAGTCCCTTCTTCCCCCGGGGTTCGTGCATGGGAAGCTCCTGCCCCTTGACGTGATGGGCAAACCGCTCCGCCCCCCGCCCGATCTTCGCCGCCGCCCGCTTCACCCCCTCGGCCAAGAGGTCCCCGATCCCCTCCCGCCGGCCAATCATCTCGACCAACTTTTCAACCGCATCGGCGTTCCCGAAGCGGAGCTCGATCCCCCCGGTGTCCTCCCTGGTCAGGAGGCCGCGCTCGAAGCACTCCATGGCGAAGGCGATGGTGGCACCGGTGGAGATCGAGTCGAGGACGTACTGGCTCAAGAGCTGGTTCACCTTGGCGATCTTCTTCAAGTCCCCCACGCCGCAGAGGGTCCCGTTGGCGGCGATGGTCTCATACTCGGGGCCACCGTACTTGGAGGTGACCCCCAGCTCGGGGACATCCACCTCCCGCTTGCAGGCGACGGAGCAGGCGTAGCAGGTCCCGGTCCTCGTGAGGATCGTCTCGGCCATCCTCTGGCCGCTCACCTCCTTGGCCAGCTCGAAGGAGCCCTGCTGGAAGTTCCGGGTGGGGAGGATGCCCGACTTGTCCAGGATCAGCACGCCCCGGGCGGTCCCCAGCTTGTGCAGGGTGTCGTTCTCCCGATCATAGTGCTCCTTAAACCAGTTGAAGACCGCCCTGGCCCCCTCCTTGTTGGCAGGCTCGTACTTGTGATGGCCCCGGACCACGATGGCCTTCAGGCGCTTCGAGCCCATGACCGCCCCCAGCCCGCACCGCCCGTGGAAGTGCTTGAGCTGGTTCACGATGGCGGCGAAGCGGACCAGCTTCTCCCCGGCGATCCCTGTCTGGAGGACCCGGATCCGTTTATCGCCCAGCTCCGCTTCGAGGCCATCCTGCACCTCCCCCGAAAGCTTCCCCCAGTACCGGGACGCATCCCGAAGCTCCGCCTTCCCGTCAGCGACGAGCAGGTAGACCGGCTTCGGCGCGCGGCCGCTTATGATGATCCCGTCAAAGCCGGCCGCCTTCAGCTCCGGCCCCCACCAGCCGCCCGCCTCGGCCTCGCCGTAGCCGCCGGTCAAGGGGGACTTGGCCGCTGCGGTGTACCGGTTGGCGCCCGAGATCACCAAACCCGTGATCACGCTCGTCATGAAGATGAGGCGGTTCTCGGGGCCCAAGGGATCAACGCCCGGCGGGAGTTCTTTCAGAAGGTAGTGGCAGGCCAGGGCCCCCCCTCCCAGGTAGCGTCGGTACAGGACCTCCGGGACCTCCTCCGTCCAGAGGCGGCCCTCCGAGAGGTCCACCCTGAGGATCTTGCCATGGTATGCTGTTGCCATACACCCCCCTTACATCTTCAGATCCTTGGCCTTAAAGCCGGGGGAACGTTGGTTTCCCCTGTTGAGGTGTGATTGAGCGTACCTTAAATCTTCGGTCTCCGTCAAGCCTGAATTAGAGACCCTTGCCCGATTTTTCTTGACCTTCCTCCCCCCCTCTGCTATATTCGCCTTAACCTTCAGGGTCTTGACCCGGAGCGGCTCCTGGCCATCCAACCAAGGGCCTGGTCTCCGTTCCCCCAGGAGAGATGTCTATGGCGGAGAAAGGTCTCTACGAGGGGATCCCGCAGGAGGTCAAATCCACGGTCAAGAAGAAACGGCCGAGGCTGATGGCCGTGGTCAACAGCTCCTGCACCGGCTGCGAGGCCTGCATTGATTTCTGCCCGGTCAGTTGCATTGACCACCCGATCCCGGAGGCCTATACCGGGGCCGTCATCCCTCCTGTCCGGATCCGGTGGCATGAGTGCATCGGATGTCAGATCTGCGCCCGGGTCTGTGAGCACCTGGCCTGGAACGCCATTGATATGATCCCCATTGATGAGTTCGAAGAGCTGTACGGGATCAGGATCGGGGACAAGCCAGAACCTCCTGGAGGTGAAGAGGACGGGAGCGGGTAAACCCGATGGACCGGGAAGCCAAGGAGCAGGTTGAAGCCGCCGCCCGGGCCGTCGAGGAGGCCCTGCAAGGGATCACGACATTTCTTTTCACCCTCCGACCCACGTTGCGGAACGAGATCCTCCAGCTCCTGGGGCATCATCTGGAGAAGGCCCGACAGGCCCATGAGCGGCTGAGGGCGATCCTAAAGGGAACTGAGGACGTCACGAGGTGAGCCTCTATGGGGCAGAAGAAGGGGATTTCATGGGTCCTCCTGACCCTTGCCCTGGGGGCAGGGTTGATCTGTACCCTGCCGTCCCCTCTCGAGCCGGCTCATCATCCGGCAGGGCCCGTTCAGAAGGTGGCCGGCCCGACCGCCCATCTGGGGGCCTGTGAAGACGATCAGCCCGTTCTGACCCCAGCCCTCCAGCGGACCGAGCTTCCCGGGCGACACGAGGAGGCCTTTCCCGCCCCCCGGGAGACCCATCAGACTCCGGGGATCGGCGGAAGGGGGCCGGAGATGACAGAGGGCCTCCCCGCTTTCCTTTCAGGACCTCCCCCCCAGGGGAAGGTTTCAGCGAAGCTCTACAAGCTCTACCTCTCCTTGCTGATTTAACCCTCCTAAGGGTTTTTCCTCACTTCTTCCCTTCAGTTCTTGCAGACACAAGCGAACTCACCCTCCCCTTCAGGGGGCGGGAGGGGGCGCTGAAGGCTGAACGCCGTCTTGAAGAGCGCCTGTCAGAACAGAAGCGACGCAGAGGACACCAGGAGAAGTCTCGTTTTTCTCCGCGCCCTTGGGGCCTCGGCGGTGAGGTTTGGGAGGCATTCTAAGCACAGGGAGGAAGGCTATGTCCGGGTTCTTGAAGGTCATCCTGCTTGGGGGAAGTGTCCTCATCTTCCCGGGGCTCGTGTTCCCCGTCCACGCCCAGGAACATCCCCTCACCTTTGAGGAGGCCCTCTCGCTGGCCCTGGAGAAGAACCCTGAACTGGCTCTGGAGCGGAAAGGGTTGGCTGTCGCTCAAGGGGAGCTGACGAAGGCGAAGGTCTATCCCTTCAACCCCGAGGTCGAGATTGAACCCGTCTTTGGGCGGAGTCGCGCGACGGAGGATGGGGGAGCGTCCCGGTTCACCTACGGGGTCCAGGTGGGGATGTCCCAAACCCTGGAGATCAGGGGGCAGCGGCGGCTCCGGACCCAACGGGCCCAGGCCAACCTCGAGCAGGTGGGTTGGGTGATCAAGGATGCCGAACGCCAGGTCCGGGCCAAGGTCGGGAAGGCGTTTAGCAGCGTGAGGGTGGCCCAGGAACGGGTGACGTTGGCCAGTGAGATCGTCGTCCTCACCAAAGAGCTGGTCAGGGTCGCCAACGAGCTGTTCGAGGCCGGGGCCGTGCCCCGCTTAGATGTCCTCCGGGCAGAGGTGGAGCTTCGCCGGGCCGAGAACGAGCTCTTGGCGGCGGAGCGGGAGCTGGCTGGCGCCAAGCGGGAGCTGGCCCTCCTCATGGGGCAGCCGCCGGATGTGGACTACCAGGCGGTGGGGCCGCTCGTCTTTAGCTTCGTCGTCCCAGACTTCTCCCGCGGGAAGGCCCTGGCCCTGGAGCGGCGGCCGGACCTGAAGGCGGCCATGGCTTCGCTCCAGGTCGCCGCAGGGGAAGTTGCCCTCGTCCAGGCGGAGCAGACGTTCCCCCTGGTGAACCTCGTCGCCCGTTACGAGGAGGGCCGGGAGCTGGATACCCGGGATCGCCGGGCCGTCCTCGGCCTCTCCATCCCCCTCCCTCTGATCAACCGGCGGCAGGGGGAGCTGGAGATCGCCCTGGCCGAGCAGGCCCGGCAGGTGGCGAGGATCGAGCTACTCAAGGCCAGGATCGAAAAGGAGGTGGCCCAGGCCCTGGAGCGGGTCCAGGCTTCCCAAAGGATCGTGGAGCAGTTCACCAAACAGATCCTCCCCCAGCAGGAGGAGAACTTCAAACTGCTCCGGGAAGGGTATGAGCTGGGCCAGTTCCAGTTGACCGAGGTCCTGGTCGGGCGGCGGGAGTTTATCGAGGGGCGGCTTTCGTATCTTAACGCCGTCTCCGAGCTGAACACCGCCCTGGCCGATCTGGAAGAGGCCATCGGCTTTACGCTCATCGGGACAGATCGGAAGCCTTAGGCTTCCTCATGGGGAGGTCACTGTGAAGCTCAACGTTCAAAGTTGGCGCCGCTTCCTTCTATACGGGCTGGGGGTGGCGCTCCTTTTCGCCCTTGGCCTTGGCGCCTTCGTCTGGCAGCAAGGCTGGCTGGGAGCAAGGCCCCAGCCAGCCCATCAGGGTCCTGGGGTGGAGGGTGCGCCTCCCGAAGGCGAAGGACACCTCCACACCGAGGGCGAGGAAGCCCCTCACCTGCCCTCCTCGCCCCCGGAGGGGGAGAGGGTAGGGATCGTCCTTTCCCCCGAGGAGCGGGCCAACATCGGTCTGAAGACCGAGGCGGCAACGGTCCGGATCCTGGAGGATGTCAGGAAGATCAACGGGATCATTAAGCCCCATCCGAACAAGGTGGCCGTGGTCACCAGCCGCATCTCGGGCCGGGCTGTCACGGTCCATGTCAACCTCGGCGATCATGTGGAGAAGGGACAGGATCTGGCCGACATCCAGAGTGTCGAACTGGAAAAGGTCGAGCTGGACCTGATCCAGGCGGAGAACCGGCTGGCGTTGGCCAGGGCGGAACTCGACCGGATCAAGGGCCTGGTGGAGAAAGGGATCGTCGCCAGACGGGAGCTGATCGCCGCTGAAAACCAGTACAACGCGGCCCTGAACGAGATCGAGGGTATAAGCCGGCAGCTCCTCCTCCTGGGGCTGCCCCAGGAGGAGATCACCCGGGTGAGAAGGGAGAAGGTCATCTCGACCCTCCACCTCCGGGCCCCGCTCCGGGGCACCATCGTGGAGCGGAACGTGACCCTGGGCCAGACCGTCGAGCCCAACACGAACCTTTTCAAGATCCTGGACACCTCGACGATGATCGTCGAGGGGGAGGCTTTTGAGGATCTCCTCCCGCTTCTCCGAAAAGGTCAGAGGGTGAGGGTGGCGGTCACGCCGTATCCCAACCAGATCTTCGAGGGAAGGATCATCTTCATCCACCCGACCGTCGAGCCGGAGAAGCGGACTGTCCACCTGTGGGTTGAGGTGGACAATCATCACGGGATGCTGAAGGAGGGGTTCTTCGCCCGGCTCTTTGTGTCCGTCCGGGAGGGGACGAGGGCCTTGACGATCCCTGTCGAGGCGGTGCTCTCCGATCAGGGTGAGGAGTTCGTCTTCGTCGAGACAGGGGGAGGGTACCGGAGGGTGGACCTCGCCCTCGGGATGAGGAGCGACCGGTACGTGGAGGTCAAGCGGGGGCTGAAACCCGGGGATCGCGTGGTGACCGAAGGGAAGCAGCAGGTGTACGCTAAATACCTTTCGGCCAGCCAGGGGGAGGCCGCCCTGGGAGGGCACACCCACTAGGAGGAAAGGATGTTTCCGTGGATCATCCAGTGGTCACTTCGGAACCGGTTGCTGGTCACCGCCGCCGCCGTCGTCCTCCTGATCGGCGGGGTCTTCGTCTTAAGGAGGATCACCCTGGACGTCTTCCCGGAGTTCGCCCCACCCCAGGTGGTCATCCAGACTGAAGCCCCGGGCCTCCCTCCCCAGGATGTGGAGGCCCTGATCACGTTCCCCCTGGAGAGCGCCATCAACGGCACACCTGGGGTGGCGACCATCCGGTCGAGGTCGACGGCGGGCCTTTCGACCATCGTTGTCGTCTTTGAGTGGGGGACAGATATTTACACGGCCAGGCAGCTCGTCACCGAGCGGCTCCAGGCGGTGGCGGGGCGCCTCCCGCCGGGGACGGAGCCTCCCGTCATGCTCCCCATCACCTCGGCGGTGGCCTGGTTGATCAAGTTCGCCTTAACAAGCGACACCGTCTCCCTGATGGAGCTTCGGACCCTCTGCGACTGGGACATCCGGAACCGCCTCCTGGCCATCCCGGGGGTGGCCTCCGTCACCTGCCTCGGCGGGGACGTGAAGCAGTACCAGGTCCTCCTCTCCGCAGAAAAGCTCTTAAACTACAATGTGACGGTCAGCGAGGTCCTGGATGCCGTGAGGCAGGCGAACGTCACCGTCCCCGGTGGGTTCCTGCTCCAGCCGGGGCAGGAGTACGTCGTCACGGGGACCGGCCGGATCACCTCCCTTGAAGACCTGAAGCAGACGGTGGTAAAGGAGAAAGAGGGGACCCCGATCCTCCTCAAGCAGGTGGCCGATGTCCGGTTCGGCCCCGAGGTGAAGAGGGGCGATGCCCTCTTCGAGGGGAGGCCGGCGGTGATCGGCACCGTCTCGAAGCTCTTCGGCGCCGACACCTTGACGGTCACCTATCAGGTCGAAGAGGCCCTGAAGGAGATCGCCCGGACCCTGCCGAAGGGCGTCGAGCTGAATACCCGGGTCTTCCGGCAGGGGACCTTCATCGAATCTTCCGTCAAAAACTTGAGGCGGGCTCTTCTTGAAGGGGCCGTCGTTGTCTCCATCGTCGTGATCTTTTTCCTGTTCAACCTCCGGGCCTCCTTGATTACGTTGACGGCCCTCCCCCTTTCGCTCCTCGCAGGGGTCCTGCTCTTAAAAGTGTTCGGGATCGGGATCAACGCGATGACCTTGGGGGGCCTGGCCATCGCCATCGGCGCCGTGGTCGATGATGCCATTGTGGATGTGGAGAACATCGTCCGGCGCCTCCGGCTGAACCGGGAGAGACATCAGCCGGATCCCCCGCTCAAGGTGATCTTCGAGGCCTCCGTCGAGATCCGGCACGCCGTCGTCTATGCCACCTGGATCATCCTGATCGTGTTCATGCCGATCTTCTTCTTAAGCGGCGTGGAAGGACGGATCTTTACCCCCTTAGGCTTAGCCTTCACCCTCTCCCTCTTCGCCTCCCTTGTCGTGGCCGCCACCCTGACCCCCGCCCTCTGCTCCCTGCTCCTCATCCGCCGAGGGGCTAAGCACCCCGAGCGGGAGAGCCTCACCATGCGGGAGATGAAGCGGGGGTATGAGGTCCTCCTCCGGAAGGCCTTAAAGCACTCCACCGGGATCCTCACCCTCTCAATCCTCCTTCTGGCCGGGGCCGTTGCCCTCTTCCCCTTCCTCGGCCGCTCCTTCCTCCCCGAGTTTCACGAGGGGAACTTCATCCTTCAGGTCACGATGCTCCCGGGCACCTCCCTCCAGGAATCCCTGCGGGTGGGGGAGAGGATCATCGCCCGGCTCAAGAAATACCCCGAGGTCGTCTCGGTCTCGCAACGGGCGGGGCGGTCCGAGCTGGACGAGGATGCCCTGCCCCCCAACGTCAGCGAGTTCGACATCACCCTTCGCTACGGGGAGCGGGACCCGGAGGAGCTGACCCGGGCCATCCGGGAGGACCTCGAGAAGATCCCCGGGGTGGCGACCGTCCTCGGGCAATTCATCGCCCATCGCTTGGACGAGGTCCTCTCAGGAATCAGGGCCCAGATCGCCATCAAACTCTTCGGACCGGATCTTCGGGTGCTCCGGGAAAAGGGCCGTCAGATCGAGGAGATCCTCCGGGGGATCGAAGGGGTCACCGACCTTTTGTTAGAACCCCTGATCAACGTCCCGGGGGTCCGGATCCGGGTGGACCGGGAGGAGGCGGCCCGCCTGGGCTTGAACGTCGGGGATGTCCTGGAGACGGCGGAGGTCGCCTTCGGCGGCACGGCTGTCTCCCAGGTCCTGGAGGGCCAGCGGGTCTTCGATCTCTTCGTCTGGTTCGACGAGGAATCCCGGAAGGATGTCGCCGCCATGCGGAACGTCCTGATCGATACCCCCGAGGGCCGGAAGATCCCCTTGAAGCTCGTGGCCGATGTCGAGGTGGTGAGCAGCCCCTTCATGATCAACCGGGAGAACGTCCAGCGGCGGATCGTCATCCAGGCCAACGTTCAGGGAAGGGATCTTTCGAGCCTCATCGATGAGGCCAAGGCGAAGATCCAGCGTCAGGTCTCCCTCCCGCCGGGCTACTTCATCGAGTACGGGGGCCAGTTCAAGAGCCAGCAGGAGGCGACGAGGATCCTGACGATCTACGGCTTCATCGCCGTCGTCGGGATCTTCATCCTGCTCTACAAGGCCTTCAACTCAGCCCGGGCCGCCCTCCTCGTCATGGCGAACCTCCCCTTAGCCTTGATCGGGGGGGTCGTCGCCATCTTCCTGACGGGGAAGGTCATGAGCATCCCCTCCCTGATCGGCTTCGTGGCCGTCTTCGGCATCGCCGCCCGAAACGGGATCATCCTGGTGAGCCACTACCGCCACCTCCGGGCGGAAGGGCATTCGAAGGAGGAAGTCATCGTTGAAGGGTCGAAGGACCGGCTGGCCCCGGTCCTGATGACCGCCGCCGCCGCCGCCCTGGGGCTTCTTCCACTCCTCTTCGGGGAGGCGGCAGGGAAAGAATTGGAGCGGCCCATGGCCTACGTCATCCTGGGGGGGCTCGTGACCTCCACCTTCTTGAACATGATCGTCGTCCCGACCCTCTTCATGCGGTACGGCTGGGAGGAGGAGGAAATCTTCCAGCGGCAGCTTGCCTTAGAGCGGGGCAGTCTGTTTGCGGGGGAGCCTCTTCTTCCAGGACCTTGACCTTAGCTTTGAGCTCCCTCTCGATCACGGCTTGGAGCTCGGGATCCTCGGGGGCTGACCGGCCAAGGGGGAGAAGGGGGAGGCCGTCCAGGATCTTCCGCTCGGGCTGAAAGAGGTCCAGCCGGCAGCGAAACTCACCCCTCCGGTTCCCCACCACCGAGATCAGGGCGTCACTCCCGAAGGCCTCAATGGTCGCCTCGTCCACGTCGCTCCATTCCAGGTCCTGATCGCCGTGGCTGTGCCACCAGACCCTGAAGGGGGAGGGGTCCCGGCCTTCCTGGACGAGTCGGGCGAGGAAGGCGAGGAGGGCCTCAGGGTCCAGCTCGGTTTCTGACGAGGAGGAGGTCTGGGGGAGGAGGAAGATGTCGGTAATGATCGGTCCCTCCCTTAAGAACTCCAGACGTCCCAGGCCGCTCACCTCCGTCGGGGCGAGGGCGATGTAGAGCTTCAGCTTGACCAGGGCCCGAGGGCGGATGAGGATCCGTTCGGGAAGAGGTTGGGGGGAGAGGGTCATCTTAAGCCAAGCTCCTCTAGGACGGCGGCGAACAGGAGGGGGATCAACAGCTCGTGGTGACCGGTCAGGGTGTAGCCCTTCCCCCCGGGGGCCACCGGCCTCCTGACCACGTTCTGGATCGGCCGGTAGTGCTGGAGGAAGTCGAGATTCGCCGTCACGAAGTCCTTTACCGGATACCCCAGGTTCCTGGCGACCGTCAGGGCCTTTAGAAAAACCTCGGGGAGGATCACGGCGGACCCGAGGTTCAGATAAACCCCCCCATCTCCTAAGTCGGCGACGATGGAGGTCAGGAGCCGGAAGTCCCGGTACGTCGCCTCGCCCAGGGCCGCGCCGTTGCAGGAGGGGTGCATCTGGAAGATATCGGTCCCGATGGCGACGTGAACCGTCACGGGAAGCCCCAACCGGGCCCCGGCGGCGAAGAGGCTCCGGTCCAGGTGGGGGGGGTTCAAGGCCAGGAGCTTCTCCCCCAAGGAGCGGCCGAAGCCCCATCCTCGTTTGATCCCCTCCGTGATCGCCTCGTTGATCAGGCGGCCTGTCTCCTCGGCCATGCCGAAGGACCCGTCGGCCAGGGCCGCCTCCACATCCTCCGAGGTCCTCCCCAGATACGCCAGCTCGAAGTCGTGGACGGCGCCGGCCCCGTGGAGGGCCAGGGCGCTCACAACCCCTCGCTCCATAAGGTCCAGCAGGATCGGCGAAAGGCCGACCTTGATGACGTGGCCGCCCAGACCCACGATGACCGGCTTCCCCTTTTGCTTCGCGGAAACGATGGCCTGAACGAGACCACGAAACTCCTTCCCCGCCAGGATGTTGGGGAGGGTGGCGAGGAAGGCCTTGAAGGTCCCCCCCGGACGCCAGGCCCGCCCTTCATCCTGGAGGGTCACCTTGCTGAAGCGGTCCTTCAGCGGGTAGGTCTTGATCCTGCTTAGGTCAATGGGCCGGTACTCTTTCGCCATTGTTGAATCTCCCATGGATCCCACCCATGCCTCCTCCTGGCTGATGGCTGACGGCTTTTTATGGTATCAGGTTTATCATGAGCAGGAGCAGGGTCAGGAGGATCAGGATCAGGGCAGTCCCGCGGGCGAGGACGTTCGTCCAGCGGGAGTTCACATAGGGACCCATCACCTCCCGGTCGTTGATGATCCTGAGCATAAAGAAGAGGACGAAGGGGAGGAGGATGCCGTTCAGGGTCTGGGAGAGGAACATGATCTTGATGAGGGGGGCCTTCGGCCAGAGGATCACCGCGGCCCCGATGGTCACCATCCCCAGGTAGATGGCGAAGAAGCTCGGGGCTTCCTTCAGGGAACGATCCACGCCCGTCTCCCACCCCAAGCCCTCGCAGACCGCATAGGCGGTGGAGAGGGGGATCATGGCCGCGGCGGCGAGGGAGGAGTTCAGGAGGCCGAAGGCGAAGAGGGCCGAGGCAAAGCGACCGGCAAAGGGCTCGATGGCTAACGCGGCCTCCTCAGCCGTCTCCACCCGGATCCCATGACGATACAGCGTGGCCGCACAGGCCACGATGATGAAGAAGACCATCACCCCCGAGATGAGGCTGCCCAGGATTGCATCCCAACGGGCGTAGCGGTACTGCTTGACCCGGATGCCTTTATCCACGATAGCGGACTGGAGGTAAAACTGCATCCAGGGAGTGATCGTCGTCCCGATGACGGTGATCAGCATGGTCAGGTATTCCCCTTCCATGGGGAAGCTGGGACGGAAGACCTGCTTGAAGACAGAAGCCCAGGGTGGTTCAGCGAGGAAGGCTGAGATGGCGTAGACGAGGTAAAGGGCGGAGGAGACGAGGAAGAACCGCTCAACAAACCGGTAGGTCCCCCTCACCACCACCCAACCGAGGAGGAGGGCCGAAGCGGGGACGGCGAGGTAGCGGCTGAGGCCGTAGATCTCCATGCTGGCGGCAACGCCGGCAAAGTTGGCGACGGTGTTGGCGAGGTTGGCCAGGACCAGGACGCCCAGCGCCATGAAGGTCACCCGCACCCCGAGCTGCTCCCGGATCAGTTCGGCCAGGCCCTTCCCGGTCACGACCCCCATCCGGGCGTTCATCTCCTGGACCACGGCCAGGGCAATCATGATGAGGGGGATCGTCCAGAGGAGGGCGTACCCGTAGTGGGCCCCGGCCAGCGTGTAGGTGGCGATCCCGCCGGCATCCTGGTCCACGCTGGCGGTGATGATCCCTGGCCCCATGACGGAGAGGAACAGGAGGATCCTCCGCCTCTTGGTCCGAAGATACCGCATGAGTCCTGTCGGGAGAGGTTAGATGTACTTTTTGACGGCCCGCTTCTTCCATATCATCGGTACAAGGAGGTTCAGGACGTCGTCCACCGTGACGATCCCCTCCAGGGCCCCCACCTCGTTCACCACCGGGAGGGCCAGGAGGTTGTACTTCGTGAGGAGCTCGGCGATCGCCTTCAGCCCCGTCTCCGGCTTCACGGTGATGACATCCTTCACCATCACATCCTCGAGCCTCTGCCCTGGATCGGCCAGGATCAGCTCCTTCAGGCTTAAGACCCCGTAGAGGCGATCCCCTTCCCCGACGACATAAATATAGTAGATCGTCTCGGCCTCTCTCGCCTCGGTCCTGATCCGCTCGATGGCCTCTCGGACGGTCAGGGATTGGGAGAAGGCGACGTACTCGGGGGTCATGAGGCCACCGGCCGTGTCCTCCTTGTGGACGAGGAGCTCGGCGACCTCCTGGGCCTCCTCCGCCTCCATCCCCTCCAGCAGCTCCTGGGCCTTGTCCTCCGGGAGATCACTCAGGATATCAGCCGCCTCATCCGGCTCCATCTGCTCCAGCATCTCGGCGGCCCGCTCGCTCTCCATCATCTGGATGACGGAGGATTGGACCTCAGGCTCGGCCTCGGTCAAGACCTCGGCGGCGGTCTTTTCATCCAGGGTCTCCAGAAGCACCGCCCGCTCGCTGGGGTTCAGCTCCTCCATGATGTCGGCGATGTCGGCGGGATGGAGCTTGGCCAGCTTGGTGTAGAGGGCCTTCCGTCGGGCCTTGACCAGCTCCGGCTCGAGGGGCTCCACGAACTCCCATGAAACCGTCTCCCGGGGAAGGTTCAGATGCAAAAGCCGGGCCAGCCACTCCCAAAAGTCCTCAGGTCCCAGGTGCCGGAGGAGTCCCCGGATGCCGGTCTCGGCCACATGCAGGGTGAGTCTCCCTCCCATCTCGGCCAGCTCCAGGTCGTTCACCCGGACCACCTTCCGCCGCTTGGTGTCCACCACCTTCTTGTTCAGGAGGTCCCTTCCCAGGAGCATCTCCTCGGGCCGGAGCCGGGTTGGAGCCAGATCCCGCTCGGCGTGGAGGAGGACGAGGGGCAGCCTTCCCTCCCCGGGAAGGCTCCCAACCTCCTCCCAGGGGAGGAGAAGCTCCTCCTGGCCCGGCCTGGCCACGGCCAGCTTGGTCACCTGCGGGAAGGCCCCCAGGGGGAGGATGGCCAGATCCTTGAACGTCCCAACCAGCTTCCCCTCGGCGTCCAGGACCGGCCGGCCCCTCAGGGCTGTAAAGGGGATGGTCCCCATCATACGTTCACCGGAGAAAGGCCCCCACCTTTTGATAATATGGGGAGCCTTTCTTGTCAACCCTTTTCCTCACCTCAGGCCCAGGGCCTTCAGGAGGGTGATCAAGGCCTCGGGCGGCTCCAGGAAGGTCCAGGCGATGAAGTAGACGATCAGCCCGAGGCCGTAGATGAGGTTGAAGAGGTTGTCGTACCAGCGGGGCCTGATGGCCTCGGGTAGGAATGTATTATTGATGTAGAGGGTGAGGAAAAGGTAGAGGGGGAGGTTCAACGCCCCCAGCCACGCCACGAACAGCCAGATGGTGTAGGGCGTCCCCACCGGGACGGCCGCCCCTGCCGCGATGACGAGGATGATCAGAAACACGAAGTACCAGAACCGGTAGGTTCTCCTCCGGCTGAAGTCGGCATGCTCGACCCAGAGGACGTCGGTGGAGATCCGGGCGAGGCCGTCTAGAGTGGCGAACTGGCTGTCAAAGAGGCTGAAGACCAGCACGAAGGCGAAGAGCGTGAACATGGCGGGGCCGTAGACTTTCCCGAACAGCTCCGCCAGGACGATGGCGATTTTCCAGCCTGAAGGGGCTTCGACGCCGTATCGCACGAGGGCGCTGTAGCCCACCAGGCTGGCGAAGAAGGTGAAGAGGCCCCCCCCGATGATGATCCAGAAGATGACCAGGGTCACCGTGTTCAGCCGCATCCACCCCTTCCATTTGTAGAGCTCCTGGGGATCCGCCGGATTGAAGGTGACGCCGACCGGGGAGACCTCCTCGGCGGCGGCCACCAGGCCCGTCACCTTCCCGATGTACTTCCCCATCCCCATCCCCTTCTCCCGGACCCAGTAGGTGTGGAAGAGGTTCCAGGCGATCCCGGCCGGCTGCTGGAGGAAGGGGCCGATGAAGGTCAGGCTGATCCCGGCAGGGATGACGCCGAAGCTGAACCATCCGATGAACGCCTCCCCGAAAAGCTTTGGGGTCGTCATGAGGAATCCAAAGAAGATGAGGCCCAGGCCTCCCACGACCCACACGACCCACATCAGCACCTCCAGGGCATTATAGGCGTACTTGCTCAGGGCGAAGAGGACGAAGACCGCCCCGATCCCGATCCAGCTCCAGGCCTTCCAGTCGAGGACCCCGCTGGCGGCGGCTGCCGCGGCAGCGGCGCCGGTGATCCAGGCGGGCCAGAAGGAGCTGATGTAGCAGGAGAGGACCACAAGCCACGTCCACAGCTTCCCTTTCTTCAGCCTGGCGTACCCCTGGAGCGTCGTCTCCCCCGTCGCCATGGTCCAGCGGGCGATCTCCCGGTTGAGGAAGACTTGGAAAAAAGAGGCCACCCAGTAGAGCCAGAAGATCCGGATGAACCCCTTCGCCCCCATGTAGCCGGCGTGGTAGGCCTCGAAGCCCCCGATGGACAGGGAGCCCAGGATCAACGAGGGGCCGGCCCATTTCAGGAGGCTTTTCACCGTCAGGGGCGGGGGCTCGGGGAGACTTTTCAGCGGAAGCGGGGGCTTGACCTCCCCCATCCGGACCGTTGCTTCCCCTTCTCTCGGAGCCATCGGATGCCCTCCTTTTAATAAGGTTAAGGGATGAGCGCCTCAGGATTTCCCACCTGCTCCTTGAAAGACACCTCCTGTGTAGCAGAATCCCATACCCTTGTCAACGCCGGTTTCACTCTCGTTTCCCCGAGGAGTGTGGTATGTTCATGGAAGCGGTGAGGTGATCAGCGTCAGCAGGGGGAGGCCATGAAGTTTGTGGTGGATGTGATGCTGGGACGTCTGGCCAAATGGCTCAGGTTCCTAGGGCATGACACCCTCTACTTCCGGGGGGACGACGACCGGCTCCTGGCCCTGGCAAGGGAGGAGGGCCGGGTCCTCCTCACGCGGGATACCCACCTCCTGAAGCGTTGCCCTACCGGGCGGGTGCTCTTCATCCGGGGCGATCACCTCTCCGAGCAGCTCAAGCAGGTGATCGAGGAGCTGGACCTTCCCGTTGAAGGAAGGGGGAGCCGGTGCATGAGGTGTAACGTGCCGTTAGAGTCGGTGGAGAAGGCCGAGGTGGAGCATCTCGTTCCCGAGTTCGTCTTCAGGACCCAGCCCCTCTTCTCCCGGTGCCCGTCCTGCCGAAGGATCTACTGGCCGGGTTCCCACGTCCGGAGGATGGAGGAGGCCCTCCGCGATGTCGTGACGCGGTCCACCGAAAAGCACCCCCCCGGACAGCTTTTCCCCTGACGAAGCCTCTGGGGTTCCAGCCCTCCCTGCCTGCCGGCAGGCACGGCGCCCCCTGGAGGAACCAGGGGGAGCCGGACCGTGAAGGTGCTCCCCCGGCCTTCCCCCTCGGACTCGGCCCGGATCTCGCCGCCGTGGAGCTCCACCAGCCGCTTCGTCAGGGCCAACCCCAACCCGGTCCCCTGGAACTGCTTCGAGTAGACGGGTTCCAGTTGGGTGAAGGGCTGGAAGAGCTTCGGCAGGTCTTCTTTCTTGATCCCGATCCCCGTATCCGTCACGCGGAGCTCCACCCCCACCTCCTCGACCCGGCGGGCCGTGACGGTGATCCGGCCCCCCTCGGGGGTGAACTTGACGGCGTTCGAGAGGAGGTTCAGGAGGATCTGCTTGACCCGGACCGGATCGGCGGTCACGGGGGGGAGGGCCTCGGCCCCGTGCAGCTCCAGCGTCAGGCCTTTGGCCTCGGCCTGGGGGCGGATCTCGCTCAGGACCGCTGCCAGGGCCTCCTGGAGCGCGAAGGGCTCCGGGCGCAGCTCCAGCTTCCCCGCCTCCACCTTGGAAAGATCCAGGAGGTCGTTGATTAGGGCCAGGAGGTGCCGCCCGCTCGTCAGGATGTTCTGCACATACCGGGCCTGCTTCTCGTTCAAAGGCCCGAAGGTCTGCTCCTGGAGGAGCTGGGCAAAGCCCAGGATGGCGTTCAAGGGGGTCCGGAGTTCGTGGCTCATGTTGGCCAGGAAGGCCGACTTGTGACGGGAGGCTTCCTCCGCCCGGCGCATCGCCTCTTG
>CAZHST010000048.1:0-20991 GCA_964535215.1 uncultured bacterium
CGATGACCATCCGGCCGGCCCGGATCTCCTGGAGCGCCTCCTCGATGGTGTTGAACATCATGGCTTCCTCCTGCCCGTGTTCTCAGCCTCCTGTTTGACCCCTTCCAGAAGTTCCTCGGCCATCATCCGCATCATCCGTCGGATCCACACCTTCCCCACCAAGTCCCCCAGGAAAGGGATGCCCAAGCTGAAGGAGACCGTGTAGGTCACCCGGGTCCCCTCAGGTCTCCCCTGCAAGGTGTAGCTCCCCTCCAGGTACTCGAAATCTCCTTGGACCTGGGCGAACCGGAGCAGGTCGGGGGGCTTGAAGACAGCCTCGTGGGTCGAATCCAGGTGAAGCCATCCCACCCTCCCTTGAAAGCGCACCAGGAGGCGATGACCTTCCTTCTCCAGGACTTCAACCGACTCGATCCCTTTCGCGAATCGGAGGAGCTTATGGGGGTCCTTGATAATCTGGAAGATTTTCGCCTTCGGCGCCCTGATGAGCGTGGAGATCTCTAGCTGGACCATCCTTCACCCATGATCTCGACGGCGGGTTTCCCCTCCCTAGGTCCGGCCCGGGGCCGCCCAGTCCAGTTCCAGCTCGATCAGCTTTGCCGGGGTCGGAGCCCCGGTGTCAGGATCCCACCCGCAGAGCTGGTAGTAGAGGCGGAGGGCCCTCTGAAACTCCTCCGGATCAATCCGCTCCCCTTGATGGGCCCCGTTCTCCAACCCCTCAAACAACCTGGGAGGGAGGGTGTCGTCGTCTTTGGTGAAGCCCTCCCGGTAGTTAAACAGGCGCATCATCGTGTTGGCCCGCTCCCCGACCTTCAGGAGCTCAAAGAGGCTCGTGTCCCAGCCGGTGACGGCGTTGACGTAGTGGACGAGCTGATCCAGGGGGAAGGCGTTGATGGGGACCCCGGCCAGGTCGCACATCCCGACGCTGTTGTACAGGCTCCAGACCTGCTGGCAATAGTAGAAGGCCCGGACCTTCCTCGGTCCTAGATCCAGGACATCAATCGGTTCAATCAACCCCAGGGCTCCCAGGGGGTGACCTTTCGGGTGAAAGCCCTCGTAGAAGGGGTCATGGGGGGCCTCCATGTGATCGGCCCCTGTCGGGGAGGTGGCATAGGCCAAGGCGAGCCCTTTCTTCCCCCGGGGCTCGTGCATGGGGACCTCCTGCCCTTTGACGTGCATAGCGAAGCGCTCGGCTCCTCTCCCGATCTTCGCCGCCGCCCGCTTCACCCCTTCGGCCAAGAGGTCCCCGATCCCCTCCCGACGGGCGATCATGTGGATCAGGGGCTCAACGGCTTCAGCGTTCCCGAAGCGAAGCTCGAGCCCGCCCGTGTCCTCCTTGGTCAGGAGGCCATGCTCGAAGCACTCCATGGCGAAGGCGATGACGACGCCGGTGGAGATGGAGTCAAGGACGTACTGGTTCAGGAGCTGGTTGAACCTGGCAATCCGCTTCAGGTCCCCGATGCCGCACAAAGATCCGGTGGCTGCAATGGTCTCGTACTCGGGGCCACCGTACCTGGGCGTGACGCCCAACTCTGGCACCTCCACCTCCCGTTTACAGGTGATAGCACAGGCGTAGCAGGTCCCCCGGTCCGTCAAGATGGTTTCGACCATCCGTTGGCCGCTGATGTCCCTTGCGTGCTCGAAGGAACCCTGCCTAAAGTTCCGGGTGGGGAGGATGCCGTTTGCCTCCAGGGTCAGGACGACCCGGGCGGTCCCGAACTTGTGAACGGCGTCACTTTCTCGGTCGTAATGCACTTTAAACCAGCGAAGGATCTCATTCGCCCTTTCCTTGCTGGCCGGCTCCGGCCGCTTGTGTCCCCTGGCCACGATGGCCTTTAAATTCTTTGAAGCCATCACAGCCCCCAGGCCGGTTCTCCCATTAAAGTGTTTAAGCTGGTTCACGATGGCGGCGAAGCGGACCCGGTTCTCCCCGGCGATCCCTGTCTGGAGGACCCGGATCCGTTTATCGCCCAGCTCCGCTTCGAGGCCATCCTGCACCTCCCCCGAAAGCTTCCCCCAGTACCGGGACGCATCCCGAAGCTCCGCCTTCCCGTCAGCGACGAGCAGGTAGACCGGCTTCGGCGCGCGGCCGCTTATGATGATCCCGTCAAAGCCGGCCGCCTTCAGCTCCGGCCCCCACCAGCCGCCCGCCTCGGCCTCGCCGTAGCCGCCGGTCAAGGGGGACTTGGCCGCCGCCGTGAACCGGTTCAGCCCGCTGATCCCTAAGCCGGTGGCCACACTGGTCGTGAAGACCAACAGGTTCTCCGGACCTAACGGATCCACGCCAGGCTTAAGCTCTTTTAAGAGAAAGTAACAGGCCAGGGCCCCGCCCCCGAGGTAGCGTCGGTAGATGACTTCGGGGAGCTCTTCAGGCCACACACGCCCCTCCGAGAGATCGACTCTTAAAATCTTCCCGTTATAGGCCGTTGCCATGGGAAATGACCTCCTTTCCCAGCAGAGGTTCGTGAAGCGAGTAAACCATCACCCCCTTTCCATTTTTATTTTAGTGTATCGTCCTCCCCAGGTTCTGGTCAAGCAAGATAAGCCTTCAGCCATCCTGGCTGAACGCTTATTCGACCTCGATCCCGATGGCTTGGTCCGGCACCCGCCCGTTGTACCGGGCAACCCCTCTTCGGGCCGGAGGGCCTATCACCTCGCCGGACCTCCCGTTGAACCTTGCCCCGTGCCAGGGGCGAGCTTCAAGCCTGGTGGGAGCTTGCCGGTGAAGTTTGAGATCTGGGGCTTACGCCTTCGAACGCCACCAGGCTAAAGCGCAGACCAGCACCACTAACAGGATCACAACACCAATGGGTACAAGGACCATGGTGGGTTTCAGGAGGTCAGCTCATCTGACCCCCTCCCTCGAAGGCCACCTCTTTCATCCTCCGCTTTTCTCCAGACCGTTCCTCCATCTCCTGGCGGGTGATGATCCCCTTCTCGACAAGCAAGTCAATAAGGGTTTCAAGGTGGGCGGTGGTTGCGGAGAGGGTGGCCTGGGTCTGCTCCAGCCTCTCCCGGAAGGGCTCCCCTTCCTCCCCCGAGCGATCCATCCTGGCCCGGGACGGCCTCTCCGAAGGCTCCTCGGTCCCCTTGGCCAGGAGCCTGACCCGGACAGCCTTGGCCCGTCCCCGCTGATCCTGGGCAACCTGAAACTCGACCCGGTCCCCAGGGCCCAGGACCCTCCCCTCCAGGATGTCGCTTAAGTGGACGAAGGTATCGGCCCCTCCGTCGTCCCTGGCGATGAAGCCGTAGCCCTTCGCCTGGTTAAACCATTTGACGCTTCCTCTCATGGTTCTTCCCCCTGTGCCCCCTAGGGAATGTCTTGACGTGCCGGCCTTCCCCTGCTGAAGAGTAGAATGTTGTTCGATTCACGATGTTAGAGCAGCTTCCCTGAAGGAGGCAAGCCTGAACGGACGCTCGGAGGGCCCATGTCCCGGTTGTCGCGCGTTCGAGGGGCTTTGTCAAGCAGACCTTCAGGGTTGGTAGCTTCCCTCCAAAGGCGAGATGGCGAACTCAAGGCCAAGGGCTTTGAGCTTCCCTTTCGTCGGGATACCTTCTCCCGACCAGCCTCTCAAGGCATAGTACTCGTCCAGCATCCGATCCAGTTCCTCGGGCGGACAGCAGGCCCCTTGAGAGGGGCCCTCGGGGATCGGTTCGTGCATGACCCTCCAAGGGAGGGTATCATCCTTCCGCCCAATCCCTTCCCTCACGTTGAAGCAACGTTCCAGATTCACGATCCGCTCGCCAAGGGTCTCCACCTCCTCGGTCGAGAGGTCCCATCCTGTGACGGCCGAGATCATCCTGGCGTAGGCCTCGTTTAAGAGCATCCCAAAGCCCCGCTCGGCGGTGAAGCGGCAGAGGACCAGGGAGTCACCGACCGCCGTGAAGTGCTGGCTCCGGATTGCATAGAAGGGTTTCCCCTCTGGGCTCTTCCGATCGAAGCCTTGGGTGTACTGCATCGTCGGCCGGGTGTCATGGTGGCTTCCCCCCCGGGTCCCCGTCGCGTAGCCGATGCTCATCCCTTTTAAGACCCGGGCTGAATGGGCCGGAAGCTCAAGAGACTTCACACAGTGAAGAAGCTGCTTGGCTTCCTCGCCAAGCTTCTCGGCGAGGCGGGAGGAGCCCTCGGCCAGAAGGTCTCCAAACCCCTCCCGAAAGGCGGTCATCTGGATCAGCCTAAGGATTGTCCGGTGGTCCCCCCAGCTTAAGGGGAAGCCGACCTCCTTCTCCGGGAGGAGTCCCCGTTCAAAACACTCAAAGGCGAAGGCCAACGTCACCCCCAGGCTGATCGTGTCCATCCCCAGGGAGTCGCAGAGCTCGTTGGCCTTGATCAGCGAACCCCCGTGACTGTTTCCCAGCATCGTCCCCAGGGCGTAGAGGGTCTCGAACTCCGGCATCTTGGCCCTGATCCCGGCGTATTCTCCTTTGTGGACGTGAAAGACCTTCCCGCAGGCGACGGGGCATTTCAGGCAGGTGGTGTCCTTCTCAAAGAAGCGCTCCTTCATGGTCTCGCCGCTGATCGCATCGGCTTCGGGAAAGGTTTCGGTCCGCATGTTGTAGCTTCCCAGGGCACCGAGGGTGTTCGTCACGTGGACAAGGTACTGGGTGCCGAAGTCGCTTAACGCCACCGTCCCTTTCTTCAAAGGCTCCCGGGTCTCGTCCAGGAGGACCCTTAACGCTAAAGGAGCGGCCACCTCTGTTTTCTTAGAGCCGGCCACGGCGATGGCCTTCAGCTTCTTGGAGCCCATGACGGCCCCCAGTCCCCCCCGCCCCGAGATCCCCTCCCGGTTCTTCCAGTAGTGGGCCAGGCAGGCGAACCGGACCAGCCGTTCGCCGGCAGGGCCGGTGGCCAGGACATCCACCTCCTTCCCTTCTTCGGCCTGGATGGCCTCCACGGTCTCCCGGGTTGTTTTCCCCCACAGATGCCTCGCCGGTTTCACCTCCACCCCTTGCTCCGTGACGAGGAGGTACACGGGGGAGTCGGCCCGGCCTGTGATGAGGAGGGCGTCGAAACCGGTCCGCTTCAGGGTGCAGGGGAACCGGCCGCCAAAGGTGGAGTCGAAGAAGAGGCCGGTCAGCGGTGATTTGGAAGCGACACAGGCCCGGCTGTTCCCGGAAGGGGAGGTATCGGTGATAGGGCCCGTGGCCACGACCAGCGCGTTTCGCGGGTCAAAGGGGTCAAGGCCTTTAGGAAGATGGTCGAAGAGGAGCCTCGCGGCGAAGCCATTCCCGCCTAAGTAGCTTCTGGCGAAACCCTCGTCCAGCCCCTCTACAGCAACCTGCCCGTTCGAAAGATCTACGAAGAGGAGCTTCCCACCATAGCCGTACATGGCTGATTCCGGGAGAAGGTTAGAGGGAGGGCTTTTCCATAGAGATACCACAGGAGGACTGGCCCCTGCAAGCGCTTTAACGCGAGGACCTTCCCCACTCTTGACAGAAGGGTCCAGATTCAATAGGCTTGCTCCCACAGGAGGGATCCGGTGGAAGAGGAGGGGAGGCCATCGCCGTTCCAGCCATTCTCCTAAAAGCGGTGACAAAACGCTTCCCTGCCCCCCAGGGTGGATTCTTCACCGCCCTAAACGAGCTCTCCTTTGAGGTCGCAAGGGGTGAGTTCGTCTCGCTGGTCGGGCCCTCAGGGTGCGGGAAGTCCACCATCCTGGGGATGATCGCCGGCCTGATCCCCCCGACCGGGGGAGCCATCTTTTTGGAGGGGGAGCCGGTTCAGGGGGTCTCGAAGAAGCTCGGCTACCTTTTCCAGCGGGATGCCCTTCTCCCCTGGAAGACCGTTCTGGAGAATGTGGCCCTGGGCCTGCTCTTCCGGGGGATGGGGAAGAAGGATGCCCATGAGCGGGCCAAGGTTTGGATTGCAAAGGTCGGGCTCGCAGGTTTTGAGCGCTACTACCCCGGTCAACTTTCAGGCGGGATGCGGAAACGGGTCGCGTTAGCCCAGACCTTGGTCTATGACCCGCCTATCCTCTTGATGGATGAGCCCTTCGCCGCGCTGGACGTCCAGACCAGGAACCTGATGGAGAACGAGCTCCTGGAGCTGTGGGGGGAGTCCCACAAGACGGTCCTCTTCGTCACCCACGATCTGGAGGAGGCGATCGCCCTCTCCGATCGGGTCATCGTCATGACTGCCTCCCCCGGGAGGGCGAAGGCCTCGTACCGGATTGACCTTCCCCGTCCGAGGAATGTCATCGAGATCCGATTCCAAGAGAAGTTTTCCCACCTCTACGAGGTGATCTGGAAGGATCTCAGGGAGGAGGTGGTGGGAAGCCATGAACGTCGAAAGCGGTAGGGAGCGGCTTGTGGTCAACCTCTGGCGGCTTGTCGTAACCGCCGCCTTTTTCCTGTCCTGGGAGCTTTTCGTCCGGTGGGAGTGGATTGACCAGTTCCACGTCAGCCGCCCCCTCTTGATCGGACGCCAGATCGGTGAGTGGGTCAGGACTGGCTTTGTCTTCCGCCACCTGTTTGTGACGCTGGAGGAGACCGTCCTTGGTTTCACCGCCGGGACGGTGTTGGGCATTGGCGTTGGATTCCTCTTTGCCTTCTTCCCAAAGATCGCAAGGGTCTTCGAGCCCTTGATGGTCCTGTTGAATGCCCTCCCCCGGGTGGTCCTGGGCCCCCTCTTCATCCTCTGGTTTGGCCTGGGCCTCCTCTCCAAGGTGGCCATCGCTGTTTCGCTGGTCTTCTTCATCGTCTTCTTCGCGACCTACACCGGGCTGAAGGAGGTGGACCGAGACATGATGAACAGTGTGAAGATCCTGGGGGCTGACCGGTGGGACCTGATCCGTCACGTCCTCCTCCCCTCGGCCCTGACCTGGATCTTCAGCTCGTTAAGGACCAGCGTGGGATTCGCCCTGATCGGGGCCGTGGTGGGGGAGTATCTCGGGGCCAGCCAGGGGATGGGCTACGTCATCGCCTTCGCCGAGGCGATGTTCAACTCGACGGGGGTCATCGCCGGCCTCGTCGTCCTCATGGCCGTCGTGGCCCTGATTGACCTGGCCCTGAAAGGGATCGAGGCCCGGTTTTCATATTGGAAACCTCTCTAAAGATCCAGGCCCCACCCTGGTCCTGGTGGGATCGAAGGAAGCCCGAAGGCTTTGAGGGTTGAAGATGCAGAAATGGCAAAGGGTGTTAGCGATCGGTGTTGTCATCTTTGGGTTCATCGTCCCCCGCCCGGTGATGGGCCTGCAGAAGGTCCGGATCGCGGTAGGCGGGGCGCCTGGGGCGTTGATCTACCTTCCCTTCGACCTCGGGAAGACCCTGGGGTTCTTTGCCGCGGAGGGGATCGAGCCCGAGTTTCAGTACCTGAAGGGAGGTGCCCAGGCAGCCTCGGCCCTGATCGGCGGCTCGGTGGCCTTCTCGGGAAATGCCCTGGACCACGTTATCAAGGCGAGGCTCCAGGGGAAGGATTTAACGATGGTCGTCTCCTTCACCCACCTTCCCGGGGTCACGCTGGTGGTGAACGAGAAGTACCGGGGCACCATCAAGAGCCCGAAGGATCTCAAAGGGCGACCGGTAGGCATCAGCTCCCCGGGCTCGGCGACCCACATGCTCTTAAGCTACATCCTGGTGAAGAACGGGCTGAAGCCCCAGGATGTGACGGTGGTGGGCGTTGGGACCAATACATTGCCACCGGCCTTAGAGCATGACCAGATCCATGCCGGCCTGGCCATTGATCCGTACGCCACCTCCCTCCTGAAAGCCGGGAAGGCCTTTGCGCTGCTTGATCTCTCCCTGGAGAAGGATACCAAGGCCCTGTTCAGCGGGTTCTACCAGTTCACCGGGCTCCTCGTCCGGACGGAGATGATCCGGCAGAGGCCAGAGCTGATCCAGCGGATGGTAAACGCCCTGGTCAGAGCGAACCGCTGGATCACGACCCATCGCCCGGAGGAGATCGCCGCAGCCCTGCCAGCCGAAGCGGTCGGAGATAAGCAGACCTACATCGAGTCGTTGAGGCACTCGAAGGCGATCTTCTCCAGAAACGGCTTGGTCACGAAGGAAGCGGTTTCAAGTGTCCTCCGGGCTTTTGAAGCCTTCGGCGGCATCCCAAAGGGGACGAAACTCTCCCCGGAATCGTTGTACGACATGCGCTTCGTCAGGAAGGCCCTTCAGCGGGGCGGGTCGTAACCCAAGGGGAGGGAGTTACCCTGTCAAGAGCTGGAGCATCTGCTGGGCGTTGGTGACGGCCTGGCCTTTAGGGTGATTGTTAAAGAAGACATAACATTTGTCGGTCCCCCTGGCGAGGGCCTGAATCTTGGGGACCCACTCTTGGAGCTCCTCCTGGGAGTAAAGGTAATCGTAACGCTCGGAGGGCTCCTTGTGTTCCCACCAGGTTGCCTGGTTTCGCCCATGGAAACGCACATAGCCGACCCGGCTCGTGGCCCTGACGACGGGCGGCGGGAGGCCCGGGAGCCTCGGCCCGTCCACACAGCAGAAGCCGAGGTCATGCTGCTCCAAGAACCTGAAAACCTCTTCCCGGATCCAGCTCCGGTGACGAAACTCAACGACAAGGGGGATGGAGGCGAAGCCCTCTCTTAAGCGGAGGAGGTGTTCTTTGTTCACCGGGAGGTTTTTGAAGGAGTAGGGGAACTGGAGGAGGACACAGCCGAGGGCCGAGGCGTCCTCAAGGGGTCTCAAGGCCTCCCGGAAAGGGGGGAGAGCCTCTTCCCACCGTTCCCGGGCATGGGTCAGATCCCGATTGGCCTTGACGGCAAACTCGATCCGGCCTTCCGCCTTCCGGGCAATGGCCTCCATCGTCTTGGGTTCGGGGATCCGGTAGAAGGGGGCGTTCAGCTCAACGGCATCGAAGGACCGGGCGTAAAACTCCAGCATCCTGGAGGCGGGGAGATCTTCCGGGTAGAAAGGGCCTCTCCAATCCTGATAGCTATAGCCGCTGGTCCCGACCTTGATCATCAATGCACGCCCCTATGACCGTGAGGCGTTTAGAGGCCGTGGAAGGGGAACACGAGGGCCCTCAAGCGGGCAACCTGATCTTGGACGTACCGAAAGGCCCTGGCCTTTTCCGGTCCGTGGAGGACAAAGGGGGGATCGAAAAACCTCTCCCCTGAGGGGATCCCCTGCGCCTTCAACAGCTTTTGAAAATCCCTGGGAAGCTCCTCCAGGAGCTTTCCCTCTTGGTCGTTCAAGATCGCCCAGGCGAGGGCCCAGGCCCTCGGGACGTTGAAGAGATCATACCCACCCCCCCCCAGGGCGATCATGCGGGGTACCAAGGTTTTCAGACGCTTGATCGCCTCGGCAAAGCCGTTCAGGGTGTAATTTAAATGGGTCAGGGGATCGGTCCGGTGACCATCAATGCCGAGCTGGGCGACCAGGACATCCGGATGGAAGGCCTTAAGCAGCGGTGGGACCACCTCCTGGAAGGCCCAGAGCAAGATCTCGTCATCGCTTCCCGGGAAGAGGGGGACGTTCACGGAAAACCCTTTCCCGTGGCCTTCCCCGATCTCCTCCACAAAGCCGGTCCCCGGGAAGAGGTAGTCGCCGCTCTCGTGGAAGGAAATGGTCAGGACCTGATTCGTGTGGTAGAAGATGGCTTGGACCCCATCGCCGTGGTGGGCATCGAGATCCACATAGGCGATCCGCTTCCCTTCCTTAGCCAGGTGGGCGATGGCCAAGGCGGGATCGTTCAGGTAGCAAAAGCCGGCCGCCCGGGCAGGGAAGGCATGGTGGAGGCCACCAGCGATGTTAAAGGCTCGATCCACCTTCCCCTGATCAATCAACCGGGCGGCCTGGAGAGAGGCCCCGGCGACCAGTGCAGAGAAGGTGTAGACACCCTGAAAGACAGGGTTGTCCCCGCTGCCCAGACCATACCGATAGGCCCCATTGGGGAGATGCCCTCCATCGGCAGCCTTCAAGGCCTCAAGGTAGTCCTCCCGGTGGATGGCAAGAAGCTCCTCCTCCGTCGCAGGCTCCGGCTCGACCAGGGCGATCCCCTGCCCGGAGAGGAGGGAGAGGTGGGAGATCAATTCAAAGGTCAGCTTTAACCGGAGGTTCTTTAAAGGGTGGGAAACGCCGTAATCGAAGTCCTGGTAACGATCGGTGTAGAGAAACGCGGTCAGCACCGGTCCTGACATCGGAGGCCCTTAAGCCCCTTGATGGTCAGCGGACATCCATGAAAGGTGAGGGGTCTTCGCCGGGCCGCTTGAAGCTTCCGCTCTTTCCCCCTTCCTTGGCCACGAGGCGGATCCTCTCAATCACCATCTCCTTATCCACCGCTTTGCACATGTCGTAGATGGTAAGGGCTGCGACGGCCACCGCCGTTAAGGCCTCCATCTCGGCCCCTGTCTTCCCGGTAGTCGTCACCCTCGCCTCGATCTCGATGGCGGCATCAAGGGGCTTGAAGTGAATCCCTACCGAGGAAAGGAGAAGGGGATGGCAGAGGGGGATCAGGTCCGGCACCCTCTTGGCGGCCATGATCCCGGCGATCCTGGCCGCGGCCAACACATCACCCTTTGGAACCCCTCCTTCCTGGATCAGTTTCAACGTCTCGGGCTTAAGGAGGATGGCCCCGCGGGCAATCGCCTCCCGCCTCGTCTCCGCCTTCCCCCCGATATCCACCATCCGGGCCTGGCCAAGGGCATCCAGATGGGTGAGCTCCTTCATGTCTTGGCTGCTATCTCGTCATCCTTTGGGGTAATCTGCTCTCGGTACTGCCGCATGATGGCGTACATCTCATCCTTGATCTTCAGCTTCAGCTTCTGCAACTCTTTCCGCTTCCTCTCCTGCTCACTGGTAAGATAGTAGATCCGATCATACTCGCTGATCTTCAGGTCATATTCCCGATGTTTCTCCGCCAGGCGCCTGAATTCAGGATTTTCCTCCTTCAGGCGCCTGAAGAGTTCCGCCTCCGTCTCGCCCATCTTTAACCTCCTTTCGACAGCTCCAGGGGATTGGAACGACTAGGGAACTAGGTGAGGGGACAGGGATATGACGGACAGGAAAGGGATAGACATAACTTTTAGCCATCATTCTCAGAACCGGCATGGCAAGATTAAGTTATCGAAGAAGCGGTAGGAAGTCAAGGGGAAAATGGGCTCGAGGGCCACGGGCAGGAGGAAGGGAGAGGTAGGGGCGAACGATCAGTCCAGCTCGAGCCGCTTCGGATAGCGGGTCAGGTTCCGGCAGCCGGCCTCCTCGACGACGACCATGTCCTCGATCCTGATGCCGCCGACCCCCGGGTAGTAGAGCCCCGGCTCCACGGTGACAACGTTCCCCTTTTTGAGGACGGAGCCCTTGAGGCTGATCCGGGGAGGCTCATGGATCTCCAGGCCGACCCCATGCCCTGTCCCATGGAAAAACCCCTGCATCCTCCCCTGCTCCTGCTTTGTCTCGAAGCCAGCCTTCTCCAGGACGGTCGCGACCTCTTTGTGGATGGTCCGTCCATCAGCCCCGTCCCGGATCAGGGCAATCCCCTTCTCCTGGGCTGCCAAGACCGCTTCATACATCCGCTTTAAGGGATCAGGGGCCTTCCCCTTGACGACGGTCCGGGTCATGTCGGCGAAGTAGCCCGTTTTGGCCGAGCGGGGGAAGAGGTCCAGGACAATGGCCTGGTTCGGCCTCAGGGGCCCGGAACCGATGGTATGGGGATTGACCGCATCCTCCCCACCGGCGACGATGGTCCGGGAGGCGACGCACTCCCCTTCGAGAAAGATCCGGTGGATCGCCTGGCGCACCCGCTCGGAGGTCAGCACCTCGCCCTCGTAATAGAGGAGGCCGTCGTGGACATCGCTTTCCTGGATCATCCGGATAGCCTCGTCACACCCCCGCTCGATCCAACGCTGGGTCTCCTCGATGGCGGCGATCTCCTCCCCGGTCTTGACCAGCCGCTCCTCAAAAAACGGGGGCCGCTTAAAGGAAAGCTGGAACCCCCGCTCCCTTAAAGGATCGGCATACTGGAGGCCAAAGTTCCCCGGCACCAGGAGACGCCTCGCCCCCACTTCCTGGAGCAGCTCGGCCAGGATGTCCACCAGGGAGGGTTCACTTACCTCCTTTTGCTTGAGTCGTTCCTCGTAGTCACTCAGGCGGAGGACCTGATCAACCCTGGCCTCGACCTTGGCCCGGTCCAGCTCCAGATCCGTCGTTGCCAGAAGCCTCGCCTCCCTCGTCTGAACGAAGATGAAGGGATCGGGGGCCCAGAACCTGGTGGCGTAGTAGAGGTCGGCGTTCTGCTCGCTGGCGTCAACGATGACGATGGCGTCGTATTCCATATCAGCGCATCACGAAGGGATCACCGATGGGGCCCCCCGTCTCCACCCAGACGCTTTTGAGCTGAGTGTACTCCCTTAGGACCTCGAAGCCGTTCTCCCTCCCGATGCCGCTCTCCTTGTAGCCTCCAAAGGGGGAGGAGAAGGCCAGGGTCCGGTAGGTATTGATCCAGACGGTCCCGGCCTGAAGCTCCCGAGCCATCCGGTGGGCCCGCTTCACATCCTGGGTCCAGATCCCCGCCGCCAAGCCATACCGGACATCGTTGGCCATCCGGATCACCTCCTCCTCGGTCCTGAAACGGATGACCGCAACCACAGGGCCGAAGATCTCCTCCTGGGCGATCCGCATGTGGTTATCCACGTCCACAAAGATCGTCGGTTTGACGAAGTAGCCTTTTTTCAACTCAGGGTCCGTGGGCGGTTCACCCCCGTAGAGGAGCTTGGCCCCCTCTTTCTTTCCGATCTCAACATACGTGAGGACCTTCTCCCACTGCTCCTTGAAGGCGATGGGCCCCATCTCGGTCTCCCAGCTCAAGGGGTTCCCCATCCTGATCGTCCTCGCCCGGGCGACCAGCTTATCGACGAACCGGTCATGGATGGATTCATGGAGGAAGAGGCGGGAGCCGGCGATGCAGGTCTGGCCCGTCGCGGCAAAGATCCCGGCCATGGCCCCGTTCACAGCGCTGTCGAGATCGGCATCCTCGAAGACGATGTTCGGGGATTTGCCGCCGAGCTCCAGGGTGACCCGGGCCAGGTGATCAGCCGCCGCTTTGGCCACCAGCTTCCCGGTCTCACAGCCGCCGGTGAAGGCAATCTTCCCGACCAGCCGATGCTTTGTCAAGGCTGCCCCGGCCTTCTCCCCAAAACCGGTCACAACGTTCACCACCCCCGGTGGAAACCCTGCCTCCTCGACAAGCTGGATGAACTCTAGAGCGGAGACGGAGGTGATCTCCGACGGCTTGATGACAACGGTGTTTCCGGCAGCCAGGGCAGGGGCCAGCTTGATGGAGGTGAGGTACAGGGGCGAGTTCCAGGGGACAATGGCCCCCACCACCCCGATCGGCTCCCTGAGCGTGTAGTTCAAGATGGTCGGCTTATCCGTTGGAATTACCTCGCCGTGGATCTTGTCGGCCCATCCGGCGAAGTAGTAGTAGCAGTTGGGGATCGCCTTGAGCTGGAAGGTCGTCTCCCGGATGATCTTGCCATTGTCCGTCGTCTCGATCTCGGCCAGCCGCTCCGCATGCCGGGCAATCAAATCCCCTAGGCGCCGGAGGAGCTGACCCCGCTGGCTCCCCGTCAGGCTCTTCCACTCTTTGGCTTCAAAGGCCTCATGGGCAGCCCGGACGGCCCGATCAATGTCCCCTTCCCTTCCCTCGGCCACCAGGGCCCAAGCCTCGCCCGTGTAAGGGTTGACGGTCTCGAAGTACTCCCCCGAAGATGGCTCCTCCCATTTGCCGTTGATGTAGAGTTTGTAGCGCTTCAGCTCCTTGACCATTAGGCACCTCCTCAGGCTATGAAGTTGATGGCATCTCCGCCCTGATCTTCTCGGTCACCTCGGCTAAAGAGGGTCCCTTTGCCCCCGTCCAGACGATCCGCTGGACCCCGCTCCCACCGTCGCCTCGGAAGCGGGGGAGGATGTGGACGTGGGCATGGGGAACGACTTGGCCGGCGGCCTGCCCATCGTTAATGCCCAGGTTGAACCCGTCCGCTTTCATGGCCCGCTGGACGACCTTCGCGAGCTCCACGATCGCCTGGAAATAGCTCCCCACTTCCTCCTTAGGGAACTCCGTCAGGGAACGGTAATGCGTTTTGGGGATGACAAGGGTATGACCCGGGGTACAGGGGTAGGCGTCCAGAAAAGCGAGGACCCGATCCCCCTCAAAGAGGATATGGGCCGGCCGCTCGCCTCGGACGATCTGGCAGAAGATGCAAGCTTCCATCTTCCTTGACCTTGCTAGGGAGAAAGAGAAGCCACCACAACCCTTCAGAAGGTGCCATTATACTCCGAAATTTCCGGCAAATCAACAGCCCCGAGGCGGGGCCAGTCCACTCTTGGTGGGGAGGAATCGGAGGGCTCTTCAGGGGCCGATCCGGAGGGAGCGGGCAAGCCCGTCAAGGGTCGCCAGGGTGGAGAGAGCGGCCAGCTTGGACGTTTTCGGATTCTCCTCGGAGGGGACATTCTCCACAAAAACCTGGAGGCGTCCGAATTCCCCCTCCACGGTGATCTCGTGAACATTCCGGGACCCACCCGGAACCGCCACGACCTTGACCCGGGTCTTCTCGGCCCCGATCCCGGCCAGACTCAAAGCGGCGGCGACATTGGCCGTGGTAGGAAAAGCCTGGCAGGCCTCCCGGGCCGGGCCCTCGAAGATGATCGTCTCCTCTCCCAGGGTCTCCAGATCAATCATCTTCTCAACGACGTATCTGGCCCCTTTCAAGGCGTGGACGGGCTTTCGACTCACCAGGGTAACCGACCAGACCTCGCCCATGGCGGCGGCTTTCAGGCCGTCCAGGCCGGCGATGGCCCCCGAGGGGACAAGGATCCGGCACCCCTTCTCCTCGGCCAGCCGGAGCCACTCCTCATGCTTAAGGAGCCCCCCGACGCTCAAGACCAGGAGATCCCTTTTCACCTCGAGGATTCTTGGGACAATCTCCTCAAGGGCCTCCTGACTGGCCGCCTCGATGACCAGATCCGACTGAACGATCAACTCGTCCAAGGGAAGGATCGCCGGCCGATGGGTGAGGGTGGAGGCGAAGGCCTGGGCCTTGACCAAGTCTTTGTCGGTGATGGCGACAAGGACCGCGGCAACTTTCCTCCGGTCGAGGGCTTTGGCAATGGTCTGACCGATAGCCCCGACCCCGACGATCCCAACCTTTAAAGGCTCCCCCTTCACACCAGCTCCAGCATCCGATCAATGGCCCGCCTGGCCTTTCTGGCGATCTCCTCGGGGACCCGGACCTCGGGTTCGAGGAGCTCCAGGGAGCGGAGGACCTTGTCCAAGGTGATCGTCTTCATAAACGCGCACACCGCCTGGGGGTTCACCGGGTAGAAGACCCTGTCGGGATGCCCCTTCTTCAGACGGTGGAGGATCCCGACCTCGGTCCCCACCGCGAACTCCGTCGCGGAGGATTCCCGGATGTGGCGGACCATCCCCTCGGTGGAGAGGAAGTAGGTCCGCTCCTGGGGAAGGGTCCCGTCGAAGACCTTCGCCATGCAGGAGCTGACGCAGCCACACTCGGGGTGGAGGAGCAGCTCGATGTCAGGGTGCTCTTCCAGGACCGCGGCCACATCTTCAGGTCTGATGCTCTTATGCACGTGACAGTACCCGGGGTAGGCGATGATGTTCTTCCGCTTCGTCTGCTGGGCCACGACGTAGGCCAGGAATTTATCCGGGAGGAACAGGATGTCCTTCTCCTCGGGGATGGCGGCAATTACCTTCTTGGCGTTCGCTGAGGTGCAGCAGTAGTCGCTCTCCGCCTTGATCTCGGCCGTCGTGTTGATGTAGGCCACGACGACCGCCCCGGGGTAGGCCGCCTTCCAGGCTCGAAGCTCATCCAACGTGATCGAGGCAGCGAGGGAGCAGCCGGCCCGAAGATCGGGGAGAAGGACCTTCTTGTCCGGGCACAGGATCGAGGCCGTCTCGGCCATGAAGTGGACGCCGCAGAAAACGATGACCTCTGCATCGGTCTTCGCCGCCTCCTGGGACAACCCCAGAGAGTCCCCGACGAAGTCCGCCACCTCCTGAACCTCCTCCCGCTGGTAGTTGTGGGCCAGGATGATGGCCTTCCGCTCCTCCTTCAGTTTCCTGATCCTGTCCTGCTTCTCCCGGATCTCCTCCGGGGTATCAGGCACCGCCTCGATGGGGGGGAGGGTGTACCGCTCCTCAAAAGGGATTGTCGCCAGAGAGATCGCCATAGCTTCCCTCCATGAAAGACGCCGTACTCATTCCAGGACCTGATGGAGATCCAGGGCCTTTGAGGAGTGGGTCAGGGCACCGACGGAGATGGCATCAACCCCTGCCTCTGCATAGGCCTCGATCATCCCGCCGGCGATCCGCCCGCTGGCCTCGATCAGGACATCGTCATAGAGCCCCTGATCCCGCAGGGAGAGGATGATCCGCTTGGCTTCCTCAGGGGAGACATTGTCCAGCATCACGACACAGGGGAAAGCCTGGCCGTTCTGAAGCCCCTGGAACGTCCGGGCAGCGGCCAGGGCCCCTGGAAGCCCGGTCACCTCCACCTCAATGAAGTTCGCTTTCCCACGATGGAGCCAGGCCCGTTTCAGGGCCAAAGGGACGGCCTCCTCTTCAGAGGAGGCCAGGGCTTTCAGATGATTGGTCTTGATCAGGATGGCGTCCCAGAGGCCCAGACGATGGGTGCCCCCCCCTCCAAGATGAACCGCCCGTTTGTCCAGGAGCCCCCAAGGGGTCTTTCGGGTGGCGACGATGAAAGTTGTAGACGACTTTTGCCGGATCCGCTCCTGAAGGCGCCTGGTGAATGTGGCAATCCCGCTCATCCGCTGCAACAGGTTTAAACCCGTCCGCTCCAGGGCAAGGAGGGTCTTTAAGTCCCCTTCAGCCCGGAGGACCGCTTCACCGGGGCGAACCGGCTCCCCATCAGCCTTTAACCCTTCGACGGTAAGGCCACGCCTTGTGTAGAACCAGAGGATCTCCGCAAGGCCGGCCAGGATGCCGTCCTCATTGGCGACGATCTCGGCCAAGCCCCGTTCCCTCCCCGACATCAGGGCCTGAACGGTGAGATCCCCTTGGCCCAGGTCGGCTTCCAAGAGCCCTTCGGTAAAGATCCGCACCCATTGAAGGTAGAGGGGATCGGTCAGGGTCAAGGCCTCCCCCCTGAAGAAAGCCTGCTGGAGCAACGCCTGCCTTTTGCCTCCCATCAGTGATCCTTGTGTCTTGTCAAATGACAAGACAGAAATCTCCAAAAAAATTCAGTTCCCTTTCTCTTCCAAAAGGAACCCCCGATTTCGAAGCTCCTCCCTCGCCTTCTCGATCAGTTCGGGCCGGGAGGCCTCGACCGTGTGAAGGTGGACCCCGCCGGTCAGAGAGGAGAGGAGCTTCGCCCCGCTCTCCCGAAGGCGCTCCATGAAGTCCCTCACATCGGCCCTGGATTCCAGCATGAGGAGCCCCCGAAGCTCCCCATAGAGCGGGTGCTCGACGATGACGTCCAGAACCTTCACCCCCAGATCCACCAGGATGTTCAGCTCTTCTTCCGTCTCCTCGAAGGTATGGCGGGAGGCCAGGACAGCCTGGTGGGCGGCCCTTCTCAGCTTCGGGAGCAGATACCCTTGAGGGGTCGAGAGGATCTGGAAACCCCCGGCCCTCAGGATGGCCATGTCCTGGACGATGGATTGTCGGCTCACCTGGAACCGCTTGGCCAGCTCAGCCCCCGTGATGGCCCCTCCATGGGCGGCCAGGAGCTCCAGGATCGCCTGGCGCCTCTCGTGACCGCTAAGGGGCTCTTGCACCCGTACCCGATCGGTCTCAAAAGGGGAAGCAGGGGACTTCATCAGACTCCCGTATCAAAGCCTCTCTCGGGTCTCAAAACCTTCAATCAATCAATACAATATTATTTTGGCAATCCATGAGGAGTCTTGTCAAGTGTCAAGTCACAAAGAGTCAGCGGCAGGTCCGGTCAAAAGTTGATGCTGAACCGGAACATCCAGGCCTTTGGGGATATTTTGACGTTGACACCGGTGGGGCACCCAAGTACAGTCTAGATAACCTAGCCTGGGATCGGTCCACGCAAGCCTGAGGGTCCGCGAATTCCAAAGCATGGGGAGGGGCGGTCATGCCGGTGGAGGAACAACTGGAGCGGCGGCGGAAACGGGCCCTGGAAGAGATTGTCAAGGTGACCCATCGGGGGGGGCATCCGGTCTTCAGCACCTTTGAGGTCACCTCCATCTCCGGACGTCGCTACCGGGTCCAGATCCGCTCCTTGACGGAGTTACGGAATAGCTGCGTTTGTCCAGACTACCGCACAAACCTTCTAGGGACATGTAAGCACATCGAAGGGGTTCTCCTCTATCTAAAGAAGAGATTCGGCCGACGCTGGGCCGAGTTTGAACGGGAAGGCCCACCGGCGACCCAGATCTACCTGCATTACGCTGAGGAGATCACCGTCCGGGTCTCCCTGCCCCTGCCCCGCCGGGGAGCCGTGCGAGAACTCCTCACCCGGTACTTTGATCCGGAAGGGGTGCTTCAGGGGCCTCTAGACCGGACACTACCAGCCCTGCTGAAAGAGATCGAGGCCCTCCCCCCCTCCCAACAGGCGATGCTCCAGGTGGCCGAGGAGGTGAGGGAGTACCTGGACCGACTCCAGGATCTGGAGGCCATTCAGCAGCAGAAGGCCTGGTTCCTGGAACAGGTCGAAAAGGGCACCCGTTCGCTCCAGGTCATCGGCACCCGTCTGTACCCCTACCAGGAGAAGGGAGCCCTCCACCTGGCCTTCGGGCGTCGCGCCATGCTCGCCGACGACATGGGCCTTGGCAAAACCGTCCAGGCGATTGCGGCCTCCGCCCTGCTCCATGAACTCAGAGACATTCAGAAGGTGCTGGTCATCTGCCCGGCATCGCTCAAGCATCAGTGGGCGCGGGAGATTCGGAGGTTCACTAACTTCCCCGTGACGGTGGTGCAGGGCCCCTCCCCTCAACGCCGCTTGCTCTACGAGCAGCCTTCCTTTTTCACCATCATAAACTACGAGCTGGCCCTCCGGGACCAGGCCCAGCTTGAAAGGCTTCGACCTGACCTGATCATCCTGGATGAGGCGCAGCGGATCAAGAACTGGCGGACGAAGACCGCCAATGAGGTGAAGCGCCTCCAGAGTCGCTACGCCTTTGTTCTAACCGGGACACCGCTGGAGAACCGCCTGGATGAACTGTACAGCATCTTCCAGTTCCTCGATCCGCGGATCCTTGGACCCCTGTGGCAGTTCAACGAGCGGTACTTCGAGCTGGAGCAGCAGAGGTCAGGGACCTTTAAGGTGCTGGGGTACAAGAACCTGGACGAACTAAGGGCTCGGATTGCCCCCTACGTCCTCCGGAGGACCCGGCAGGAGGTGTTGGCGGAACTCCCCGAACGGGTGGACAACAACTTCTTCGTGGAACTCACGCCCCCGCAGCGGGCGGCGTACGAGGAGTACCGCCAGATCGTGGCCCAGCTCATGAGCATCGCCCAGCGTCGGCCCCTCACCCCCAAAGAGCAGGATCGGTTGTTGAAATCGCTGATCAAGATGCGTCTGATCTGTAATGCCCTGGCCCTCCACGATCCCACCATCCCCCCCAGGGAGCGGGAGCGGACGGCCCCTAAGCTTACCGAGCTGTCCGCCATCCTGGAGGATGAGGTGGCAAGCAACGGGCACAAGGCGCTGGTCTTCAGCCAGTGGGCCGGGATGTTAGATTTAACGGAGCCGGTGCTGAAGCGTTTGGGCTTAGGCTATGTGAAGCTGACCGGCTCCGTCCCTTCGGCCCGACGGGGCGGCTTGATTGATCGGTTCTTTAGCGACAGGGCGTGTCGGGTGTTCCTCTCAACGGATGCCGGCGGCTTGGGGTTAAACCTCCAGGCCGCCAGCCTGGTGGTGAATCTCGATCTGCCCTGGAACCCGGCGGTGCTGGAACAGCGGATCGGTCGTGCCCACCGACATGGTCAATCCAAGGCGGTCCACGTCATCAACCTGATCGCCCAGGATACCATTGAGGAGCGGATCCTGGATACGCTTGCCACCAAGCGAAGCATCTTCGCCGGCATCTTCGGGAGCGAAGAGTCCCCCGCCTCCATCCGCTTCCGGGACATCGGCCAGTCCCTGCTCCAGCGCCTCTCGGAGCTGATGGAGAAGCCAGCCCCGAAGGGACGGGAGGTGGAGATCGAGGAGGAGGCAAAGCCCCGCAGGGTGATCCATCCCCCCCGTCCTGCCCCAACCCTCCGCTCTCTGGCTGACCGGCTGGTGGCTCGCTTCCCAGGCCGGATCCTCCTGGTCCGCAAGGCCCCACAACTCCCCGGTGTCACGGGCGACGGGAACCTCCTTCTGGTGGTGGATCGGGACCCCACGGCCTTACGACCGGAGATCGAAGCGGTGGTAAAGGAGCACTTCGGCCCCGACTATCCGACCCCCGGGCTCCACCTCCTGGAGCCGGAGGGGTACCGGACCCTGACCGCCTTGACGGGAGGCCTGGTGGAACGGGCCTCCCCCGAGGAGGAGATCTACCGGGCCCCCGCCCTCCCGGCCCCGGCGTTCACCAAGGAGCGGGAGGGGGCTGAACGCCGGTTGAGGAAAGCCCAGGAGGCCTTCCAGTTGGCTGAGAAACGGCTCAAGTTGGCCGAGGTCATCCTCGGGGGCGGCTTCCCGGAGGAAGCCCTCCGCCCAATCCGGGAATCGCTGGGGTGGGCGCTGTCGGCCCACCTCGTCCTGATCAAGGACCGGGAGCCCGGCCCTGACCTCCCCTCCCCTCGGGAGGTGCAGGCCGAACTGATCGAGTCTGGTCGGGTGCCCGAAGATCTGGGGGTCCGCCTGTCCCAGGTCCGGGAGTTAACGGAACCTCCGGGAGGGGACGAGGGATCTCCGACGCCCTCCTCGAAGACGGTCGAAACCCTGCTGGCCGCTGTCCGCCAGCTGATTGACGTGGGCCATCGGAGGATCGTGCAAGAAGGATTGTAACGATGGTGGAAATCCAGGAGACACGATCATGGGACATGACGCTGTGCAAGGCATCGCCTTTGACCTGTATGGCACCTTGATTGATGTGAACGGGGTC
>CAZHST010000049.1:0-18491 GCA_964535215.1 uncultured bacterium
TTAATTTTTCTCACTAATCATGGAGATGTGTGCCTGCAATCCTCAAACTCAGGTCAGGGGGAAAGCTTCTTTACGTCAAGCCGACATCGGTTTGATGATCCAGGAACTCCTCTTATGAGCTTTTGAGGACGGAGCGGATAGCCTCTACTTTGGTGGCGAATTCGGCCTCGGAGAGGGTCGGGATGGAGCCCGCCGTCGAAAGTTCAAAGTCAAGCTTGACCCAGGACTTACAGCCCCGGTACTCCCGCGTCTCCTCGAAGGTCACAGCCTCGGGGAGGAGGTAGGTCCGGAGAAGCAGGACGTAGAGGGGGTTTTCGGGACGGTAGTGGAACCGGAGGTCAATGTAAGAAGGCGTCCAGATATGGTGCCCCTCTAACTGGTGAAGCCGCCCAAGATCCGTCGCTTCGAGGACCTCCTCGACGGTGGCGTACGCGTCAATCCTCACCTTCCCCCAGAGGTCAGGTGTCTCCTGAGCAGCTTCGAAATCCTTGAAGAACGGCGGGCGGATGTACCGCTTCTCCTGGTGGCTGAAGGTGGGGTAGAGGAAGAACTCCTGGTGCTCGACCCGAAACTCTCCCCCCTCCTCGGCGATGCCCCCCTTCCTAAGGAGCATGATCTGCTTCCCTTCTTTCAAGGCCTTGACCACAACCGCCCATTCTTTAAGGGCCATACAACTCCCCATTTTTGTGCACCCCATTTCACATCCTTAAGCTACCACTAAATCGTCGCTTGTCAACCAAAAAGGGGGGAGCTTCCGATCAGCCGGTTTCTGCACGGCTATGTACCGGGTGGCGGAGATAAAAACCGACAATCGCTTCAAAGGCCTCCCGACCAATCTCTACGATCCGACCCACATGGAGCTTCAGGACCTCATCGGTGATCCTTCCGATGTAGGCCTTCGTATCGCTGCGGTTGATCTTGTAGTTGTGCCCCTCCTCAACGCACTCCAGCTCAAGCCCGAATCGGGCCAGCAGGAGGGAGAGATCCCACATGCAGGTCTCCTCGAGATCAGGTGGGTTTTGGGCGTAGAAAGCGACGAGCGGGATGGCCATAGCCCCCTTGTAAAACTGGGCTTGACCTCCTGGGAGCTCAAAGTCCTTGCTCCCTTCCCCGTCATAGCCTTCGATCGCCTTCCACACATCCAACGGACTCGCCATGGCACACTCCGTATCGTTAGGACAGGGTCCAGCTTCGTGAACTTTGCTGAATCCTGGCAAAAAGCCGTGTTTTACCCAGTGTCAAATAGCCTCTTCTTCAGGCCGACATGCTTAGAGATAGCCCTCTTCCTCAAACCAACTCAGCCTTTCCCAGGCCTCTTCGCTCAGTTGATAGTAGTAAGTTCCCCATTCCACCTCCCGCCTCAAGAAGCCTTGCTGATAAAGTTTGGTGAGCAAGGCGGCTGCTACAGCCTCCAATATCCCCAGATCATGTGCCACATCCTGGGAGGAGACCGCATACCCTTCCCCGTTTCGGGTCGCAACGTAGTCGAGGACTATGGCCTCCTGCTGAAAGTCGCCCTCCACTCGGTCAGCTTGCATATTCTTTTGCCCTTCATGCATGATTTCCCCAAGATGCTCTTCCCTCGGCTCAGTTTCCTCGCTCTCCTTTGCAGTAACGAGCCTTCGCCTGATGAAAGGCTTCTAACTGCTCAGCCGATACTTCTCCACTTGCGCTCCGAATCAGAAAGGCCTTCAGGACACAATCCCCATTCGTGTCGAAGAATTGGACCGAGTAGCTCACCGACCCAGGGGGATGGCCTTGCTTCTCAACGAAGTATGCCCTCGCCAACGAGGGCACCCTGAGATGAAAGTGATACTGCTCCGTTTCTAGGTTAAGGTACTGTCCGCTTTGCCACCCTTCCGCAAGCGTGGCCAGCAGTTCCACGACCGCGCCGCTTGAGCGGACCGTGAGGCGAAGGCGGCCCCACGCCTTCAGGGTTTCAAGCAGCTCGGCCGGCGCGATGGCATCAGCCCTAAAGCTCTGGTGCCCTTCGAGAGCTTGGAGAACCTTCTCCTCCGGGAGGCCGAGCGATTCGGCGATCTCCGTAAACGTCGCAGGCTTCCCGGTGGCGATAGCTTGGCGGATCTCCTCATCCTGGACGGCGCCTCTCTTCTCACCGGCTTTACCCAAGTCCCTCATCTCTCCGTCTCCTTACTGTTATGGTGACATCGCTCGTACGATTCTCCTACTGTTAAGAATGGGATCAGATGAGAGCAGGCGTGGACCCCCATCAATGAGGCGGCACAGAAAGGAGGCCTCTAAGGCTGGCAAGCGGTCAGCCAGGTAGCCTAAGCAGGCGCTTCCTCCATGGTGTCGAGGGTCGAGGAGGACGCCGATGACGGTGCCGCTGTGGGCGACGTTGACTCCTAAGGCGTCGAGCTCCTCAGCCAGATGGAGCACCTCTTCCAGATAGGGCTTATAAAGGATCTGCTGGTTGGCGATGGCGCTTAACGTCGCCCCTTTTCCCAGGAGCTTCCAGTCCTGAGCGGCAAGGCCCTCCTGGACCATCTCTAAGGCTTCCTGAACCATCGGCTCAAGCTCTTGAAGGAGCGCTCGGTGATCGATCCGGTTAAAGGCGATCGTGTTGACCTCCCCGCCGAAGTCTAAGACGGCCACCTCCAAAGGCGGCGCTGGCCCAAGGTCCTTGTACAGCTTTCCCTCACGATGATCGAAGAGGACGATCCCAGGAAACAGGGAGCCGTCGGTTGGCTCAATGGCCAAGGCCAGGTCGGCGGCCTCTCGAGGATCAAATGGTTCGCCCAAAGCAAAACCGGCCGCGTAAATGGCCCCGGCCACATCCGCCGTGCTGCTGGCCATCCCCTTCCCCTTAGGGAGTGAGGAGTCGATCCGCATCCTGGCCGAAATCCCTTCCTGCCTGCGATGGGCCAGGGCCAAGCGGAGCGCGGCCTCTGCCTTGGGGAGATCGGCCGAGCAGTCCCAGATTCTCTCCGTAGCTGTGAGCTCGACGGAAACGATGGAGAAGCAGTCGATGGGACAGGAGACGTGAAAGCTTACCCCTCCGATTGTTCCCTGGACTAACTCCCCACAGGTCCCGGGCAGAGCGACCCGAGCGATCCCGTTATCGACCCTTGGCAACATAACGCCTTCAGCCGGCCGAGAGGGAAGGGGGGCACGACTCCCATCCCTACCTCGTTGGAAACGACGATGAGCGTCCGTCGACCGCTGCGACAAGTGGAAAGGAGGGCCTTGATCTCCTTCGTCACAGCCTTCTCTACCTCAAGACCTTCTGGACCGTTCAGCAGGTTGGCCACGAGGAGGGTCAGGCAGTCTATTAGAACAACCTCCCCTCCCTTCCCAACCTCGGCGATGGCCCTCGCAACCTCCCTGGTGACCTCCAGCATCCTCCAATCCTTCGGCCGCCTCCTACGATGGAGGGCGATCCTTCGGCGCATCTCCTCATCCTTCGGCTCAGCCGTCGCCACATACCGCACGGGCTTCCCTAGCGAGGCGGCGTAGGCCTCTGCAAAGCGGCTCTTCCCACTTCTGGTCCCTCCCAGGATCAGGGCGAGCTTAGCTCCCATGGCTGAGGTGACAGGTGTCATTGAGGAGCATGAGGATTGTGCTGTCTCTCCGCACATTCAGCCGAGAGATGGAAGTAGAGGCGCAAATCCAGATTCTTACACCTCAATCCGCAACCAAGGTCTCCCGTAGCTTGACCACAGGACCCACCACGAAGACTGCCGGTGGGTCCACCGTAACCCTCCCGTGGGCGACCTTAGCCAAGGTGGAGCACAGCACCCGCTCCTCAGGGGTGGTACCCCTCTCAATGAAGGCCACCGGCTCTTCAGGATCCCGACCGGCAGCGATGAGGGCCTGGGCAATGCGTTCCCGCTGCTCCACCCCCATCAGGATCACCAAGGTTTCCACCCGAGCAAGCTGCGACCAGTCCTGCTCACGCCCGTCCTGGCAGTGCCCGGTGACCACGGCGAAAGAGGCCGAAAGCCCCCGAAAGGTGAGGGGGATTCCGGCCAAGCCGGGAACCGCAATAGCTGAGGTGATGCCCGGGACGAGCTCCACCGGGATCCCGTGCTCCCTGAGGAAGAGCCATTCTTCCCCTCCTCGGCCGAAGACGAGGGGATCACCCCCTTTGAGTCGAACAACGGTTTTCCCTTGCCGGGCGTAGTGCAAAAGCAGTTCCAGGATCCGTTGCTGGACCTGCTGCTGTTCTCCGTGGAACTTGCCCACGTAGATCTGCTCGGCATGAGGGGGAGCCAGATCCAGCACCCGGGAACTCACCAGGCGGTCGTAGAGAACCACCTCAGCCTGCTCCAAGGCCTTCACGGCCTTAAGTGTGAGGAGCTCCGTGTCTCCCGGGCCCGCTCCTACTAGGTAGACTTTCCCCTTCATGAGCGTGGAGAACTCTTCTGCCGGCCAAGGTCTTGGAATAGCGATCGCTTACCGCGAGTCCTCCCATCACCCCCTCTTCCCCTCCTCGAGTGGATTCGCCCCGACTGTCTCTCCAGGACGTTGAAGGAACGTGCCGTCAAGGATGCCAATCACCCAATCACCTTTTGGGTCGGGTTTCTTCTGTCGTTCCATAGACCTGTATGATCTCATAGAACCGATAGAGCAAAGTAGCAAACCGGCTATCGCATTGAACTTCTCTTAGGCTAAGCTTTCGTCTACGAGGCAGGTTAGCTCCTCATCTCTCCAGGCTTAAGCCCCTATGCCTTCCTCCCTGATACCGGTTTTCCTAGTTCCAGATGGTTTCGCCGTGCCTGATCAGGATCGCTTCCATCCCATATTGCACCGGAGCAGCTCCTCGATAGCCAGCAGTAACCGCTTGTTCTCTTCCGGCTTTCTGGCCCCGATTCGGACGAAGTGGGGGAGACCGAAGGAAGTGCAGTCCCGAACGGCAATGCCCTCCTGAAGGAGGGCCCTAGAGAAGGCTTCGGCATCCCCTACCTCACTCAGGAAGAAATGGACAGCCGAGGGGAGGATCGAAAGGCCTAAGGATGCCCAGGCCGAAGCTAACACTGCCTTCGCCCCCCTCGTCTTTGCCAAGGTCTCCTGAAGATGTGCCTCGTCCGCTAACGCGGCGATCCCGGCCGCCTGGGCAAAGGCGTTCACGCTCCAGGGCGGGTGGACACGCCCCAAGGCTTGAATCATCTCCTCCGGGCCGACGGCGTAGCCAAGCCGGAGGCCGGTCAGGGCGTAGTCCTTGGTCATGGAGCGGAGGATGAGGAGACGGCCCGATTCGAGGAGCGGCAGGGAGGACCAAGGCCTTTCGGTGAAGTTGACAAAGGCTTCATCCAGGACGAGGAGCCCTTCTTGACAGGCCTCAAGGAGCACCTCCACGTCGGTCAACCCCAGGTACCGGCCTGTTGGATTGTCTGGGTTGCACAAAAAGACGAGGCGCGGCTCTCTTTGACGGATGAAGCGGACCAGCTTCTCAACATCCAGGTGAAAGCTCTCCTCTGCCCTCGTCCTGAAGGTCTCCACCCGGGCCCTCATGAGGTTCGCCGCGAGACGGTACTCGCCGAAGGCCGGCTCCACCACCACGACCCGATCGCCGGGACGGAGGTAGGCTAAGGCGATGAGGCGGATCAGCTCTACAGAGCCGTTACCCACCAGGATGGAGACCTCTCCGACTCCAAGCTTCTCGGCGATGGCGAGGCGGAGCTTGGTCGCCTCCGGGTCGGGATAGCGATCAAGAGGAACCGTTAAGAGCGCTTCCCGAACCAGGGGGGAAGGGCCGAAGGGGTTGATGTTCGCGCTGAAATCAAGGACCCCTTCCCCTTGCGTCCCGCCATGAAGGGCGGGGACAAGCTTGGCCACCTCCGGCCTTGGCTGGACAAGGGACTTACGCATCGTTCAGCATCCAGATGAGGCCGAAGCAGAGAGGCAGGAAGAGGGCCACGGCGAACCCGAACACCCGAACCCCCCGGCGAATCGCCTCCGGATCCAGCTTCCCCTCCCCCTCGCCGAGGCAGTAATGCCCCCGCTTCTCGAGCCTGACCTTTAAGGCGCCCGCCATGGCTGCCATCGTCCAGCCGGCGTTGGGGCTCGCCGTCTGACGATGGTGCTGGAGCATGATCCTGAAGGCGCTTCGCCCATCCTCCCCGGCCAATGGGGAGGCGAGAACGATGAAGAGGGCAGCGACCCGGGCCGGGATCAGGTTCAGGAGGTCGTCCAGTTGGGCGGCCGCCTTCCCCAGGTACTCATGGGCGGGGTCGCGGTAGCCCAGGACGGCATCGGCGACGTTCACGAAGCGGTAAAGGAGAGCTCCCGGCAGGTCAAAGAGGGCATAGAAAAGGAGGGGGGCGACAACGGCATCGGTCAGGTTCTCCGCCACTGACTCGATGGTGGCTGCCGCGACCTCCCGCTCATCCAGGTCAGCCGTGGCTCGGCTCACGAGGTGGTAGCCGAGCCTTCGACGCGCCTCAGGGAGATCCTGCGCCTCTAAAGCGGACCGCACACAGCTTGCGGCCTTGACCAGGCCTTGGATCGAGAAGGCCGTTTTGAGAAGGAGAGCCTGTGCCAAGATGGAGAACGGGAGTGGAGTCCACCGGAAGAGGGCGAGGAGTAAGGAGGCAACACCAAGAACGAAGAGCGCTCCAAAGAGGACAAGGACGGCACCGGAGCAGAATGCCTTCCACGGCTTGCCTCGGAGGGTGTGCCGCTCCCCCCAGTGAAGATAACGCCCCATCCAGGCGACGGGGTGGATCCTGTTCGGCGGCTCCCCGAAGAGGAGGTCAAGGAAGAGGGCAACACTTAACACGAGGAGCGCTTCGAGCATCGTCTTCCCTCTACGAGTGCGGCTCTTACTGCACGGCCGATGAGCCACCCCACCTCCGTGACTGGCCCGGCATATCGAAGGGTCTCCCCACGACCCGTACACCCAATGACGATGGCATCGGTAGAGGTCCCGGTCGCAGGCCCTCCCTCCGGCGCCTGGATCTCTAGCTCCCAGAGGGCGCGGACTTTAGCCTCGGTAGCGGTGATGACGGCATTCACCAGAGCAGACGGGCTGAGGTCGCCCTCGATGAGGACGATCACGTTGATGGTCCCGAACGCCCTCGGGGCAGGAGGGCTGACGCCCGCCGCCCCGGGATAGCCTAAGCCAACGGTGGCCAAAGCTATAACAGTTAAGCTCTTGAACCGCTCCACCACGATCCCGGCCTCCTCGATCCTCACCGCCGTCATCAGCCCAATGAATGGCTCATAGATCCCTAACTGTTCGGCGAAGGCCAAGAGGTCTTGTTCAGGAGAGAGGCCAGCATAGTCCCTCGGCACGCGCATGTTGAGGATGTGACGTGCCTTCTCCAGCTCCCCACCCACTACCGCCGAGGAGAGGACTCTGAAGGGGAAGAGGCTCCGCACATGGAGGGCTTTCTCCCCTATATCGACCTCGATCCCCGGCAGCGGGGCTAGCGATCGAAAGACGCTGTGAAGAGACATAAAACGGCGGCCTCCACGGCTTCGTTGATGGCACCGTAAAGATCCCCGGTGAGGCCTGGGAGCTTCCGAAGGACGTATCGGGCCAGGCCGGCGGTGAGAGCCCAGCTGAATACCAGTGCGAAGAGCCCGATCCTTCTGGCGGCGAGGGCCGCGGCCAGGGCTATCGCTGTGGCGACGAGGAGTTCCTTCTTCCCTAGATGATCCTTAAAGGCTGTCCCTGTCCCTCCCTCACTGGCATATGGATAGCGAAAGGTGGCGTAGACCACAAAGAAGCGGCTTATGGTCGGGGCTAAAGTGAGGGCCCAGATCCTTCTCGATGAGGGTAACGCCATCAGGGCTGTGTACTTGAGGAGGAGCAGGCTGATGGCAGCCGCCACTCCGAAGGCACCGACGGAAGGGTCCTTGAGAATTCTGAGCCGCTCCTCGGGTGAGCTGCCTCCAAGGAGGGCGTCGAACGTGTCCATGAGGCCATCGAGGTGCAGGGTCCGGGTGAAAAGAAGCCAGCTTAAAAGCGGGAGGACGTTGGCGACCGAGAGGGGGAAGAAGAGGTCGAGGCTAAGGTCAAGCCCTGTAAGCCCGAGGCCGATGAGGAAGCCCACAGCAGGGAAGTAAGCCATGGAACGGCCAAGGGCCTCGGTGTCCATCTTCAGGCGCCGAGGTAGAGGGATCACAGTGAGAAAGCTTAAGGCGAGGAAGAAGCCCATACGCCTCCTTAAAGCGCCTGGGAGACCCCTGCCTCCTCGAAGGTAGCCATCTCTGCGAGGAGCCTGGCCGCCGCCTCCATGATGAAAAACCCTAAGGCCGCCCCGGTCCCCTCCCCTAGGCGGAGGCCGAGGTCGAAGAGCGGCTCAAGTCCGAGGTGGTGAAGGGCTGGCCTATGCCCCATCTCGGCCGAGCGGTGGGAGGCGATGAGGTACGGCCTTGCCTGGGGAGCAAGGTCTGTGGCCACGAGGGCGGCGGCTGTCGAGATGAAGCCGTCGATCAGGATCGGCACCCGATGGGCCGCAGCCCCTAAGATCACCCCCACAAGCCCGGCGATCTCCAAGCCGCCGACCTTGGCCAGGACGTCGATAGGGTCGCGAGGGTCCGGGCAGTTTAGAGCAATGCCCTCCTCGATGACCTTCACTTTCTTCAGCCGCTTTTCCTCATCGATCCCCGTTCCCCGCCCGGTGACCTGGGTGGCAGAGAGGCCTGTGAGGAGGGCCGTGACTGCACTTGCTGGCGTGGTGTTCCCGATCCCCATGCCCCCCGTCCCGACGAGGTCCAAGCCCTTCTCGACCTCCCCTTCCAGGACCTCAATCCCCACCTCGATCGCCTGGATCGCCTCTTCGCGGCTCATGGCGGCTCCGAGGCGCATGTTCCGTGTTCCAGGGGCGACCTTCCTCCGGAGGAGCCCTGGTCGATCTTCAAGCTCCCCCTTAACCCCAATGTCCACCACGACCACTCTTGCTGAGGTGTGCCGCGCTAACACGTTGATGGCCGCCCCGCCTCGGAGGAAGGTGAAGACCATCTGAGCGGTCACCTCCTGGGGATAGGCACTGACCCCTTCGGCGACAACCCCATGGTCACCCACCATGACGATGATGGCCTTGTGCCGGATCTGAAGCAGAGGCCTTCTGGCGATCCCGGCGAGGAGGACGGAGAGCTCTTCAAGGCGGCCGAGGCTTCCGGGTGGTTTCGTGAGGCTCGCCTGGCGGGCCCTGGCCTGAGCCATCGCCCCTTCGTCAAGGGGGCCGATCCGCTTAATGGTCGCGTCGAGGTATCCCACTTAAGGTCCTTATAGCCCAGAAAGCTGAAAGAGCCGGTTGACGTCCAAGTGGGCCCGAAGCAGGGCCGCAAACCGGTCGTACTGCTCCTCCCGGGACAAAAGCGCTCCCCAGCGAGGGAGACTCCGAAGCCCCTTCCGATCGGCGAGGGCGAAAAGGAGGCTTAAGCGAAGCTCCCGATTGTGGAAGAGAGCGTGGAGGTACGTGCCGAGGATGTGCCCCTTTTCATGAAGGGCCCCATCGGGCTCGTGGACTATTCTTCCCGACCGCTCCACGATGAGGAAGGGGGCCTGGCCTCCTTCGCCCTTCGTCTCCCCCATGTGGATCTCGTAGCCTTTGATCGGCAGCCCCAAAACCCCTTCAAGGAGCCAGGAGGAGCCGATCACCACCCCCTTCACCCGATGGGTCGCCTTCTTTGGCCGGAAGACCGTCTCCACCGGCAGGAGCCCGAGTCCCTCGACTGAGGCTCGCTCCGACTCCACCCGGTCGGGATCCAGGATCCGCCGACCGAGGAGCTGGTAGCCGCCGCAGATCCCGATGATGGGGACCCCGCTTTCGGCCCTGTAACGCAGCTCCTGATCGAGGCTGCTCTTCTCCAGGAAGAGCCGATCGGCCATCGTGCTCTTCGTGCCGGGGAGAATGATGAGGTCGGGGTTTCTAAGCTGCTGGGGGAGGCGGACGTAATAGACATGGACCCCCGGCTCCTGCTCGAGCGGCTCGAAGTCGTCAAAGTTGGAGATGCGGGGGAGATGGATCACGGCGATATTCAGGAAGGCGGAAGGATCGGGGAGAGAGGGGGCCTCGTCTAAGCTCACCGAGTCTTCTGCTGGAAGCGAGAGGTCCTGAAGGTAAGGGAGGACACCGAGGACGGGGATCCCGGTCCGTCGCTCAAGGAAGGCAAGGCCCGGCTGAAGGAGCTCTGGGTCCCCCCGGAACTTGTTGATAACGAAGCCTTTCACGAGCCTCCTCTCCTCAGGCTCTAAAAGCTCTAAAGTCCCGACTAAAGAGGCGAAGACCCCGCCCCGGTCGATGTCCCCCACAAGGAGGACGGGTGCTGAGGTTTCCTGAGCGATCCGCATGTTCACGATCTCGTCCTGCTTCAAGTTGACTTCAACCGGGCTTCCAGCCCCCTCGATGATGACAAGATCGTAAGATGCGAGGAGCCTTTCTAAACTCTCTTGGATCACCTGAAGGAGCCGGGGCTTCTCCCGGTGGTACTCCCGGAAGGTGAGGGTGGCGTAGAGGCGACCCCTGATAATGACCTGGGAGCGGGAGTCGGTCTCCGGTTTCAGAAGAATGGGGTTCATGTCCACGGTGGGTTCAATCCCAGCCGCCTCCGCCTGGATCGCCTGGGCCCTGGCGATCTCCCCACCCTCCACGGTGACGGCGGCGTTCAGCGCCATGTTCTGGGCCTTAAAGGGAGCGACCCTCAGCCCTTCCTGGGCAAAGAGGCGGCAGAGGCCGGTAACGAGGAAGCTCTTCCCGACTGAGGAAGCGGTCCCCTGAACCATGAGCGCCTTTCCCACTACCCCCTCCAGCGGGCACAGGCCAACACGAACTGTTGGGCCAGCGCCGGATCGCTCCCAAAGTGGAGGTGAAGATAGGAGCCCAAGATATTCCCCTGTCTTCCGGCCACGAACCCCTCCAGCCTTCCCTCGGGCTCTAAGATCCGGTAGGCCGCCTCCTCCTTCGGCCCGGGGAGCTCGGACCAGTGGAACTCGTGGGCCCTGACCTTCTGCCCCTGCTTCAGGAGGATGGCGCTTCTCAGGGCCTCCGCCACGACGTAGCCCATCTTGGCCTTTCTTCTCTGCATCGCTGACCATCCTGGAATCAGGCCGACCATGTGATGGCGCCTTCCCTCGAAGGTCACGATCCCTTCCGAGAGATACATGAGCCCTCCGCACTCGGCGTAGATCGGCATCCCGGCCAAGGCCGCTTCCCTCACGCTCTGCCGGAAGGCCTCATTCGCCTCGAGCGGTTCAGCGTACAGCTCTGGGAAGCCTCCCCCCAAGTAGAGGCCCTGTACATCTTCGGGGAGGGTACGATCTTTGAGAGGGCTCACGGCATGGAGCTTGGCGCCCCAGGCTTCCAAGAGGTCGAGGTTGTCCTGGTAGTAGAAGCCGAAGGCAGGGTCCTGGGCGATGGCGATGGTCACGCGGGCCTTAGGCTCCCTTTCAGGGAAGATTCCTTCTTCCTCCGCTCCGATAAGAGGATGGGCCTCACGAGCGACGCTCAAGATGGCCTCAAGATCGAAGGTCGCCTCGACCTGAAGGCGGATGTGCTCCAAACTTCTAGCCAGCTCGGGGGCTTCTCCAGCCGGGACAAGACCGAGATGCCGCTTCGGAAGCTCTGCCGCCATCGCCTTTGGCAAGTACCCTAAGACGGGGAGCCTCGTCGCCTCCTCGATCGCCTCCCTCACCCACCTAAGATGCCGCTCGCTTCCAACTTGGTTCAGGATGAAGCCGGCCAAAGGCAGGTCAGGATCATAGGCTTTGTAGCCTAAGGCCATGGCGGCCGCGCTCCTGGAAAGCTTCCCCACATCCAGCACGAGGAGGACCGGAGCCTTTAGGAGCTTGGCCACCTCCGCCGTGCTCCCCACCTCCCCCTCCCCACCCCTCCCATCGTAAAGCCCCATGACCCCCTCAATCAGGGAGAGATCAGCGTTGAAGGCAGCTCTTCGGAAGAGGGCCTTCATGGCCCCCTTAGAAAGCATCCAGGAGTCCAGGTTCCGACAGGGGAGCCCTGAGGCCAGCGTGTGGTAGGTGGGGTCGAGGTAGTCCGGGCCTACCTTGAAGGGCTGGACCTTGAGCCCCCGGGCCCTGAAAGCTCTGATGAGGCCGACGGCTACAGAGGTCTTCCCGATCCCGCTTGAGGCTCCGGCAACGATAAGGCGAGGAACTTTCATGGCGCTTCGGCCTCCGAAGGGGGCACTTTGGCGACAGCGACAGTCACATTGCCCGATTTCCGTTTGGGGACGAGGAGGCTCTTAGCCCTGGCGCTTAAAAGGGCAGCCGGCTCTGCGACTCCTTTCGCACCGATATATTTGCTCGCCTCGGAAGGGCTCGGAAGGTCCTCCACGGCGTTCAAGGCTTCTCGCGGGAAGAGCGCGAGGAGAAGCCCGGCCTTCTGGGCAAAAACGCAAAGCCCAGGTTCATCGCCTTTCAAGTCCACCGTGGCCAGGTTCCTGACGCTCTTTAAGGAGAGCCGCTCCCTCTCCAAGACGTCTTTGACCACCGCCTCGATCTCCTCCGCCGAGGTCCCCCGGTTGCAGCCGATCCCCACGACGAGATCCTTTGGCCGGATGGCGACCCAGGCGACCCCGGCCGGGATCTCTTTGGCGTCAAGGAGCCGGTGGGTGATCACGATCGCCGCCTTAAAGCTTTTCCCTTCGAGGTCGGAGAGGCACTGAAGCTTAATGACGTTCTCCCGGAGAGGCCCCTCGAGGCTCTTGAGCTTTATACCCGATTCGTTCACCACTCCGACCAGTTCCCCATCCACCAGGGCGGCTGATACCTTCTTCATTGCCTCGAAGTCGTCCACTTCCCCGCCGATCTCCTTGGCCAGGAGGTCGGGGGCGATCGTCTCGTTCACATCAGTCCCGGTGGTGACGACAGGGATGGCTCCTGTGATCTCGGCCACCTGTCTTGCCAGCTCGTTGGCCCCGCCAAGGTGGCCGGAGACCAGGCTGATGGCAAACTTACCTGTGATGTCCATAACCACCACGGCCGGATCGAACTTCTTGTCCCGGATATAATCGGCGATAATCCGGACGACAATCCCCGTGGCCATGACGAAGACGAAGCCGGTGTACTGGTGGAAGATCACCTGGAGGAGGGTCCGGAGGTTCCCATCGAAGGAGCTGATCCTTTCTCGTTCGATTACCCCGTACTTGTCAGGGAGGTAGAGATGGGCAGATGGAATCGCTTGAAGGAGCCTTTTCCCTAAGAAGATCCCCTGGCGGGTCAAGGTGATGATGGCGATTCGTTCCATCTTCACCTCCTGGTCCCGATCGCCTTCCGGAAGCTATGGCTGAAATCCTTGTCGTAAAGGCGGGACCGGAATCGTAAGCCTTCCCTCCACAGGTCCGGGTCGAAGACCTTCCCCACTAGGATCAGGGCGTGCATGTCGATCCCCTTCTCCCTGGCCTTTTCGGCGATATCGGCCAGTGTCCCCCGAACCACCTTCTCCTCAGGCAAGCTGGCCTTGTAGACCACGGCCACGGGGGTTTCCTCTGGATAGCCGCCTCTGAGTTCCTCCACCACCTTCTCGATTAAGCCGGCGCTCAAGAAGAGGACCAGGGTCGCCTCATGGGAGGCCAGGAGCCTGAGCTTCTCCTTCTCAGGAACCGGCGTCCGTCCCTCCATCCTCGTGAGGATCACCGTCTGGGAGAGGTCAGGGATCGTGAGCTCCGCCTTGAGCGTAGCCGCGGCGGCGAAGACCGAGCTGACCCCGGGGACGATCTCATACTCGACCCCAGCCGCCTTTAAGGGGAGGATCTGCTCCCTCAAGGCGTTGAAGAGGCTCGGGTCCCCATCGTGGACCCTCGCCACTACCTTCCCCTCCCTGGCTGACTGGATCATCGCCTCTAGGATCTCCTCGAGGTGCATCCCGGCGCTATTGAGAATCTCAGCCCCAGGTTTCGTCTCCCTGAAGAGCTCCCGGTTGATGAGGGAGCCGGTGAAGATGATGAGGTCCGCCTCCTCTAAGATACGCTTGCCTTTCACGGTGAGGAGCTCGGGGTCCCCCGGCCCGACCCCGATAAAGTAGACCTTTCCCCTGGGCTGGTGAGCTCTGCCGTCCTGCATGGAAGCGCCTCCTACGTCCCTTCTAAGCCCTGCAACTCCTTGAGAAACTGCCTGAAGGCTCCCCACCCCTCTCCGTCCCGCTGGGCCCAGCGCTCGTAGTAGATGAGCTCTTGAAGAGGGACCCTCCTCCGCCAGCCGACGGCCTCGAGCTCAGGCCGCTCCGGGAAGCGGGTCACGTAGCCGAGGCAGAGGTAGGCTACTGGCACGATGGTTTCAGGGATCCCCAGGATCTCTTTCAGCTCTTCATTTCTCAGGATGCTCACCCATCCTACCCCCAGCCCCTCGGCCCGGGCCGCCAGCCAGAGGTTCTGAATGGCTAAGCAGGTGCTATACAGATCGGTTTCCGGGATGGCGCTCCGCCCGAGGACGTGAGGGCCCCCACGGGAGGGGTCGCAGGTCACGCAGAGATTCAGGGGGGCCTCCAGAATCCCCTCGAGCTTTATCGAAAGAAACAGGGACCGCCGGGGCTCGGGGTAGAGGCGGGCGGCTCGATCCCGCTCCCACTCGAAGCTCTCCTTGACCCTCCTCCTTACCTCAGGACTCTTGATGAGGATGAAGTTCCAGGGCTGCATGAAGCCGACGGAGCCGGCGTGGTGGGCGGCGTCCAGGACCCGGGCCAGGACGTCGTCAGGGATAGGATCGGGCAGAAACTGGGCGCGCACATCCCGCCGCTCGTAGATGGCCCGATACACACCCCGTTTCTCCGCCGCTTCGAACTCGTAAGGGCTCCTCACCTCGACACCTTACTCTCCCGGCCTCTTGCCGGCGATGACGTAGATCGGGTTTAAGGCCTCGAAGGCGAACATCCCGAGGAGCGGCTTCGAGCGGGCAACTTGGACGAGGGTCGCCTCCACTTCGAAGCCGAGCGCTTTGAGAGCAGAGACGGCCTCGTGGAGGTTCTCCAGGGTAATGGCGTTGACGACGATCCGGCCAGAAGGCTTCAGGCGCTTCGCGCTCACTTCGAGGATCCCCCGCATGAAGCCCCCGCTTCCACCGACGAAGACGGCATCGGGGTCAGGGAGGAGGTCGAGGCCGTCGGGGGCGATCCGGTGGACGACCTGGACGTTTCTGGCGCCAAACTTCTCGATGTTCTGGCGGATGAGCTCGAGGTCCTCCTCGTTCTTCTCAATGGCGTAGACCAACCCCCTTCTGGCGAGAAGCGCCGCCTCGATGGCCACCGAACCGGACCCCGCCCCAATGTCCCAGACGACGCTCTCCTCCTTGAGCCTCAGCTTTGAGAGGCTGATGACCCGGACCTCCACCTTCGTGATCAGCCCCCGCTTCGGCTGCCGGTAGTGGAACTCGTCCTCGGGGATCCCGAAGGTCCAGGGTTGGAATGGTAAGGCCTCGGCCCCTTCTTCAGCGAAGGACTCCTGCTCCTCCTTGATGAGGATCAGGGTGTTCAGGGGGGAGACCTCCATCCCGGAAAGCGTTTGAAGGTCGGTTTCGGTAATCTTCTCGCTGGGGCCTAAGAGGTCCTCGCAGACGTAAGCCTTATGGCCTTTGATCCCTGCCTTAAGCAGGGCCCTGGCGATCGCCTGTGGTGAGTGGATCTCGTCGGTGAAGATCCCGATCTTCCGGCTTCTTCTCACCAGCTCCACCAGCCGCTCCAACTCCCCCTTTCTTCCATGGATGCTGGTGAGCACGGCGTCGTCCCAGCTCTCCTTGATCCTGGCGAAGGCCCACTGCATGGCGCTCACGTTCGGGAGGATCTCGAAGCGCTCCTTCCCCAGCTTCTTCACCAAGTAGCGGGCGATCCCGTAGAAGCTTGGGTCGCCGGTGGCGAGGATCACCATCCGCCTCCTCCCGAGATGGGCCTTGAGCTGGGTCACCAGCTCTTCCAGCTTGGAAGTCACAGGGACCTTCTCCGCCTTGACATCGGGGAAGAATGCAAGAAGGCGCTCGCCGCCGAAAAGGAGGTCGGCCGCCTCAATCAAGGCGATGGCCTTGGGACTGAGGCTCTCCCGCCCGTCGTTCCCGACTCCGATGATGTAAACCTTTTCCTCCATCCTAAGCCCTCAAGAGGCTGCCCCGATCGAAGCCCTCCCCAGGACGAGCCCCTCGTGGTCCATCAGGATGCATTCGACGCTCATTCCACCCTCTATGAACTTCCGGCAGTTTAAGCAGATGAGCTCAGAGAGGCGGTCGAAGAAGCTCAAGAGGCCGGCCTCCTGCACCAGGTCCGAAGCTTCCCTGGCCGTGTTCGCAGACCGAATTCGATCGACAAGCTTAGGATTAGCCCCACAGCCTTCAGCCACTTGGGCCAGGAGGTCTAAATTGACAGCGGCCCTTCTGGCATGGGTATGGAACTGCCCGTCGGCGATCTTGGAGAGCTTCCCGATCATGCCGGCGATGATGACCTTGCGCACCCCTTTCCGTAAGGCATGTTTCAGGGTGAACCCGACCCAGTCCCCCATCTGGACAAAGGCCTCCTCTGGAAGCGAAGAGAAGATCCGCTGGGCGAACCGCTCGCTGTCTCCCCCTGTGGTGATGACGATCTCGTCGCAGCCGTTCGCTCTGGCCACATCGATCCCGTTGACGATGGTCGTCTTGAAGGCAGAGGTGGAGTAGGGGATGACGAGCCCGGTCGTCCCGAGGATGGAGATCCCGCCGATGAGGCCGAGGCGAGCGTTCAGGGTCTTCTTCGCCATCTCCTCCCCCCGTGGGACGGTGATGAGCACCTTCGCGCCATGGCCGTTCAGCTTCTCACCTAAGGCCTCCAGAACCGATCCTCTGATCATCTTAAGAGGAACCTTCGTGATGGAAGGCTTCCCGATCTCCATCCCGAGGCCGGGTTTCGTCACCCGGGCAACGCCTTCGCCACCGTTGACCTCGATCTCCAAGCTTTCAGTAAACCAGACCTCGGCGCAGATTTCCGCCCCATGGGTACAGTCGGGGTCGTCGCCGGCGTCCTTGATCACCGAGCAGAGGGCCGACTCCCCTTTGAGGAGGCACCAGTCCACCTTAAAGGTGACCCTCTTGCCGGCAGGGAGGCCGATCTCCACCTCCTGGACCTCCCTGCCGGAGAGGAGGGCTAATGTTGCCGCCTTGGCCGCTGCGGCGGCGCAGGAGCCGGTTGTGAACCCCGTCCTTAAGCCCCTTCCACGCTTAGGCTCCTCCATCAGAAGTCCACCCCCTTCTGGGCCTGGATCCCCTGCTCGTAGGGGTGCTTGACGGCTACCATCTCGGTCACAAGGTCGGCCAGATCAAGGATCTCCTTCGGCGCCCCCCGGCCGGTCAAAACCAGGTGCAAGCTCTCCGGCTTCTCCCTGATGACCGCCACGACCTCCTCGACGGGCAAAAGGCCGAAGCGGAGGGCATTGAGGATCTCATCGAGGATGACGATGTCATAGCGACCTGAGAAGATCTCGTCCCGGCTCGCCGCCCAGGCCTTTTCGGCTGCCGCCTTGTGCTCCTCGAATGACCGCTTCGGCCTGTAGGTGACGAAGCCGATCCCCATCGGACGGATCTCGAGCTCGGGGGCAAGGCGCCGAGCTCCCCTGAGTTCCCCCGGCTTCCATTCTCCCTTGATGAACTGGATCATCAAGACTTTCATCCGGTAGCCTATGGCCCTGAGGGCCAGGCCAAGGGCCGCCGTCGTCTTCCCCTTCCCGTTACCTGTGTAGACGATGGTGAGCCCCTTCCGCTTCATTCAGCCTCCGCCACGGCGATGGCGACCGTCACATTCGGGAACTTCTGCTTCCCTACGAGGAGCCGGTCGGCCTTGGCGCTCAGGAGGGCAGCAGCTTCAGCGACCCCATAGAGCCCCGACAGCTCGTAGACTACCTTAGAGGGATTCGCGAGCTTTGGCTGGATAGTCTGCAGCTCCCTCCCAGTGAAAAACTCGATGAAGAGGCCGTGCTTTCTCCCAAACTCCAGGAGCCCCTCCTCATCTTGACGGGTCTCCGAGGCGGCCAGGTTCCGGCACTCTTCGAAGGAGAGGCCGAAGCGCTTCAAGGTGATGAGGATCGCCTCCTTGATCTCCTCGCAGCCCACCCCTACATGCAGGCCTAATCCGACGACAAGCCGCTTAGCGGGTGGCATGGGGTGCTTCCTCACGACGGCGAGAAGGGTCGTGGTGGGGATGATCATGGTGATGGCCATCCTCACTGAAGGCCAGCCGGTACTTGCACAGGTGACAATTCATCACCGCCTCTCCCCGAATCGCCTCTATCTCCCGCTCCTGGAGAACCCTCAGGAGGTTGGGGTGCCCTTTCAGATACTCGGCAAAGACAAACTCCGTCTGGGGGTACAGGACCTTCGCCTCCTCCGTAAACCGTCGCATCCGCTTGATCAAGACCCCGGTGAAGAGGAAGTAGGGGAGGACGATCACCCGCCGAGCCTTGAGCGCCACGGTGCGGGCAATCCCTTCCTGGAAGTTTGGGAAGGTGACCCCGATGAAGCAGACCTCGACCGTCTTGTAAGGCCGCCGCTCCCACAGGAGACGGGCGATCTTGTAGAGATCGCCGTTGGCATCCGGATCGCTAGAGCCCCGGCC
>CAZHST010000049.1:18501-20741 GCA_964535215.1 uncultured bacterium
TCTCCTCCCGAGGACGTGGACACGACTCCACCTCCACTTCGGCGATCCGCTCTTCCAGGATATCCAGAACGAGCGGATGGATTCCTAGATGGCGGCCATAATAGAAGGTCACATGGGGGTAGCGGGTCTTGGCGTCGTCCAGTTCCGCTGGGATCCCCACCTTGACATGGCCGGCGGCAAACAGGGTGATCGGTAACGCCACAATCCGCGAGGCCCCTTGCCTTACACATCGGTCAATACCCATCTGGATGGTGGGATCGGCCAGCTCGATGAAGCAGGGCTCCACCACTCGATCGGGAAAAGCTTCCCTGGCCCGCTCTGCAAAGCTCAGAAACTCCTGATTTCCTTCAGCATCCCGGCTGCCGTGCCCTACCAAGAGGATCGCTTGCTTCATCCTCCCTATCCTCGATGGATCCCAAGCCCTCCAGATCGCAGGGATTGCTGATCGAGTCCTTCGGCCTTAAGCCGGGCCCTGAGATGGGCGATCATCTCCTTGGAACCTTTCGCCGGTAGCTCCCTCCGTTACAGCAGGGAAGCCCATGGCGGACCTTTGTCGGGTCTTTGTTGTTGGCCATGCTACCGCTGTCGCGTTCCGAGGTATGGGTCGATCCCGATGTCGGCTGTGCTGAGGCGCTCGGCCACCTCCTCATCCAAGCTGTCGAGATCATACTTGCTCTGATACCCTCGGGGTGTGATCATCAGACCCTCGTAGGTGAAGGTGGTGGAGTTCCCGATGAGAATTGTGGTGAGCATCCCAATTTCATGGTTCAGCATGTCGGCCAGGTTGGTCAGGACGACTCGTTGCCCTTCCCGCATACAACTCTTGACGATCCCGACAGGGGTGTCGGGCTTGCGGTACTTCAGAAGGATCTTTTGGGTCTCCACAATCTGCTGCGTCCGCCGGCCGCTCTTGGGGTTGTAGATGGCGATGACGAAGTCGGCCCTCGCTGCCGCTTCGATCCTCCTCATGATCACTTCCCAGGGGGTAAGAAGGTTCGACAGAGAGATGGCGCAGAAGTCATGCATGATGGGAGCTCCGAGGACTGAGGCGCAGGAGCTTAAGGCCGTGACCCCTGGGATGACCTCCACCTCCACCCCGCAGCCTCTCCGCCAGCCCCGCTCTTTCAGGACCTCCAGGGCCGGCCCGGCCATCCCATAGATCCCCACGTCACCGCTCGAGATGAGGGCGACCTTCCGGCCCTGATACGCCAAGTCCACCGCCTTTCGAGCCCGGTCCAGCTCTTCCGTCATACCGGTGTAGATGACCTCCTTGCCCTTGATGAGATCCTTGACAAGCCGGATATAGGTGAGGTAGCCGATGACCACCTCCGCTTCATCGATGGCCGCCTTCGCCCGGAAGGTGAGGTGCTCGTGACTCCCGGGGCCAAATCCCACCAAGTAGAGCTTGCCAACTGAGATCCGGGGAGAGGGAGGTTCAACCCGTTGAGAAGCCGGGACGACCGCCCGAACCTCCAGGCTCTGTCGCGCTCCGCACCTCACCTTCGGCTGGGCTTCTGCCTTCTTCGGAAGTGAGGCGTGCTTGTTCACCAGGATGAGAGAAAGGTAGCTTGGGCGCTTTCCCTTAAGGCTCCTTAAGTCATAGACCACCTCCTGATCGCGCATCCCGCATTTCGTGACGAAGACCGCCTGCTCGATCAGACCGAGCTCCTCCAGGAGATCAATGACCTGATCCAACACCCGATTGACTTTCATCAGGATCACGGTGTCGAACTGAAGCAAGGTCTCTTCGAGCTTTTCCGCTTCGAAGGTGGCCGGCAGGATGGCGATCCGGTCGGAGGCGATGCCGTAGGGGATTCCGAGGAGGGCGGAGGTGGCGGAGAAGGAGGTGATGCCCGGGACGATCTCGATGGTGATCTCCGGGTGCTTCGCCTGCAATTCTTGCTGAACGTAATAAAATGTCGAATAGAGGGAGACATCCCCTAGAGTGATGAACGCCCCCTCCTCCAAAGAGGCCAAATGTTCAACGATCTGCGCGGCCGCCTCCTCCCAGTGGCCTTCCAGCTCCTCCTGCTCCTTGGTCATGGGGAACTCCAGCTCGACGACCCGCTGCCGTGACCTGTCGAGGTAGGGCTCTACCACCTCCAGCGCCTTGCTGGTTGTCCCCATCGCCGAAAGAGGGGAGAAGATGACCGAGACGCGCCTCAGGACCTCAGCGGCTCGGATCGTCAGGAGATCCTGGGCGCCTGGCCCAACGCCAATGGCATAGAGTTTCATCACCG
>CAZHST010000050.1:0-20664 GCA_964535215.1 uncultured bacterium
TTGAGACCCAGACAGGCCCGCAGCGAGGGGTGCGTGAACCGTTGGGGGGCAAACTTGCTGCCATAATCCGGCATCCGCCTCCGGGCGACCTCAACGGCCAGTCGGGCAAAGCGCAGGAGGGCATCTCGCTTCATCCTCCTCACCTCCAGCTTTTATAATAGGCCGGAGAGAGGAGGTTTTCGACAGAGCATCATCGTCTCACCTCCCATTGAGGGTTCGGGGTTACGAGGTGAGATCATACCCCAATCCTCCCCTCAACTGCTGAAAACTAAATGGCCCTGGGCCTTATGAGCCGCCACCAGGTTTTTAAACCATCCTACCCCATCCGGGATTCCAGGCGGGAGGCCGTCTCCGAGCTGCGGGCGATCCTCCAGGGCCTTCGATCGATCCGGGTTCTTGATGAACAAGGCCGCCTGCTGCCGGCGGAAACCTTTGAGCTAAGGGCTCTGTGGCTCCGGCAGTGCTTTGGCAAGGAAGAAGACGACCGCTTTCATCTCGGCCCAGGCTCTCGGCGGCGCCAGGGGAAGGCTCTGAAATTGGTCAGGGACCCAGGAGGGATTAAAGGGTGAATGGGAAAGAAGGGATGAGCGTGGAGCAGCTTGAAACCTTGCCGATCCCTCAGTGCTTCTTCGTTCTCTGCGAGCTGTACCGTCGGGAGGCCGCACGATCCTACCAGCCCGATCCTATCAGGGCGGTCACAAGCCGGAACGGGGGGATCGAACTCCTCCTCGCCAATGGGACCCGCTGGCTACGTCCAGCTCCAGCCGCACCATTTTCCCCAGCACGCGGGCCTCGGTGAAGGCCTTCACCTTCGGCCCCCACGGCTTTTGCGCCTTTTCCGGCGCATCCACGCCGATCAGCCGGCCCCGCTCCTTCTGCCCCTGAAGCTCCACGACGATCGTGTCCCCGTCGCTCACGTGGACCACCCGGCCTTCGAGCCCTTGGGCAGGTTGTTTACAGCCGGCCAGAAGGAAGCTGATGAGGAGGCCGATGATCAGCCAGACGAGCCTGGATTGGAGGAGCTTTCTCATCTCAGTTGGAGCGAAGCGATCTCATTGAGGCCCTTTTGCCTCCCTTCAGGATCCAGAAGCAGTCTAGCAACACCCGCGACTGTCTCGATGTGAAATCTTACTCCTTTTTAGAAGGAAATGTAAAGAAAAGACTACTCATTAGATGTTTATCCTCGCCTCCCCTTTCCCTAAGCTCTCCCGAGATACGGGGAAAGGGGGAGCCAATGGAGGAGCAGGAGGCACGGGCCCTGTTAGGCCGCCGGATCAAAGCGCTCCGGCTGAGAAAGGAGCTGACCCAGGAGGCCCTGGGGGAGCGGGCTGGGCTTAACTACAAGTACCTGGGAGCCATTGAGCGGGGGGAGCGGAACCCTTCCTTGAAGCAGCTCCTGAAGATCGCCCAAGCTCTGGGGATCGAGCTTCACGAGCTGCTCCTCTTCGAGCACGAGGAGCCGAGCATCCCGAAGCTTCGGGCCATGATCCACGAGCTCCTCAAGGAGGCGGGCCGGCCGGAGCTCCAGTTGGCCTATAAGCTCTTGAAGGCGCTGCTTCGGTAGGGAGGGGTGTCTTGCCTCATTTCTTTTGGATCCTGATCATTGCCAGGGTGGTGCTGCCTGTGAGGTGGCTCGCTACCTGCTTTCTTTCCGGTTGACCGCTGATGGAATTGTGTGTATACTTCTCCCAAATGACTCCACACCATGGGGGTTCGGTATGGGGAGAGACAAGAAGGGGTATGTCCGCAAGAACTTAGTCGTCAGCCCGGCAAGCATCAAGGAGCTTCAGCGGCTCCTGGGGGTGGACACCGAATCCGAAGCGGTGAGGATTGCCGTGGAAGACCGCCTGCTGGCGGAGAAGCTGGCCGCTGCCGCCGACCGGATCGCGAAGCGCGGGGGGCTTCTCGATGTCTTTGAGCGGAGCGCTGGACGTCTCAAGAAGACGCGACGGTGAGAGCCCGACCCGTCATCTTTGACACCTCCATCTATATCCCTTACCTCCGGCGTGAGGCCTATCGGGACCTCGTCGAGACTCAAACCCGTCGGGGCAGGAATCGGCTCTCCTCCGTTGTCCTTCAAGAGCTCTATGCCGGGACGAGATCACCGGCCGATAAACGGTTGCTGGACGATCTGAATCGGGCGTTTACCGCTCGGGGCTATGTGGTGACGCCAGAGCACAGGGAGTGGGTCCTGGCCGGGCAGCTCCTCAACCAGTACGGTCGGCGTCATGGGTTTGTGGATCCGAGCCGTCATGTAGCCGACATTCTCATCCTTGTCTCAGCGCTTCGGGTGGGGGCGGTGCTCATCACGGAGAACGTGCGGAACTTTTCAACGTGGCTGAGGCTCCTCAAGCGTCGCCGTCTCTTCGGCACCGTCCTGGGGGTTCGCAGGGAAGACCATCTTGAGAAATAAGCCGGGGCGAAGAAGGGTTACAGCAGCGTGGAGGCAAAAAGCCGGTTGCTCCTCGGAGGAGATGGGATGTTATACATTGCTGAAACGACAGCGGCGAGGATGACGGACCAGGAGCTGTTGACGAAGAACCTCAAGCTTTCCACAGAGTTTGACCTCTACCTGTTCGAGCATCCTGAGGTGGCCGAGCAGATCCCGGAGAATGCTCTGATCGTCCTCCTGCCCGAGGAGGCCCCGGAGCTGTGCGAGAAGAATCTGGAACTCGCCAAGGCGCGCCGGGAGCCCGGTCAGCCCCTCGTCTATGTCCGGGTCGAGAAGGTGGCTCCTCCTCGCTCGCGGTTGGTGAACCCCAGGGTGGAGGTGGTGGCCTGAGGGCGTGTCCCTTTCCCCTTGACGGCTTTGTGCCTTAATCAAGCCTGAGAAAGCCTTCAATCTTTTCCCGGTATCTCCTCTCCGGTTTCCTCCTTCCGTTCTCCCACCAAGCGATCATCTTTTCATCCATCCTCCGGAGCTTAGCAGCAGCCTCCCGGCTCAGCCCTAAGTCTATCCTCGTCTACCGGAGGTGTTCCTTGAGGGCCTGAAGCCGGCTGGGATGAGGGGCCGGGGAGACCTTTTGTACGAAGAAAGGCTTCGATCCGCTCCACCGACTTGGCGCTCGGCCGATGCTTCCCGGCAAGCCACCCCGTCACCATCGACTCATCCATCCCGAGCTCCCGGGCCAGGGCTTCATAGGACAACCCATGGACGAGCTTGTAGTACCGAAGCCGACCGAGAGGGTCCGGGGGGCAGTCGAAGGGCACAGAGCCGAGGAACGCGAAGAGCTTGGGAAGCTGTCTGATGGAGGGCTGGCTCCGTCCCTTCTCCCAGTGAACAATGCTCATTGTGTCAACTCCTTTGAGCGCCAGCAGGGGGCCTACCAGGCCATGCGGGCCGAATCCCCCGAGTGCTTGAGATGCTTCAGCCATGGAGGGGTCAGAGATCCTCGCCGAAGAGCGCTTTGAGCGTGGGGTGATACTGGAGCGAGGGGGAGGCGCGATCAACTTCCCAGCCGGAGACGGTCTCCGGCGTGACGCCGAGCAGAGGGGCGAGATCCTTGTGGTGTAGTCCTTGGTTACGCTGTCTCCGGCGTATCGCTTCGCCAAGGGGCTACATGGGGAATCGGAGGCCCACTTTCCTCTAACACTTTGAGGACCTCCTTCAGTGACACTTTAGTGACAGTTTTACGGGATATCGGAGGAGAAACGGGGAGGTTGGCCCACCCCATCGCCTGCCCTAAGTGATTGATTTGGCTCAAAAAGTAGAAATCGGTACGAGGGCCGGGTAGTCTCACACAGCGGAGGTCGCTGGTTCGATCCCAGCAGCGCCCACCAGGAGAATCAAAAACCTACGGTACGGCGGTGATTCACCGAAAAGGGACCTTGGCCTAATCGAAGTAGGGAAAGGTTTTTACAAGATTAAGGATAGCCGGGGACGGAGCCCCAGGGATGAGGATCCCTGGGGCTTTCTTTTGGAACATGAGAGACCTGGCTTCAAACTCCCGAAGGCTTTCCTGTTGCCCCCTTCCGAAATTGGAGATCCCCTCACGCCATCCCAAAGCTGAGGGACAGCGAAACGATACAGCAGCGTGCGAGGCCGGATCCACCACTACAGGCCACAGGAGATCGTCTGGGTCTGCAGCTTCGTGGTTGAGGACCCCCTCGAGGAGCAGATCTAACGCCTCCTGGGGGAAACTCCTGGAGATGGCCCTGACGATCGGAAAGATGGAAATGCTTGACGCCCCTGTTCATCCATTGTTACTATTCCCCCTGACCCATGAAAGGAGCTAGGTTGGGAGGGTCCCATGGAAGTAGAGGTTCTGCAGGGGAGCATCCTGGAGGTGGAAGCCGAGGCCATCACCAACGCTGCCAACAGCCAGGGCTGGATGGGAGGGGGGGTGGCCGGTGCGATCAAGCGGGTTGCCGGGCAGGAGGTCGAGCGGGAAGCGGTGGCAAAGGCCCCGATCCCCGTCGGGGATGCCGTCCTCACCTCGGGCGGTCGGACCAAATTCAAAGGGATCGTCCACGCGCCGACCATGGAGCGTCCGGCCATGCGAATCCCGGCGTCGAACGTCAGAAAGGCAACGCTGGCCGCCTTGGCGTGTGCCGACGAAGCAGGCTTCGCCTCTCTGGCCCTCCCGGGTCTTGGGACGGGGGTGGGAGGGGTCGCCAGGGAGGAGGCGGCCAGGGAGATGCTCCAGGCGATCCGGGGCTTTCAGCCAAGGCACCTGCGAAAGGTGATCCTCGTGGATCTTGACCCGGAGATGGTCCGGGCGTGGCAAGAGGAGTTGGAGAAGCGCCGATGAGGAGCGACACCAGGGTTTCCATCGTCGTTTTGCTGGTGGGTGCCTTTGGAATGGGTTTGGCCTCTTCCGGCGAGGCCCACCACCTTCACCCACCGGTTCAGGCTTCGATCCTGTCAACCATTGATCACCTCCTGAACCAGGACCCGGATGCCGCCGAGGCCGAATGCCATCGCCTGGAATCGCTTGACAGATCCGGTCTCCTCTTCCCTTTCTGCACAGCCTATGTCCTCCTCGCCAGGGCCGACGACAAGGAAGATCCGACAGCGGATCTGGAGCAATTCCGCCAAAGGATGAGTGGGGTCATCGAACGGTTAGAGAAGGCCCAGGAGAAGGGGCCGAAGGACCCTGATCTCCTGTTCCTGGCCGGGATGGCCTGGGGCTACAAGGCCCTGGCGGACGGCGTCCTAAAGAATTACTTCTCGGCCTATAAGGGACTGCGAAACGCTTACAACCTCCTCCAGGAGACCTTGAGGGTTGATCCCCGGTACTACGATGCCTATTACGGCCTAGGGCTCTACCATTATGCCTTTTCACGCCTCTCCTCCTTCTCCCGGGCCGTTGCCTCCCTGCTCCTCCCGAGCGGCAACCGGGAGCAGGGCTTGAAGGAGCTGGAGCTTGTCGCCGAGAAGGGCGTCTACCTGAAGATGACAGCCCGCTTCGCCCTCTTGAGGATCTACGCCGCCCAGGAAGAAGGGGAGTATCAGAAGGCCCATGGGTACGCGAAGGAGCTTCAGGATCGCTATCCGGGCAACCCCGATGTCTATTTCCATCTCGCCTTCATTGCCTCCGAGCTGGGTCGCTTTGAGGAGGCCTTGGCCGTCGCCAGGCAGATTGAGGCGAACATCCGCGAGGAGCGGAACCACTTCTCGAAGGTCATGCTCCCCCGGTACCTCCAGCTCATGGGAAAGCTGTACATGGATAGGGGAGACTACCAGCAAGCCCTCGCCTATTTTCGAGAGGCCATCGTCCATGAGAACAAGCGCTATGCGTGGGCTGTGGCCTGGGCCTGGACGAGGATGGGGATGATCTACGATCTTCAGGGGGATCGGGAGGAGGCGAAGCGGCATTACCGGAGGGCCTTACAGGTGGACTCGGAGAGTTTGGCCAAGGACTACGCGGAGCGCTACCTGAATGAGCCTTATAGAGGCCGGGGGCGGAGGGGGTAACCGGAGGACTTCTCTCCATGAGGCTCCACCGTCTACCTTCAGGGGTCACGCTCCTCGGGATCAAGGCGGCCCGGGAGCTTCTGGCCGGTGTCGTCCACAAGACCCCTCTCCACTTCTCCCACACCTTCAGCCGGATGACGGGGAGTGAGGTCTACCTGAAGTGCGAGAACCTCCAGCGCTCCGGGTCATTCAAGCTCCGGGGCGCCTATGTCAAGATCGCCAAGCTCACGGTGAAGGAGAAACGGAAAGGGGTGGTGGCGGCCTCGGCGGGGAACCACGCCCAGGGGGTCGCGCTGGCGGCGGCCAGGGCCGGGATCCGGGCGACGGTGGTGATGCCCAGACACGCCCCCATCACCAAGGTGATGGCCACCAAAGGCTACGGGGCCCGGGTCATCCTCTGGGGGGAGACGTATGACGACGCTAAAGCGAGGGCCTTACACCTCCATCGCAAAACCGGGGCGACCTACATCCCGGCCTTTGATGATTATGACGTCATCGCCGGGCAAGGGACGGTGGGGCTTGAGATCCTGGAGGAGCTTCCCGACTGTGACGCTCTCGTGGTCCCCATCGGTGGCGGTGGGCTCGTTTCAGGGGTCGCGCTGGGGGCGAAGGAGAGCCGTCCCGAGATCAAGGTTTACGGGGTCCAGGCCAAAGGAGCCGCCTCCCTTCCTCTCTCCCTGGAGAAGGGGAGGCTGGTCTCGCTGGATCGGGTCGAGACCATCGCTGACGGGATCGCCGTCAAGAAACCCGGGCAGTTGACCTTCCCGTTGATCCAGCGCTATGTGGACGGGATCGCCACCGTAGATGATGACGAGATCGCCTCGACCATCCTGTTATTGCTGGAGCGGTCGAAGCTCCTGGTCGAGGGAGCAGGGGCGGTGGGGTTGGCAGCCCTCTTGAACGGGAAGCTTTCGCTCTCGGGGAAGAAGGTTGTTGTGGTCTTGAGCGGCGGAAACATTGACATCCCCCTCCTCTCCCGGATCCTGGAAAAGGGCCTGGCCAAGGCGGGGCGGTATCTTCGATTAGAGGTGCCGCTTCAGGATCGGCCTGGGGCGTTGAAGGAGTTCTTGGCCGTCGTCGCCAGGGCGGAGGCCAACGTCATCTCCGTCGAGCATGACCGCCTCGATCCCCGGATGCCCATCAACCGGGTGGAGGTCTATCTCACCGTGGAGACCAGGGACACTTCCCACGGCGAAGAGCTCCTGGAAGCCCTCCGGGAGAAGGGGTATGAGGTCCGGATCGGTCCCGGCGGCTAAGACCTATGGGTCCCCTCCCTGTCCCTATTCATGTCGAGGGCTACGCCGGTTCTCGTGGCGAGGAGACACCCCGGGCCTTTGCCTACGAGGGGAGGCGGTTCCGGATCGTCAGGATCGTCCAGCGCTGGATCGAGGAGCAAATCACCGCCGGATGCGGTAGGCGGGTCTGGTTTACCGTTGAGGTTCACGATGGGGAGCTGATGACGATCTACTACGATACGGTGCTGGAGATGTGGTTTTGGGCCTCTTCAAGGGACTAAAGGGGGGACCTGGATTCAGGGAAAGGAGCTACCATCATGGCCACCATTCGGGTGATCGCTGAAGAGGAAGCGACGGGAAAGGTCAAGCGGATCTTTAACGAGTTCAAGCGGATCCGGAACGTTGAAAGGGTCCCTGCCATCTGGCGGGCCATGGCGGCGAACCCCGATTATCTCGAGGCGACCTGGAACCGGTACAAGGCGATCATGCTGAAGGGGAAGCTGGATTTGCTCACCAAAGAGATCATCGCCCTGGCGGTCTCGGCTACGAACGGCTGCGCGTACTGAATCAATTCCCATACGGCCGCCGTGAAGCGGCTGGGTTTGGATGATGACGCCGTCGTCGAGGTGATGGCTGTCGTGGATTTCTTCAACGGGACCAACGCCCTGGCCGATGGGCTGGGGATCGAGCCGGATGTGTTTCCGCCTCTCGAGCCAAAGCCGGGGGGTGAGCAACCTGGGGTCAAGGGGCGAGGCTCAAGGACGAGGGCCGGGAGGAGGGGGTCGAGGCGATGAGGGGTGCCGCCAGCCTCCTGGGTTTCGTCTGGCTTGCCGCCGTTTGTTTCGTTCCAGCGGCACAGGCCCAGGACCAGAAGATTCTGAAGCTCGGGGTCCAGCTTCCCTTGACCGGGAAGCGAGCCGCCGTGGGGGCGGTTATCAAAAAGGGTGTTGAGATGGCCATCGCTGATGTCAACCGGGAAGGGGGGGTTGACGGGGCACTTCTCCAGGCCATCTACGAAGATGATCAGGACACGAGGGAGGGGGCCGTCGAGGCGGTCAGGAGGCTTGCCCTGGAGCACCGGGTCCTGGCCATCATCGGTGAGCTCTTCAGCCCCTTTGTCCTGGTCAGCCGGGACATTGTTGAGAGAGAAGGGGTCCCCTATCTCACGGGCGGCACCAGCCCCCGGACGACGGAAGATGCCAGGTGGATCTTCCGGGTGGGGGCAAGTGATAGGCTCCTGGCCTCTCTCCTCGCCAGGTATGTCGTTGAAGACCTGGGGGCTGGGAGGATCGCCCTCCTCCACGATGCCACCGGGATCCATAACACCAGGGGCGAGCTGCTCCTGGAAATCCTCCGGGAGCGGTACGGCCTTGTCCCTGTCGTGCACGGGTCATGGCACCCTGGTGACCGGGATTTTACGGCCCAACTGGGAAAGGTCAAGGCGAGTCCCGCTGGGGTCCTCATCGTGCTAGGGGAGACCGGCGAGGGGGGGTCTTTTCTTCGACAGGCGAAAGAGCTGGGTCTTGAGGCGCTGATCATCGCCCATCGGGACTTCGGGGCGAAGCAGGTCTTGGAGGAGGCCGGGCCGGCCGTCGAGGGGGTGCTGATCGTGACCGAGTACGTCCCGGAGCTTCTGGACACGGAGCGGCGGGTCTGGGCCCAACGGTACGAGGCCCGCTTTGGCACCCCCGCCAACGTTATCGCCGTGCAGTATTACGATGCTGTGCTCCTCCTGGCTGAGGCGATTAGGAGAGGGAGGGCGAGCCGGGAGGGGATGAGGGTGGGGCTGGAGCGGCTCAGGGGTTTCCGAGGGATGCTCGCCGACTACACCTTTGATGAAGAGAGGAACGGCGTCCATCAGTTCTATGTGATCACGTTCAAGGGGGGGAGACCGATCTTGGTCACGCTCCTCTATGAGGAACCGTATGCGACAGGGGGTGATCGGTAATGCATGGGGGGATGGTGATGAAAGCGATGCCCTTGGGGGTGCTTCTGATCATCACCCTGGGGTGCTCCTCCTCTTCGACGGCGGAGGCCCTCCCTAAAGTCCCGCCCGGGTTTCAGGTCCAGGTCTTCGCCGGGGGTCTCCCCCTGGCAACCATGATGGCCTTCAGCCCCAAAGGGGACCTTTACGTGAGCCTCCCCTCTGAGGGGAGGGTCGTAGTCCTCCCCGACGAGGACCACGATGGCCGGGCGGACCGGGTCATCACCTTTGCCGAAGGTCTGGAGCTTCCCACCGGTCTGGCCTTCCGGGATGGGGCCCTCTACGTTGCCGGGGGGCGCTTCCTCGTCCGCCTGGAGGATACCGATGGTGACCGGGTAGCCGATCGTCGGAGGATCTTGGTCAGTGACCTTCCCCCCAGGGGGAACCACTGGACCAAGGGGTTGGGTTTTGGCCCCGATGGGATGCTTTACCTTTCCATCGGCTCCTCCTGTAATGTCTGCATCGAGGAGGATCGGCGGCGGGCGGCCATCCTTCGGATGAGGCCCGACGGGACAGGGATGAGGGTCTTCGCCGAGGGCCTTCGGAACGCCTACCGGTTCACCTGGCATCCTGAGACCAAGAAGATGTACGCTACGGAGATCGGCCGGGACTGGCTGGGGGATGACCTCCCCCCTGACGAGGTGAACATCATTGAGGAGGGCAGGCACTACGGCTGGCCCTTCTGCTACGGCGATCGGATCCCCGACCCGGAATGGGGGAAGCCGGAGTTCTGCCAGAAGACGGTTCCCCCTCTGGTGAAGCTCCCCGCCCACTCTTCCCCCGGTGGCCTCGCCTTCTATACGGGGACCCAGTTTCCGGAGGAGTACCGGGGAAACCTCTTCGTCACCCTGCTGGGTTCCTGGAACCGCTCGACCCCCGTAGGTTACATGGTCGTCCGGATCCCCTTCGATGGTGAAACCCCTGGCAGGCCTGTCGAGTTTATGACCGATTTTCCCGCCTCGGGGGCAACAAGGGTCGGAGGACCCCGTCGGGCAGGGATCACCGTCTGCGAGGAGTGCGGGAAGCCCTCGGACCTGGCCGTGGGGCCTGAGGGGAGCCTTTACATCGCCGATAAGAAAGCCGGGAGGGTCTACCGGGTCACCTACCGGCCGAGGTGACGCGTTGTGAAGGAGGCATGATCCGGAAAGCGTTCCTGGGGCTCCTGATGGCTTTCCTGCTTCAGGGCGAGCCTTCCCTGGGGGCCCGGACGATGTTAGAAGGGGTCGTCACGGGGGTGACCGATGGCGATACCCTGGTGGTCAAGATCGGTGGCCGCCAGGAAAGGGTTCGCTTGATCGGGGTGGATGCCCCGGAAAAAGGGCAGGGGTTCTGGGGGGAGAAAGCGACCCAGTTTACCAGGGAGCGGGCCTTCAAGCGGACGGTCACGCTGGAGCTGGATGTCCAGGAGCGGGATCGCTACGGACGGCTCTTAGCCTATGTGTATGTGAACGGCTCCATGCTGAACGAGGAGCTGCTCAGGGAGGGGCTTGCCATGCTCTTGACCATCCCTCCAAACGTCCGCTACGCTGATCGGTTTGTGAGGCTTCAGCAGGAGGCCAGACATCGGGAGGTGGGGATCTGGAATCCTAAGCTGGGTTTGGCCGAGAGCCCTGCGGCGTACCGGAGGGAGAGGCGGGGGCGAAAGGAGGGGTCCCCCCCCTGGAAGGGGGTCCCGAACTGGATCCCCTGGGGGGCGGCGGTCGGGCTCCTCTTGTTGCTGTGGATGCTTCGAGGGAGGAGGCGGTGGACCGGGAAGAAACGGAGGGGCAGCCTTTCATGAAGACGCTGCCCCTCCCTTCATTGGTCTCGAAGGTTAGAGGCCGTTGCCGTTCAAGGTCTTCGGCAGCTCGGCCCCGCACTTCTCACAGACTTTCATCATCCGGGCCCGGGGCGTGTAAACCCGGGTCCAGATTAGCTCGCCACCGCACGAGCAGCTCCCGGCACTTTTGGGAGCTGTCACCTTGCCGCGGCTGGCCAGCTTGGCGCCGGCGGTTCGCTCCTTTGCCACGTCTCACCCTCCTTTCTCGATTTGTCTTATGCAACAAGGCGATTTTGCCTTGGCTCTTTACCACCGCGAGGTGCAGAAACGCTCCCCGCTGCCGCCGGATGGCGGCTTTTCAAAGCCGCGGTTTGCTCTCCGGGACGGGAGTGAATTGGGTGAGCGTTCTTGAGATGCTTTGAAGGGGCGGAATCCGGTGATAGGCCCGCGGTGATTCTGAAAGAGCGATTATAGGGATCGTGGAAGGCTTGTCAAGAGGTTTTTTCGCTGGAACAGAAATTGCAAAAAGGGGGAACGCCGATGCCGGGGGGACGGGAAGCCTACCTTGCGCTTTTAGCCGGGAAGGATCCGAAGATCCGGCAACTGCTTGATGAAGGATACGAGTTTGTCACCAACGCCTTCCGCCCGGGTTCGAAGCCGTCCGGGTTCAGGGCGAAGGAGGACCAAGAGATCATCCGGGAGTTGAAGCGGCAAGGGTACGAGGTCGAACGCTGGATGGCCTACGATGAGCGGGGGGCGGCGATTGCGACCATGAGCTCGATCTGGCGGAGGAAGCGGCTTCGGGTGAAACGTCAAGGAGATGAAGGGAGGTCTCGTGAGTCCGAGGGCTGAACCGAGGCGAAAGTTCGTTAAGAGCCTGCTCCTGATCCTCGTGGCTTGGTTGGTGATCCCTCCTCTTGCCCGCTCGGACCCCTCCAGATCCTCATCCCTCTTCCCCATCCCTCCCTCAATGGAGGCATCCGTTGCCTTCTGGAAACGGGTCTATGGTGAGTTCAGCACCAGGGAGTATATCCTCCATGACAAAGAGGACCTCTCCATCATCTACGACGTGGTAGATGTCGTGAGGCTCTCTGGCGGGAGGGAGCCCTCGTTCCAGGAGGCGGTCCAAGCCGTCGAGCGGGTGAAGAACCGGTACGTGGCTGCCCTGACCAGGTTGGGATCGGGCGGATCCCCTGCCGATCCACCGACCTGGGAGGAGAGGCAGGTGTTCAAAGCCCTGGGGTGCCCCTGCCCGCCTCAAGTCTTTGCCAAAGCGGCGGAGCAGATCCGGGTCCAAAAGGGGCTCAAGGAGGAGTTCCTCGCCGGGCTGGAGCGGGGGAGGATCTACGCCCCGAGGATGGCCAGGATCTTCAGGCGTTACGGTGTCCCGGAGGAGCTGGTTGTTCTCTCCTTGGTCGAGTCCTTCTTTAACCCCAAGGCGGTTTCCAAGGCGGGGGCTGTCGGGATCTGGCAGTTCGTCAAGGCGACGGGCCGCCGGTTCTTGACCATCACCCCGTACCGGGATGAGCGGAACGACCCGTATCGGGCCACCGAAGCCGCCGCCAGGCTTCTGAGGGAGAACTACGAGCTTCTCGGGAATTGGCCCCTGGCCATCACCGCCTACAACTATGGCCAGGTAGGGATGCTCAGGGCCAAAGAGAGGGTCGGCTCCGACCGGCTTGAGGAGATCATCGCCAGCCACGAAGGGAAGGCCTTCGGCTTTGCCGTCAAGAACTTCTATGCCGAATTCCTGGCCGCCCTTGACCTCTGGGAGGCTCACGGTGGGGATGTGGTGGTGGCTTCGGTCTCTGCCAAGCCGAGCCGAACGCGTGAGGCCTTTACCAAGGGGGAAAAGAGACGTCCCTCGTCCTCTGGGTCGGAGAGGGGGAAAAAGAGGGTCTTGGTCAAGCGGTTCCATCGGGTGAGACCCGGGGAGACCCTTTGGCAGATCGCCAAGGCGTACCAAACCTCGCCCGCCGCTTTGAAGAAGGTCAACAGGATCCAGAACCCGAGACACCTGAAGCCTGGTCGGCGCCTCCTCATCCCCGAGGCCGGAGAGGCCTAGCGACATCGCGGGCTTGACAAAGAACGTGGGTAGGCTATAGTGAGTATGGAGATTCCCTGGGCCTTTGAGGGGGTGGGGAAAGATGGCTGTCAGCTTGGCCGAACTGATTGATGCCCTGACAAGAGAAGGGGAGCTTTACGAGAAGCTCCCTAAGGGTGATGTCCGCTGCTATGCCTGCGGCCACCGCTGCCTCATCCACGAGGGGAAGCGAGGTATCTGCAAAGTCCGCTTCAACAAAGGGGGGACCCTCTATGTCCCGACCAACTATGTGGCGGCCCTCCAGTGTGACCCTACCGAGAAGAAGCCCTTCTTCCACGTCCTCCCCGGCTCCACCACCCTGACCTTCGGCATGCTCGGTTGCGATTATCATTGTTCTTATTGTATCCGGGCCTCGACGGTCATTGCCACCTCAAATGGACCTATTTCGATTGGACGCCTCTTCCATCAGGCAAAAGCGGTTGCTCAACTTGATGGAAGCACGGTGGCGATTTTGCCCAATGTCGAAGTCTATACCCATACAGGGAAACTTCGGCCAATCCGAGGCGTTTTCCGCCATCGCTACACCGGCCGCATGATCAGGATCAAGCCTCAGTATCTGCTTCCTATCCATGTTACGCCAGAACACGAATTCCTCGTCGTTTCGAAGGCTGAGCTTCAAGCCGGCTCCAAGCCAAGCTTTGTCCAAGCGGCCAAGCTCACGCCGGATCATTATCTTGCTATCCCCAAGCGTTTTAGCTTCTCTACAGCGGCCGTCTACGAAACGGCCGAGATCCTGAAACCCCTCGCGAAGCCGATCCGCTACCCCCATGAGCTGGGACCGGCTTTTCTCAAAGAGGTTTTACGCCTCACCGACAAGGGCCTTTCTTCGAAGGAGATTAGCCACAAACTCGGGAAGGATGCCTCTCACATCCGTCATCTCCGAAGCAAGCTCCACCGTGGCGTATGGAACCTCAACGATCTATCCCACAAGCAGGCCCAGGTCCTAGTAGAAGAGGGACGAGTCCGGTTCTCGAAGGAGCATGCACCTGGAATCCCTGAGCAGATCCCCCTCGACGAGAAGCTTGCCAGATTGCTCGGGTACTACGCCGCTGAAGGATGTGTCCTCCATCACAAGGATCGAGGGCATTCCGCGGAGCTCGTCTTTGCCCTGGGACATCACGAAAGAACACTGGCGGAGAAGATTCAAAAGCTCGTTCGGGAAGTGCTTGGCGTTGAAGCCTGGCTCTCGAAGCGGCATGCGACCCTGTGCGTGGTCGTTGGAAAGGCATCGGTTGCTCTCCTATTCGAGCAGCTCTGTGGAACAGGGTCTCAAGAGAAAAGGATCCCGGTAGAGTTGTTCAATGCCCCGAGATCGGTCGTGGAGTCTTTCCTGGAAGCGTACGTCGAAGGGGATGGCCACCGCTATGAGGATGGGAAGGTATCGGTGGCGACAGTTTCTAAGGATCTGGCTGCCGGTGTCGCGTGGTTAGCGCTAAAGACAGGTCGGTTTCCTGCTCTGTACCGGGATCGCCAAGGCAAAAAGCTTCTGGGTCGGTTGGTTCAGACGGCTCCCTATCTTTTCACGATCACATGGTACCAGGATTCCTCGAAGCGACGATGGCTCCGTCAGGACGACCGCTATTACTACGTCCCCATCCGTAAAATCAGCACCTACAAATACAACGGCTACGTATACAACCTTGAAGTGGATACCGATCACTCCTATCTTGCTCAGTTCGTGGCGACCCATAATTGTCAAAATTATCTCACGTCGCAGGCCTTGAGGGATCCGGCGGCGGGGGTCCAGCCGATGAATGTCACTGCCGAGCGCCTTGTCGCGCTAGCCAGGCGCTACGGGGCGAAGCTCGTGGGAAGCTCTTACAATGAGCCCTTGATCACGGCCGAGTGGGCCGTCGAGGTCTTCAAGCTGGCCAAGGGGCAGGGCCTTAAGACCTGCTTCATCTCCAACGGGAACGCCACGAAGGAGGTTCTTGAGTACCTCAAGCCCTGGTGCGATGCCTACAAAGTGGACTTAAAATCCATGTCCGACAGAAACTACCGGAAGCTGGGGGGCCTGTTGAGGACTGTCCTGGAGACCATCCAGCGCCTGGTCGAGATGGGCTTCTGGGTCGAGATCGTGACCCTGGTCGTCCCGGGGTTTAACGACTCCGATGATGAGCTTCGCCAGGCGGCCAAGTTCCTGGTTTCCCTCTCCCCGGACATCCCCTGGCACGTGACCGCCTTCCACAAGGATTACAAGATGACCGACCCTGATAACACCCCGCCTTCCACCTTGATCCGGGCCGCCGAGATCGGCCGCGAGGCTGGCCTCCGGTTCGTCTACGCGGGGAACCTCCCCGGTCGGGTGGGGTCTTACGAGCACACCTTCTGCCCCACCTGTCAGACCCTTCTGATCGAGCGCTTCGGCTTCGAGATCCTCCGGTACCGCCTGACAAAAGATGGCCGCTGCCCTTCCTGCTCTACCCTGATCCCCGGAATCTGGTGGGACTGAGGGTCCCGCCTTTTTGTCACCATCCGGCGGTGGGAACCCTGGAGCTCCAGCTTCCCGGGCGACGGGATCGGGGGAGGGAAACGGACGATGAGGATCGGGCTTGCCCCTACCCTTCTGGCTTTCACCCTTTTGGTACTCCCCTCCCTGGGCATCGCCTTTCCGATGAGATCGGGTGAGGCCGAGGTCCATCGTTACTTCTCGGAGGAGGAGGTGGCGAGGGGAAAGCGCTACATGCAGGGCCGGTACGCCCTCTTTTTTATCGGCCTCGGTCTGAAGGTGACCTTCCTCCTTTTTCTGATCGTCACCCCGGCCTCGAAGGCCTTGGCGCGGTTCACCTCCTCTTTGGCCTTCGGGAAGCCGTGGCTTTCCATCCTCGTGTACACCCTGACCCTTCTCCTCCTCTCCATGCTCCTTTTCCTCCCCTTGAGTCTTTACCGGGACCTTTTTCGGGAACGGGCCTTCGGGTTGAGTGTCCAGACCCTCCAGGGGTGGCTTTTCGATCAGCTCAAGGGCTTTCTCGTCAGCGCTGTTCTCCTCCCGCCCCTCGTGCTCCTCCTCTACACCCTGATCCGCCGCTTCCCCGAATACTGGTTCCTGCCGGCTGGCCTTGCCGCCTCCCTCCTGATCGTCTTCTTCACCGCCTTCTCGCCGGTCCTGCTTGAGCCGATCTTCCACCGGTTTCGACCGGTCGAGGAGGACCTTCGGGCCAGGGTGACGGCCCTCGCGGAGAAAGCGGGGCTTCGGGTGGAGAAGGTCCTGGAGATGGATGCCAGCCGGAGGACCCGGAAGGTGAATGCCTATGTCTCGGGCTTGGGAAGGACAAAGCGGGTGGTCCTCTACGACACCCTCGTCAAGGGATCCTCACCGGAGGAGGTGGAGCTGGTCCTGGCCCATGAACTGGGCCACTGGAAGCACCGGCACCTCTGGAAGGGGGTGGGCCTGGCCGCCCTTTTTGCCTTCGCCGGGCTCTTCGTGGCTTCCCTGGCGCTACGCTTTGGGGTCCAGAAAGGGCTGCTCCAGCATCCTGCTGATCTCTCCGGGTTCCCCCTTCTCCTCCTCGTCCTCCTCCTTTTTTACGTCGTGACCCTCCCGGTCCAAAACGCGATCTCCCGGGCCTTCGAGCGGCAGGCCGACTACGAGTCCCTCCTGTTGACCGGAAACCCCGAGGCCTTCATCACATCCGAGGTCCGGCTCGCCAGATCCAACCTGGCCGATCTGACCCCCCCCAGACCCCTTGTCCTCTTCCTCTACACCCATCCTCCGGTCCTGGAGCGGATCGGCATGGCCGAGGCGTTTCGGAGGGAGGGTCGGTGACACCAGTCATGAAGGTGAACTCATCCGCCAGGTCTTCCGAAGCAGGATCAGCTCCTAGAAGGAGGCCATCATGGGAGTGGTGAAGGAACTTCGGTGCCCCAGGTGTGGCCGGACGTTCCCATCTCGGACGCGCACCTTCCAGTGCGAAGGATGCGGGACCGTCTTGGAGGTCGTGCTGGAGATCGGCCCTTTGGGGACGGGGCACCTTCGGGAGATCCGGAAGCGGACGGACCCGACGATCTGGCGCTGGTTTGAGTTCCTGCCCGTTGAAGAGAGATCATCCATCGTCTCGTTAGGTGAAGGCTACACCCCGCTCCTCAGACCGCCCCGGCTCGCAGCCGAGCTCGGGATTGACCGCCTCTACGTGAAGAACGACACCCTCCTCCCCACAGGCTCTCTCAAGGATCGGTCAAACGCCGTCGGCCTCTCCAGGGCGAGGGAGCTGGGCTTCGAGACGGCGGGGGTGGCCTCGACGGGGAACGCCGCCGCCTCCGTCGCCGCCTACGCGGCCGCTGCCGGATTGAACAGCGTCGTCCTGGTGCCCGAGGGGACAGCTCCCGCGAAGGTTGCCCAGGCCAGGGCGTATGGTGCGACCGTCGTGACGGTTGAGGGGAACTTCGATCAGGTGGCGAGGCTCTACCGGGCAGCGGTTGAGGCCTTCGGTTGGTACGACTGCCTCTCCACCAATCCCTACCGGAACGAGGGGAAGAAATCATATGCCTATGAGCTGCTCGACCAGCTGGACGACCAGGTCCCAGACTGGATCATCCATCCGACAGCCGGTGGGACCGGCCTCTACGCCATCTGGAAGGGCTACAACGAGCTCTTCACGCTCGGCTGGGCCGACCGTCTGCCGAGGCTGGTCGCCGCCCAAAGCGAAGCGGCCGCCCCCATCGTGGCCGCTTTCGAAAAAGGGCTTCCCGAGATCGAGCTGGTCACCACGAGACCTACCGTGGCGGAGAGCATCCAGGTTGGGTACCCGAAGGCGATGGGTTGGAGGGGTCTGGAGGCGATCCGGGCTTCCCGGGGAGCGGCCGTGGCCTTAACTGATGGAGAGATCCTCGCGGCCCAATCCCTCCTGGCCCGATTCGCCGGGATCTTCGCCGAGCCGGCCGGGGCCATCTCGGTGGCCGCCGCGGGGCGGCTACGGAAACAAGGGGTGATCGGCCGGGATGACCTGGTCGTCTGCAACGTGACCGGCCACGGCCTGAAGCAGCCTTCCTCCGTCAGGCTTTCGCCTGAGGAGCTTCGCCCCATCAGGCCCGACCTTGACACCCTCCGACGATTCCTGCAGAGGCGATCCTGGGACGGCTGAGGATCCTGTTGGCCTCTGTTGCGGAGCCCCGGCGAATTTCCTTGACATGCCAGGAGGAGCCACGATACAGTTAAGTGGGTCCTTTGGGAAGAGGTTTCGTCGAGCCATGCAGGGACAGGTCTTCAAAGTTCGGGGAACCGGCGTGGGTTCTGGTCGAGGCGTCTGCCCTCGGGCGGGCGGGACGTAAGACCTCACCTGAACCCCTCGCCCACGCGAGAAGCCACGGGGGCAGACAGTGACAGCCCCCTGTGGCTTTTTTCTTTGTTGTCGAGAGAGGAGGGAGCCATGGGAGCATCAAAGACCTTTCATCCCCCCACACGGATCCTGATGGGACCGGGCCCCAGCAATGTGGAGGAGCGGGTTCTGCGGGCCATGAGCGCCCAGGTTGTTGGCTACTTCGACCCGTCGCTCCTGGAGGCCATGGGGGAGATCCACCGGCTGCTGAATCACACCTTCGAAACCGAGAACCGGGCCACCTTCCCCATCTCCGGCACCGGGACCTCTGGCATGGAGGCCGCCCTTATCAATCTCATCGAGCCTGGCGAGAAGGTCCTGATCGGATACAACGGCTTTTTTGGCGACCGGATGTTCCAGATCGTCGAGCGGTGCGGGGGGGTTCCGGTCAGGCTCGAGCAGGAGTGGGGGAAGCCGATCCTTCCCGAACAGGTCCAGGAGGCCCTGGAGAAGGATAGGGAAATCACGATCGTGGCCCTGGTCCATGCCGAGACCTCAACAGGAGTGCTCCAGCCTTTAGAAGAGCTCAGGGAGATCGCGGACCGGTATGGCACCCTCCTCCTGGTGGATGCGGTGACCAGCCTGGCCGCCCATCCCGTGGGGGTGGACCGGCACGGGATTGATGTCTGCTATGCGGCCACCCAGAAGGCCCTGAGTGCCCCTCCAGGCCTTGCCCCGATCACCTTTTCCGAGAGGGCGGTGGAGAAGACCCGGAAACGGAGACGAAAGGTCCAGAGCTACTATCTGGACATTGCCCTCTTCGAGCAGTACTGGGGGACGAACCGGTTCTACCATCACACCCCTCCCGTCTCGCTCTATTACGCTTTGCTCGAGGCGTTGAGGATCGTCGAGGAAGAAGGACTGGAGGCCCGCTTCAAGCGCCACCGGTTGAACCATCTGGCCCTGGTCGCGGGGCTGGAGGCGATGGGTTTGGAGATGCTGGTGGATCCGCCGTACCGCCTCTGGACTTTGAACTGTGTCAAGGTCCCCGAAGGGGTAGATGATGCAAAGATCCGGGGTCGTCTCCTCCAGGAGTTCGGCATTGATATCGGAGGAGGGCTCGGAGCCCTCAAGGGGAAGGTGTGGCGGGTTGGCCTGATGGGGGTGAACTCGACGCCCAACAACGTCCTCCTGTTCCTCACCGCCCTGGAACGGGTACTTCTGTCCGAGGGCTTTTCCTGTGGCTCCGGCGTCGCCGCCGCCGACGAGATCTATCGGAAGTCCCTTTAAGGGGGAAAGCCATGCCTGAACTGATCAGGGTGGGTCACAGCCCTGACCCGGATGATGCCTTTATGTTTTACGCCCTGGCCAAGGGGAGACTTGAGACCCGGGGCCTTCAGTTCGACCATGTCATCCGGGACATCGAGACCCTGAACCGGTGGGCCTTCGAGGGGAGGCTGGAGGTGACGGCCCTCTCCCTTCACGCCTATGCCTACGTCTCCGACAAATACACCCTCCTCCCTTACGGGGCCAGCATGGGGAACGGGTACGGCCCCATCGTCGTCGCCAAAGAACCCTTTCCCTTTGAGACGCTGAAGGTCAAAAGGATCGCTGTTCCAGGTCCCTTGACGACGGCCTTCCTCACCCTGAAGATTGCCATCGGCGAGTTCCCCTTTGTTGAGGTCCCCTTCGATCAGATCCTGAACACCGTGGTCAAGGGGGAGGCCGACGCAGGGCTTCTGATCCACGAGGGGCAGCTCACCTATCACCGGTACGGCTTGATGAAGGTCATGGATCTGGGCAGGTGGTGGTATCAGGAAACTGGCCTTCCGCTTCCGTTGGGGGTGAACGCCCTCAGGAAGGATCTGGGACCGGATGTGGCGAAGCAGATCTCCTCCCTCCTCGGGGAGAGCATCCACTATGCGTTGGATCACCGGGAGGAGGCCCTCGACTACGCCATGTCGTTTGCCCGGGGGATGGAGCGAGCTCTAGCCGACCGCTTCGTGGGGATGTACGTCAACCGGTACACCCTCGGGTACGGCCGGGAGGGGAGGAAGGCGGTCGAGCGGCTCTTCCGGATGGGTGTTGAGCGGGGGGTCTTGAAGAGCCGGGTGCAGGTCGAGTTCTTCGAAGGTTAGACCTACCTTGTTTGTCACTGGGAATTCCCCTTCGCATCCCTGGGGCGATTTGTAACGGGATCCTTCGCTGACCTGGTCCACGGGCAGGGGCTATCTTCTGGACGAGAAGGCTGCGAGAGGGAGAATGCACTAACCGGCACATCTTTTGCACGCGCTTAGGGACGACCATCCTCTGGTAAGATGGTGCCTGGCCGTGTCCCCTTGAAAGGGCTTGGAGAGAAAGTGATGCGGTGTGATGTCAAGGGTGATTTTCCGGCTATGAATTGGCATTT
>CAZHST010000051.1:0-19860 GCA_964535215.1 uncultured bacterium
ATCGAGGGGGAGGAGGGAGGGTATGTCGTCGCCGCCAGCGATGACCCCACCATCCAGCGGTTGCCGATCTCGCTGAAACGATACCCGGAGATCAGGGAGGTCCTGAGGACCCGAAGGCCTGTGGTCATTGAGGACATCCTCCACGATCCGCTGATGGCGGAGGTCAGGGAGACCCTCCGGGGGAAGGACTTTACCTCGACCCTGGTCGTCCCCATCATCCTCCGGGAAGCGGTTGTCGGAGCCCTCCTCTTAAGGGCGGCCCGGCAGGGCCGGGGGTCCTCTGAACGGGAGGTGAGGCTCTGCGAGGTCATCGCCGAGATTGCCGCCACCGCCCTGCACAACGCCCACCTGTTCGAGTCCCTAGAGCTGGCCAATCTGAACCTGGAGCGCCTCACCCTGATTGATGAGCTGACCGAGACCTACAACCGCCGTTTCTTCTTCAGGCGCCTGGAGGAGGAGTTTCAGCGGGCTTCGCGGTACGGCTACCCCCTCTCGTGCATCATGATTGACGTTGACCATTTCAAGGAGGTCAACGACACCCTGGGCCATCGCCAGGGAGACCTGGTCCTCAAAGGGCTGGCGGACGCCATCGTCCGGACCGTGCGGAAGACCGACATGGTGGCCAGGTACGGCGGGGAGGAGTTCGCAGTCCTGCTCCCCATGACCTTTGAGAGCGGGGCCTTTGCCCAGGCCGAGCGGATCCGAAAGGCCGTGAGGGATTTCCCTTGCCCGGCCCCGGAGGGGAGCCGAAGGATCACCGTCAGCCTGGGGGTCGCCACCTATCCTCACCCTCAGGTGAAGACGGCGGAGGAGCTGATCCAGAGGGCGGATGAAGCCTTGTACCGGGCCAAACTCGGGGGGCGGGACCGGGTTTTCGCCTCCGCCGTCTAGCCGAAAACGGCCTAGTCCACGCTCCCCATCTCTTCAAGCTCCCCGCCGGACCTCCCCATCCGGTACAAGGTGTAGAGCTGCCGCTTCCCCGTTGTCACCACCAGGTCCCCGGCCTTCACCCCCCCTTTGACCTCGGCGTACCGGTCGTCTTCGATCCCTAACAGGACAGGGAGGCGCCGGTACCGATCCCCTTCCGCAATAAAGACGAAGCTCTCGCTCCCTTCCTGGATAAGGGCCTCCAGCGGGATCGCCAGCACCTTCCCCCTCTTACCGGCGATAATGGTGAGCTGGGCGGACATGTTGGGCTTTAAAAGGAGCCCCCGGTTTTCCAGGTCGGCCCAGAAGCGGAGGGTCCGCCTCTCCGGCTCCACCTCGTACCCGATCCTGGCAATCCGCCCGGAAAAGGTCCGGTTGGGATAGGCCGGGACCTGGACCTTCACGGGAAGCCCCTTCCGGAGCAAGGCCGCCTGCGCCTCGAAGGCCTCCCCCTCCGCGTAGACCCGGCTCAAGTTGGCAACCCTGAACAGGACCTTCCCCGGGGAGACCACCTCCCCCACGGTCACTTCCCTTGAGAGGATGGCCCCGCCGATCGGGGCCTTTAGGGAGAGGGAAAAGGGTTGCCCCTTCCTGAGAGGCTCCAGCTCCTCCTCTGTCAAACCTAAGAGCAGGAGCTGGTTTTCAAGCCCCTGGAGCTCCTTCCGGATCCCCCTGACCTCCGCCTCCTTTTGGAGAAGCTCTTTCCTGGCGCTGATCCCCTTCTCCACGAGATACCGGAGCCGCTCCAGGTCCGCTTCGGCCAGATCCAGCCGGTTCTTTGCCTGGAGGAGCTCCGTCTGGAGCCGCTCAGCCTCGGGAGCCTTGAACTCGGCCAGGACCTGCCCTGGCCGGACAACCTCCCCAACGTTCCCCAACACCCGGGTGACCCTCCCCTCCACCCGGCTACTGACCGAGGCCACCTGATCAGGGATCGCGGTGATCACCCCGCTCGTCACGATCACGTCCTGGATGACCCGCTCTTCGACCGGGACGGTTTCAAGGCCGAGCCGCTCCTGCTCCTCACCCGTCAGCTGGAGCCCTTCAGAACCCGGTGCTGGCCCCTGGTCCCTGGCCCCTGGATGAGGACCTTCAACGCCACTCCCCCGGGCTTTTTGATTGATGGCCACAGACGGGTGGCTGGAGACCTCCCCCCGAGGCCACCACCTCGAGCTGGTAGCGGCTAACAGCCCGGCGATCAAGAGGACGAGGCTGACGATGATCCCGATGATCAACCGTTTCACAGCAGTATACCCCGTTCGCCTATGATGAAGATGATCTTCTCTTCGCCAGAGACTTCCGACAGAGCCGCTTACATCGTTCCACTTCCTTGATCGCGTCAAGGGTACAACCCCTCTTATGTCCTGTCAAGACTTACGCCAGCGTTGAAACCAGATCCTGTGCTTGCGCTTCCCAGGGATGAAGCTCAGAGGGAGTGGGAGCGGAGCGGGAGAAGAAAGGGAGGGGGAACGTCTCAGGCGTGGAGACTCTTGCCAGGCTCCACTCAGCGATATCGGCTAATTGGCGCTCAGCCGCCGGCGGAGCGTGTCGGCTGCAGCCCGTTGTTAGCGCGCCCGGGTTGTCCGTGCTGGAGATTTTGGGGCAAGTATTCGTTCGGCCTCCTCGGGTACGTCTACCGCGACGAACCACTCCGCCGGGTAAAGGTAGTCCTCCCCGGATTCGTCAACGATACGTAGGTGTCCCCGCGCTGAAGCCGATTCGTCCGCAAGGACACAATATACCTTGCGAACCTCCAGATCCTCAGCGCCGTCGGTCCGAACGCAGATTACGTAGCAACCTCTCGCCTTCTTCTTCATAGCCTATTCCAGAAAGCGCTTAATCTTGAACTTCCTCCGCCCAATGCCATGAGGCTCATACCAGTGTAACTCCACGCGACAGATAACTCCACTCCGCAGCCGAACCCTCGCCTTGCCCTTGAGTTTCCTCCACCGCCCCCGACCAAACTGCGCCGCCAGCCGTGCCCGCTCCCGCACCGACAGACCCTTCGCGATGGTCTGGATGTCCTCGATCTCCCCGATGATCTCGAAGTACACCCTCTAAACTCTTCCCCCATCCCGTCAGTTCGGGCGCACTGCTGTATGTCCTCCGGTAGCTGGCGATAGCAGCGTCAGAAACGTGGGGTGGCCCGATGTCTCACAGATCGGTACAGCGCCCCTCGCGCAAATCCTGCAGGGCCTCCTCAGCAAGTTGGTCTAACCGACCCGTAGCTACATCTTTCTCGATTTGCCGGTCCCAAACGCTCGCGCCGGGGAGGCGATCCTTCACTCCACCGTGACACTCTTGGCCAGGTTCCTTGGCTGGTCCACGTCGCACCCCTTCCGGACGGCGATGTGGTAGGCCAGCAGCTGGAGGGGGACGGCCAGGAGGATCGGGGTCAGAAGGGGGGAGGTTCGGGGGATCGGGAGGAAGTGGTCCACCTTCGAGGCCAGGGCCCTGTCCCCCTCGGACCCGAAGGCGATGACGATCCCGTCCCGGGTCTTCACCTCCTCGATGTTCCCCAGCATCTTCTCGTAGACCTTATCCTGAGGGGCAAGGGCCACCACGGGCATCTCCTCGGTGATCAGGGCGATGGGGCCGTGCTTCATCTCGCCGGCCGGGTACCCTTCGGCGTGGATGTACGAGATCTCCTTGAGCTTCAGGGCCCCTTCCAAGGCGATGGGGTAGTTGATCCCCCGGCCAAGGTAGAGGAAGTCTGTCCTCGTGGCGAAGAGGTGGGCCAGCCGTTCCAGCTCAGGGTCGAGCTTGAGCACGGCCTCCACCTGCTGGGGGATCCGGACCAGCTCGGGGAGAAGCTCCCCGGCCCTCTCCCGATCAATCCGGCCCTTCACCCTCCCCAGGTGGAGGGCCATCAGGTAGAGGGCCACGAGTTGGGCGGTGAAGGTCTTGGTGGAGGCCACCCCGATCTCGGGACCGGCGTGGGTGTAGAGGACCCCATCCGATTCCCGGCTGATGGAGCTTCCCACCACGTTACAGATGGCGGCCACCTTGGCCCCTTTCTGCTTCGCCTCCCGGAGGGCGGCAAGGGTGTCCAGGGTCTCCCCCGACTGGCTGATGACCACGACCAGGGTCCGGCCGTTCAGGATGGGGTCCCGGTAACGAAACTCGGAGCTGTAGTCCACCTCGGCCGGAACCCGGGCCAGCTCCTCGAACAGGAACCGCCCGACCAGGGCGGCATGCCAGGAGGTCCCGCAGGCCACCAGGAAGATCCGCTCGACCTCAGGCAAAAGCTCCTCCAGCGGTTCCAACCCCTCCAAGTAGACCTCCCCGGCCTCCTCCGAAAAGCGGCCCCGGATCGTATCCCGGATCGCCCGGGGCTGCTCGTAGATCTCCTTCAGCATGAAGTGCCGGTAGCCCCCCTTCTCGGCCTGGATCGGGCTCCAGAGGATCTGCTCCACCTTCTTGGAAACCGGCTCCCCCTCCAGGGTGGTAACGCTCACCCCTTCCCGGGAGAGGACGGCCACCTCGCCGTCATCCAGGAAGAAGACCTTCCGCGTATACGGGAGGATGGCCGGGATGTCCGAGGCCATGAAGAACTCCCCCTCGCCCAGGCCGATCACCAGGGGGCTGGCGCACCGGGCGGCGACCAGCCGATCCGGGTCTCTCTTCCACAGGACCCCGATGGCGTAGGCCCCCCTCACATCCAGGAGGGCCCGCCGGACAGCCACCTCCAGGTCGCTGGATTCCTCCAGGTGCCTCTCCACCAGGTGGGCAATGACCTCGGTATCCGTCTCGGACCGGAAGCGGTGTCCCTCCTGGAAGAGCTTCTCCTTCAGCGTCCGGTAGTTCTCGATGATCCCGTTGTGGATGACGATGACCTCACCGGTGCAGTCCCGGTGGGGATGGGCGTTCTCCTCCGTGGGCCGCCCGTGGGTGGCCCAGCGGGTATGACCTAAGCCGATGGAGCCTCCCAATTCCTTTCCCCAGAGGGCGTTCTCCAGGTCCTTGATCTTCCCCACGCTCCGGAAGACCCGAAGCTCCCCCTCCTCCAGGAAGGCCAGGCCTGCCGAGTCGTAGCCCCGGTACTCCAGCCGCTTCAGACCGTCCATGAGGACAGGTACCACCTTCCGTCCCCCCACATAGCCCACGATCCCACACACGTTCCTACCCCTCCTGGTTGGCCTTCAGAACCTTCACCTGCTCTGCCAGGGCCTTCCGCTTCCGCCTGGTCTCCTCAGCCCTTCCCTCCTTATTCACCTGGGGCGCCCGGGCGATGGCCAGGGTCTCGGGCGGGACATCCTGGGTGATGACGGAGCCTGCAGCAATGATGGCTCCCCTCCCGATCCTCACCGGGGCCACGAGGCTTGAGTTGGAGCCGACGAAGACCTCATCCTCGATGACCGTCTCGTGCTTGGCGAAGCCGTCGTAGTTGCAGGTGATGGTCCCGGCCCCGATGTTCACCCGGTCGCCCACGATGCTGTCCCCGACATAGGTGAGGTGCGGCACCTTGGATCCCTCGCCGATGACCGACTTTTTAATCTCGACGAAGTTCCCCGCCTTGGCCTTTTTCTTCAGGGTCGCCCCAGGCCGGAGATGGGCGTAGGGGCCCACCTGGCAGGCCTCCCCCACCTCGCTCTGCACAATGATGCACCCATCGAGAAGGGTGGCCCCGTCCCCGATCCTGGAATCCCTGACCCGGCAGCCGGGGTAGATCACCACCCCCTCCCCGATCGTCGTCCGCCCCTCCAGGAGCACATGGGGGTAGATCACGGTATCCCGACCGATCGTGACGAGGGGGCCGATGAGGGTTGTCTCCGGGTCGAGGAGGGTCACCCCCTCCTCCATCCAGCGGAAAAGGATCCGCCGCTGCAAGACCCGATGGGCTTTGGCCAGCTCCACCCTGGAGTTGATACCGATGGCCTCGTCAGGATCCTCAACCTTGACGAGGTGGATGGCATGGCCCTGCCGCCTCAACAGGTCCAGGACCCCAGGGAGGTAGTATTCCTTCTTGACCGCCGAAGGCCTCACCTCCTTTAAGACGGGGAAGAGGGGCTTGGCGGTGAAACAGTAGATCCCTGTGTTCACCTCACGGATCTTGAGCTCCTGCCCCGAGGCCTCGGCCTCCTCGACGATCTTGAAGAACTCCCCTCGCCTCCCCCGGACGATCCTCCCGTACCCTTTGGGATCGGGGAGGTCCGCCGAGAGGAGGGTGGCTGCCGCCTCACCCTTGACATGCGCCTCGATCAACCCCCTGAGCGTCTGTTCCCTGACCAGGGGGACATCGCCTGAGAGGACCAGCAGATCCCCCTCAAACCCCTTCAAGACCCCTTCCACCTGGAGGAGGGCATGGGCCGTCCCGAGCTGCTCCTCCTGAAGGACGAACTCGACCGGATGACCGGCCAGGGCTTCCTTCACCCGATCGGCCTGGTAACCGACCACGACGATCGTCCGCTTGACCGGAAGCCGGCTACAGAGATCAACGACGTACCGGATCATCGGCTCCCCCAAAAGGGGGTGAAGGACCTTGGGGAGCCTGGATTTCATCCGGGTACCCTGCCCCGCCCCCAGGATGACCGCTACCTGCTCGCGCATTGGACCCCTCACGACTCACTGCGTTTCAGCAAATACGGTGCCAGATCACGCCGGGGACACTATACCACATTTCCCAGGCGGCAAAAAGGGATCCCAGCCCCTGGACCCGGCCTAAAGGGGAAGGACTGTAGCGTTGGTGAGACACACCTGGCGCTCGGATGCCACAGGGCTGATCACCTCCCAGCCTACGGGAGGAGGGAGGGGCGGGTGACCTCCCGGCGGTCGGCCTTCTCCAGGGCGACCTGCACGTCGTCCAGACCAAACTCGGCGTCCACAACCTCCTGGTACGGGTACCGCTCGAGGGTCGCCGCCAGGAAATCCAGAGCCTTCTTTAAATACCAGGGGTAGTAGCGGACGAGGGCGAGGATCCGGAGGTTCCGGCGGGTCATGAGGCCCGGATCGAACTCGGTCTTGAACCCGGGGGAGATATTGCCGATGGAGACGTAGCGGCCGCCAGGTCTCACCAGGAGGATCCCCTCGGCGAAGGCGGCGGGAACACCGGTCAGCTCCATCCCGACGTCGGCCCCCAGGCCGCCGGTCAACCCCCTCACGGCCTCGGCCCGCGCCTCCGGGGTGGGATACTGGGTGAGGTCAAGCACATGATGGGCGCCGAAACGCCTGGCCTTCTCCAGCCGCGACGGAACCCCCTCGATGACGATGACCTGGGCCCCCATCTCCCGGGCGACGGCAATGGCGTAAAGCCCCAGGCCCCCCGCCCCCTGGAGGACCACCCTCTCCCCCCGCTTGACCTTCGCCTGCTCCAGGCCGAAGAGGACCTGGGAGAGGGCGCAGTTGGCCCCAGCGGCGGCGTAGTCTGGGACCTGGTCAGGGACCTTGTAGACGTACTGATCGGGGTGGATGTAGTAATGGGTGGCGAAGGCCCCGTGGAAGTGGGGCCACTCCTCCGGCGGCTTCGTCCAGTACTTGTAAGCGTTCTCACACAGATTGAAGTCACCGGTCTGGCAGGTCCGGCACCGGCGGCAGGTGAGGAAGTAGGTCGCCGCCACCCGGTCCCCTTCCCGGAGGGGTTGGCCGGCGAAGTCCGTCTCCACCCCCTGGCCGATCCGGAGGGCCCGGCCCACCATCTCATGGCCCAGGATCCCTTTCTTGATCTGGGGATGATGGCCCTTCCAGAGGTGAAGCTCCGAGCCGCAGACATTGGCCCGGAGGACCTGGGCCAGGATGGCGCCCGGCTCAATGTCCCCTGGAACCTCCTCCTCCCTGATCTCCACCTTCCTGGGCTCGACCAGGTACGCGAGCTTTCCCTTCATCCCATCCTCCTTTTGCCAGTCCTTGGATCATCGTCCCCCTGGTGCTTCAACCCGGTCCGAAGACCTCTTGGATGCCGAGGGCCCTTAAGGCAGCGGCGACGGTGAAGAGGGAGCCGGTGACCAGGATGACATCGTCAGGACCGGCCGCCTCCTTCGCCAGGGCCAGGGCCTCCTTCACCTCAGGCTGGATCTCCAGCTTGGGGCAGTACCGGTCAACGGCCGTCAGGTCCCGGGGATCGGCGGCCCTGTCGCTCTCGGGCCTGGTCAGGATCACCATGGAGGTCAACGGGCCAAGATGGGAGAGCATCCCCTCCCAGTCTTTGTCCCGTAACACGCCGAAGACGAGGATGATCCGCCGGGAGGGGAGACACTCCTGGAGGAAGGCGGCCACGGTAGAGGCCCCTGCCGGGTTGTGGGCCCCGTCTAGGAGCAGGAGGGGCTTCCGCCCGGCGATCTGCAGCCTCCCCGGCCACCACGCTTCCCCCAAGCCTCGAACGATCGCCTCCTCCGAAACCCTGGAATCCTGGAGAACCAGGACGGCGGCGACAGCGGTGACCGCGTTCAGGATCTGATGCCTCCCCAAGAGCCGGATCCTGAGATCCCTGTACCCCCGCTCTCCCTCTAGGAGGTCAAAGACCTGACCTTCCAGGTCCGATCGCTGGACCTCCCACCGGAAGCGCTCCTGGACCCTGACGAGGGAGGCCCTCCGCTCCAACGCCACCTGTTCGATCACGGCCAGGGCCTCGAAGGCCTCGGCGGCCGTCACCACCTTCCCCCCCTCCTTGATGATCCCGGCCTTCTCGAAGGCGATCTCGCCCAGGGTGGAGCCCAGGTACTCCTGATGATCCAAGGCGATGTTGGTGATGACGGACACCTTCGGGAGAAGGACGTTGGTCGCATCGAACCTCCCGCCTAGGCCCACCTCCACCACGGCGTACTCGACCTGTTTTCTCGCAAAGGCCAGGAAGGCCAACGCCGTCGAGGCCTCAAAAAAGGTCGGGGATGGCTGATGGTTGATGGCTGGAAAGGCCTCCTGGATCGCCGAGCGGACCTCCTCGATCAACCGGGCGATCTCGTCCCGGGGGAGGGGGGAACCATTGATCAGGATCCGCTCGTGAAAGTCCAGGAGATGGGGGGAGGTGTAAAGACCGACCCGAGCCCCGGCGGCCTTCAGGATCGAGGCGAGGAATGCAGCCGTCGAACCCTTCCCGTTGGTCCCGGCGATCAGGATCGAGGTGAACTGCCGGTCAGGGCGCCCAAGGGCCTCCAGCAGGCGGACCATATTCTGAAGCCCCAGCTTGATCCCGAAACGCTGGAGGCTGTAGAGGTATTCGATGGCATCCTGGTAGGGCATGAAAGAACCTTAGTCCACTCCAACCCTCCTGTCAAGCCCTCCGGTTAGATGCCCTCCAACCGGGCCTGCCGCCCCTCCTTCAACCGGGCGGCGGCCTCCTCGGGGGGGATGGGGTTGACGAAGAACCCGGTCCCCCACTCGAACCCCGCCACCTTGGAGGTCTTCGGGACGATCTCAACGTGCCAGTGGTACTCGGGCCGATGGTACTCATGGAGGGGGCTCGTGTGGAGGATCAGGCTTCCCGAGCTGAAGGCCAGGGTGGTCTGGAGCATCCCCATGATGGCCTTGAGGACATCCGCCAGATCCTCCACCTCCTCATCTACGATCCTTCCAAAGTCGGGGAGGTGGACCTTGGGGAGGATCCAGGTCTCGAAGGGGAAGCGGGAGGCGAAGGGGGCAAAGGCCATGAACTTGGGAGACTCCAGGAGGACTCTCCGTTTCATCTTGATCTCCTCCCAGAGGATATCGCAGTAGACACACCGTTCCTTTAAGCGATAATAGTGCAGAACCCCCTGGATCTCCTCGTCCACCCCCTTGGGGACGATGGGAAGGGCCAGGACGTGGGAGTGGGGATGCCGGAAGAGGGTCGTCGCCCGGCCGTAATTCTTGACCATGAGGACCTGGCGGAACCGCTCATCCTTCCTAAGGTCCAGGCTCCGCTCCCGCCACACTTTCAGGACCCGCTCCAACTGGAGTTCGGACAGCTCGTGCCAGTTCCTGTCATGCTCCGGCGTCTCCACGACCAGCTCGTGGGCGCCGACGGCGTTCATCAGGTCGAACATCCCCTCGGGCCTCGGGTCCAGCCTTCCCTCGATCCGCAAGATGGGGTGCCGGTCGGGGATGACCCGAACCCACCACCCGCCAGCGTTCGGTGGTCTTCCTGGTTCCCCCACCGCGTAAATCTCCCGCCCGGCCTCGAGCTCACGACCGGGGCAGAAGGGACAGGGGACCGGCTCCTCCACCTCTTCCTCGATGGGGAACAGCGCCTCCCGTTCCCTCCGCTCTGGATCAATGATCACCCAGCGGTTGACCACAGGATCCCGACGGAGTTCTCCCATCTCCTCCTCCTCACTTCTCCCGCCGCTCCTGGCAGGGGAGGCAGAAGGCCGCGTAGGGGACGGCCTTCAGCCGCTTCTCGGGGATCGGCTCCCCGCACCCTTGACAGATCCCATAGCTTCCCGCCTGAAGCCGCCGCCTGGCCTCCTCGAGGGCAATGCCTTTCACCCGGAGGAACCGCTGGAGGACCTCCTCCTGACGGACGGCAGCCTCCCGCGAGGCGGCGTCTAACAGATCACCCTCGATTTGACCATCCACCTGCGGAATAATCTCATGAAGAGGGCCAGGCTCCGGCCCAAACCGCATCAGCCTCGCGTTGAGCCGTTTCGCCTCCGCGACCAGTTCTTCCTCGATCTCTTTCCGCTGCATCCTCCTCCCCCTTTCTCTGAAGGCCTGGTAACAGGGGATACCTTTTCCTCCCTGACCCCCTGGCTACCCGGCCCGGCGTGGGTTCCTCCTCTCTTCCTCCTCCCAGGTGGCAAAGTACGTGTCGGCGGCAATCACCTCGGCCGCCAGCTCCTCCAGGGACCTTCGTTCCCTCCGGCTCCGCTGCTGGAGCCTCCTCATGGCTTCCTGCTCAGAAAGCTGGAGCCGCTTCATCAGGATCCCCTTGGCCTGCTCGATCCGCTTCCTGGCCTTCATTGCCTCCTGGAGGGCCCGGACCTCTTTGTTCAAGGCCTGGATCTCGTTAAACCGGGCCAGGGCCACTTCGATGGCCGGCATAAGATCCTTCCAGTCCACCGGCTTGACGAGGTATGAGAACCCGCCGATCTCGCCCACCTCCCGGGCCAGGTCGGCCTCGCTGTAGGCCGAGATGAAGATGATGGGAAGACGGCGTTCCTGAAGGATCCGGCGGGCGGCCTCCAGCCCATCCAGCTTCGGCAACCGGATATCCATGAAGATCAGGTCCGGCGAGAGGGAGGCGGCCATCGCCACCGCCTCCTCCCCATCCCTGGCAAGCCCCACGACCTCGTGACCCAGCGCTTGAAGCTGCGCCTTCATGCCTGCCGCCACCAAGCCTCATCCTCGACGACCAGGATCCGGAGCGACCTCACCGCCGCCCTCCCGCCTCGAAGACCGGTTTGGGGAAGGAGATCCGGGCCACGGTGCCGCCGTCCTGGAAGAAGACCCAGTCCCCGTCCAGATCGGCCCGGCACAGGGTCTGAACGATCTCCAACCCGATCCCATTTCCCCCCTTCATCTCTACCGGCAGGCCGACCCCGTCATCCCGGACCTCCAGGATGTACCGCCCCCCTTCCTCCCCGGTCCTCACCTCAATCCGCCCCCGCTCCCGACCAATGAAGGCATGCTTGGTCGCATTCTGCAACAGCTCATTGATAATGAAGGCCAGGGTGACGAACTGCTTGGGGGGAAGCTTCAGGGGTGACCCCTGAATGGATACCTCGATCTTCGGTAGGGTTTCCTCCGCCCCCGAAATGACCCCCGCTACCAGGGCCTCAATGATCTCCGTAAGGTCTAGGGAGGTGAAGTCCCCGGCCAGAAGCTCATGAGCCCTGGCGATGGCCTTCACCCGCCCCAGACAGGCCGAGAGGGCCTCCTCCGCCGTCCGAAGAGAGGCCCGCCTAAGCTCCATCTGCAGGAGGCTGATGATGGCCGCCAGATTGTTCCGGACCCGGTGGTTCAGCTCTTTGAGGAGCGTCGCCTTCATCATCCGATCCTGCTCCACCTGTTGGTACAGGGCCAGAAGTTCCCGGTTTTGCGCCTGGAGTTGTTCCTCCGCCTGCTTGATCTTGGTGATGTCCCGGGCGACATGGACGAAGCAGCAGAGCTTCCCCTCCCGATCTCTCCCAGGGGAGGTTGTGACCCAGTAGATCTTCCCCGTGCGCGGATCCTGCACCTCCTCCGGAACAGGCCCTCCCCCGGTTACCACCTCCTCATGGGGGCATTGCAGACACAGAAGGTCCAACCCAGCAAAGACTTCCTGGCATCGCCTCCCGATCACCTGGGAGAAGGGGAGGCCGGCCCACTCGGCGAAGGCCCTGTTGACCCGGAGGATCCGATAGTCGGCATCGTGGATGTAGATCAGGTCCGGGACCGCGTCAAAGGTGCCCTCCCACTCCTGATTCGCCGTCACCACCGTCCGGTAAAGTCTGGCGTGCTCGATGGCGATGGTCGCCTGGGCGGCGAGGGCGTTCAGGAGATCCAGGTCCTCCTCGGTGAACGGCTCGGTCGTGGTCCGGAAGACGGAGAGGACCCCCAGGGACCGCTCCCCCAGAAGGAGGGGGACGCCGACAAAGCCCCGAAGACCTTCGGCCTTAAACCAGGTATGGCACATGACCCGGGGATCCTCCGAACAATCCCGGAGGAGGAGGGGCTCCTTCGTCTGGACGATCCACCCCGCCAGTCCTTCCCCCGCCTTCAACCGGTTCCTCTCCCGAAGCTCCCACCGCGTGATTCCGAAGCTGGCCCTTAAGACGACCTCCTCGACCTCCTCTTCCAGCACCCACAGGAGCGCCACCGATCCCTGCAAGAGTTCCGCCGCCGCCCGGACGAGGGCCTCAAAGAGGCGGGAGAGGTCCAGGCTGGAGGTGACAAGGCGGCTCATCAAATTCAGGGTGTTCAAGCGATGGGTCTTTCGTTCCAGCTCCTCCGCCCTCTCCCGCAACGCCTCCTGAGAGGAGGCCAAGGCCCCCGCCATCCGGTTAAAGGAGGAGGCCAGGATGGCCAGCTCATCCTTCCCGACGACCTCCACCTGTTGGGAGAGGTCCCCTTCGGCGATCCGCTCGGCGGCACCGGTCAACCGTTCCAGGAGCCCTCCGAACCGCCGGCTCAGGAGGAAAGAGGCTGAGATCGAGAGGATCCCTATGATGGCCAGGGTCCAGAGCAAGAGTTGGGTCTCTCTCAAAGCAGGGCCCATGACCAGCGCCGCCGGGATCGCCAGCCGGACCGTCCAACCGATGGATCCGATCGGGGCGCTGGTCGCGATCATCGGGGCCCCCATGGCCGGGATGCGGTCCCGTGCCTCCCAAGGAAGATCCGGGTGTTTGCTCCAGTAGACGATCCTCGCGTTCCGATCGAGGATCATCAGGTCCTCACCCACGTCCAGCTCCTCCGGAAGGAGCTTGGCGAAGACCTTCGGATCAACCAGCAGGAGGGCCACGCCCAAAAATTTCCCTTCCCTGTTCCGCACGGCCGCCCCGATCCCCCAGACCAGGTCTCCCCCGGCTCGGCTGATCAGGAGATCGGAGACGACCCAGTCGCGGCCCTTCCGTAATTCTTGAAAGTACGCTCGATCGGCAAGGCTGATCTTCTGGGTGAGGCGAAGGGATGGATCAACCGCGACCAGTTGACCGTCGCGATCAATCCAGCAGACCCGTTTGATGTGCCGGTTGTGGCGGAACCCGGCCAAGAGGGAAGGGAGCTTCTCAACCCGCCCCGGCTCGCCGAGCTTTCGACCAAGAGCGAGGGCCTCCTGGGTGAGATCGGAGACCAGGATCTCGACGGCCGAGGCCGTTGCCTGGGCGAGTTTCCGCTGACTCTGGAGGACCTGCTCCTTCTGGGCCCGGTAGCTCTCCAGGAGGATCAGGCCTCCGCCCAGGAAGACCGGAAGCGACACCACAAGGAAGGCGATCAACAGCTTCTTTTGGATCCGCATGGCTGCCCGAGAAACCAGGCCCCAGGGTTCAAGAAGGGAAAGGAAAGGGGAACAAAAAACGCCTCAGCCTAAACCGTTCACTGCTGAGGCGTCCATGGCCTCCTTCGAGAGGGGCCGATCCTGGCCCTCCCTCGATCCCAGGATCAATCGGGAACCTGACTTTAGCAGGCCGACCGATCCCTGTCAAGAACTTCCCACAAAAGGAACAGGGGCACCGGTCAGATGTGGACGGCAAACGCCGCCACCGTCGGTTTGACCAGTTCCTTGAAGTCCTGATACCTCATCCTCACCGTCTGCACATGGGTCCCCGCCTGGAAGACGATCTCCTGGTTCTCCTCCAGCGCCTTGTCCACATAGACGGGGAGGCCGTAGAGGTTTCCAAAGGGGGGCATGGCCCCTGTCTCGCAGCCGGGGAAGAGGCCCTGAAACTCCTCCTCCGTGGCCAGGGAGACCTCTTCCTGGAGGACCGCCTTCAGCTTGGAAAAGTCAATCCTGTGGGTGGCAGGGAGGACGGCCATGAGGAACCTTCCCCGGGTCTTCACGATCACAACCTTGGCCAGCTCCTTCCCCTTGACATGCTGGGCAGCCGCCACCTCCTGGGCGGTGAAGGCCTGCTTGTGGGTGCAGACGGTATACGAGATCTGGTTCGTGTCCAGATAGTCCTGAAGCCTGGCTAAGATCGGCATGGGACCTTCCTCCTTGGGGGCAGAGATCAGACCACAGCCCGGACGAGGAAGACGGGGACCGAGGCGTGGCGGAGGACCGTCTCGGCCACGCTCCCCATCAGCAGGCGCCCCAAGCCACTTCGCCCATGGGTGGACATGGCAATCAGATCCACCCGATTGTCCTTGGCGTGTTCGAGGATCTCCTCGGCCGCCCTGCCGTATCGGACGGCGGTGGAGACGTGAAGCCCCTCCCCCTTCAACCGCCCCTCCATCTCTTCCAGATAGGCTGTGGCCTCCTCCACCACCCTGACCTCGGCCTCGATGGGGTCAATGCCCGGAAGGGGATGGGCCAAGGCGACCCTGAGAAGGATCAGCTCCGCGTCAAGGATCTTCGCCATTTCCCTCACATGGGGGAGGACCGCCTCCGCCAACTTGGAGCCGTCCAGCGGGACCAGGATCTTTTTATACATTGCCCCTCCTCCTTTCCCCCCGTCCCCCCTTCAGCCTCTGAAACGAGGAGAAGAGGGCCTTCGGGCGAACCATACGTGTCCAATCTTTGGAAAAAGCAAACCTCATGCCAAGGAGGCCGGCGGCCGGAGGGGGTAAAGGACCAAGATTTTCAAAGGGTTAGACCACCTTGGGCTGCCAGGAAGGAAGAGACGGGAGGGGAAAAACGACCAGGGTGGGTCCTCTCTGCCCCAGCCTGAAAGGCTGAAGGAAAAACTGCCAGAGACGACAAGGGACCACCCCTGGGGCACTTCTGCCCCGCCAAGGCAGGATTGCCCCACATCCCTCATCCCGGCAGCTTCGGCTTCCCCGGCTCGGCCTCCCGCCGGTACGGCATCGGGATGTACTGGACTGACGGCCGGCCCTGACCTGCCTGAGGGTAAAGGTCCATCAGGGCATATACCTCCTCCGGTAGGTCTTTGCTGACGGGAAGCCCCATAGCTTTGGCCTGGTCGAAGGTAATGGGGTAATCGTGGGTCCAACGTCCCTGGGTCAAGGCGGCGACCAGCTCCTCGACCCGTCCCGGGTCCATGCGCCCCGAGAGGAGCTCCCGGACAAACCCCTGAAGCTGCTCCATTGCCTTCCTGGCCACATCGGCCAGGATCAAGGTCTGATCCTCGATCTCGTTTTTGTCTTTCTGCTCCAAGACGTTCAGGATGGAAGCGGCAGGGTACTGGCCTACCTGGGGGTCTACCGGCCCCAGGACGGCGTTCTCGTCCATGACGATCTCATTGGCGGCTAGAGCGATCAAGGTCCCGCCGGACATGGCATAGTGGGGGATGAAGACGGTCACCTTCGCAGGATGGGAGCGGATGGCGTGGGCGATCTGCTCGGCGGCCAGGACCAGGCCTCCAGGTGTGTGGAGGATCAGATCAATCGGCATCTCATTAGGCGTTAAGCGGATGGCCCGGAGGACCTGTTCGGAATCGTCAATGTCAATGTAGCGGACGATGGGGATGCCTAAGAAGGTTCGGGACTCCTGCCGGTGGATCAGGGTGATGACCCGGCTCCCCCGTTTCCGTTCCAGGCGGCTTAACCACTTCAGGCGGGCCATCTCCTGGAGCTTCTGCTGGAGCAAGGGCATGAACGCCGAGAACAGGAGCAAGATCCACAGGACCTGCCAGATCTCCGACATAACGGTCTTCCTCCACCATCCTCAAATCTCCAGGTTCATGGGAGTCGGAGAAATGCTACGGGATCGCAGGTCAGGTGTCAACGCCTTTCAGGGCTCTCCTTTAAGCTTCCCGTGGAGGGCAGGGGAGGGATCCCGGAGGACAGGGGAAGCCGCGGCGTCTTCCGGGGCAGGGTTCGCTGAAGCCGATGATCGCGTCCGGCCCCTCCTACTCCAGGGTCTCCCCAGGTCTCAGCACGGACAACTTCAGACCGCGGAGCCCCCTGGTCAGCCTCCTGAGTTCCTCCGGTGTCCCGGTCAAGGCGGGGAAGGTTCCGTAGTGCATCGGGATCACCCACTTGGTCCCCAGCAACTTAATCGCATAGGCCGCCTCCTTGGGACCCATGGTGTAGTGGCCGCCGATGGGGAGGAGGCAGAGATCGGGTTTATACAGCGCCCCGACCAGCTTCATATCCTGGAAGACATCGGTGTCCCCAGCATGGTAGAGCCTCAAGCCGTTCTCGAACTCGATGACGTAGCCGCAAGGATCTCCCCCGTAGATGATCCTGCCGTTGTCAACGATGCCCGAGCTGTGGTCGGCCTTCACCATCGTCACCTTGATCCCGTCAATCGTCTGGGTCCCCCCTTTGTTCATCCCGAGGGTGTTGGCCACCCCTTTGCTTTCGAGCCAGACGCAGATCTCGTAGGCCGCCACTACCTGCGGGCGATGGCGGGTGGCCAGCTCAACCGCATCACCGATATGGTCGAAGTGACCGTGGGTGATGAGCATGAGATCAAGGCCGTCGAAGGTCTTCAACGAATCGGGGCAGGCCGGATTCCCCATCACCCACGGCTCAATGAGGATCGTCTTCCCCCCAGGAGAGACAATCTTAAAGGTAGCATGCCCCAGCCACGTGATCTTCACCCCTTTTTTCAACCTCACAACCTCCCTCCTTTCTGGCTCCCGTTCTGTCATTACCCTCTTCATTCAGAGAGGGTTTCATGATTCGGGGCATACCTCTCCCCCTTGGAGGCCACCCCCCAGATGACCAGACGCTACCCTCCTGTTCCCTACAAGAGGGGTAAACGCCCCGACCGGGAGGGCGGCGTCCAGGATGGAAAATCGGCTATTGCTTGGCAGGCGGTGCCGCCGGCGGGGCTGCAGGAGCCCCCTCCGTGGGAGGGGCGGCAGGCACCCGGGCCTTAAGGGCCTCGTTCTCCTTGGTGAGCTCTTCCACCTTCGCCTTCAGGGCTGGGACCTCAGCGGCCTTGGACCCCCAGAACCCGTAGCCGATGAGGATACCGACCAGGAAGGCCACCACAATGATCACCACCCAATACTCCGTCTTCATCCCCCTTCACCTCCTCATCAACGATGCCATACCACCTCCGAACCTGCAGCTCTAGGGGTCAATCAGGATCCAGCGCCCGGGCACCCAGACCCCGAAACCCTTTGGGATCTTCACCCACTGCCCCGGCACCCAGATCCACCAGCCATCCGCGGTCCTCACCCACCCTCCTGGCGCCCAGACCGGCTGGAAGCCGAAGACGAAGAAGCCCCTCTGAGGATGGAGAAAGACAGAGGGATGACCGGATTTGAAAAGAAAGATCGCCCCCCCCTGACGGCCAAAGCTGAGACCGAGGTGGACATGGGTACCCCCTCCGAAAGCCCAGGCTGGCACCCCTAGGGCCAGGAGGAGAGCAAGGATCACGAACACTCCCACCCTGATCACCTGCTGGCTCATGGCTGGCCTCCTCTCCCCGCCTCACCTCCTGGAAACGGAAACGGCCCCCGTAAATTCGAGGCCCACCAACCACAAAGGCCCTTCGGGTGTACATCAACCCCCGAAGGGCCTTTTGTGGAGACCTTCTCATAAGACCCTGCTCTTTCAGCGATTTCCCTCACCCCAACATGACGCCCACCTCGGCACGGGGTGATCAGCTCCGATGCCTGCCTTGTACCCTACTTGACCCCCTTTTGTCAAGGGAAATTGAGGGATTCAGAGATACGCGTTCAGAACATACTGTTGGATCATCCTATGGGTATTGAAGAACGAGCCATTCAAGGCAATGGCATGGAGCATCACGTCAATGAAGCGATCCCGTTCCTGATAGAACAGGGGGAGAATGACCTGCTCCAATTTGTCGTAAAGGGATGCGGCATCCCTTGACTGGTCATGACCTTCTCCGGTCCCCCTCCCGTCTTCCCCGATGGACCATCCCGTCACCCCCTCAATATGCCCTTCAATCCACCACCCATCCAGAACACTTAGACTTGGGACGCCGTTCAAAGCCGCTTTCATCCCGCTTGTCCCAGAAGCCTCAAGGGGCCGCTGGGGGGTGTTCAGCCACACGTCAGCCCCTGAAGTCATCATCTTTGCCAGCTCCATGTCATAGTTCTCCAGGTACGCGATCTTAATGGCCTGTTTAAGGTTCTCCTTGGCCTGAAAGATCCGCTGGATAAGCTGTTTGCCGCCTTGATCCTGGGGATGGGCTTTCCCTGCATAAACCACCTGAAAGGGACCGACCTTTGAGACAAGGCCCTTAAGCCTCTCGATATCCTGGAAGAGGAGATCCCCCCGTTTGTAGGTCGTGGCCCGCCGGCCAAAGCCGATGGTCAACACGTCTACATCCATCCCCACGTTGGTTTCGCGGTTCACGTACTGAATCAGCCGCCTCTTCGCCTGGGTGTGGGCTTTCCACACCTCTTGCCTTGGAATGCTCAAGGCGTACCGAAGGCTGAAGCTGTCCTGTCTCCAACCGGGGATGTAACGATCATACAGCTCCTGGAAAGGCTCCGCCACCCAGGTGGCTGCATGGACCCCGTTGGTGATTGCATCAACCTCATACCCGGCAAACATCAGCCTCGAAACCTCCCCGTGTTTCTTGGCGACCCCATTGACATAGTGACTGAGGTTGAGGGCCAGGTAGGTCATGTTAAAAAGGCCCGCATGGCAGCAGATGTCCCTCATGTTCACAAAAATGTCTCGGGGTCCAAGGACACGCACCACCAAATCCATAGGGAACTGATCGTGGCCGGCCGGGACAGGGGTATGGGTGGTGAAGACACATCGCCTCCTGACGGCCTCGATATCGTCATGGGTGATGGATGTTCTCCCGGCTTTCTTGGCCTCCTCCTCTAAAAGCTCCAGCGTGAGGAGGCTGGCATGCCCTTCGTTCATGTGAAAGCGCTCAAGGGTTTCATACCCGAGGGCCCGAAGCATCCGGACCCCACCCATCCCGAGGATCACCTCCTGGCAAAGCCGGTAGTGCTGATCCCCTCCGTAGAGAAAATGGGTCAACCTCCTGTCCCATTCAGAATTTTCCGGGAGATCGGTATCCAAGAAGTAGACCGGCACCTTGAAGCCCCCACCGCCGATGACCTCGTACTTCCAAGGACGGATTTGAACCGTCCGTCCCTCTAGAGACACGGAGACCCTCTCTGGCCCCTCCTCCAAAAAGTCCTCGATGACCCACTCCACAGGCTCCTCCCTCTGCCACCCGGTGGCATCAAGCCTCTGGTAAAAATACCCTTTCCGGTGAAGGAGGGTAACGGCCACCATCGGGACTTTGAGATCGGCCGCCGCACGAATCGTATCCCCTGCCAGGATGCCCAGACCACCGCTGTAGGTCGGCATCCCGGCCTCAAGCCCTATTTCCATCGAGAAATATGCGATTGTTCGCTGCTCGTTCATTCCCTGAGATGAACCATCCTCAGGATGACAGCCGACCCCACGACAACGGCGGAGGCGGTGAGGAGCATGGGGGCCCCAGAACGGCGTTCGAAAAGAGCCTGGTCTCTAACC
>CAZHST010000052.1:0-19153 GCA_964535215.1 uncultured bacterium
GGACGGCAAGTTTCCGCGCTTGACCAAGGCGACGCCGCTTCAGGAGGCCGTCCCGGAGGCCTCGGCCTTTGACCGGGATCGCCGGATCACGAGGCTGGCCGTCTTGAACACCTCGGTCGAACTCCTGAAGGCCGCCAAGAAGCCCTTCGGCCTGAAGGAGGTGCTGACCGTGGCCCGCGCCCTGGAGCGGTGGGCCCTGGGGGAGGCGGGGGAGGAGGCGGGCTGACGCCATTCGCCACGCCCCTCGTCGCCGGGACAGCGAAGCTGCGCGTGAGCACAACGCCGCCGGGAGGTGCCAGGACCCCGACGGGCTCAAGGAGCACTCCCCCACTCCGAGCCGGGCCCGCCTGGGCCTCCCGGAGGTTACCGCTCCGAGTCGGGGGTGGACACCCGAGCCCCCGTAGTTTCGGCCCGTAGCTTCGGTGAGCCAGTCCACTTTCTGCTTGACAGGGATCAGGCGGCTGGGATACATTGAGGCCACTTCCCCACCCGGGGAGGTGGGTCATGGGGAGAGCGGGCGAAGGCAAACCGCCGGACCTGCCTGCGCAGGCAGGTTGGTCAAACGAGCAGCGAGTGCGAGGGATCAAGCAGCCCTTCGGGCACAGGCAGGTGCCTGAAGGGCTGTTCTGTCTCTAAGCAGGGGCGGTCGGCGTGAGAAGCTGGCCGCCCCTGTTGTTTTCGCCCTGCGTTGGAAGGTTTGAACATTCTTCAGGGAGGCGTGATGCCGCGAAACTACAAATGCCTGGTCCTCAAAGATCGGGAGCTTCACCATGTGCTGAAGAAACTGGCGGCGGAGCTAAACATCCCGATGATTGACCTGACTGAGCGGCTCCTCCGAGAAGGCCTAGAGCGGCTGGGAAGCCGGGACTCCCCTTCTCATCAGGATGCAGAGCGCCGTGGAGACGTTTCTCCAGATTGCCCTTAAGCTCCTCATCTGGCTTATTTTCGCGATCCTGCTGACCGTAATCCCCGTGCGGGTTCAGCGGATCGCAATCCGGTACTGGCTTTTTCCGACGCTGACCGTGATCCTGATCGTGGTTAACAGCCTGATCTACATAGGCTTAATGGCCTTGAGCATCTTGAAAGACTGGCGAATCTACGACGAGGTGCTCCTGAGAAGAGGCGCGGTGCCCTACGAGATCCTCCATGCCGTTGATCTGCCTCCGCCGAACGGGCTGGGGGTCCCGGGGGTCTACCTGAACATCCTGACCTCGATGTTCCTCCACGTTGGCCTCTTCCACCTCCTGGGCAACATGCAGTTTCTGTGGCTCTTCGGCCCTGACCTCGAAACGGGCTTGAACCTCCGCTTCGACCGGAGGAACCGCCCGGTCAACCGCTCCTGGACCTTTCTCTTCTTCTACCTCCTCTGCGGGGTGGGGGCGGTGCTGGTCTATGCGCTGGTGTTCCGGAATTCCCCGGATGTCCTGATCGGCGCCTCGGGGGCCATCTCCGGGCTGCTGGGGGCCTTCCTCCTCAAGTTCTGGCGGGACTATCGAAAGGTGGACATCCTGGTCCTGTACTGGATCCCCCGGCAGGTGAGCGTCAATCTCTACCTCCTCTACTGGATCGCCCTCCAGGTCGCCTTGGGCCTCTATTACGGGGGGACGAGCCGGGTGGCGTATGTCGCTCACATTGGCGGATTCGCCACCGGGCTCGTCACCGTCCCTCTGTTCCGGTGGACAGATGTTAAAACAGGGAAGTTTCGCTAAGAGGTTCCGATGCTGAAGAAGGTGATCGGGACGGTGGGGCTTGCGGCCCTCGTGGCCGGGCTCGGCTACTGGTTCTTCCTCCGCCAGCCCTTGAGGCCCGCGGCCGTCGCCTCGGAGCCGGTCATGTCCTATGACATCTTCCTGGTCCTCGACCACTCCGGGAGCATGATCCGGGGCAAAGAGGCCTCCGACCCGGAGGGCCTCCGGGTCCACGCCGCCCGGTACTTCATCGACTATCTGAAGAGCTTCGCCCGAGAAGGGGCGAGGGATCGGGTTGGGGTGGTCAATTTCGCGACGGACGCCCCCGGGACGCTCCAGCACCCGCTGGCCGACCTCCAAGACCCCACGGCCGTTGAGGTGCTCAAGAAGAAGATCCGGGATTATGCCGCCGAGGCTGTTGCTCGTGGAGACAGGGAATCGAGGGAATTTCTTCGATGGACCAGCTTCATCCGGGCCTTTGAGGCGGTGAGAGACCTGTACCTCAGGGCGAAGGATCCGAAGCCCTTGAGCACCCCCGTCCTCATCCTCTTTACGGATGGGGAGCCGGAGGATGCGAGGCGGCTGACGAAGGAGGCCTACTTTGCTGAGCTACGGCGCTTCACCGAGGAGCACCTCCGGGGCCTTCAGCCTGGGGGGCGGAAGGATCTCTTTCCGGTGTCGTTTCAGATCTTCGTTATCGGCCTGGATCGGCAGGGACGGTACTGGCATCGGGACGAGCGATTCTGGCGGCAGATTGCGACAGGGGGGACGTTTCGGCTCAGGGAGGGGAGTGAGGAGGAGATGGAGGCGGTGTATGGGAGGGTCCTGGAAACCCTCCTGGCCACCGTCCCCGGCGAGTGGAAGGACCTGGCCGCCGAGCAGGTGGAGAAGATCACCGTGCCCCCCTATACGGACAAGGTGACCATCTCCGTCCTGAAAGAGCGTCGGCAGCCGACGCAGACCGTGGAGGTCAAGGACCCAGCCGGTCGCGTCGTCAGGCCGGAGAAGGAGCCGGGGCGGATCAGTGTGTCATCCGGTGAACGGGTCGATCTCTATGTCCTCAAAGCCCCGGCGGTCGGGGAGTGGCAGCTTCGGCTGACGGAGCCGGGAAAGGTGCGGATCAAGACGGATCTTTTGCCCATTGAGTTTAGGCTGATCAGCCCGAAGACCCCCCATCCCCTGGGGGAGCCGTTGGTGTTTTCAGCAAAGCTCCTGAGGTCGGACGGCGCCCCCGTCGTCCCGCTGCCCGAGCATCCCCTCCGCCTCTCGGCCACCCTGGCCCAAAGCGGCGGGCCGCCCACGCCGCTTCGCTTTGAACAGGATCCGGCGCAGCCGGGACGCTACACGGTGAAGGAGCCGATCCCGACCCCGGGACCGGGAGAGTACAGGCTGGCCGTGGACGTGACCGTGGGGACCTTCGCCGGGATCGAGAACTTCTCGCTTTTGAAAAGGGAGATCGCCATTCCGGTGGAACCCTTGATCTCCTTTAGGGTGAGCCGTCCGGCCCTCGACCGGGCGAACCACATCTTCCACCCCATCCTCTACTGGCGGGCCGCTCCCCTGCTCATTGAGGGCCAGCTCTATCGAGAAGGAAAGGCCCGGGGCGTTGAGGAGCTGTTCGGGGGCGATGCGAACAGGCTGGTCCTTGTCGGGGTCCGCGATGAGAACGGGGCGTTCATCGGCGAGGGGCAGACGGTGGATTTCCTCACGTATCGGCCCGAGACCAAGAGCTTCTTTCGGGAGATCCGGGGGATCCAGAAGCCGGGGCAGTACACCCTCGTGACGAAGATCGAGGGACCGCTGGAGACGGGGAGGAGGTACACCCGCCAGGAGGAGTTCTCCTTCGCCATCGTCTACGGGTGGCCCCAGCTTGGAATGCGGGCCCTCGTCTTTCTGCTCCTGGCGAGACTCTTCGCCGAGGTCCCCTTACGGATCCGAAGGGGACCCTTGACCGGCGCCCTCTTTGTCGGGACGGAGCGGGTTGGAACCTTGAGAAACCTCTGGCTCTACAACAAGGTGCGGGTGCGTTCGGCGAAGCGGTGGGTCTTCCCGCCGTGGTGGATCAACGAGCTGAGGGCCCAATCCGAGAAGTGTCCGACCTTCTATGTGATCGGGAGTATCGGGGAGAAGGACCGGCTGACGAAACGGCGGGATCCGGCCGTGACCGTCTTCTACCGCTGGTTTGGCCTCATCCCCTGGTGGAGTAGGCTGACGAGGCGAAGCCCCACCGTGAATGTAAAAGGTATCACGATCCGCTGGCAGCCATAACCTGAGGAGGGGAAGCCATGGCCTTTCAAGCACCGAACAACGTGATGGTGATCGGGCTCGGGGGGACCGGGAAACTCGTCTGCACCTACCTGAAGAAGGCCCTCCTCGAGGCCGCCAAGGACTACATGGTCAAGGAGTCGATCGCGAAAGGGAAAGAGCGGGTGCCGCCTCCGGCCTATTACGATCTCCACTTCGGCCGGGCCCTCCCCGAGGGGGTGAGGCTCGTCGCCCTCGATCTCGACTTAAGCGACATCCCGGCCGTCGATCTGGACTTTCGGCTCGACAGCGACCCCGTCGTGGGAGAGGTCGTGGGCTTCAACCAGCCCCTCGATGACGTGAAGCGGTCCATCGTTGAAACGGAGAGATCGGACCCCAGGATCGGACCGTGGCTGGAGCCGGAGGATGCCGAACGGATGGTCCTCCCCCTCTCCGCGGTGGAGTACCGGGGGGCGGGGCAGCAGCGGCAGTACTCCCGGGCCTCATTTCTCTTAAGCCTGGCCGATCCTAGGAACGTGAGGAAGTTCCATGAACAGCTCTTGAAGCCGGCCATTGACCACTTCAGGCAAAGGATGGAGGTCCGGTCCGGCCTCCGCAACTACTTCTTCGTGGTCGGCTCGGTCGCGGGGGGCGTCGGCTCGGGCATCTTCCTCGATGTCGGCCAGATCGTCCGGTATTATGCCACGGACCTCCCCAACTCGGAGCTGATCGGGATCTTCGTCCTGAGCCGGGCCTTTACCAAAAATCTGGAGGATGATCCCCACGTGAACCGGGAGCTGGTCGCGGCGAACACCTTTGCGGCGATGCGGGAGCTTCGCCGGTTCATGCTCCTTTTGGAGAAGGGATACCCCTTCGAGGAATACCGGGAAAATTTCGCCCCGACGGGGTTAAGGGACGACAAGGGACCGTTCCAGAGCTGCTTCTTCGTCGATGCCACGCGGAACAACGGCGATCTCAACACCGTCGAATCGATCTACACCGTCTGTCCGGCCATCGCCGACTACCTCCTCCTCCACTGCGTGGAGCAAGAGCCCATCGTCCCTGATTACAACAACATCTACCGGGCGATCGTCCAGCACGGCCGCCCCTACGCCACCTTCGGGATCCACAGCTTCATCTTCCCCATCGAGGACATCATCGCCGACTTCAGCCACCGGCTGGGGATCGAGCTCCAGGACCGGCTCCTGATGGCCAAGCCGCCCCAGCGAGATCTGGGGCCTGAGCTTGAGAGGTTCTTCAAGGAGAGCGACCGCTACTACGGCCAGCACCTCCCCCCGGGGGAGTTCCTCATCGGCACGCCTGATCCGGCGAATCGGCTGGCCCTCCTGGACGAGATCTTCACGGTGGTCAACACGTACCGAGGGGGGACGGCGGGATACCCCTTCGATCTCGACCAGCTCCTGACGAAGCTCCGCCTCCCCAAGCGGTTCGTCGGGGGGCAGGTCCTCGACCTGGAGGCCGGCTACACCCTGCCCCTGGTCAACGTGGACAGCCAGGGCCAGGAGCAGAGCGACCACCTCAAGGACAACGACATCATTCAAAACCATCTCTCGTTCGGCCGGACCGAGCCGGAGGAGGTGATCAAGCAGGCCAATAAGCTCCTCGATGCCAACCTGGGGACTCAGAACGACGTGGCCTATGATCGAACGCGGCCGGGGATCAGGAAGACCTACCACAGCGTGCTGAAGTACTACCTCGAGCGGCTGAAGGAGATCTATGGCGGCTACACAGACCGGGAAGGGTCCTACTGCCCAGGTCTCCTGGAGAACACGCTCAAGGCCCTGCTCAACCAGGAGGTCAGCCGAGGGCCGAAGGTGGATGCCGCAGGGAATCCCATGGTGGGGAGGCTCTCCCGCCAGCCGCTCCTGGAGGCCCGTTACCGCTTCCAGGAGGCCCCCCTCGAGACGGCCATCGCCTTCTGCGCCGAGGTCCTCACGTACATCGAGGAGTACGAGAAGATCATCAAGGCGGCCTACGACGACCGGATCAAGCTCGACCCCATCGCTAAGACTGATCTTCTGATGCAGACCGAGCAGGAGGCCCAGGAGGCCGAGTCGGAGTTCAAGGGGGCCACGTTCCCCTACTTCAAGGCCGCCCGGTACCTCCAGAAGATGCAGGACCTCCTCCAGGTGCGCCGTTGGGCGGCGATGCATGGCTACTACGTGGAGCTTCTGAAGGCCCTGAGAGAGATCACCTTAGGCTGGAAGGGGACCCTGGAGCGGTTCCGGGACCGGATCCTCCAGGTGCGGCAGGATCTGGAGCAAAGCCGACGGCATCTGACCAACGTCAGACACGAGCGGCTGAAGATTCGGGTCCGGACGTACCTGAGCCGGCCCGGGAGCCCCCTGGAGGAGGCTTTGTACCAGGAGCTGATGGACAAAGAGGTGCGGCGGGATCCGGAGGGGCGGTCGGTGTCCCGCCGGGAGACCTTCTTCGAGACGGTCTGGCTCGACTTCGTCCCCGATCCCACGGAGGTGGGAAAGACCGGACGGCGGGGGATCGTCAGGTTCATTTATAACGCCTATGAGCCCTTGATCTACTCGAAGGAGGATGTCCTCATCAACGCTGCCCCCTTCTGCGATGAGGTCCGGGACAAGTCGCTGTGGGAGCTGATCCAGGGCTATCGCGATCAGGCGGGGCAGCTCCGGTACGCCCCCCGGGCTGGGGAGGCCACCTCGACCCAGCTCGTGAGCGACCTTCAACGGGAGACCTATGAGCTGGTCCGGTATGATGAACGGGCCGTGGGGCCGGGAACGATCGAGGTGGAAGGAAGGCAAGTGTCGATAGGCCGGGATAACGCCTGCTACGCCCCCTGGATCACCCCGAGCGGGCCGGACGACAGGCTCGGCCAGTACGCCCAGGCGTTCCAGACCGAGGTGGGGAGGATCCTCAGCCGGGGCATCCCAACGGCCCCGAACCTGGGGCAGGCCTATAAGATCGTCGGCGTCCGGACGACCCACCTCATGGCCCAGGAGCACTTTGCCGAGTACCAGGATGTCGCCAAGACCTACAGGGACTGCCTCAGAAGGATCTACGCCGGCGGGCAAAGGGGGACGCCCCTCCACACCTACCTCGGCGAGAAGTACGCGGCGAAGTACGAGCTTGAAATCATGGAGAAGCGTTCTCAGCTCGACCTCCCCTTGGCCGATGGGGAGCAGTTCTATCTTCCCCTTGAGCTTATCTTCGCCCTGGAGAACCCCCAGGCCTTCACGGATTTCCTCTGGGCGGGGGTCTTCGGCCTCCTCGCCTTCAGAGCAGATCCTGCTGGCAATCCGAACTACGCCGTCCGGGATGCGGGGGGGAATGATTTCTTCCTGACAAAGGGCGGGCCAGATTCCCGGGACAACCTGATCGACGCCCTCCTTGACTTCACCTCGGTGCGGGATGCCCCGCATGAGCGGATCCGGCGGGAGGTGAAGGAGGCGGTGGCCACGGAACGGACGACCCGGATGAACACGGACCGCCAAGGGTATGCCGATCTACTCCGCTCGATCCTCCGGCATTCCGAGGGTCCCCTGAACCGATTCGCCATCCTCTTCAGCGGCCCCGACTATAAGAAGATCATAACGGACCGGCACCCGAGGGCCGTGGAGTATTCCGCCGAGGAGCGTCTAGAGGTCCTGTTGAAGCTGCTTCTTTTGCGGGAGATCGAGATGGTGGCCGCGTAGCGCGACCACAACGACGTCTTTTACTTCGGGGCATTCGCCCTCACCGAGGATGGGGACATCGTCTTCTCGCACAGCCTTGTCGGGCGCACCCTGGACCAGGAGGAGCTGAAGGCCTCCGGGCTGGCCGTGGCCTCCATCGCCGACAGATACGACGGTGGACTCATCGCCCGATTTGGCGGGAAGACCTCCCTCGCGGTGCTCCAGGAAAAGTGGAAGGAGGCGATGGCCCAAGGGGTCGGCGTGTGGGAGGGCTCCTTGTAAGAGGAACGCTGCTGGCCGGACTTGTGCTACTTCTGACCGGCTGCTTCGACCTCGAGCTGCACCTGGCGCTCAAGCCGGACGGCGGGGGACAGGTGACATACCTCGTCATTGCGAATCCGCTCCTGGCCGAGGCCTTCAAGGGCCAGACCTTTTTTCAGGGGACGGAGGTTCGGGACGTGATCCGCGGGGATCGGTTCTACCACGAAGAGACGATCGCCTTCGACGCGGTGGAGCGGCTGACTCAGGAGGAGGGGCGGATCCAGGTGCAAGCTGCCGGGGGGATGACGACTCTTGAGCACACCTTGCTGCTCGGCCCACCCCGCCCCGGCCAGGCCGTTCTCTTCCTCGGCCGGACGTTCGCCTATCAGCTCACCCTCCCCATGGAGGTGGCCCAGGCCGATCCGGCCGTCGTCGGCCAGGTGGCAATCGAGCCGGTGGTCAGCGGTCGGACCGCCCGCTGGCAGCTCCCCCTCGATCTCCTCCTCAGGGCCGGTGGCGAGGTATCATTCGTGGTCAAAGGCGCAGGGCAACTGCCAGGAGGGGGTGACGAAGGGCCACCCCGATTCCTCCGGCCGGTCCGGCGAGAAGAAGCAGTCCCAAGCCTCGGCTACGGGGTCGTCACGGAGGCCGGCCACCACGCGGGAGTAGACTTCATGGCCCGGAGCGGCCGCCCGGAGGTCCTCGCCGTCGCCGAGGGGACGGTCTTCAAAGTGCAACAGAATGGGGAAGGATGTCGCGAGAACAGACCGGGGGGCGGCTGTGAGGACCACGGCCTGGGGAATGTGGTCATCCTTGAGCATCGGCTACCGGAGGGGCCGCTCTACAGCCTGTATGCCCATCTTGATACGATCAGTCCCGACCTCGAAGAGGGGAAGCGGATCGAGCTGGGTGCTGTCATCGGCAGGATGGGGGCCAGCGGCTACGGTGTGAGAGACTATTGGCGGCGGCCGTCTGTGCGGGGGTCCTTATGCGGCGCGTACCCTGAGGGGGAGCCGTGTGTTCATCTCCACTTTGAACTGAAGACGGCGCCGGTCCTCGACAATCCCGTGGGTGGTTCCGCGTGCGGCGGCTCTCCATGCTGGGGATATGTGCCGGGCGACCCGCAGGTCTTCGGGTATCGGGATCCCGGTGCCTATGGCATTGGCCGGTGACGGAGCGAAGAGCGACGCTGGTGACGCTGTCTATCCTCCATAGCATGCAGTGGGCGACGTTTCGCTTCCGGGTGGCTCCCACCGAACCCCTGTTCCTGCCTGAATACAAGGGCTCGGCCTTCCGGGGCGGCTTCGGCCATGTCTTCCGGAAGGTGGCCTGCCCCCTCCGCTGTCGGGAAGGGTGTCAGCTCCCGGCCACCTGCATCTATGCTTACGTGTTCGAAACCCCTCCCCCACCCGGAAGCCAAGTCCTGACGAAGATTCCGACGGCCCCCCAGCCCTTCGTGATCGAGCCGCCGTTAGAGACAAAGCGAGTCTACGAGCCGGGGGAGGAGCTGACCTTTCAGCTCATTCTGCTGGGAAGGGCCATCGACTACCTGCCGTATTTTCTTTACGCCTTCGACGAGCTAGGCCGGGTCGGGCTCGGGCGGAGGAGAGGGAGGTATCAACTGGTCAGCGTGGAGAGCATCGGCCTCATGGGGGAGGCTGCCCCCCTTTACGACGGGTCGAAGAAGCTCCTCCGGAGCACCTTCGAGGTGATGAGGGCCGACGACCTCCCGAAGCTGGAGGGGGCTGTGCCTCAGAATGGGAGGGTTACGCTCCACTTCCTGACGCCGACCCGGATCAAGGCCGACGGCCACCTCACCGACGAGGCCGGGTTCCCCATCCTGTTCCGGAGTCTCCACCGGCGGATCGCCCTCCTGGCATACTTCCACTGCGGCGGGGCGTGGGAGGAGGGGCCGAAGGCCCTGCTCGAGCAGGCCGAAGGCGTAGCCATCGAGGTGTTAGCCCTCCGCTGGCAGGACTGGGAGCGCTACTCGAACCGGCAGCAGACCAGAATGGCCTTGGGCGGCTTCGTCGGAAAGGTGACCTACCGGGGGGACCTGGAGCCCTTCTGGCCTTACCTCCTCCTCGGGACCCACCTCCACGTCGGTAAAGGGGCCACGTTTGGATTGGGGCAGTACCGGATCGAAAGCGGGTAGATAGGGGTAGCCAAGTGAAAACGTGGTGTGATGTGTTAACCGGGATGATCTACAGGATGGGGGAAAGCTGGCAACGGGCCATCCGCCAGCACATCGCCCGGGAGCTGGCCGGCCGGCTCAGGGCTGCCGATCAAGATCCACGCCAGGCGGCTGATCGTGTGGCATCCTTCTGGCGGGAGGACTACTACGCCTGGCTTTTCCCATTGCGCTTCGGTAGAAAGGAAGGAATTGATGGCCTGATCGACGGGATCGCCCTGTTTGAGCCAGCCGCTGAGGGGATCAATCTCGAACCCTTGGCCGGCCGGCGGCTGCGGAGGGGCTTTCTCGATGGCGAAGGGTTGCCGCCGATCCTCCCCCTGGATGACGAAGGTCACGAACTGCTCGCCGACCATGTCCTGGCAACGACCGCGGTCATGAACCTCTTGCTGAGAAGCGAGATTCACGACTCAGCCCTCTTTCACCAGATCAGACTTGGGACCCTCCTCCACCTCCTCCAGGAGGAAGAAGGGCTTGCTGAGGTGCTTCAGCAGGGGTTTCCGGCCGCCTGGCAGGTCGCCTGCTCCCTCACCGACCTCCATCGGGGGGAGAGAGCCACCATCACCCTGCCATCCGGGGTGGACCGAGAGCGGCTCGTTGGGCTTCATGAAGGAGGGGAGTCTCTTCGTGATGAGGACAGGGTAGCGGTTGTCATCGGAGCGGTGCAGCGCATTAAGCAGTATGTCTTTGAGACACCGGGGCTCAATGAAATTCGAGGTGGCTCCACCCTCCTTGACGAGTTAATCCGGCACTTTGGAGGGGTGGTGAGTGAGGAGCTGGGCCCGGAGGTCGTCCTCCAGGCGGCGGCTTCCACGCTGACGTTTCTCGCCCCTTCAGACCAGGGAGAAGCATGGACGGATCGCCTCCGAGAGGGCTTCTTTAGGAGGACCGGAACGGCCTTTATCGCGGTCGGCACGGTCACGGTGGAAGCGAAACGGATCGGTGAAGCTTTTCATCAGGTCATGGGCCTTGCCCACAGGAAGCTGGAGGAGGACCGGTACGCCGCGGAGCTTCCCGTGTGGGAGACCCTCCCCTTTGAGGAGCGGTGCTGGATCTGCCGGAGCCGTCCGGCGGAGGGATGGTATGGGGCCCCGACAGGGCGGCCCGAAGTCGCGTGCCGGGTCTGTATGACGAAGCGATCCTGGGGAAGGGAGGAACGGGCCGCCAAGGTTCAGGAAGTGCTGGAGTGGTTAAGGTTGACCACTCCGACCCCGCTGGGCGTCAAAGGGGAGAAGAAGGAGGAGTATGTAGCGGGGGAGCTGGGGCAGCTGATCCCCGGGGATGTGCGCCGGGATCTGCTGGCGGTCATCTACGGGGACGGGAACAACTTCGGTGGCGTCATCCAGCGGCTCTCCAGCCTCCCACTGGCCCTCCAGTGGACCCACCGGGTCGAGAAGACAACCCAAGCGGCAGGGGCTCTCTCCCTTGCCAGGGCGACTCAGGAAGGGGCCAAAATCCGGGGGTGGGAACCGGGGAGAACTCCGGCCTTGGACAAGGTTCCGTTTCAAGTCCTGGCGTTGGGTGGGGATGACTTGATCCTCCTCACATGGGGGGCCCTGGGACTTCGCGTCTGCGAGCGGTTCCTCGCCCTGACCGACCTGGAATTTCAGCGAGGGAATGGGGAAGCGCTAACAGACACGCCCCTCTCCTTCTCCCTCGGATGCCTTTTATGTGATGTAAAGGCCCCGGTCCGGCGGACGGTGGAGTTCGCTGAGGAGGAGTTGCTCAAGTGGGCCAAGCGGGCGGCCCGTCACCGGCAGGCGCAGGCCGGGGCCCAGACCGAAGGGACGGTGGCCTTCCTTCTGACCATGAGCGCCGACCAGATCCCCTCCGACCTTTCCCGCTACCTCAAGCAGATGTTCTGGGGAAATCAGGAGGATTCGGGCCGGTATCCCCTTTGCCTGACCCTCCGGCCGCTCACCGCGAGAGAACTGCGGTTCCTCCTGGATAAGGCAGAGCGGTTGAGGGAGCGGCACAGCGGTCGGCTCCACCGGATCGTCGAAGTCTTCGTCCACTCGTCGCCGCTAGCGGCCTTCCTCCACTATGTCTATCAGAAGGCACGGGAGCAGACGCGTCCGAGGGAAGAGCAGCTCTGCGCCCTCCTGGAAGAGGGGGAGTGGCGAGAAGTCTTTGGGGACGTGACGCCATCGCCTCAGCCGTTACCCACCCTTCGCCTCCCACAGCGGACACCCTTGGGCGAGCCGGATCGGGGAGAGGGTGAGGTGCTGTTTTCTCCGCTCTGGGATCTGTTGGAGATGATCAAGGCGATGGAGTGAGGGGAGGTGAAGGCGGTGGCAGTCGAGCAATTTCGGCTCAAAGTAAGGCTCCAGCTTGAGTCGGACCTTCACACTGCTGGTCCGGGGCGGACCCTACCCTTGGTAGACCGGAGCGTAGAGGTCGATGCCCACAATAGGCCTTACCTTCCCGCCTCCTCCGTGAGGGGACGGGTGCGGGCGCACCTGGAGCGGGTCCTCACGGCTCTGGGGGAGCCAGTCTGCACTCCGCCCCGCCCTGACCGGACCTGCCCTCACCATCGGAGCGTGGCCGAAGAGCTGGGGAGGCGTGGAGCGCCGGAGCCCTTCTGCATGGCCTGTCGTCTGTTCGGGAGTGTGTGGCGCCTCTCCCCGATCACCTTCAGTGATTTCATGTTCACAGCCCCCCAGACGGAGCAGATGCCGCTGTCCCCCAGGCCTGGGGTCGGCATCAGCCGACACCTGGGGACGACGGAGGAGGAGCGGCTCTATGTCCTGGAGACGGTCCCGTCTCAGCGGGCCGGGCGGCCGGTGATGTTCGAAGGGACCATCGAGGGGCAGCTCGAGCAGCAGGAGATCGGGTGGCTCCTGGCTGCGCTTCGAACCGTTACCCATATCGGTGGGGGGAAGGCGAGAGGGTTGGGACGGGTTACGCCGGAAATCATCGGATTGGATCTCTGGGACGAGGCGAAGAAGCAGTGGGTACTTGGGGATTGGATGGTCCTCTTGAAGGGAGTGCTGGGGGATGGTACGGCTGAAAGTCATCGTTGAGCCGAAGGGGCCGCTGGTGCTGGGAAGTGGGATGGACTCGTCCCAGAATGTGCGGGAGAGCCGGCCATTCATCGCCGGGAGTGTCGTTCGCGGCGCGTTGGCCCAACGAATCCTCCAGGCGCTGGGACAGCATCGGACTGCCGGCTTAAGTCTGCGATCCCGACCTTCCGATTCCAGTGCGGCCGAGGCTTTCGAGGCCATCTTTGTCCGGGAGCCGGTCGCGCGGTTTGGTTACCTCTATCCCATGCCCCTCCGGAAGGAGGGGATGGTCTTCCCTGCTCCCTGTACGACCTTCGCCTGTAAGCCCTCTGGGGCCAAGCATGGCTGGGTTGATACCCTTCGGCGTCATGTCCGTCAAGCCCTCTTCGGGCGGGGTGAAGAAGGTGGGCGTCCGTTCCTCTGTCTGATATGCCAGGAGCGGTTAGAACGGTGGCGTGGCTTCGTCGTCAGCCGGGACGGCCCCTACGAGGACGTGGGGCGCATCCCCCGCCGTCCCCTTGTGCGGGTTGGCCTTAACCGCTGGACCGAGGCGGCGGAGGAGGAGATCCTGTACACGCTGGAGGCGATAGAACCGGATCCTCAAAGGCCGTTCGCCTTCGTAGGGTGTTGGACGATGACGGAGGACCAATGGGAGGGCCTCAAGGCCCTGCTGGCCACCTACTTTCTCCCCCAAGATGGGGGCTATCAGCTCCGGTTGGGCAGCGCCCGGGCGCGGGGACTCGGCGAGGCCATCCTTCGATGGAGCGAAATCCCCTTGACGGATCCCACCGAACAGGTGGAGCGGTTCCAACTGGATCACGACCACCTTCTCTTCACCTTGACCACCCGCTCCCCGCTCCTCCTCGTTGACGAGCGGGGGATCCCGGCTTCCAGGCTGACGTCGGCTGTGCTCCGCCGGTATATCAGCCCGCTCCCCGAGGGCCTGGAGCTGATCAGTCAGGCGACGTTTGTCGAGCGGGAGATGCTGACGGGCTGGTCGCAGGCATGGGGTCTGCCGAAGCCGGTCCTTCCCGCCATCGGGACGGGAAGCGTCTTCACCTACAAAGTGCCCATCGCCCAGAAGTTGCAGGTCCTGCCTTTCCTGAGAGCCCTTGAAGTACAAGGGCTCGGGGAAAGGCGGGGGGAGGGACTGGGGGAGGTGAGCATCTGCGATCCGTTCCACGTTCGTCATGATGTGGATGGGTAGTCATAAGCGAGAGGAGGTGGGGTCTTATGCCGGTGAGTGAAGAGCAACTCGTCATCTGGGCTGAAGAGATCGTGGCGAATCTCCAGGAGCAGCTTAGAGCCCATGTGGATACAGGTCGGACGCAGGCCTCGAAGGCGATCGAGGTGGCCCAGGCCACGGGCTCCCTCCTCGTCTTCCGCAACTGGCTCCGCTACCAGCGGGCCCGGGAGGAATTTTGGAAGGTGGGGGGGGACGGAGGACGGGACTTGGCGGAATGGGTCCACGAGGCCATCGGCCGGATTGAGCGGGAGACAAGCGGGCCCGACACCATGGCGGCGGTCACGCGCTTCCTGGGCTACTTCCGCCGGGTGCTGGTGGCGATCAATCATCTTCAGCAGATCCCGCCAGCGAGGGAAAGGAGAGGAGCGTGATGGGAGAGCTGTGGGAGACCTTTCACAGTCGCCTCTGGATCAGGGCCACCCTGGTGGCCCAGACCGGCCTCCGCATCGGGATGGGGACCCAAGCGGCCGAGCCAACGGGCTCCGACCTCCCGATTCTCAAGCTGGAGGACGGCCGGCCCTTCATCCCCGGCTCCTCGCTCCGGGGGGTGCTGCGAAGTCACGTGGAGCGGATCGTCCGGACGTTTGAGCCGAACGCCGGTGACGGCAGGGGGGCCTGTCAGCCGGTGGTAGAGCAGCAGCTTTGCATCACGGCGGAAAAACGGGAACGCATTCGGAAGGAGGCAGCCGACGAGGAGTACGCCCGAACGGTCTTCAGCCGCTCCTGTCGCGTGTGCCGCGTGTTCGGCTCCCCCTGGCTGGCCTCGCGGGTCCGGATCACCGATCTCCCCTGCCTGAACGGTGCTCGGGCGGAGCGCCGCGATGGCGTGGCCATCGACCGGGACAAGGAAACGGTGGCCCACAAATACGATTTCGAGGTGGTTCCCCCGGGCAGCGAGTTCCGGCTGGAGCTGGTCGCCGACAACCTGGACCAGGTCGAACGAGGATTACTCTGGCTGGGGATCGAGGAACTCCGACGGGGCCAGATTCTGGTGGGGGGCTTCAAGGGTCGAGGGCTGGGGCACATCCGTGTGAAGGAGGAGAACGTCCGGCTGGAGCTGGTGGAAGGCCGGGATGCCCTCCGCCGCTATCTCTTAGAAGGGACCATGCGGGTGGTGCCTCTTTCGGAGGCGGAAGCCTGGCTCGGGAGGGCGGTGGAGGCACTGGCGGGAGGTGAACGCTGATGCATGGACGATTCTACAACGAAGCGATCCTGGACCTCACCCTTCGACCACAGACCCCCCTGCTCATCAAGTCCGGCGAGGGGGCCAAGGCCGATATTGACCCGACCCTCCCCGACATGTTTTTCGTCCGCACGCGCCGGCCAGGGGAGGTGGAGGAAACAATTTACATCCCCGGCTCCAGCGTCCGGGGGGTCCTCCGGAGCCACGCCGAGCGACTCGTGAGGTCCATCGCCGCGCATCAGGCCTGCGATCCAACTCGCCACTCGCGTGAACGGGAAGGACGAGAAGCGATCGAGCAAGAGGAAGGGTCTACGATCCGAGTTTCCTGTCTGGCGGGCGAGAGGGATCTGGATAAGAAGCCGCTCCTTGAACTCTGGCAGCGCTCCTGCTACACATGTCGCCTTTTCGGCAACACGGGACTGGCTGCCCGGGTGAAGGTAGGGGACTGGTATCCGAACGGAGGCCTCCTGACGGAGGTCCGGTACGGCGTGGCCATCGATCGGGTCACCGGAGCAGTAGCGCACGGACCCTTCCAGTTAGAGACCGTCACCGATGGGACCTTTGAAGGGAGGATCACCCTCCGGAACTTTACCCTGGGGCAGGTGGGCCTTGTCGGGGCAGCCCTCCTGGACATTGCTGATGGCCTGGTCGCCCTCGGCCACGCTAAATCCCGGGGCCTGGGGCGGGTGGCCCTGACGTTTCAGCAGCTGACCTTCCGGTTTCCCAGGAACCCAGAGAGGCAGATCTGCGGGGTGGGAGTCTTCGTTGAGGAGGCTGTGCGGCAGAAGTACCAGTTCCCCGCTGATGACCGCTATTTGGTCAATGTAGAGGCCGACAGGCGAGGGTGGGCCTACGAGCTGGAAGCAGAGGGTGAGGCCGCACGGCGGTGGTTAGAAGAGCTGGCACCGCGCTGGGTCGCTGAAGTGCAGGCAGGAGGGGGAGGCTCATGAGCTCAGGCTTCGTCCTCCGGCTGGAACCGACAGCCCCTCTAGTTCACCCCCTGGCCCCGGTGTATGAAGCCCTGCGGCATCAGGGGCTCTTCATCCCGGACCAGACCTGGTGGTTCGCCTGGTGCGAGACGGACATCCGGCTCCCCCGCCCCTTTAATCAGGAGGTTCTCGATCCCAGGTGGGAGGTCGTGCGGCTCTTTTCCGAAGTGGCCGAACTCCGGGGGCGACGTCTGGGGGAGAGGTATGACGTGTGGCTCCTGACAGAAAGCGAGGAAGGGGTCACCAAGCTGAAGGCAGGGCTGGAGGGATTCACGGTCACCGATTCCAGGTTCAAGGCAGAGCCGGGAAGACGGATCCTGGCGGGGGAGATGGTGGAGGTGGGGGTCTGGGAGAATGGAAGGGTGATGGTGAAACCGAAGATGGTGGTGGTGGCTTATCCCCGCCCACTGGACTACGGGGTTGAGTTCTCACCGGGCCATGGCCTGGAGGCCGAAGTCCAATGCTATTTCGATGCGACCGGACGGCTCCGCCTGGTCCGCTACTGTGCCATCCGTCAGCGTCCTCGCCCTCGGACGCCTGCGGAAATCCGTGATCGAGAGGTTAGACCACTATGAGACGGGAACTTCCGGAAAAGCCATATGAGCTGGTGCCCTTTTCCCCAGAAGCACCGGACCGTCAGGGGCCCATCGGCGGACACGACCGAGTCACGGTTGTGCCGGACCGCCTCAGCGGCTGGCTGGAACTGGAGCTGGTGACCTTGCGGCCGGTGCAGGTCGCCAGCGGCCTCACCGACTTCGTGACGACCGGCCCGGGCCAGGAGCGGTTGGCGTTGCGCGAGGTGTCGGTCCCTAAGCAGGATCCGCGTGATCCCACCCGTCAGAAGCGGACCGTGCTCCTCCCGGGATCATCCCTCAAGGGAGCTGTGCGGAGCCTGGTCGAAGCCCTCTCGGCCTCCTGCATCCCGGTCGTGAACCCCCGGGTACGGCCATTCCTCCCCAGACGACTGGGGCGGTGCACCGATCCTAAGCAGCTTTGCCCGGCCTGCCGTCTCTTCGGAGCGCAGGACTATCAGGGGCAGGTGGGCTTTGCCGACGCCGAGGTCCCCCAGGGGAGTCTGCAATTCCTCGGCACCCCCCTCCTCTGGGCCCCGGCTCGGAGTCGGGGACGGGAGCTTCCCCAACGCTACCTCCAGGGACGAGAAGCGGTCGGGCGGAAGTTCTACCAGCATGGGCAGATCGCCCAGGGACCGGACCCCCGCGTCGTCGTTAAGCCGAACGTCACGATGCCTGTGAGGGTCTTCGTGGAAAACCTGAGCCCGGGCGAGCTGGGGCTCCTCCTGGCGGCCTTGGGGCAGCATCCACAGCATCCGTTCCCGCTGAAGGTCGGTGCCGGCAAGCCGGTCGGGATGGGGTCGATCGAAGTCCGGCTGAAGGCGGTGGTGCTACTCGCTGACAGAGCCGGGCTGGAGCGGGGGGGAAGACTGGGCAGGGCCTCCCGACGGCTGGAGGGGGCCTCCCTCTCCCGGCAGGTGCAGGCCTGGGTGCAGGCGGCCGAGCAGGCTCGGCTGCTTTCGGCCGATCGACTGGCGGCCGTGGCCCTGGTGCTGAACCGGGCCAACCTGAACCGACCTTCCCCGTCAGGACCTTACTGAGGAGAGGGCTATGACCGACTGGAACACCGTGATACAGGAGGCTGAGCGGCTGGCGGAACAACTGGTCCGCTTCGACGTGGACCTCGCCGAAGCGGCAAAGCTCGGGGATTACTTCATTGCCAAAGCCTATGATCGGGAGGCCGTCCGTCGGTATCTTCAGGCCCTCAGCCAGAACCCTCCGCCTCGCAGCCGCCGAAGCCAGGGGCATTTCCGTAACCTGAAGCAGATCTGGGAGGGGTGGAGGTCGAACCTCCCCTCTCCCGATCAGGCCCGGGCCTGGGGTTGGGCGGTCCGCCAAGCCAGGGTGAAGAAGCAAATGCCGTGATCAGGAGTCAAGGAGATGGGACTCCTGACAGACGTGATCGTGAAATTGGTAGAGGAGCTTTTTGACGTTAGCTTAGACAAGACGGCTCGTGCGGAATTCCTCCAAGCCCGTGGTGAAGGGATCGCCCATTTGCGACTGTCAGACAAGGGAACTCAGGTGGATCAAGAGCGGCTGGAAAAAGCAATCAGTCGGTTTTATTTCGCGCTCGGAAGAAACGGTACACGTAGGGAAAAGGCTGAGATCTGTTTTAACCTCGGTTTGTGCTATGACAAACTCGGGTGGTGGTCTGATGCAGCGAGTTCGTACGAAGAGTGCATAAGACACAACAGGAAGCACCCTAAAGCACGTGTTTATCTTGCCTATGCTAGAGTTGCATGTCAGGAGGTCGATAAGGCTGTTCAGTGTTTGAAAGAGCATCTCAGAGTCTATCCCGGAGACAAGGAAGCAGAAACTCTCATGGAGCTATGGCAAAACTTACCGTCACCGGCAGCGATCCCTCCCCAGGATGCTGCCGGCCCGTAAGGAGGTCTCGAAGATGGGTATCATCCATTTTGCGGGCCTGGGACGGTCGCCGGGGGCTGTGACAGCCGGGCTGGCGTATCTGAAACATGAGTACGGAAACCGGCCCGAGTATGGCCAGATCATCGAAAGCGTCGTGCTCTTCACGTCCCCCGAGGTTGCTGATGGGAAAGGTAACTGTTTACCGAGTTCCGGATTTATGGTATAGTCTGCGGCGCATACAAC
>CAZHST010000053.1:0-18886 GCA_964535215.1 uncultured bacterium
GGACCCATCATCCTCATCATGCCCCCGCCCATCATGCCCCCGCCCATCATGCCCATCCCGGGCTGTCCCCCCGATTCCTCCTCCTGGGACCATAGCGCTCCACCGGAAAAGAGGAGCAGGACACCCACCAAGCCGATCGCCAACCCTTGCTTCTTCATAACGCGCCTCCTTTGAAAGGGAACCCCCCAAGGGGCTCAGAACCCTTGACAGGCCCTAAAGGGAACGGTACCTTTAGGACTGTTCATCGAGCACTCCCCCAGAACTGTAGCATAGCAGACCTCCCCTGGCAACGTTTCCTTCGGGGAGAGGGGGTCTCCGCCATGCCGTTCATCCCAAAGCCCGCGGTGGAACCGCCGCTGATCGTCACCCTTGATGTGGGGACCTCATCGGTCCGGGCCTTCCTCTTTGATCGCCTCGGACGGGGTGTGGAGGGGGTGGAGGGGCGGAGGGCCTACGAAATGAGGACCACGCCCGATGGAGGTCCAGACCGGCACGAACGGTACCAACGGGCCCTGGAGCGCCAGCAAGAGCTCTACAACCTTCTGGTCAGCCCAAAATCGGAACACGGAGGAAGCAAAGGGGGGATTTGATGCGGATCGCCATCGGGGCCGATCATGGCGGGTTCGAGCTGAAGAAACGGATCCTGGAATACCTGAACGAGGCCGGTCACAGCGTGGTGGATCTCGGGGCAGACAGCCCCGAGCCGGTGGACTACCCTGACTACGCGAAGGCCGTGGCCGAGGCGATCCTCCAGGGAAAAGCAGAACTCGGCATCCTCGTCTGCGGAAGCGGGGTCGGCGCCTCCATCGCCGCCAACAAGTTCCCGGGGATCCGGGCTGCCCTCTGTCACGATACCTACTCTGCCCGCCAGAGCCGGGAGGATGACGACGCCAACATCCTCTGCCTGGGGGCGAGGGTCATCGGCCCCGCCCTCGCCCTGGAGGTCATCCGCACCTTCTTGGGGTCCCGGTTCTCGGAGGCCGAGCGCCACCGGCGCCGCCTGGCCAAGATCGCCGAGTTCGAAAGGCAGGGACCTGTCAGCCCTCGCTGAACACCACCAAGACCCCGGTATAGTTGTGGACGTAGTTCCTGCCGCCTAGCGGGGCAAGCTCCGCGTTCCCGAAGAAGCCGACTACCGGGAGGTCCACGAAAAACTCTTTGATCAAGGTGATATCGTGGTGGCGGTCGCCGTAAAGGCCAACGCCCCGTCCGAGGCAATTGAAGTAGAACCCGAAGCGGGGGTGGCTTCCCTGGAGGGAGGGATACAGGTGCTCCAGCATCCTCCGCATGTCCGCCCTGGCTGCGTTGGCGTCCCTTAAGGTGAACTGGAGGATCTGTCCCGGGCGGACCTGCTCGGCGATGGCCACCGCCCCTGAGGCAGGATCGATCCCGGCGATGGTTCGCACCAGGAAATCCCCCCTTTGGAGCGTGGGCTTCTCCTTCGGGATCGCGAGGCCGGCAAAGAGGGAGTGGAAGGCCCGCTCGACCTCCTCGGGTGGGAGGGAGGTGACGACCTCCTGGAGGACGTCAAAGGCCGGACGGCCGTCCAGCTCCAGGATCAGATTCCCCCGGGCCCGGCTGATCAAGTACGGCTCGCCGATGGGCTGGCACCCTTGGGCGATCCCGATGGAGGTCCTGAAAGCCCCGGAGAGGAGCATCCCTGCCACCCCATGCACCTCGATGTCCCCTCCACACCACTGAAAGGTCATCCGGTCATAGGGCCCTCCGGAGGCAGCCCCCCCCACAATCGGAAGCACCGTTGCGTCCTCCTGGATCTCACGGAGAAGCTCCGCCGGATGGACACTAAAGATATCGGGGAACACGACGAGGAGGGGGTTGGGGGCCCGGGGAGGGTGGATCAGACGCCGGATGGCCCGGCCCGGGGCCTCCCTGATCGGCTCACCCGTTCGGATCAGGAAAGGCTCGGCGGAAAGGTCCCGGGACTTCACGACCAGGACGGCGACCCCTGGGGCGTGCTCGAATTCCCCATCGGTAGTGAGGACGCCCATACCGCTACACCCGACCAGGTGCCGGACGCCTGTCGTCCGCTGCACGGCCGAGAGGAGCTGGGTGTACGCGGCCCGGTAGTCGGTGGTCGCAAAGACAAAGGCCAGATCCCCCCGATCCAGCCCGGCCCGCTCCATCGCGATCTCCGCCGCCGTTCGGGCGGCCCTTTCGGCCGACCCTCCTCCCGAGTACCCGACGCCTGCCTGGATCATGGAATTCACCCCTCTTCTTTTTCTTCATAACACCGCTCTCCTCGCCTGTCAAGTCACCGGAGATCGGGAGCTCATCAAACGTCGTGAGGGGCTGAATCGTCAGCCATCCTTCAGAAAAGGCTTGACCTGGGGCGAAAGCTCCAATAATCTCATGGGCGGTTGAAGGATGGCCGAGCCACCGCACCGGGGCGGGCTTCCTTCGAAGCACGGGCCGGGGGGGAGCTGAAGGCGAGGGGGTGGAGGGACCCGTGGCGGAATCGAACAGTCGTTTCCTCAAAGCCTGTCGGCGTGAGCCTACGGATCGTACCCCCATCTGGCTGATGCGGCAGGCGGGGCGTTATCTCCGCGAGTACCGGGAACTCCGCCGACGGGTGCCATTCCTTAAGCTGTGCAAGACCCCGGAACTCGCCGCCGAGGTGACCCTCATGGCGGTGAACCGCCTGGCGGTGGATGCCGCCATCATCTTTGCTGACATCCTGCTGATCCTCGAACCGCTGGGGGTGGACCTGGAGTTTTCCAAGGGTGAAGGGCCCGTCATCAAGACCCCCCTGCGGACCGGGAAGGCCGTAGATGCCCTCCGGGAGTTCGAGCCTGCCGCCTTGCAATTCGTGTATGAGGCCGTCCGTTTGACCCGCCGCGCCTTGAAGGCCGACGTGGCCCTCATCGGCTTCGCCGGGGCGCCGTTTACGGTCGCCTCCTATGTGATCGAAGGGGGAGGCTCGCGCTACTACGAGAACACCAAGGGACTGATGTATCGGGACGCGGGCGCGTGGCACGCCTTGATGGATCGGTTGGTCCAGGCGACCGCCGCGTACCTCAACGGTCAGATCGACGCCGGCGCGGATGCGGTGCAGCTCTTCGACAGTTGGGTGGGCTGCCTGGCGCCTGATGACTACCGCGAGTTTGTCCTGCCCCACATGAAGCGGCTGATCCAGAGCCTCAGGCCGGGGGTCCCGGTCATCCACTTCGGGACCGGCACTGCCTCCCTGCTCGAGCTGATGAAGGAGGCCGGGGGTCATGTCATTGGCCTCGACTGGCGTGTCGATCTGGGGGAGGCATGGGCACGGCTCGGCTACGACGTGGCCGTGCAGGGCAACCTTGACCCCGTCGTCCTCCTCGCCCCCCCTGCCGAGATCCGCCGCCGTGTCCGGCAGATCCTGGGAAAAGCCGCCGGGCGCCCGGGACACATCTTCAACCTGGGGCACGGCCTCCTGCCGGACACGCCCGTTGACCACGTCCTGGTGCTGGTGGAGGCCGTGCAGGAATACTCCAGCCGGCCAAGGCGATCAGGGGAGTGATTCGTGCCTGCAACCTTCGATGCCGTCCTGATGATTGCCTTCGGCGGCCCTGAGCGGTTGGAGGATGTCCGCCCGTTTCTGGCCAGGGTCGCCCAGGGGCGCTCGATCCCGCCCGAGCGACTTGAAGAGGTTGTCCATCACTACAAACGGATCGGCGGCCGGTCCCCCCTAAACGAGCTGACGTTCCGACAGGCCCGGGGATTGGAAAAGGCCCTGAAGGAGCGCGGCCATCAGCTGCCGGTTTTTGTCGGAATGCGGAACTGGCACCCGCTCCTGGCGCAGACGATCCGGGAGATGGCAGGGGCCGGTGTGACACGGGCGCTCGGCATCATCATGGCACCCCATCAAAGCGAATCGAGCTGGCAGAGGTATCAACAAAACGTCGCCCAGGCCTTGGCTGAGACGGGTGTCCGGTTGTCCGTTGACTATGCACCCCCCTTCTACGATCACCCGCTCTTCATCAAAGCCGCCGCCGGCCGCACCGCCGAATGTCTTCTGCAAATCCCCCCTGCCGACCGGGAGGGCACGATGCTGATCTTTACCGCCCACAGCCTCCCAACCGAGATGGCGGAGAAGTCGCCCTACGTGGAACAGCTCACCGCTTCATCGCGTTTGGTCGCCGAGTACCTTCGGCATGAGCGCTGGACCATTGCCTACCAAAGCCGGAGTGGCCGCCCGACGGACCCCTGGCTGGAGCCGGACATCTGCGATCTGCTCGGGGACCTCTCACGACAAGGCATCCGGCACGTGGTCGTTGTCCCCATCGGGTTCGTCGTTGACCACGTGGAGGTCCTCTACGACCTCGACATCCAAGCCGCCCAGGTGGCCAAGGAACTCGGCCTCTCCTTCCTCCGGGCGAAGACGGTCAATGATGATGCGAGGTTCATCGCGGCATTAGCGGAGATTGTTGAAGGGGAGATCAGGCCGTGAAATCCCCGGTGCCCAACCCACCCCTTGGACAGGCTCAAGACGGCGAACGCCCGATCCGTATCATCGTGATCGGCGGTGGCATCACGGGTTTGAGCGCAGCCCACCGCCTGATGGAACTCCGCTCGGAGAGGCGCCGGCCCCTGGAGGTGGTCCTCCTCGAAGGGAGCGGGAGGCTTGGCGGCTCAATCGCCACGCAGCGGGTAGACGGCTTTCTCATTGAGGAAGGCCCCGATGCCTTCATCACGACCAAACCGTGGGCCCTCGCCCTGTGCCAGCGTCTCGGTTTGGAATCGTCCCTCATCCCGACCAGCAACACTCACCGCCGTACCTTTGTCGTCCACCGGGGTAGGCTCCTCCCCATCCCTGACGGGTTCCTCATGCTGGCCCCGACAAAGGTCTGGCCGTTTGTCACCTCGCCGCTCTTTTCCTGGTGGGGCAAGCTGCGGATGGCCTTGGACCTGGTGCTGCCCCGGGGGCCACGACGGGAAGACGAAAGCCTCGCCTCCTTCGTCAGCCGCCGCTTTGGGCGCGAGGCGCTGGAGAGGGTGGCCCAACCGCTCATCAGCGGGGTCTATGCCGCCGACCCGGAGCGGCTCAGCCTGCGGGCCACCATGCCCTCCTTCCTGGAAATGGAGGAGCGACACGGCAGCGTCATCAGGGCGATGCTCCGGGAGCAGCAGGCGGTGGGGCAACGGTCAAGCTGCGAGAGCGGCGCCCGGTATAGTTTGTTTGTGTCGTTCCGAGAGGGGATGCAAACGCTGGTGGAGGCCCTGGCCGGGCGACTGCCGGAAGGGACCGTGCAGCTCCACCAGCGGGTGGTGCGGGTAGGGAGGGTGAACGGGGGCTGGAGGGTCTTCACCGACAAAGGCGTGGGGCTTGAGGCCGACGGGGTCATCATCACCACACCCGCCCATCAGGCGGCGACGTTGGTGGAAGGGTTCGACCCCTCCCTCGCGGCCGAGTTGGCGAAGATCCCCTACGCCTCCTCCGTCGTCATCCACCTGGCCTACCGACGGGAGGACGTGCCCCACCCGCTCGACGGCTTTGGCTTCATCGTGCCCATCACCGAACGGCGCGCCATCATCGCCTGCTCCTTCAGCAGCGTCAAGTTTGAAGGGCGTGCCCCGGCGGGGCACGTGCTGTTCCGCTGCTTTATGGGCGGGGCGATCCAGCCCGAGATGTACGCGAAGGACGATGCGACAATAATTGCCGAGGTCCGCCGGGAGATGGGCGACCTGCTCGGCATCACGGCCCCGCCGCTCCTGACCCTGGTCCACCGCCACCCGCACGCCATGCCCCAGTACCTGGTCGGGCACCTCGAGCGTATCGCCCGGATCAACACCAGGGTCAGCAAACACCGTGGCCTCGCCCTCGCGGGCAATGCCTACGGCGGGGTCGGCATCCCCGATTGCGTACGCACCGGGGAAGCGGCGAGTCTGTACCTGATCTCCACGGTCGGGCAGAAAGGGGAAGGGGCGGAGAGCAAAGGAGCCTCAACCATCACCCCGATCCCAACGGGATGAACCGGCCCGGGAGGGGCCCATGGGAGAGTTCATCGAACGGAAGGTTGGAGACCTGACGATCCGGATTGATCGCACCGCCTGCTCCGCCTTTAAGGCCTGCATGAAGGTCGCACCGGAGGCCTTCGAACTGGATCAAGAGAACATCTGCACGTTTAAATCCCCCGAACAGGTAGAGCAGGATCGTCTCATCGAGGCCTGTGAGGCCTGCCCGGTTGATGCCCTGGCCGTCTTCGACGTCCATGGACGCCAGATCGTTCCCTCCCTCCAGGGTTACGCCCCCTCCTCGGCGGAAGAGGATCCCTTGACCAAGGAAGGATGAGCTGGCAACTGATCCCCAAGATGAGCCAGGCTGATCGGCGGAGGCGGCGGGGCACCGTGGGGCTGGCCGCCGGGCTTATGGCCTTTCTGCTCACCCTGGTTCCGGGCATGAAGGTACCGCCGGCCGGGGGCCAACGCGTCCCAGATGCCGAGGAGGCGCTCACGAACCCCTATCTGGGGCAAAAGGAGGCCATTGAGGAAGGCGAGCGGATCTACCGTAGTCGCTGCGTGGGGTGCCACAAGAGCCAGGGTGGCCAGGGCCCCAACCTCTTCAGGACCAAGCTCCCCGATAAGCAGTTCCTGGAAACCGTGATCAACGGGCGTAAAGGGGGCATGCCTGCCTGGGGTTCCCTCCTATCGCGGGACGAGGTCTGGAAGGTTCATGCCTTCGTCATGTCCCGGGATCGTCTTTAAGGGCCATGGGCAGCCTGACCGCTAGGGACGGGCCTGGGCGTCGGGTGTGCTAAAGGGGTGGAGGGTAGGGGATTCGAACCCCCGACCTCCGCGTTGCGAACGCGGCGCTCTCCCAACTGAGCTAACCCCCCGTTGGACGTGCCCAAACCACCGATCGGTCTCCCCTGCCCGGTGTAATGTGAAGTTAGCACACCAGGCGCCCTTTGTAAAGCCCTCCTGACCAAGTCCTCTCCCCCCTCCAGAACAGGGGATCCCTTTTGGGGTTGACAGGAGGTCGTTTGGGAGGGTAAGAGGAAGGGAAAGGGAGCGGAAGGAGGTTCACCATGAGTGCTCCAACGATGGAGGAACTCAAACAGCGAAGGTGTCAGCCCTGTGAGGGAGGCGTTCAGCCCTTCTCCCGACAGCAGGCGGAGGACTACCTGACCCACCTCCAGGGCTGGGAGTTATCAGCGGACGGCAAGTCCATCCGCCGCACCTACACCATGCGGTGGTTCATGGATGCCATCGAGCTGATCCAGAAGATTGCCGAGATCGCCGAGGAGGAGCAGCATCACCCGGATCTCCATCTGACCGGGTACAGGCGGCTGACGGTTGAGTTATCCACCCATGCCATCGGCGGGCTTTCGGAGAACGACTTCATCCTGGCGGCCAAGATCGAGGCGCTGCCAAAACCCTTGAAACAGCCGTCGTAAGGAGGGGATGATGTTTGAGGTGTCGCGGGAGATCGAGTTCTCCTACGGCCATCGCCTCAGGGATTACAGCGGCAAATGCCGTCTGGCTCATGGCCATAATGGCCGGGTCATTATCACCCTGGCCGCCGAACTGAACCCTCTCGGGATGGTCGTGGATTTCAGCGAGATCGACGCGAGCCTGAAGAGCTGGATTGACCAGACCCTCGACCATCGCATGATCCTCCGGGAAGACGATCCGTTGGCGGAGGTCCTCCGGGCCGAGGGGGAGCCGGTGGTCACCCTGAAAGACAACCCGACGGCGGAGGTGATCGCCAAGCTGATCTTCGATTACGCAGCCTCTCAAGGGTTGCCGGTGCAAGCGGTCACCCTCTACGAGACCTCAAAAGCCTGGGCCCGGTACCCGGGGAGGCCGCCAGGGGGGAATGATGCCGGATGAGCGGGTCGCCTGCCTGACGAGCGGCGGCTTAGACAGCGGGGTCCTCCTCGGCGAACTGGCCAGGACCTCCCGCGTCCTTCCCGTTTACATCCGCTCCGGGTTGAGGTGGGAGGACGTGGAGCTCTCCTGGCTGGTCCGGTTCCTCGAGGCGATCCAAAGCGACCGTATTGAGACCCTGCGGATCCTGACCATGCCCCTTCAGGATCTTTACGGAACGCACTGGAGCCTGGGAAAGGGCCCGGTGCCTGATGCCCGGTCGCCGGATGAGGCGATGTTCCTGCCGGGGAGGAATATCCTGCTCCTCGCCAAGCTCGCCGTGCTGGCCGGCCTTGAACGGATCAAGACGATTGCGATAGGCTCCCTGGGAGGGAATCCTTTTCCGGACGCCACCCCGGAGTTCTTCACCTCCTTCGAACAAGCCCTCTCCATGGGGCTTGCCTGGCCGACCACGATCCATGCCCCCTTCCGGCACCTCTCGAAGGCCCAGGTGATCCACCGGGGAAGGGATCTGCCGTTGGAACTCACCTTCTCCTGTGTCAGGCCTGTCGGCTCCCTCCACTGTGGCCAGTGCAACAAGTGCGCCGAACGGCGGCGGGCCTTTGCCGCCGCCGGCCTTGAGGATCGAACGAGATATGCGAGGGAAAAGGGGGGAAGAGTTTCCCATGAACTGGAAGTTTGACAAGGAGCGCGTCATCAGGGCCGCCCGGGAACTCCTCATCGCCATCGGCGAAGACCCGGAACGCCCGGGCCTTGTGGGAACGGCCGAGCGTTTTGCCGATGCCTGGGAGGAGATCCTTGCCGGCTATGGCGAAGATGAGAAGGAGGTCCTGAAGGTGGTCTTTGACGAGATCACCCTCCTGGAGGCCACGAATGATGCCAACTACCTGCCGGATCCTGTGATCATCAAAGACATCGAGATCTACAGCCTCTGCGAGCATCACCTCCTTCCCATTCGCGGCCGAGCCTTGATCGCCTATGTCCCGAATGGCGGACGGATCCTGGGGCTCTCGAAGATCCCCCGCCTGGTCGAGGTCTACACCCGCCGCCTCCAGGTCCAGGAGCGTTTCACGGCCCAGATCGCCAATGCCCTCATGAACGCCGAACGACTCAAGCCCCTTGGGGTCATGGTCGTGACCCGGTGCGTGCACTTCTGCATGCTCATGCGGGGGGTGGAGAAGCAGCTCTCCTACGTGATCGTCCCGGCCATTCGGGGTCTTTTCCTCGAACGACGGGAGCTGGAGAGCAAGGTCCAGAGCTACGCCCAGGAGTACTTCAGCCCCCACGGCCCGTAAGCCATAGGAGGAGAGGGGAGGGTTATGCCCGCGATTGACGCGAGAGAGCGCCTCATCGTCGCCTTAGATGTCCCGGCGGTTGAAGAGGCCAAGAGGCTGATCCGGCAGCTCGAGGGGCTCGTTTCCTTCTTCAAAATCGGGCTCGAACTCCAGTTGGCGGCCGGGGCCGATTTTGTTCGGTGGCTCATCCAACAGGAGAAAAAGGTCTTTCTGGACTACAAGTACTTTGATATCGAAGAGACGATCAAACGGGCGGTGGCGCAGGTGGCGGCCATCGGTGTGAGCTTCCTCACCGTCCACGGAAGTGGAGGGATTATCAGGGCTGCTGTCGAAGGTCGGGGGCAGGGTCCGTTGAAGGTTCTCGCGGTGACCGTCCTGACCAGTTTGGATGCCCTGGACATCCGGGATCTCGGCTTTGAGTGCTCCGTTGAAGAGCTGGTGTTGTATCGGGTCAGGAAGGCCCTGGAGGCCGGATGTGATGGGGTGATTGCCTCAGGTCATGAAGCCCGGGCGATCAGAGAGCTGGCCAAAGATCGCCTGTTAATCGTCACACCTGGGATCAGACCAGCCGGCACAGGGAGAAACGAGCATAAACGCTCGGTGACACCTGCCGAAGCGATCGAGGCCGGGGCGGACTATCTGGTCGTTGGTCGTCCGATCAGGGACGCCAAGGACCCCCGGGGGGCTGCGGAGAGGATCCTGGCTGAGATGCAATCGGCTTTTGACAGCCGGAGCCTCCCCTCCGGGCCCGCTCCCGGAACGGCGGCACGGTCATGAGGGAGAGGGGCATGGGGCAGCCCCTGCCGCCGGGGCCTCATGGTTCCCTCGGGATTCGCGCGAGAAAGGCGGCAATCGCCTGGCCGATCTCGGCCGGGGAGTCTTCCTGGAGGAAATGGAGCCCTCTGACCGTGACCTCCTGCTGGTTCGGCCACGCCCGGCAAAACTCCCGCTGCGCCCCCACCAGGATCACCCCTGGATCCCCGTTGATGAAGAGCTTCGGCACCTCGCTCCCAGCCAGCCACCTGGCGTAGCGATCCACAATCTCTACGACATCAGCCGGCTCCCCGTCCAGAGGAAGCTCCCGGGGCCACGTCAGGGTCGGTCGCCGGGACTCACCCGGTTCCAGGTAGGGGCGGCGGTAGGTGGCCATCTCCTCCTCGGTTAAGGGTCGTAACACGCTGGCCGGAAGGATCCGCTCGACAAACACGTTCTTCTGCAGGATGATCTCCTCACCGGCCGGGGAGCGCATGGCCTGGAAGAGGGGACGGGCCCGCTCGGGCCATTCCTCCCAGGTCAGGGGTCGGACGATCGCCTCCAGATAGACGAGACCCCTGACCCGGTCCGGGTGGCGGAACGCCCAGTAGAACCCGAGGGCCGAGCCCCAATCATGGCCGACCAGCGTGACGTTCTTGGTCAATCCAAGCGCCTCGAACCAGGCATCCAGATAGCGGGCGTGGTCCACAAAGCGATAGGAGCCGTCGGGGGCCTTACCGGAGCTCCCCATCCCGACCAGATCAGGGGCCAGGCAGCGGCCAAGCCCCTCCCCATGGGGGATGACGTTTCGCCAGAGATACGAGGATGTCGGGTTCCCGTGCAGGAAGACGACAGGGTCCCCTGCCCCGGTATCAATGTAGGCTATTTCGGTGCCGAGGACGGCGAGTCGCCGTCGTTCGTAGGGGTCAGCCGCTGAAATGGCAGGATGGGTCACGGGTCTCCCTCCTTGACTCCTGACCCCAGCGGATCAGCCTGTTGGGATCGGGAAGCTTCCTCTCCCGGGCGGGTCGCTGCCGGTTTGGCCGACCGCGGACTGTGGACGTAGAGGTGGGCAGGCGTCGGCTTGGAAGTTCCTTGTACAGGCGGCTTCAGGGCGTATTTCACCTCCCGGAAGTGGTCCGCGTACTGCCGCTCCGGGTTGTAGACCTTGCGAAATTTCCAGAGCATCGTGACGAAATTCGTCTGCCCCTGAAGGAGCAACCGAACGGCCGTGGAAGCAGTCCGCCGGAGGGCAGCAAAGCCCAAATGCTTCCGGTTCAACACGGCCTGGGTCCTGACCAGCTCCTCATAGAACTGTTTCAGGGGAAGCGTCGTCGGCAGGACCGCGTGCTGGACATCGAAGAGCCGGTAATCCAGGGAGGTCAGCTTCCGGGCCTCGGTGAACCAGGTCTCCGTCCCCGGATAGGGGGTGTTCACGGTGAGGTGGACAATCTCCGGGACGCTCTGGGCCCACTCCCGAACAAGCCGGAACCGGTCCTCATCCCAAGAAGGATCGGCGATGATGTTGATGGCCACCCTGACGCCAAGGGCCCGCGCCACCTCCAGGGCCTTGAAGTTCTCGCTGGGGGTCACCCGCTTCCGGTAGAGCTTGAGCCCCTCCTCGTCCAGGGCCTCCAACCCCAGGAACATGTATTTCAACCCCAGCCGCTTCCAGTAGGCAAAGACCTCCTGGTTGCGGAGGAGGACATCGCACCGGGTCTCCAGGTAGTACCGCTTCCGGATCTGCCGCTTCTCGATCTCCCTCCCGATCGCCATCCCGTGCTCCGGATGGATGAAGGCGACATCATCCACGATAAAGACGTTAGGCTCTTTTATCCGGGCCAGATCCTCGGCCGCCACCTCGGGAGAGACCTGCCGGTAGCTCCGGCCGTAGAACGTCCAGGCGCTGCAGAAGGCACAGTCCCAGGGGCAGCCCCGGGTGAACTCAATCGAGGCGCAGGGGTCCAGGACGCCGATGAAGTACCTGTGCCGTTTGTGGGTAAGATCCCGAGCCGGGAGGTGCTGGTCTAAACTGTCCAGGAGCCGGGGCGGAGGGCCCATGCCCTGGAGCGTCACCACCCCGGGCAGCGTATGAAGGCCCCCCGCGGGGAGCGCCTCCAGGAGCTGCGGGGTGATCGCCTCCCCCTCCCCCCGGACCACACAGTCAATCGCCCCCTTCGCATGGTCGAGGAGCTCCATGGGGATGAAGGAGGCGCTGTGCCCTCCCACAAAGACAAAGCACGACGGGAGGCGGCGTTTCGTCGCCACGGCCAGATCCACCACCTCCGGCACGTTCGCCAGGTAGTTCAGCGAAAACCCCACCGCCTGGGGCCGGAAGTCGCGAAGCGCCCGAAAATAGTCTTCGTGATGGAAGAGCTGGAGATCCAGGAGCCGGACCGCATGGCCGGCTGACCGGACGGCCTGGGCGACCCGTTCCAAGCCAAGCGGTTCTAACCGGAGGTAGATCTCGGAATACATCAAGGGGCTCGGATGGACCAACAGGACCTTCATCGGTGGATGACCATCAACACCGTTAGACCTAGAGAGGGGCCTACCGGAAAAGGGAGAAGCCGAGCAGGAGGAAGTCGGCGTTGAACCCTGGGTTATCTTCGGTGAGGCCCGCATCCGAGATGTGGTGGAACCGGTATTCCACGCTCAGGGCAGCCCCCTTGCTAAGGACATAGCGGAGGCCCACCCCGATCTGCAAGGTGAAGTTGAACTGGGAGGCCCGGAACTGGGACAACGGGTCCCGGGATTGGGGCGTCGAGAGCAGGAGCCCCGCTCCCCCCTCCAGAAACGGGACCAGCCGGGTCCCCGTGCGCAGATCATAGTGGAGGAGCCCGGTGAGCCCTCCCCCATAGATCGTCTGGGACCCAAAGGCCGGGCTCGACTCAAAAGCCAGGAGGACGGGAACAGCCTCGACAACCACTTCAAGGCTCCCCTGCCAGGGGGGCTTCCCCTGGAGCTGGGTGAAGACATACCCGACCCGGGGCAGAAAGCCAAAGAAGTCGATCCCGGATGTGGCCGGTCCTAATCCGTTGGTGAGGCCGTACCCTGTCTTGACCCCCCACTCTATTGTCCCTTTCTTCAAGATCTCCTCACCTTCGAAGGAGCCCGCCCAGGAAAATCCCCAGGTCAGCGAGAGCACAAGCACCAAGGATACCCCGATATCCAGCCAACGCTTCCCCAACACCCACCTCCTTTCTGAACGCCCCCTTCAAAGAAGAGCCCACCCCTGATAAGGTTCTTTGAGAACGGAGCTCCCTCCTCAAATTCTAGAGTAAGACGATAATAGCTGAACGGTCGAGCCCTGTCAAAGGTCGGAGAGCCGCCGCTGTTTTGACCTTCCCAGGGCGAGAGCCTGCTTGATCAGGGTAAGGATTGATCCTGGATGCCTGGTATAGCGCTCGAGGAGCAGGCCGAGGGCGATGCCGTAAGCGATGTGGGGGATGAGACTCCCGATGAACACGCCGTTCAAGAGCCCTTTCCCCAATTTCAGCCCGAAGTAGCCGGTATCCATGGCGATCACCATCGGGGGGGTCGTCATCATCCCCACCTCGATGATCAAGCCCCAGATCAGGCCCCCCCACCACCTGGTCCGGCCGCAGAGGAGCGTGTAAGTGAGGCCGAAGCAGGCGCTGACCCAGTAGTGGTAAAGGGAGCCCACGAGATCAGAAAGCGGGGTAGGGCCGAGGGCCATGGTGTCGAGGATCAGCACGCCGAACATCCGGGGCATATTCCCCGGTAACAGGCCCAGGCTGAAACTCGTGAGCCGGAACACATCCAGCGCCGCCGTTGCGCCGAACCCCACCCAGATCCCGGTCCAGATCCGATTGGTCAGCCGCGGGAGCCTGAGCCCGGTTGCCACAGCCCAGACCAGGGCGAGGAGGAGGAGGGAGGGCAGAAGCGCCCAGCGGACCAGGATCGGCATTCCAGGCATCCCGGGGGTGAGGGCCACAACGAGGACGTTGGGGCCGATGGCGGCGGGGATCGCCCCTAGGCCGGTGAGGACAAGCTCCAAGAGGGAGGCCGGTGGCCCGGGCTCCGGCACCGGGACGCTCCGGCGTCGGAGAAGCCCAACCGCCATGATCCCGAGCCCTGCCAGGACGAAGAGGAGATCGGTCGGGGTGATCAACATCGGGTCTCACCTCCCACAAATGCTGGCGCTACTTCGTGGCCTCCGCCACGATTTCCTCCAGCATCTTATCCATCATCTGACCGATCTTGGTGAGCAGCTCTTTGCCGTAGCTCCCGAAGCCGCCTGAAGGTTTGTAGTAGCTTACCACTGCCTTGCCGTCGGCCCGCTCGTAGACGAAGATCTTCAGCGGCATTTCCAAGCCGGCCTCCGGGTTCTGGGGAAGAACCGTCTTCATCATGTCCGGCTTGCCAAACTCGAGGGTTTTGCTCCCCTTGATGCTCGCCCCCACCATCCGGAGCATGTTCTGATGGTCGAGGACAGCCACAATCATCATGCCCCGCTTTTTGAGGGCGGTCTCGAGCTCTTTCACCGTCTGGTTGAATCCACTGTTGGAGACCTTGTCGATTCTCGACAAGCTTTGAGCGCGTGCGAACCCTGTGTGAAGCAGAAGAGCTAAGGTGAGGAGCATAGACAGCCCGCTGAGAGTTATTCTGGGTTTCATCGTTTCCTCCTAATGTTCAAGGTCCTGATGGTTGCCCTACTCTAAGGCTCAGCCTTCTCGAAGTGGCCCTCCACCCATTCCCCGTTGGGGCCAAAGTGGCCGAGGACCCACCGCTCTCCAGGCTTGGCCAGCTTCAAGAGATCAACGATCACGGCATCAATCTCCGCGTAGACCGCCGAACTTAAGGTTTCGTACCGCTTCCGGATCACCCCTTCCTGGTCAATGAGAACCAGGGTGGGGATGAGGGAGAGCCCCCCCAAGGCCTCGAGGGCCTCGGAGCTGGCCAGGAAGTTCGGGTACGTGACATGGTTGTTCTCGAGGAACGCCTTCACCTCCGTAACGTTGGAGTGGTCCAGGTGGAGGCCGAGGACCTCCAGACCCTGGGCCCTGAACCGTTCAGAAACGAGCTGGAGGCGTGGGATACCGGATCTGGCAATCTCCGAGGTAAGCAACCAGAGATCCACCAGCACGACCTTACCGCGATACGTCGAAAACGGGACAACCTCCCCTTCAAAGGTGATCAGCGGGAAGTCCCGGATGGGCCGGAGGGGCCCTCCAGGTTCCCTCGCGGCCGTGGGCCGCTGACCGCTCTTCAGTCCCAACAGCACCTCGATGGTCCACTCCAGGTCCTCCTCGATCTCGGAGCTGTCGCCGACGTACTTCCTCACGATTGTTCCCGTCTGATCCACCAGGAAGGCCGTTGGGGTGCCGACGATGCCCCCATAGGCGTCGAGGACCTCCGGCGTGGCCAGGACCGTGGGATAGGTCAGGCCCCGCTCCTTGATAAAGGCCTTCGTCTCCTCCGGGGCTTTTCGGTAAAGGTTGAGCCCGATGAGCTCGAATCCCTTGGACCGGTACCGGTCATACTGGGCCTGGCGGAGGGCGACCGTCCCCCGGCAGACGGGTCAGTAGGTGTGCCAGAAGTCCAGGAGGACCACCTTCCCCCGGTAGTCCGAGAGCCTGATCAGCTTACCCTCCAGCGAGGGGAGGGCAAAGTCCGGAGCGGGCCGGCCTTCCCCCGATGTTGTCTGGGCCCCTATGGCCATTGAGGGGATGAGGAGCGTGAGGGCGATGGTGACGGCGGTGGCTCTCCCTTTATGAGCGCCTTGCATGACGCCTTCACCTCCTTCCAGGGGATCGGTGTGACGCTTCCTGCCGCCGCTCCCGTTCCAGCAACTTCAACCCCATGGCCAGGGCGAACAGAAAATAGGCCGTGAGACCGATCACGGTCAGGAGGAGGTTCTCCTGGAGAACCCCCGCCAGGGCCGTCCCGCCCAGGATGGCCAGGATCAGCGGGAGATGGCAGGGGCAGGTGACGGCCGCCGTCGCTAAGAGAACATAGGCCCTCCAAGGTTTCCTTGGCCCTTGCTTCTCCACCGCCGGTGTCTTCAGCACCCGTTCCTCCCATAAAACCTATGTCAGATCCGCCACGCCACCCCAAATCCCCCCAGCGCCCCCAGCAGGCCTCCTAAAGCAGAGCCAGCGAGGAGGCTAAGATAGACGGCCAGACCAAACGGGGTGCAGATCAAGGCCAACCCTGGGGCCATGACAGCAATGTAGAGGCAGGTGGCCAGGAGGGCATGGGGGAGGAGCCTCTGTTCCAATCGCTTCCCCACGAATAAACCTGCTACAAGGGCGGCGAGGGTCGTGTAGGTTCCACCGACAATGAAATAGCCCAGCGCCGGCGACGAGTCGAGGCCCCCCCACCGGAAGATCCAGCCGGGTGGGACGGCGTAAAAGGTAAGGCAGGCCAGGCCGATGGTCAGGAGGGCCGCCCGAGCCGTTACCTTCAGCGACGGACCGGTCGTTCCAAGCCTTCCGCCGAGCACCCCTCCCGAGCCCCAGAGGGCAAGATGAGAGAGGCCGGCGAAGAGGCCCCCTGAAAGGACCCCCAGGAGGAGATGGACCACCGGGGGAAAGGCACTCGCGTCCAGATACTTTCGGAGGAGCAGGAGGGAGGCCAGGGCCCAGAGGGTGCCGCCGGCGATGGAGATCAACGGCTCGACAAAGGGCCTCCCCGGAAGGGGCGATCCCTTCAGCCTCCCGGCCGGCTTCAGAAGGCCCATGGTGACAGATTCGGGAGAGGGTTCTGGGGACGGCACCTCCCACAGATCCAGGGCCTGAAGCGTCCGCTTTAAGGCAGCGAGTTCTTCCTGACAGGGATGGCACGCCTGAAGATGCCCTTCGACCGCCCCCTGCTCGGGGGCCGAACACTCGTCATACAGGTAGTGGATCAGCAGCTCCTGAACCTCTCGACAGTTCATCCCTTTGACACTCCTTACACCAGACCCTTTTTGGTCAACCACTCTTTCAACGCATGGATGGAGCAGTGCATGCGGGACTTCACCGTTCCAAGGGGACAGCCCAGGATCTCCGCGATCTCCTGATAGCTCAAGCCGTGATAGTGCCTTAAGAGCAGGACAAGGCGGTGCTCCTCGGAAAGCTCGGTCATCGCCCGCTTCACCTCGGCCTCCAACTCTCGCTTCAGGACTTCATCGAGGACCGGAGGTGTGCTGGCAAGCCCTCCGTTTTCGGCGGGAGCCCCGACCCCTTCCACGGTCCACCGCCGTCTCATCTTCCTGGCATGATCCCGTCCGAGGTTGGCCGCGATGGCAAAGAGCCAGTTTGAGAACTTCCTGGTCGGATCGTAGCCCCGGATCCCCCGCTGCCCATGCAGGAAGGTTTCCTGGGCCAAGTCCTCGGCCAGGCCCCGATCCATCACAAACCGGTAGAAGAAGGCCACCAGCCGGACCCGATACCGGCGGTAGAGGATCTCGAAGGCCATCTCGTCTCCGGCCTTCCACGACCGGGCCAGGGCCTCGTCCGAGACAGAGGCTGGATCCTCAAAGTTCATCAGGTGGTACGACCCTTCCCCTGAAAGGTTCACACCCTGATTCTTCCAGGCGACGCCGCTTTACTAGAAATACGCTTCGCACCGAAAAAGGTTCATGAAAAAAGGGAGCCGGAAATGAGAGGCGGGAGAAGGGGATCCCTCCTCCCGCCAAGGCCTTCAAAGGCCTTTTGTCTTTACTCCACCTTTGACCTCGGCACCCAGAGATTCGGGTACCCCCGCAGCATGACCAGCTCCTCAGGGGCCAGGCCCAGTTCGGCAGGAAGGGCCGTCTTCGCTTCACCGATGACCCTGACCTTGGAGACCCAGAGGTTCGGGTACCCCGGCAGCATGACCAGCTCCTCACCCCGCTCGGGAGGTACGGTCACCTGCGGTTCCCCGATGACCTTGGCCTTGGGCACCCAGATATTGGGGTAGCCCCGCAGCATAAACATCTCCTCGGCGGTGCCGGGCACGGCCGATGCCGCCACCAGCCCCAGGACCACCAGGAGGGCCCAAAGGTGGACTCTTAACCCTCTTGCCATCGCGCTTCCCTCCTTTAAAGGCTGCCAAGGATCTATTTCTTGACGGTAATCGTTCCAACCGGCACGATTCGCCTGGGGCTGACAAAGTAGCCCTCTCCCCCCCTGAAGAACACGATGTACTGGTAGGTGCCCGGCTCGACAAAGCAGAGGCTGGCCGCACCGCCGATCGGGATGATCCCTGAGGTGTAGGCCCCATCTTCGTTCAGGCGGAACCGGGTCGGGGCCACACAGGCCAGCTTCACGGGTGTCCCCTCAGCAAAGGACACCGTGGCCGGTGCGTCAACGGCCACCCAGATCACCGTGTCCCCGGGGTTGATCTCGAGGTCCGGTAAGCGGAAGTCCCTGGCGACCAGATGGATGATCTTGGTAACGCCGGTCGGCTTCACCTGGGCCCAGGTCTCTGCGATCCCCATGACCAGGACAGCAACCAGGAGCCCCCAGAAACTCAGATAGACCCTTTTCATGAACTTCCTCCTCCTCAAGTTCGCCTGAACCCTCCAGTTCGGCCCTGATGGCCCCTCACCACTTCTACAGGGAAATACGTCTGTCAGCCCAAAGGGTTCACTGCGATTCGGCGGGAAGATCGCGTCGGTTGAGCTGGTGAAAGAAAGGTGGGGCAGGGGCCGGTGCCGGGGAAGAGGGGAGGGGGTGAAGCAATGAGCGGTTCATCCCCTCGCACCGGCCCCTGGTTGAGAGCTGACCTTCGCTAGCGGCGCACTCCTCTAAGGTCAAAGGTCACTCGGAAGGAAGGGGGAGGGGGAGGCCGCCTTCCTCTCCCAAGAGGCGTGAGGGTCTCGCCTCGAGGACGAACGCGTGGGGGTGTCCGTGAGAAGGAGGGCACGCACCTCCTCCTCCCCTTTTGCGACGATCCGCTAGGGAGGGATCGCCATCTTAAGCCTCCCTTGGTCTTGCCAGGCCAACGATGGAGGGGTTGACGTTACGGGGAGAGGGGCTTGACCAGATCGTTGGGGGAGAAGCCCTTCCCCTCCGTGATGA
>CAZHST010000054.1:0-18126 GCA_964535215.1 uncultured bacterium
GCCCTTCTGGTTCCTGGCGGGGATGGTCGTGAAGATCCCGGAGCTGGAAGCTGCCCAAGGGATCCAGGAAGCGGTAAAGGAGCCGAGCTTTACCGGAAGGCGGAGGTTAGGATGATAAGCGTTCCGTTCAAAGAGGGAGCCCCTCGATCTGGAGAAGCCTGGGTCGTGATTGGCCCGCCCCGAGGCTGGCTGGATCTTAACCTGAATGAGCTGTGGGCGTATCGCGAGCTGCTGTATTTCTTCGTCTGGCGGGACCTCAAGGTCCGCTACAAGCAGACAGTCATCGGGGTGGCCTGGGCCGTCATCCAGCCCTTCTTCACCATGGTGGTCTTCAGTCTTTTCTTCGGGAGACTGGCCAAGCTCCCTTCAGAAGGGATGCCTTATCCCATCTTCTACTACAGCGCCCTGCTGCCATGGATGTACTTTGCCAATGCCCTCACCCATGCGACCAACACGATGGTTGAGCACCAGCGCGTCATCACGAAGGTCTACTTCCCTCGCATCATCCTACCTCTTTCGGCGGTGCTCTCGGGGCTCGTAGACCTAGCAATTGCCTTCCTGGTGCTGGTGGGCCTAATGCTGGTGTATGGGATCGTCCCGACGGCGAACGTCCTGTTGCTCCCGCTGTTCCTGGTGTTGTCCATCATGACTGCCTTGGGCGTGGGGCTTTGGCTTTCAGCACTGAACGCCATCTACAGGGATGTCCGCTATGCGGTGCCTTTTTTCATTCAGTTCTGGATGTTCGCCTCTCCGGTGGTGTATCCAAGCAGCCTGGTGCCGGAACGCTGGCAGTGGCTGTACGGGCTGAACCCGATGGCGGGGGTGATTGAGGGCTTCCGGTGGGCGCTCGCGGGACAGGGCCACCCGCCGGGCCTCCTGCTCCTCGCGTCGGCCGGAGCTGTGGTGCTCCTGGGTCTCGGGGGGCTGCTCTACTTCCAGAGGATGGAAGGTACCATCGCAGACGTGGTGTAAGTGATGGGCGATGTGGTCATCCGAGTGGAGGGCCTGAGCAAGCGCTACCGCATCGGGCAGCGGGAGTCCTACCTTGCCCTGCGTGATGTCCTTGCTCGTACCTTTTCTGCTCCCTTCCGCAGGGTTTCTTCCCGCTCCCTCACCCCCAACCCCGACCCCCCAACCCCTGATTTCATCTGGGCTTTACAGGACGTCTCCTTCGAGATCAGAGAAGGCGAAGTGGTTGGCATCATCGGGCGCAACGGGGCGGGGAAGACCACCCTCCTCAAGATTCTCTCCCGGATCACGAAACCCACGGCGGGCTATGCGGAGGTGCGGGGCCGCGTAGGGAGCCTGCTGGAGGTCGGCACGGGCTTTCACTCCGAACTCACGGGCCGGGAGAACATCTACTTGAGCGGCGCTATCCTGGGAATGACGAAGAAGGAGATCGACCGCAGGTTCGACGAAATCGTCGCCTTTGCGGAAATCGAGAAGTTCATTGACACGCCGGTAAAACATTACTCCAGTGGCATGTATGTCCGCCTGGCCTTCGCTGTTGCTGCCCACCTGGAAACAGACATCCTGCTTGTTGACGAGGTGCTTGCGGTGGGGGATGCCGCCTTCCAGAAGAAGTGCCTCGAGAAAATGAGTCATGCCAGCCATGAAGGACGGACCGTGCTGTTCGTCAGCCACAACCTGGCAGCCGTTGAAGCCCTTTGCCGCTCGTGTTTTCTCCTGAATGGTGGTTGCCTTCTGGCAAAGGGTCCTGCCAGACAGGTTGTGGAACAATACCTGGAAATGAGCATTCCTACTCCGGCCCAGGTCGTCAATCTGAGCAACCATCCTGGCCGGAGACCTGGTTCAATCCCTATGATGCGACAGGTCTCCTTAAGTTTTGGGCACGACAGCGGATCGGAAAGGAACTTTCTCCGCCTTGGTAGCGATCTCACCTTGACCGTCTCCTACACCTCTGAACACCCCATCGCCAAACCTGTCCTCGGCTTTGTGATCAGAAACCGGTTGGGGATCCCTATCCTCGGATTGAACAACAAATTCTCTGGAGCCTACCCCTCGCATGGGTCGGTGACTTCTGGAACCGTGAGCTGCCACTTAAGGGACTGTCCATTCGTGGAGGGAAGATACACCGTGGATCTCTGGTTCGGGGATCCCTACCAGGATTACGACGTTATTGAGAATGCCATCAGCTTCGACGTGCTCCCCAGGGATCATTTCGGGACCGGTTTGCTCCCACCCCCCCAAATAGGCCTCATTGTCTGGCCAGCCTGCTGGACCTTCGAAGCTGATAAAACGCCAGGAAAGCCGGGTTGAGAATGATGAGCGGTTTTCATGATCGAGGAATATCCGTTGATCGCTCTCAGGTCTTCGGGGAAACCCCTCGGGCTGTAGAGCGCATTGCCCCTGGGTTCTTCCCTGCTCATGTAGAGAAGGAACATCTGGCCCGATACCGCTGGGCCTCCCGGTGGGTGCGAGGAAAATCGGTGCTGGATGTGGCCTGTGGTACAGGGTACGGGAGCCAGATTTTATTGGATGCAGGCGCCAGACGGGTCATTGCGGTCGATTGGAGCGGGCCAGCGCTGGCCTTTGGTGCCGAGATGTACCCTGGGCCAAGCTATATCCAAGCCGATGCCCTGGACCTGCCGTTCAAGAACAGCTCATTCGATGGGGTGGTGTCGCTGGAGACGATTGAGCACCTGGCTGATCCATTCCGGTTTCTCCAGGGTGTGCGTGCCCTGCTTAGGGAGGGTGGTCTGTTGATCCTTTCAACCCCCAACAAATCCAGGACTGACAGGTCGAATCCTTACCATCTCCACGAAATGACCTTATCTGAACTCCTGGACCATCTGGATCAGACGACCTTTCATGTCATCGGCCTTTGGGGTCAGTACTGGAAGCTCTGGCGGCGGAAGGGGCTCTGGCGGGTCAAGGGACTGGGGCGACTGGCGCATGAGATGGGGCGTCGTCCCTGGGTATGGAGAGCCCCTGCCGTCCTTGGACTTGAGCCCCTCTATTGGTGCATTCTCGCCCGGGCAGGGAGGAAGGTTCAGAAATGAGCGACTTCCCCTTTGTTTCTGTAGTGGTCCCGACCTGGAACCGGGCGACCCTGCTGGCCGATTGCCTGGCGTCTCTCAGAGCCCAGGACTACCCTCAGGACCGATTTGAGATCATTGTGGTGGATGACGGCTCCACGGACGCCACGCCCGAGGTGGTGAGCATGTTTCAAGATGGAACCCTCCCCGAAGTGCGTTACGTCCGCCAGGACCATCGTGGTCTGAACGTCGCCAGGAACGCTGGGATCGCCGCTGCAAAAGGAGACCCCATTTGTTTTGTTGATGATGATGTGGAGACGCCGCCCGGATGGTTGCGGGCCCTTGTCGAAGGGGCGCTCCGCCACCCGGAGGCCGGTTGTCTTGGTGGCCCCGTTCGCGTCCGGTTTGAAGCAAAGCCTCCGAAGATCTGTGAGATGGAGTCATGGGCGTGGGAAGGTGAACAAGACTACGGGCTAACAGAGCAAACGGTGCCTCACGTGAATGGGAGCAACATGGCGCTGCGTCGTTGGGCCCTGAGCCAGGTCGGTCTGTTTCATGAGGCGCTTTCCGGGTCAGGTGACGAGTTAGAATGGGAGCGACGCCTGATCTGTGCCGGGAGTGCGATTTTCTACATCCCATCCGCTTGGCTCTGGCACCGGCGGACCAAATCAGATATGCGTGTAATGGAGCTTTTGAAGCGGAGGTTCCGGCAGGGAGGAGCTTATGCCGTGTATGCTAGACATATCGGGGAGAAAGTATCGCTGTGGAAGGTGCTATGGCCTATTCCCTTTTATCTTCTTCACGCGTTACGACGACGTTGTGTTGGGGCCATATTTGAGGTGGCCTGGAAACTAGGGCTTATCTGGGGGATTATAAGGATCAGGAGAAACTCCCATGAATCGGCCTAAGGTGTCAATTATCCTCCCAACTTATAGGCGGGAAGAATTGCTCTGCCGGACATTAGGGGATCTCCTTCAGTTAGACTATCCGGATTATGAGCTCATCGTTGTGGACCAAACCCCCCTTCACCTTCCCGAGACCCAGCGTTATCTGCACGGAATCAAGAGTCGGATCCTCTACCTTCGGCAAGAGCGGCCAAGCCAGGTGGCGGCAGCCAATGCGGGAGCGAAGGTAGCAGGAGGAGAGATTGTCCTCTTTGTTGATGATGACATTCGGATCCCGGATCGTGATTTCATTTGGTTCCATGCCCGAGACTATGAGGATCCCACGATTGGGGGTGTGGCGGGGCGGATTCTGGATGCCAGAGATCTGACGAAGGCACAATTCAATCCGCTCTCGGACGATCCCACCCGGGATCCCCGGACCCTCTGCGAGGTTACAGCAGCCGGTGGGGCAAATATGTCATTTCGACGAGAACTAATCATGCGGCTGGGCGGCTTTGACGAGCGCTTCCTTGGCAATGCCTTCCGCTGGGAGGACGACTTCTGCCTGAGAGTCCAAAAGGCAGGGTACCGGGTAGTCTATGACCCAAAACCCACCGTACACCACTTTTATGGTAGCACTGGCGGAAATGAGAATTATCATCTGCTCGGACGTGATCCAGCCTCCCACGGTTGGTATCGCTTCTTCTTTCATAATCAGATGTATTTTGCATTAAAGCACATGCCAGGTCCAAGCCTCCCCCGGCTCCTCTGGCGCCTTTACCGGAACCATGTTATGAATCGCTCATGCGCTCGGGAAGGAATGAGGTTCCTGGTAGCTCGGCATTGGACCTTCGCGGCAGGACTAGCCCACGGGATAGCCACATACCGACAATGGCGCCGAGAGGTGTTGCCATGATCAAACTCGGCCAGAGATTGTGGCATGGGTCTCTCACTGTTTTGACCCTTCTCTTCTGGCTCGGAGCGGAGGCCCTGGCAAGAGAGATCCCGTACACCCTGGAAGACCGGGAGCGGCTGATCCGGGTCGAGAGGAAGCTCGATGAGATGGCGAAGCGGTTTGAGCAGCGCTTCGAACAGATTGACAAACGGTTCGAGCAGGTTGAGAAGCGCTTCGAACAGATCGACAAACGGTTCGAGCAGATTGAGAAGCGCTTTGAACAAATCGAGGTGCGGTTTGGGCAGCTCATCACGCTGTTTCTCGGCATTGTGGCGGCCTTTGCAGGGGTGGTGGCCGTCACGATCAGCTTTGCCATCTGGGATCGGCGGACGGCGCTCGCGCCGGCCCTTCGAATGAGTCGCTCGCTGGAGGAGCGGGAGGAACGGCTGGAGAGGATCCTCCGGGAGTTTGCGGAGAAGGAACCACGCCTGGCCGAGATCCTCCGGCGCCTGGGGTTGTTGTAGGGCAGCTGAAGATATGGAACGAAGCAGCGATTGGATGGATCAAGCCCAAGGTGACTTAGATCATGCCAGACATGACCTGCAACACAGATTTTATGACTGGGCGTGCTTTTCCGCCCAGCAGGCGGCTGAAAAAGCTGTGAAAGCCGTGTTGCAAAAGCTTGGAGCTGAAGCATGGGGACATTCCATCGCAGACCTTTTAGAAGACCTCAGCCAATCCCAAACGGTGCCAGAGAACTTGAAGGACCTCGCTTTGGAATTGGACAAGGCCTATATCCCAACTCGCTACCCGAATGCCCATCCCTCTGGATCACCCAGGAGACGCTATACCCGAATGGAAGCGGAAAGGTTGGTCGGTTATGCCGAAACACTCGTCCGGTTCTGTGAAAGTCTTCTATCCACTCTATAAGAAAGCGGAACTCATCGGGCTCTTGCAAAAGCGGATCCCTGCTTTGTCAAAGGTGCTGCCCCTCAAGCGAGTCGTGCTGTTCGGCTCCTGGGCGAAAGAGAGGGCGACGGCCTTCAGTGATGTTGATCTCTTAGTGATTTATGCCGATCCTCCTCGTCAGGACGCCTATTGCCTGGTTCGGCGCTCCCTGAGCCTGCGGGGGTTGGAACCGCACGTTTACTCCGAACAAGAAGCCGAGCCTCTGAAGGCAACCTTAGAGCGCATGATAAAAGATGGCGTTGTGGTGTTCGATGCGGATCGGGTTTGATGGTCAGGTCCTTGTGGGGAACCTCAGCGGGATGGGGAAGGCACTCCTTGGTGGAGGAAACGTTGCGTCAGCCGGAAACCCTCATCTCGCAGGAAGGAGGGCGGTTCATTGCTCGTTGCAGCAAAACTCCCACGGTCGGCGACCTGGAAGGGAACGCGGCCCGCATCGCCGAGGCCGTGGCGGAGGCCTAGCGCGCCGGCGCGGCCCTGGTCGTCATCCCCGAGTGGGTGCTCACCAAGACCCTTAGAAACCGGGGGGTGTTCTGCCGCGCGCGGGGATCTGCTCTGGAGGATGATACTCTCATGCCGCTGGTGTTTTGGCGCCGTGTCGCTCACGCGGTCGGCCCCTTCGATGGACGGCTTCCCTAGGGTGGCGAAGCCCTTCTCCCTGGCAGGCACCCTTCGGTCCCTTGTCTTGTCGCTTCTTCACTTCGCCCGGCGGCGGTGCACCTACGGATTGCTGAAGGCCGTCTGGATGATCGGCTTCGCGGTCGGCCGGATCCGACGCAAGGGGTAGAAGTTCATGCTCAAACCCGCTCAGATGGCGCTGGCAGGGTTGCTCGGGGGCTTCTTGTTGTGGCTTGGAGCGGAGGCCCTGGCAAGAGAGATTCCGTACACCCTGGAAGACCGGGAGCGGCTGATCCGGGTGGAGACGAAGCTCGATGAGATGGCGAAGCGGTTTGAGCAGCGCTTCGAACAGATTGACAAACGGTTCGAGCAGGTTGAGAAGCGCTTTGATCAGCTTCTCACATTGTTTCTGGGCATCGTAGGAGCGTTTGCCGCCATCGTCGCGGTGACGATTAGCTTTGCCATCTGGGATCGGCGGACGGCGCTTGCGCCGGCCCTTCGGATGAGCCGCTCGCTGGAGGAGCGGGAGGAGCGGCTGGAGAGGATCCTCCGGGAGTTTGCGGAGAAGGAACCACGCCTGGCCGAGATCCTCCGGCGCCTGGGGTTGTTGTAGGGAAGTTCTGATGCGCGTTGTCTTTGATGGCCAGGTCCTTGTGGGGAACCTCAGCGGGATGGGGAAGGCGATGCAGTATCTCCTCCATTACCTCCAGCAGGGCTTCCCCGAGCACGAGTATGTGGTCGTGTCCCCGGGGGATCGATCCCGGTGGCGGTTGCCTCAGCAACTCTGGTGGGATCAGGTGGGGTTTCCTGTCAAGGCGCTCCGGCTGAAGGCCGACCTCCTGCATGCGACGGGCCACTCGGCCCCCCTCCTCCGCGGGCGGCCGCTTGTGATGACCGTCCACGATCTGGCCCCGACGCGCCTGCCCCACCTCCTTCCCACGCGGCGGAGCCGCTTCTACTGGGGCTGGTTCCTCCCCTTCACCGCCAGGTTCGCCGACGCGATCCTGGTGCCTTCCGTCTCGACGAAGCGGGACCTGGTGACGCTCTGCCGGATCCCGGAAGATCGGATCCACGTCATCCCCTGGGGGGTGCCGCTTGATCCCTTCAACGAGCGCGAAGGGGCGAGCGAGGTCAGGCGACGCTACGGTCTGGAGGGCCCGTACCTCCTCTACGTCGGGACCATCGACCGGCGAAAGGACTACACGACCTTGCTTCAGGCCCTGCTCCAGCTTGACAAGCGGATCACCGTGGTCCTGGCGGGCACCGTCATTGCTGGCCGGACCGATTTCCCTCAGCAGGTCGAGCGGCTCGGTCTCCAGGAGCGGGTCCGGGTCCTGGGGTATGTCCCTGAGCGGGAGCTTTCCGGGCTGTACCGGGGCGCCGCCGCCTTCGTCTACCCCTCGTTCTACGAGGGCTTCGGGCTGCCGGTCCTCGAGGCGATGGCCTGCGGCACCCCGGTCATCACCTACCGGGCCACGTCCCTTCCGGAGGTGACAGGCTGTGCCGGCCTCCTCCTGGATCCCCCTTGGACCCCTGAGACCCTGGCTTCCGCGATCCGGCGGGTCCTGTCTGATGAGGCCCTTCGGCTCGAGCTTCGGCAGAAGGGCTTCGAGCAGGCGAAGCGGTTTGACTGGATGAAGACGGCCCGGCTCACGATGAAGGTGTATGAGGGCCTGGCCTCCGCGTCGAGGGGGAAGAGACGGAGCCTATGCGGTGGTTCTTCTTAACCTACGCGTATGAGAAGGGCCTCAGGCCAGACCTGGGAGGCTTCCGGAAGCTCTGGGAGCTCGCCTGGGCCCTCCAGGGTTTAGGGCATGAGGTTTGGGTGTTCTATCCCCGGCTTCCGGGTTTTGAATCCCTTCGACACGTGCCCTCCCGGGCCTACCCGGTCCTGGATCGCCCCGTCCTTCGCCCGGTGACGGCCTCCCTGTCGATGTGTGCCGCGGCTGTTCGGATGGGGCAGCGGGTTCCCCCGGACGTGGTCTATTTCCGGACAGGCTTCAATGTCCTTCCCGTCCGGGTGGGGCGGATCCTCAGGGCCCGCACGATCCTGGAGGTGAATGCCGATCCCGCCGGGTTTTTCCGGCAGGAAGGCGCCCCCCGGTGGGCCTCCCTGATCATGGCGGCTGAGCGGGTCAGTGCCCGGGCCAGTGACCTGGTGATTGCCTTGACGCCCGGGCTCAAACAGATGCTGGTCGAGCGGTATGGTCTTTCGCCGGACAAGATCCGGGTGATCCCCAGCGGCACCGACCCCGACCATTTTCGCCCGGCCGCTCAAGCAGCCGCGAAACAGCCGCTCGGGGGCGAGCCCGACCTGCCTGTGCGGGGCACGCAGACAGGTCAACCCGTGGTGGGCTTTGTCGGCCTCTTCTACCGCCATCAGGGGGTCCACACCTTGCTTGAAGCGGCCCCACGAATCCTGGCCGAGCAGCCGACCACCCGGTTCCTCCTCGTCGGCGATGGCGTGATGCGCCCTTCCTGGGAGGCGCTGGCTCGACAACGGGGGGTGGCTCACGCCATCACCTTTACCGGCCAGGTGCCGTATCAGGAAGTCCCCCGGTACCTCCGGGCGATGGACGTGGTGGTGGCCCCCTTCACGGCGGATCGCGGGGAGGCGTCGCCGTTCAAGATCCTCGATGCCTTGAGCTGCGAAAGACCGGTGGTGGCGTCGGCGCTCCCCTCGATCCGGAGGCTGGCCCAAGGGTTTGACGGAGCCATCACCCTGGTTCCCCCGGAAGAGCCCGAGGCCCTGGCGCAGGCGGTGCTGGAGCTGCTTCGGCACCCGGGAACGCGGGAAGCGCTGGGACGAAGAGGCCGGGAGGGGATCCTCCGCCGCTACACCTGGGCCGAGGTGGCCCGGCAGACCTGGGAGGCGGTGCGGCACCTTTTCGACGATCCCCTCGCGGCTCGCCTGGCCGCCCTGTCCCAGCCCGGCGCGGTGCGGAGCACCGTGAGCTCCCTTGTGCGAAAAGGGGCCTCGTGGGCGCCTCGGGTGGGACTCCTCCCTTGCCCTTCACGCCCCCAGGGCGTAAGCGCCATCATGCGGGTGAAAGAGGAGGAGACCTGGCTGGAGCTGTCGATCCGTTCCCTGGCCCCTGTGGCGGACGAGATCCTCGTGGGAGACAACGGCTCAACGGACCGGACGCCTGAGATCCTCGAGGCGCTTCACCACGAGCTTCCCGATCGGCTGATCGTTCTCGAATGCCCTGACCTTGACATCAAGGATCTGACGAACCTGCTCCTTAAGCGGACCCGGTTTCGGTGGGTGATCCGATGGGATGCGGATTTTGTGGCCAGAACCGAGGGTCCTTTCAGCCTTCAAGCCTTCAAAGCCTGGCTCCTCTCTCTCGATCCCCGCCGCTATCACTTCGTCTATGTCCCCATGGTGGAGCTCTACGGAGACCTTGAGCATCAGCGCCCGGGCCTCGGGATTCGGGCGGATGGCCATGGCTTTGTCGCAAGTCCGGCCCTCCGCTACGTCTTCGATGCCGCAGGCCTTGAAAGCCCACGGATTCCCAGGTGGTACCAGGTTCTTTGCTATCCCCATCCCCCCTGGTTTCACGTGGACGTGAAACCTCTCAAGCGGATGTTTTTGAGTTGGCTCTGGAAGCGGTATCTCGTGGATCCGACCCGGAGCCGCTACCCCACATTTCAAGCCTACGTGGAGACGGAACTTCAGAGGCACTGGTGCGGGAGAAGGCTTGAAGAGGCGGCGGCCGTGTGGGGGGCTTCAGCCTTCCGGGAGCTGCTCCCGTATGATCGGGACCGCTGCGGCGACTACCCGACGCTCCTCAAACCCCTTTTGGAGCAGCCCAGGTATCGGCTCCTGTATCAGGATGGGCAGATCGTGGGCCGCGAGGAGGGATCATGCGCCTGATCCTCCTGGCCAAAAGCACCCCGGTCCACCTCATCGGCGGCGTGGAAACCCATGTTGCGCTGGTGGCCAGGACGGCGGCCGAGCTGGGCCACGAGGTCCAGCTGGTGACCACCGCGCATCCCCGGGGGATTGCGGCGGAAGAGCGGGAGGGGGTCCGGATCACGTATCTCCGGGACACCCCGCCGGCCCTCTCCTCGAGGCGCTGGTTCCGGGCGAGCGCGGCGTTCGTCCGCCCCATGAAGGCTGATCTCGTGATGAGCTTTGGCCTGTCCGGCCTGGGCCTGGGTCGGGAGGGGTCCCCTCGGCCCCACTGGGTGTGGGCCTTCGGCACGACCCTCTCCCACGTGATCAGCGAGTGGCACAACCATGGGCCCGGGGTGCGGGGGTGGGCGTCGTATCCGCGGCGGGCCCTCAGTTGCTGCTACTGGGGCGTCCGGGAGTGGTGCTTGTGGAAGAAGGCGGATGGGATCATCGCCACCGACGATGTCCTCTTCCAGAAGCTCAGCCGCCGGGGCTACTGCGTCGTCCTCAGCTACAACGGCACGGACCCCCGGAGCTTTCGCCCGGATCCCACGCTCCGGGCCGCCACCCGGCGGACCCTGGGGCTTCCCGAGGAGGCCTTCGTGCTCCTCATGGTGGCCACGGTCAACCGTCAGAAGGGGATCTGGGTGGGGGTGGAGGCGTTCCGGCACCTGGCCGGAGGGTGGCCCCGGCTTCATCTCGTCATCGTGGGGGATGGGCCGGATCGGCCGAGGCTTCAGTCCGCCGTCCGGGGGGATCGGGCGGCGGAGCGGATCCACTTTGTCGGCGCGGTTCCGCTCCCGGAGACGGCCGCCTTCTTTGCCGCTGCTGACCTCTTCCTCTACCCGACCTTTCGAAGGGAAGGACTGCCGAATGCCATCGTCCAGGCCATGGCGGCCGGGCTTCCGGTGGTGGCGACCGACCGGGGCGGGATTTCCTCGGCCGTGCAGCATGGGGAAACCGGCCTGCTCCTCCCAAGGCCGGAAGCCCACGGGCTGGGCGAAGCGGTGGCGGGGCTCCTGGCCGAGCCCTCCCACCTGGCTCGCATGGGGGAGCGGGCCCGGGCGCTGGCCGTCGCCCGGTTTGACATCCGGACCCAGGTCGTAAAGTTGCTCAAGGAGCTTGAGAAGCGGCTGTGAGACCCCCTGAGGTATCCAGTCGAAACGTGACCGTGGCGGACCGGCTCGTGGCAGGCGCATCGCTCCTTCCCCGGGTTGATCGCCTGCTCGACCTCGGATGCGGTGATGGCTCGCTGATCCTTCACCTCCCGGTGAGGTCGAGAATCGTTGTAGGCCTGGATCGTACCCTTGCGGCCGCACGAGCAGCCCGGGCTCGGGGGTATCAGGTGCAGTGTGCCGATTTGAACGCAAGACACATTCCGTACCGAGACAATGTCTTTGACGCGGCAGTCTGTCTGGACGTCATCGAGCACGTCCTGGATCCCGGACACTTGTTGAGTGAACTGGCCCGGGTTCTCCGCCCTCGTGGGGTCTTGGTCCTGACGACCCCCAACATCCGCTATTACGGCCATATCCTGACCCTGATTCGCGGACGGTTCCCCTGCACGTCCAGTGATCCTGAAGGCTATGATGGAGGCCATCTCCACTACTTCACTTACGCCGACATCCGCCACCTGCTGAGAGGGGCCGGGTTTGGCTCCATTGAGGAGTTCGGCTTGTACCGGTGGACCAGGCTGACGGCGTGGGGACGGGTGAAGGAAAGAGCCAAGGCCGTTCTGGGGGATCATCTCAAGCGAGAGTTCTTTTCCGGAGCTGTCGTCGTTCGGGCTGTGAAGAAAGCAGAATAGCGATGGAGGTTGCCGTTCAGAGCTGTCCCCTCTGCGGGAGCGGCCAGAGCGAGCCGCGGCTTCAGATCCTTGCCCGGCGGATGGTTCGGTGCCAACAGTGCGGCCTCATCTACCGAAACCCACGGCCGACCGCCAAGGACCTCACCCTGGCTTATGCTGTCAGTCCGACGGCTCTTGTGCGAGAGGAGCGGGTGGGGGCGCGGCGGAGCCGGCAGTTTCGCCGGTTCCTGGATGGGTGGGCCGGCCAACCTGGAAGGCTCCTGGACATCGGGTGTGGCTACGGGTTCTTTCTCAAGCTCGCCCAGGAAGCAGGTTGGGAGGCGCTTGGCGTGGATCTGGACCCTCGGGCTGTGGCCTATGCGAAAGACCACCTTCAGGTCAACGCCCTGTGGGGAGAACTCAGGAACTTCCGTTTTGAAGATGGCTCCTTCGACCTTGTAACCCTCTGGAACGTCATCGAGTGTGTGCCGGATCCTCTGGCGCTCCTCTTAGAAGTCCGTCGCGTGCTCAAACCGGATGGGCGGATCTTCATCCGCACCCAGAACGCGGTATGGCATGTGGTAGGCTTCCGCCTGACCGGTCTCCTCCGACGATTGGGGTTCGGTGCCATTTTTGATCGGCGGCCATATCTGCTCTTCGTCGTCAACCAGGTGAGTTTCTCCCAGGTGACCCTCAAACTTCTCCTTGAGAAAGCTGGATTTGCCCTGTTCCGGATCAGGAACAGCCCGCCCATTCCTGGGGATCCATATGTGGGATTGGGGCTTCTGGGGGAAGCCGTGGTCAACCTGGCCAAGCAGGGGCTTCATGGGCTTACTCAAGGAATGGCGTTGGTCTCGGGCGGTCGGCTGCTTTTTGGCCCCTCCCTTGAGGCCTACGCGCAGCCAAAGGTTGAACTTGGCTGGAAAGGAATGGAGAAATGAGCTACGGGAAATGGCTGAAGCGGCTCAAAAGGATCGCAGCCAGGAGCAGGCTCTATCCCATTCTCAAGCGAATCAAGAGCCTGGCGAGTCCGGCGAGAACCTTTGACTATAGCCAGCTTCGACAAACTGGATACATCCCCATCCCCACATCCTTCACGTTCGAGCCGACGCTCAAATGCAACCTTCGTTGCAAGATGTGCTATCAGAACGAATACCGCGATGGAGGAGTAAAGCCCGAGCTGGATCTCAATGGGATGAAACGGATCTTCCAGGGCTTCGGTCATCATTTCCGACACGCCTACTTGGTGGGAGGTGAGGTATTCCTTCGGCGTGATTTCGAAGAGCTTCTTGGCTTCTTGGAGATGGAGCAAATCCAGGTCTTTCTCACCACCAACGGCACTGTCTTGCCTGTGGACCGGATTACCCACCTCCGACGGTTTCGGAATCTGGTGGGAATGTGGTTTTCCATTGACGGAATCGGCGAGATCAACGACGCGATCCGTGGCCCCCGTTCCTTCGAGCGGACCCTTAAGTCCCTGCAAGAGGCCAAAAGGTTTTTTGAGGTGGGCACGAGCTTCGTCATTATGCAGGACAATGTGGATCAGATGGTCGCTTATGCTGAGTTGATGGCTGAGCTCGGAATCATCGAAGTCAACTTCCAACATGAGATTTTCGCCACCCCCGAGGAGGTTGCAGAGACCCAGGCTATGCTCGACTGGAAGGCAAGCGAACTTATGGTCTATGTTAGGCAAAATTCCCGGTCGCCAGCCTTTATGCATACGCTTCGTACCAACCTTGAACGCCTGGCACAACTGGAACGAGAACGACGGATCGTCGTTTCCTTCGAACCTCCCGTCGCGAATCAACGACTTGAAGAATTCTACGATGGAACGCTCCGAAGGCATGCCCATTTGTTCTGCCGGGAGATGACCAACCTTCGTATTGATCCCCAGGGAAATGTGATCTTCTGCCCTTATCTTCGGCGGAGCTTCGGGAATCTATTCGAACAGCCATTAGAAGAGATCTGGAATTCCTCAACCATGCGGCAGTTCCGGGTTAAACTCATCGAGCACAACCTCCTCCCCATCTGCCAGCGCTGTTGCAAGCTCGGCCTCTGGCCAGGCGCCTGTAAGGAGGAGATGCCGGCGGAGCTCCCGACAGCAGCCCTAAGCTGAAAGCGATCACGGCCAAGCCAAAGGTAAGGGTTGAAGTCGAGTTAAAGAATTGGGTGGGAGGTCTATGGGGAAGATAAAAGCTATTGTTGCCTTTGGTTCCAGGGCGCGAGGGGACGCCACGGGAAGCTCAGATCTCGATCTCCTGGTTTTCGCACCCGAGGTCGATGACCCCCTGCTCGTCCTAGAGGAGGTTCAGGCCCTCCTCCCGGCACAGGAGGTGGATGTCCATCTGTTTTCCCCGCACCTCAAGCCGACCCTGGCCTTCGAGATCCTGCGCGATGCTCGGGTGCTTTACGAGGCGGAGCCACGGCAAGGAGCTTTGAGCCTGGCTGAACTGGCCATGCTTGTCGAGCCGTTGCCTCCTCCCTTTAAAGCGTTCCTGGAGGCCAAAAAGATGAGTGTTGAAGAAACCCTTAGAAAGATCGAACGCAGGTTGGCCTCCCTGGAGCGAAGAACAGCCGGCCTTAAGACCAAGATCGTCGCGGTGTCCCAGGAAGCGTTTCTGACTGACGAGATGCTCCAGGAGTTCACCTTTGCCCGCCTGTACAAAATGACTCAGGATGTGATTGACCTGGCCGCTCTCCTCATCGCTCTGGAGGGGCGTATCCCACCGCCCGAAGGGCCGGAGAGGCTCGAAGTCCTGGGAGAGATGAGGTTGATCCCTTCAGAGCTGGCATCCAGATTGGTGGGTATGGCCCGCTTTCGTAACGTGCTGGCTCACATTTATGAGGAACTGGATCTGGTGCGCCTCTACCGCTTTGCCAGCGAGGAGATTCGAGACATTGATGCCTTTGTCGAAGCGGTCAAAACCTATCTGGTATCCAGGCTGTCTTGACCCTACCACGTGTGAGGTGGATGGGATGTGCGGGATTCGTCGGCCGCTTCGAGCCGAAACTCCTTTGTAGGCTGTTGATCTTCAAGCCCTGGCCTCGGGAGCTTCCGGTGAAGTGAAGATCCTCTATGTCATTGACAACCTGGAGTTTGGGGGCGGGGAGCGGGTGTTTGCCCAACTCGCCGAGGCCTTGAAGGACCGGAGGTGGGCCTGAACCTGGTGAGACGTGTGGAGGGAAGCGGCACCTTAATCGTCGTCTGTCGAAAGGGGTTGTGATGAACGCGACGGTTGAGGCGAGGAGCGTCGAGATGGAGTTTCGCTGGGGGATCCTCCGGGCCAAAGGGCGGTTCACCGCGGGTCAGGGTCCAGAGAGCTCGGCTTCAATCAGGGCGAGGACTTCCAGAAGACTCAGGGCATGCCCCCCGTGAACATTCTCTTCGTTTCGTTCATGAACATGATGGGGAAAGCTCGGGACTGCGGGATGATGAGGAGCACTGTCCCAACGCCGACGGAGGCGTTTCTCGTGATCTATCCAGTGGTACCGGTAGTCAACCGTCTTTGGCCCTTCGACCCCCTGCTCGAAGTATTCCGTGGCCTCCAAGAGATCGCCATTACGGAGCGTGATTCTCACACGGATGTAGCCGTTCACCGGCGTGACGCGCTCTTTAAGGATCTGGAAGCTGTGAACGGCAGTGCTACTGACCAACCGGGCCTTCACCTCGTCCAGGTAGGCCGTGGGGGTCCATTCCACCTTCCGACTCCTGCAAAAGACTTACCTGGTGTCGAAGCTGGGCGTGCATTTTCTGGAGCGCATTCCACTCCACAAACTCCTCGGCATCCCCCAGTTCTCCTTTCTGAAAGCGTGCCAGGAATTCTGCCGAGGACATCCTGTAGCGAACTTCGAATTCTCGGAGATCCTTCTCCAGCTCCTGGAGATGGGCCTCGAGTTGGGCGCAGTGATACCCGACGAGCTTCTCAAGGCTTCGATCGAGCACCTCGTCGGTGTAGCCGGCTTCACAGAGTTTTTCTAAGGTTCGTAGCTTCTCAAGCGTTGAGCGTGCCATGGCGCATCACCTCCTTCCTTGAGCTGCTTCCGGCCAGCATTCATCCTATGGTAACTGATCTGTTGGAGAAAGACAAGTCGCATGGGAATTTGAAGGGGGCCACCAGCCCATGACGAATGAGGATGGCAGCCCCTGGCTTAGAGGGTGTTTAAAAAGCCTTGTGATGTCATTGCGAGCGACTGTGCCGAAGCCCAGAGCGAAGCGAAGGGGAAGCAATCTCACTGTTGACGCCAGGTTTTTTGAGATTGCAGAGCCTGTTCCGAGCAAAGCGAGGAATCTGGCTTACGTTTGCTTCGGCTTCGCCTCGCAACCGCTCCGCTCCTCGCAATGACGTTTTTAAACACCCTCTTAGGAGCTTCCGGTGAAGGTGAAGATCCTCTATGTCATTGACAATCTGGAGTTTGGGGGCGGGGAGCGGATGTTTGCCCAACTCGCCGGGGCCTTGAAGGATCGGTTCGAGGTCTGCTTCGCCTGCCACCCCGGAGGCCCGCTGGAAGAACAGTTGAAACGGCTTAGGGTCCCGCTCCGACCTCTGGACTTCCGCCGGCAGGTGAGTCTCTCACGGATCGTCCGCCTCATCACCATCATCAGAAAGGAAAGGGTTCATCTGGTCCATAGCATGGGAGCGAGGGCCGATGTTTATGCCCGCCTCGCTGCCCGGTTGGCCGGGGCTCCTGTTGTGGTCTCAACCATCGCAATGCTCGTCGAGGGGTACGACGTTCACCCCTTGAAGCGCGCCCTGTATCGGATAGGGATCCTGCTGAGCAGGCGACTCGCTGACGGTTTCATCGCCGTTTCGGATGCTGTCAGGAAGGTCCTCCTTGAAGATCACCGGGTTCCTGAGGAGAAGGTGGTCACGATCTACAACAGCGGCGTCGAGCTTGACACTTTTCGGCCTGACGGCCATGAGGGGTCTGAGCTCAGGTGGGAATTGGGCCTGGATCCCGAGGCGCCCATCGTGGGGACCATCGGCAGGCTGGTCTACCAAAAGGCCCAGGATGTGTTCCTTCAGGCCGCCTCCCTGGTCGTCAAGGCGATCCCGGATGCCCAGTTCCTGATCGTGGGGGAGGGGCCGCTCCGGCCTTCTTTGGAGCAGCTCAGCCGGGAGCTGGGTCTTGCGAGATGCCGCTTCACCGGGTTCCGAGCGGATATTCCCAATCTCCTTTGGCTCATGGACGTCTTTGCCCTCCCCTCGATCCTGGAGGGGCTTCCCCAGGTTCTCCTTGAGGCCCTGGCCGCCGCCCGCCCTGTCGTCGCCACCAGGATTGACGGTATCACCGAGGTCATCCAGCATGGAACGACCGGGCTCCTGGTTCCCCCACAAGATCCCACCGCCCTGGCCGATGCCATCATCTTGCTGTTAAAGGATCAAGGGCTGGCCCGTCGGTTGGGGGAGGCGGGGCGGAAGCTGGCAGAGGAGCGGTTCGCGTTAAGCCGGATGATAGAAAAGGTGGACCGGTTCTACACGATGCTGTTACAGAAGAAAGGCTTCGGATGAACATTTGGGCTCTATCGGGGAGCGCTCCATGGGTGAAGAACTTGTTCCACGGCCGGAAAGCCCGTTCTTGCCGATGCTGAAGTTGAAGTGATTTCGCCCCCACCCTTTCCCTCCCCCTTTCCAGGGGGAGGGGTGGGAGGGGGTGTGATCGTGAGGGTGTGATGTGCGGGATTGCGGGATTCGTCGGAAGCTTTGAGCCTCCGCTTCTTCACGAGATGGCAGGTCGGCTCGCCCACCGGGGGCCGGATGATGAAGGCTTCTCCCTCGACGACAGGGTAGGGCTCGCATCACGGCGGCTGGCGATCATTGATCTTCAAGGGGGCCATCAGCCGATGACGAACGAGGCCTGCCCTGAGCGGAGCGAAAGGGATGGAAGCCTCGTCCTCGTCTTCAACGGGGAGATCTACAACTTCCGGGAGCTTCGGGCGGATCTGGTCAAGCGGGGCCACCGGCTCAAGACCAGGAGCGACACCGAGGTCATCCTCCACCTCTACGAAGACGAAGGGGAGGATTGCCTTCATCGGCTTCGGGGGATGTTCGCCTTTGCCCTCTGGGATCGGAAGGAGCGGA
>CAZHST010000055.1:0-17448 GCA_964535215.1 uncultured bacterium
TCAGAGTCCCAAAGCGTGGGCGCCATCGCTCAAGGGCCATAGCCATTCACCTCCTCTGAAAGGATCACCAAGCTGTTCACTTTCAAGATAAAACTTTAGTGTCATCTTGTCAAGAGTTTTTAGCGGATGATTTGCAAATCTTGATTTTTAAAGTTCTGTTTAGAAAAAGACTTGACAAAGTGCCGATTTCCCCTTAATGTGAAGGCATTAAGGTTCCAGCCATGCTCAAAGGCAAAAATCTCTTCAAAATCTTGGGGTTGGCTCTCTACGGTCTCGGGTTCTTGAGCCTGGGGGTCTACCTCCATGCCAGCCTTGTCCCCATCCCCCCTTCGTTGACAAAAACTCCCTCTGTGATCAAAGAGATCCTGGTTCAGGACCGGGGGAACCTGGCTGCTCAAAGCGCCTTTGTGAACGTCGCCGAGCGGGTGACCCCGGCGGTTGTCAACATCAGCACGATCTCGACCAGGAAGCGGCGAGCCCCCGGTGATCTTTTCCGTCCCTTCGGCAATGACCCCTTCTTTCACGATTTCTTCGACCGGTTCTTTGAAGGACCCCCGAGGGGCCCCCATCAGATGAGTTTAGGCTCTGGGCTCATCGTGGACCGAGCGGGCTATATCTTGACCAATAACCACGTCATCAAGGACTCGGATGAAATCACGGTGAAGCTGGCGAATCAACAGGAGTACAAGGCAAAGGTGATCGGCACCGATCCCAAGACCGATCTCGCGGTCATCCGGATCATTGTGAACCAGGACCTCCCGGTGGCCGATCTTGGGGATTCCGACCGCTTACGAGTAGGGGAATGGGCCATCGCCATCGGGAACCCGTTTGGATTGGACCATACGGTCACGGTAGGGGTCATCAGCGCCACAGGCCGCTCCGATGTCGGGATCGCTACCTATGAGAACTTTATCCAGACCGATGCCTCCATCAATCCGGGGAACTCTGGGGGGCCGCTTCTGAACATTAAAGGAGAGGTCATAGGGATCAACACCGCCATTGTAGCCTCCGGACAAGGGATCGGCTTTGCCATCCCTATCAACATGGCGAAAAAGATCCTCCAGGATCTGGTGAAAAAGGGGAGGGTCACGAGGGGATGGCTAGGGGTGGGGATCCAACCTTTGACTCCTGAGCTTTCCAACTCCTTCGAGCTCCCCGCCGAGAGTGAAGGGGTCCTGGTCAACCGGATCATGCCCCAGAGCCCGGCTGAAGCCGCAGGCCTTCGGGAAGGAGACATCATCACGGCCCTCGACGGGCACAAGGTTACTGATCCTAGACAGCTTCAACAGATGGTGGCAGACTTACCCATTGGGAAGATCGTGGAGGTCGGGGTCATTCGAGATGGGAAGCTGATAAGGGTCAGGCTGAAGGTGGGAGAGCTCCCCTCTTAAATCTTGTCGAAGGGAAGTGAGTCCCAGAATTGTATGGAGCAGACCTTTGACTATACCGTCGTCTTGATCACCACAAGCTCGCCCGAGGAGGCGGAGAAGATCGGGAAGGCCCTCGTTTGTGAAAGGCTGGCTGCTTGCGCGAACATTGTCAAGGAAATCCGCTCCTTCTTCTTCTGGCAGGGAAAGGTAGAGGACGAGCGGGAAGCCCTCATCATCGTCAAGACAAAAGCCTCCCTCTTCCCTTCCCTTGTCGAAAGGGTGAAGGCCCTCCATTCCTATACCGTCCCTGAGATCATCGCCCTTCCCATCCTGATGGGCTCTGAGAGCTACCTCCGCTGGATGGATGACGTCACCTCCCCACCTGCCCCTTGACCTCCTCATAACTTGCTTCGTGGCTGTGCCGGGGAGGAGCTTTTTCCCTCGCATCCCGCTTTTAAGCTTGACAAGCTGGAAGAAGCAGGATATAAGGCATGGCTAAATTTCATCCCTGGATGAGCAGGGGCCCTCGAAAAGAGCCGGCAGTCTCCATTTTGGCACGAAGTCTGCTAAACCCTGGAAGAAACCCCGAGCTAGGAGGAGAAGATGGGAGAGCAGCTCTTCAAAAGGCCTCTCACAAAAGTCGGCATCGTCGTGACCTCCTTCCTCTACGGGTCAGTCACGTTTTTTTCCCTTCATCACCCTTCTCCTCTGAGAAGTGTTGCTTATGCCCTTCCTTCCGAAACCTCCGCCCCAGGCCAAAAGGACCGAGCAAAGGCCCTAAACAAGGAGATCGCCAAACTGGAAGAGCTAGCCGAACAGAAGGCTTGGCTTCAGACCGATGGTGAACCCCTTGAGGGGGGTGAGGAGGGACCTGAGCTGAAGGAAGAGGCCCCTGCCCTGGTGAGCCCGGATGACGAAAAAGCTCTGGAAGAAGAAAAGGCCTCCCCAATCGTCGAGGAACCGGGGAAGGGTTATGACATCCCCGTTGTCTTCAATGAGAAGGTCAAAGCCTATCTCCGCCTCTTTCAGACCTCTAAGCAAGAAGTCATCTCCCGGGCCTTTAGGCGGGCCGAGCAATACCTGGGCATGATGAAGGAGATCTTCCAGGAGAAAGGGCTCCCGAAGGACCTGATCAACTTGGCCTTCATCGAGAGTGCCTTCAATCCCTGGGCCACGTCGAAGGCCAGTGCCGTCGGCATCTGGCAGTTTATCGAGTCAACGGCGAGGCGCTACGGCCTCAAGATTGACTACTGGATTGATGAGCGTCGGGATCCGGAGAAGGCGACCAGGGCGGCGGCTAAGTATCTGCGGGAGCTGTACGAGATGTTTAAGTCCTGGCCTCTTGCCCTGGCGGCCTATAATGCGGGGGAGAGAAAAGTACAGGCGGCCATGGAACGTCAAGGGACCACCGACTTCTGGGCCCTCCGGCTCCCCAAAGAGACCCAGTTGTTCGTTCCAGCCTTTATGGCCATGACGATCATTGCCAAAGACCCTGAGCGTTATGGCTTCTCCCCTCCCCGGGAGAAGCCGTGGGAGCCGGACCGGGTTCGGATTAGTGGGCCGACCGATCTTCGGCTCATCGCTCGGGGGGCCGGGACTTCCCTCGAGGTAATCCGGGCTCTGAACCCCGAGCTCCGCCGGGGGGTCACCCCCCCCTTTACGGCTCACTACGAGGTGAAACTCCCTCCCGGCAGTAAGGAGGACGTCCTCCAAACCCTGGCAAGGGTTCCGAAAGAGCGCCGCACCCTGTGGGCCATGTACCGGGTGCGGAAGGGGGAAACCCTGGCGGGGATCGCCAAACGCCATCAAGTGCCGCTTCCCGTCTTGGCCGAGCTCAACCAGATGGAGGCTGGTCAGCGGCCAAGGGCAGGGAGCACCCTCCTGCTGCCGTTCCCTGCGCGGACCGTGGTGGCGAGCACTTGGGAGCGTCCGGAGCGCCTTGCCTCCGAGCCGGTTCAACGGGTGAAACTCTCACCTCAGACGACCCACCACCGGGTCAAGAAGGGAGATACCCTCTGGCGGATCGCCAAAGCTTACGGTGTGAGTCTGGTAGATCTTTCCCGGTGGAACGACTTGAAACCCGGAGACCTCCTCTATCCTGGCCAGATCCTCCTGGTGGCCGCCCCTTCCCAGGCGGTCGAGGTCCCGAGTCCTTCCAAGGCCCCTACCTTGATCGAGTCCCAGCAGATCATCAAATACCGGGTGAAGCGAGGGGATACCCTTTGGGAGATCGCCAGATCGTATGGGGTCACCGTTTCGGAGCTCCGGCACTGGAACACGCTCACCTCCAAGAGCAAGATTAGGCCAGGCCAGGTGCTCCGGATCCTCCCGGGGAAGAGCCTTTAGCGCCTCACCCCCCATTGTATTCATGGTCCTCGTCGTTCAGGCGAGGCCCTTTCTTTTGACGGGGAGATTTTCCCCGCCTCTCCTTACACCTCCTCCCGATGCTTTTGGCATTGACACAAACGCCGTTTCAAGTTATAAGAGGTTCATCTACAAAGGGGAGCGCTCTAAGGGGCGAGGATCGTGGGAGGGGTTAAAGGGGTCGCTGGCAAGGAAGGAAAGCGTCGAAAAGGAGTTAAACGATGAACTCGATGCTGTTAGGTGCGTTGGCCCTGCTCCTTTTCCTCTTCGGCTACTTCGTCTACGCGAAGTTTATCGGGGAGAAGATCTACGGCCTTGATCCCAACCGTCGGACGCCGGCCCATGAGTTTGAGGACGGGGTCGATTTTGTCCCCACCAACAAGTACGTCCTCTACGGCCACCACTATGCCACCATCGCCGGCGCCGGGCCCATCGTGGGCCCGGCCATTGCCGTCATCTACGGCTGGCTCCCGGCTATCCTCTGGGCGGTCTTGGGGACGATCTTCATCGGCGCCGTCCACGACTTTGGGGCATTGGCGGCTTCGTTGCGGCATCAGGGGAGATCCATCGGCGACATCTGCAAGGACCTGGTGGGACCCCGGGCAAGATGGCTCTTCCTCTGGGTCATCTTCTTCCTTCTCCTCCTGGCCATCGCTGTCTTCGCCAGGATCATCGGCACCCTCTTCAAGACCTATCCCTCCTCGGTCCTCCCGGCCTTTGGCCTGATCCTCATCGCCGTGATGGTGGGCTACACGATCTACCGAACCAACCTCGGCCTCGGGACCTCAACGGCGGTGGCTGTCTTCCTCTTCCTCTTCCTCATCTGGCTCGGGATCAAGGTCCCCATGGGTCAGCAGGTCAGTATCAACCAGTGGATCGTGGTCCTCCTCTTCTACGGCTTCTGGGCCTCTTCCCTCCCCGTCTGGATCCTCCTCCAGCCCAGGGATTACATCAACTCCTTCCAGCTCTACATCGCCCTGGCCCTCTTCTACCTCGGGCTCTTCGTCATGCGACCCGATATCGTCGCCCCGGCCGTTCGAACCGATGTTCCTGGCTCACCACCCCTCATCCCTTTCATCTTCATCCTGATCGCCTGCGGGGCGGTCTCGGGCTTTCACGCCTTGGCCTCCTCCGGGACCACCTCCAAGCAGATTGATAACGAGAGGGATGCCAGGTTCGTGGGTTACGCCGGGATGCTGGGGGAGGGGCTGATCTCCACCATTGCTGTCATCGCCTGCACCTCCGTCGCGTTGGGCTCGGCCGCCGTGTGGCAGGAGCACTATGCCACCTTCGGTCCGGCCAGCGGTCTGGGGGCGGCCCTCGGGGCCTTCGTGGAGGGAACCGGCCGCATGATGGCAGCCATAGGCTTCTCCCCTGAGTTTTCCAAGAACTTCGTGGCCGTCACGGTCATCGGCTTCGCCCTGACGACCCTGGACTCGGCCTGCCGTATCCTACGGTACATCATTGCCGAGATGGGAGCCGGCGCCGGTCTCAAGGTTGTCCAGAACCGGTGGGTGGCGTCCTTCCTGGCCGTGTTCCTGGCGTATCTCCTGGCCACCGTCAAGGTGGGTGAGACGCCCACCGGCCTCGTCCTCTGGCCCCTCTTCGGGACGACCAACCAGGTCCTGGCCGCCCTCACGTTTCTCACGGTGAGCGTCTGGCTCTTAAAGCGGAACCGGCCAACGTTCTTCACCATGGCCCCGATGGCCTTCATGCTCGTCGTCACCACCTGGGCCATGCTGATCCAGTTGGAAAAGTTCTACACCACCAAGACCTGGCTCCTCTTTGTGATGGGTTTGGCCATCCTCTTCTGCGTCCTCTGGGTGGTGGTAGAGTCCCTGGTGACCTTTTTCAGCTTTAAGAGGGCGGCGAGGGCGAGGGCCGTCCAGTACCTGGAGTAAAAGGACCGGGGACACCCAACCGGTTCGTCCTTGTGGGTTTCGCCAGGGAGTGGTATACTAAAGTAGCATGGTGGCAATCAGGGCCTCTGATCGGAGAGGAGTGCAAGACGATGTTTGAGCTGCTGAAGCGCTTCTTTCAAGCCTTCAATGAGTACGCCAAACGTTTCCCTGGCGGTGGCTGAAGCGCGGGAGGCCAAGGATTCCTGCCTCGGGAAGGCAGGAAGGATGCCTCCAAGCCTCGAAGGGGGGGGCAGGCCCTTTCCGAGATGGATCATAACCACGAGGAAGCCGGTGAACCTCAGGCGTTTCGTTGCTGTTAGGAAGCTCAAAGAGCTCATCCGGGATCTGGCCGATTTCCTGGAGCAGTCCTTCCGGGTCTTTCATGGCCCGAGGATGCAGCGGGCCCTCGGCCTCGAGGAGGATATGTTCATGCTCCTGTGCTTCTCCGACCTTCTCGGCATCCCGAATCCGGTTTCCTATTACTCCCTGGAGCTCTTGGCAGTTTTCCATCCTAAGGATCTCGAGGCCTGGATAGAGAGGATGGGCCGTCGGAAAAGTCTGATTGACACCTGCTGGTGTTGCTGAAGCCCTCACCCTCTACCTCCTTCCAACCGTTTCCATGATACCTTCCACCTTGATGTCCAAGATCCCTGTGAAGCCGTTCGTCTTTTTCGGTGGCAAGGGTGGGGTGGGTAAGACGACCTGTGCCGCCGCCTTCTCCCTCGTGCTTTCGGAAAAGGGTTCAAAGACCCTGCTCGTCTCCACAGACCCGGCCCACTCCGTAAGCGACATCTTCGAGCGGGGGATTGGGAGCGACGAGAGTTTCGTCCGGGAGAACCTGTGGGCCATCGAGATCGATCCCCACACCGAGATGAAGCGTTACATGGATCGGGTGAGGGAGACCCTTAAAGAGGTGGCGAGCCCGGTCTTATTAGAGGAGATCAAGCGGCAGATCAACCTCGCCTATGTATCTCCCGGCGCCGAGGAGGCGGCCATCTTCGACAAGTTCATCGAGTTGATGGGGGAGGTTGATCGAACCTACGATACAATCGTCTTCGATACCGCCCCAACCGGCCACACCTTGCGTCTCCTGACCCTCCCGGAGCTGCTCGGCGCCTGGATTGACAGCATGATGGAGAAGCGTCAGAAGGCCTTGAAGCTCCAGCGGATGATGGCAACGGTGGAGGCCAAGCTTCCCTCGGGTGGGAAGGCCAAAGGGGCCAGGGGGGAAAGGGATCCGGTCCTGGAGGTCCTTAAGCGGCGGAAGGAGAAGTTCGAAAGGGCCAGGGAACTCCTCCTGGACCAAGGGCGGACCACCTTTCTCTTCGTCCTGAACCCGGAGAAGCTCCCGATCCTGGAGACGAAGAAGGCCATGAAGATCCTGGAGAATCACGGCATCCCCGTCGGGGGAGTGATCGTCAACCGGGTCCTGCCTCAGGAGGTGGAGGGGGAATACTTCCGGAAACGGAAGCTCCAGGAACAGGAGTACATCGAGGAGATCCAGCAGGAATTCGGCGGAAAGATCCTGACCTGGATCCCCATGCTGGAACAGGATGTCCGGGGGATGGAGGGCTTGAAGCAGATTGTTCACTATCTGGCTTAGGAGAGGAGGAATCGAAAGGGATGGCGAAGCGGTACAATAAGGGGGACAAGCAGTTCAAGGGATTGGAGCTCCAGGTCTTCGGGGGACTCTTTATCATCCTCATCCTTTTCGTGGGATATTTCTTCCTCAACAAAGGGAAAGAAAGCCAGGGGAAAAACCTGGAGGGGCTCTCCCCTTCCCAGCAGGCTCTGTACCTGGTCCAGAACGCCAAAGGAGGGACCAAGACCGTCAAGGAGGCTGTCGAGCTGTACGTCACCTTCTCCGAACAGAACGGGAACCTGGTGGAGCGGAAAGGCTGGTCTGTCACGGAACATCCCGAGAGGAAGGGAACTTTCCTGGTCCGCTACGATTTCCGGGAGAACGCGAAGGATGTCGCCTTTGAGTGGGCGGTGGACCCGGCCAAGCGGGAGGTCGTCCCCCTAAGCGAGTTCACCGAGCGGTTCAGCAAGATTGAGGAGGCGCCTCGATAGGAAGGGTTTGGGGGACCGTCCATTCCGGGCACCATCGTTTGAGCCTCAAGGAGTTGGCGGTCACCGACAGGCTGGAGAGGGCCATGGCCGCCGCGGCGATGATCGGGTTTAAGTATCCCATGACCGCGATGGGGAGGGCCAGGCTGTTGTAGAAGAAAGCCCAGAACAGGTTCTGGTGGACGATCCGGAAGGTGTGCCTCGCCAGGTCGAGCGCCGCAAGGACCCCTGGGAGATCGCCTCGGAGGAGGGTGATGTCGGCCGCGTCCAAGGCGATGTCGGCCCCCGTGCCGAGGGCGATCCCGACATCAGCCTGGGCCAGGGCCGGGGCGTCATTGATCCCATCCCCTACCATCCCGACCACAAAGCCTTCTGCCTGGAGCCTCTTGATGACCTCCAGCTTCTCCTGAGGGAGGAGCCCATGGTGGACCTGATCAACCTGGAGTGCCTTCCCGATGGTCAAGGCCGTCACCTCGTGATCGCCCGTCAAGATCCCCACCCGGATCCCCAGCCCCTTCAGCCGGCCGATCACCTGGGAGGCCTCCTCTTTCAGGAGATCGGAGACGCTGATGAACCCCAGGACCTCTTGGCCTTCTCCCACAAGGACCGTCGTCTTTCCTTCCCGTTCGGCTTTCCGAATCGCTGCCTCCACCTCCTCCGGGACCTTTAATCCTTTCCGATCCATCAACCGTCTGGTCCCGATCACCACCCGCCTCCCCTCAACAACCCCCTCCACCCCTAACCCTTCATAGGCTGAGAACTCGGAGACCCCCGCCAGGGGAAGGCTCCTGTCCTTGGCCTCTTGAAGAATGGCTTGAGCAATCGGGTGTTCCGAGGCTGCCTCCACCGAGGCGGCCAGCCGGAGGAGGTCTAGGGCCCGAGTCCCTGGGTGGATGTCAACGATTGATGGCCGGCCTTTCGTCAGGGTGCCGGTTTTGTCGAAGAGGAGGATCGAAACCTTTGAAGCCTTCTGGAGGACATCCCCCCCCTTCACCAGGATCCCTGTGAGGGCCCCCTTCCCCACGGCGACCGTGATGGCCATAGGGGTGGCCAGGCCTAAAGGGCAGGGGCAGGCAATGACCAGGACGGTGACGGCGTACAGGAGGGCCCGGGGCAAGGGTGCCCCCTGAACCCACCAGCCTAAGCCGGTGAGGGCCGCCAGGAGGAGAACGGAGGGGACAAAGACCCTGGCGATCTGGTCGGCCAGGGTCTGGAGGGGGACTTTGGCCGTTCCGGCCCGCTCCACCAGGGCGATGATCTTGCTTAAGAACGTCTCGGACCCTACCTTGACGGCCCGGATGATGAGTCGTCCTCCCCTGTTGATGGTCCCTCCCACCACCGGATCCCCCGGACCTTTCAGGACCGGCATCGGCTCCCCGGTCAAGGCGGACTCATCCACAGAGGAGCGCCCTTCCACCACCAGACCATCCACCGGGATCTGTTCGCCGGGCCTGATGACAAGAAGGTCTCCGACCTCCAGGTTCTTGATGAGACCTTCCACCTCTACACCGTCTTTCAGGAGCCTCACCTTTTTGGGGGTGAGCCGGATCAAGGCCTCTACCGCGTCCTGGGCTTTTCCTTTGGCCTTCTGCTCCAGGTAGCGGCCAAAGAGGATGAACAGGATGATCAGGGTTGCGGTGTCATAGTAGACATCCCGTTCCCCAGCAAAGGTGTTGTAGACACTGAACAGATAGGCGATGAGGGCGCCCACGGCGATCAGCGTGTCCATGTTGGCGGAGAGGTGGAGGAGACGCTTCAGCCCCCCTTTGATAAAGGGCCAGCCGGTGAAGAAGATGATGGGGGTCGAGAACATGAAGAGGATGTAGGGGATGCCGGTCTGTAAAAAGAAGCTGAAGCGTTCCAGGTAGCCGGCATACCAGACCATCTGGAGCTTCATGACCGTCATCCCCCAGAGGAAGCCGGCCAGAAGCCTGGCCTCGACCAAGGAGAGGGCCTTCCCCCGCATCTCCTTCCGTTGATCGAACTTGTGAAGGGAACCGTTGTAACCCAAAGACCTCAAGCGATTGATCAAGAGCGCTGGGGTCGTCATCTCGGGATCGTACCGGACGAGGGCCCGCTCGCTCACGTAGCTCACCTCGACCTTCAGGACCCCTTCTTCCCTTGCGAGGACCCGTTCGATCAACCAGGCGCAGGTTGAGCAGTGCATCCCTTCGAGGTCCAAGAGGATCTCGGTCCCTCGCCTCCCATCACCGGCCATCACGACGGAAGGATGGTGCCAGAGGGCCTCTCCGGGGGCTTCCCTTCGGCTGACGGCTGTCTTAGGCGCCGAGGCCTCAAGCGCTCGGAGGACATCAATCCATGGCGTTGGGGAGGTAGGATCAACCTGGAGCCGGAGGGTCTGGAGGCATTCGAGGAGGCCTTCGTCCTGTAAGACGAGATAAGCGGTGGCGCACCCAACACAGCAAAAGGGGAGGGCCTCCCCTCCGATGAGCCGTTTCACGGCCTTGGCGGGGAGCATCTGTCGGCAGAGCCGGCAGCCTTCGACCGCTGTCAAGGGGCCCTCCTTCAATGGCGGCCTCCCAGGTGGGAGACCACGCCCCCGATGCCCAACCCTTCAAGGATCAGGGTGACGCCGATGGCGATGAAGAGCCCGGCCACAGCTCGCTGGAGGGGGAGGGAGGCGATCTTCTTCAGCAGGCTGGAGGCCATTCCCAGGACGACGAGGGTGGGGGACGTCCCCAGACCAAAGAGCAGCATGACAAGGGCCCCCCGGAAGAAGTCGCCGGTGGAAGCTGCCGTCAGCTCGACAGGCAGGAGGAGACCGCAGGGGAGGAAGCCGATCGGCAGGCCGGCGAGGAAGGCCCCATGAACGCTCTGGATCTTGAGGGACGCTCCAAAGACCTGCCGGAAGACCCGGCCGATCCGGGACGCCTCCTTCGCGCTCTCCTGACGAAGCCACCCCAGCCTTCCGAGGCCCAGGAGGACGATCAAGGAACCGGCGAGGAGGGACCGTAGACCTTCAAGCCCGGAGAACCTCCCGATCAGGTCGAAGGTGGAGCCGAGGAGGCCCAGGATTCCCCCGATGGCGGCATACGTGGAGAGCCGTCCGGCGTTGAAAAGGAGGTGGGGGAGGGGTCTGGAGGTCGCATGCAGCTTGAGGGAGTAGGCGGCGACAAAGCCTCCGCACATACCGACGCAGTGGAGGCTCCCGAAGAGACCGGCCAGAAGGACCGCGGCGTACTCAACCATCCCCTTGTCCCACGAAGGCTCTCACCTTCTCGACTATCTCCTCTGGATCGCCGATCTCCCTGGCCATCAAGAGCCGGCCGTTGACGATGACGGCCGGAAAGGGGAAGGAGAGGGTCAACAGCTTGAAGGCGGTTAAAAGCGGCGGCTTGTAGGTGAGGACGTCGGTCAGCAGCCGATGCATCAAGGCGATGTAGTTCCTAGGGTCAATGTACTGGACCTTCGCCCGGTCGCCGAAGGCCTCCTTCAAACGCATGTAAACGGCCCCCATCTCCTTCATGACCTTCCTCCGCTCGGGGAAAGCATGCTCGAGGCCATCCCGGGTCCGGAACACCCGGAAATCTCCGCCCAGCCGGGGGCAGCAGGAGCTGGAGAACAGCTCTTCGTCCTTCTCCCTGATCAAGACCACGCTAACAGTCGTCATCCCTCATCCTCCACACCTTCAGCCCTTCTACCACCGCCTGGAGGAGGAAACCCATGGCGGAGCCGACGATCCCCAGGAACAGATAATCGGGGAAATTCCGGGCGGCGAGGATCTCCAGGGTCGAAAACCGGGAGAGGTAGGCAACGGCAATACCCGCCCAGAAGCCGACACACGTTGGACAGGTCAGGAACAGGTTCAGCTTAAAAGGGAGAGGGAGCCGTTGGAACAGGGACCGGATCGGCTCAAAGATGATGCCGTAGACCACGATGTTTGTGGCGCCGAAAACCACCAGGGCAAACATGACAAGCTTCATCCACGTTCCACCCGCATCCGAGGGACCCCTGACCCTTTACTACTACCTGAAAGGGGCGGCCGTGTCAACAGCCTGGTGAAAAAAAAGGCCCTGGGCTTCAGGTTCCCCAAGCCCAGGGCCTTGCGGTCGCTGACGGCCGAACTAATGCCTGATCACGTTGCTCGCCTGAGGCCCTTTAGGACCCATGACGATGTCAAACTCCACCTCCTGGCCCTCCTTCAGGGTCTTGAACCCGTCCATTTGGATGGCCGAGTAATGGACGAAGACATCCTCGCCGTCCGGCTGTTCGATGAAACCATAGCCCTTGCTGTCGTTGAACCACTTCACCCGACCAATCTTCCTCAAACCTGGACCTCCTTCGTAAAGACGGCCGTCCGACGACCGCCTGAAACCCTTTCCGCGGGAAGACACTCCCCTCCGAGAAGGGAAGAGACCTTCCCAACCCACAAAACCGGTTGAGTGTATAGTCCATCCCCCAACCTTTGTCAAGAAAATTTTGAGGAGGAAGGGGCTTCCCACAGCAAGCGGTCGGGCGGTTGGCCCCTGGAGGAGCTGCCCCGAGCCTCCCCCTAAAGATACTGGCCGTACCGGATCTTCTCCACAATCTCCTGGGTCCGGCGGTAGCCCTCAATCACCCGCTGGAGGTCCTCGGTCGTGACCAGGCCGGGCTCTCCCCCCTCCCCCTCAAGCCTCACCTTCTCCTCCAGGGCCCGCTGGACGATCTCGGCGAGATCCGCCCCGCTCATCTTGGCCGTTCGGGCGAGGAGCGAATCGTAATCAAGTTCCGCGAAGAGCTTCCGCCGGGCGATGGCTTCGGCCCTGGCCTGGTGGAGGCGGAAGATCTCCCGCTTCTCGTCACTCTCTGGAAGCGGCACCTCGATGAACCGGTACAGCCGCCCGTGCTGGATCAGGAGTGGGTCCACCGCATCAACCCGATTGCTGGCCGCTACTGCCATGATCTGATCGTAAGCGTTCAGGTCGTCCAGGTTCTCGGCCACGGTGTTCACAACCCGGCGGCCGACGGTCCTGGCCTCTTCGGGAGGAAGCGTCAAGGCCTCAACCTCATCGAGAAAGAGGACGGAGCGCCCGTTCTCCTTCGCGATCACAAAGACCTCCTGGATCAGCTCACCGGCATCGGCGTACCACTTGGCCACCACATTCGAGATCCGGATGTGGAAGAAGACCGCCTCGGCCTCCCGGGCCAGGGCCTTGGCGAGGAGGGTCTTCCCCGTCCCCGGCGGGCCATAGAGGAGGATGCCTTTGTGAGGTTTGGTCCCCCACCTCCTGGAAAGCTCGGGGGATTTCAGGGCGTGAACCAGGCCCTGGATCTCCTGCTTCGCCCTCGCCAACCCCCCGATCTCCTCGAAGGAGACCTCAGGCCTCACGGCGATCTCAACCTTGCCCTTGAGATCGCCATACTTCTTGGTCAGCCTGGCTAGGAAGTCTTCCAACTTTCGCTGCAACAGATCCGGGCCGAGCGACATCTGTTCTTTCACCGCTTCCCTTCCCTCACCAAAGGAACGCTTTAAGAAGACAACCGTATCCCTGACCAGCATCCTACACCCTCTCGCAAAGGGAGACAAGCAAAAAGACGTTCAAGTCGCCTGTCCCCTCCTGGTCGGCCAGCAGCGCGCCTGGCCCCAAGGCCCTTCCAGGGAGGCTTTCGACGGAGCCATAAGCGGTCAGGGACTAGACAGCTTGGATCCTTTCCTGTAATCTTGGAGGCGGGAAACCTTTGTAACGACTGCCCACCATCCCGCACCTCCCTCCCCCACGAGGAATGGGACGGACTCGGGTGGTTCCCAGCCAGGATAAGGGGACGAGAAGGGAGGTCACGATGAAGCATCGAAGGGTTCTTGGGGGCTGGCTCGGGGTGCTGATGACAACCCTCCTGGCGGGACCGGCGTTGGCCGAGACACCGCCTGCGGGGTGCGTCGAGTGCCATCGGACTGTAACTCCCGGCATCGTCGAGCAGTACTTGAAGGGGGCAATGGGGCAGAAAGGGCTGGACTGCGCCATCTGCCACGGGACGGCGCATAAACGGATGGATGATGCCGCCAAGGCTGTCCTCCCCACACCCCAGACCTGTGCCCCCTGTCATGAGCAGCAGGTCTTGCAGTTCCGGAACGGGAAGCACGCTCTGGCCTGGGTGGCCATGAAGGCCATGCCCATGGTGACCCACCAGCCGATCCCCGTCGTGGCCGAGGGGTTCAAAGGGTGCTCCGGCTGTCACAAGATCGGGGAGAAGAGGGAAGAGGAGCTGACCCGGTTCCGCTACGGGACCGGGAGCTGCGACGCCTGCCATACCCGCCACACCTTCTCAAAGCAGGAGGCCCGGGATCCCCGGGCCTGCCAGACCTGTCACATGGGCTTTGACCATCCCCAGTGGGAGATGTGGTCCACCTCCAAACACGGGACGATCTGGGCCATCGAGGGGGGTGGTCGGGCCCCTGTCTGCCAGACCTGCCACATGCCCGGCGGCGATCATGCCGTGATGACCGCCTGGGGATTCCTAGCCCTTCGCCTCCCGGAGAAGGACCAAGCCTGGCTGGCTGACCGGGTGGAGATCCTGAAGGCCCTGGGGGTTCTGGATGATCAGGGCAAGCCGACGGAGCGCCTCGAGGCGGTGAAGGCGGCCAAGATGGCCCGTCTGACGGAGGAGGAGTGGCAGCGGGAACGAGAAAAGATGCTTACCGTCTGCAGCCAATGCCATTCCAAGAGCTTCGCCCGGGACCAGCTTGCTGCCGGCGATACCATCATCCGGGAGGCAGACCGCATCCTTGCCGAGGCAATCCGGGAGGTGCGAGGCCTCTATGCCGCGGGGATTCTCAAGACGCCGTCGGGCTGGAGGCACACCCCCGACCTCCTGCAATTCTACGAGGCCCAGAGCACCGTTGAGCAGGAGCTATACCTTATGTTCCTCGAATACCGGATGCGGGCCTTCCAAGGGGCGTTCCATGCCAACCCTGACTACATGCACTGGTATGGTTGGGCCAAGTTGAAGGAGGCCTCCCGTCGGATCAAGGACGAGGTGGCCGCCCTGCAGGCGAAACGACCTTGAGGCGCGTACCGGTCCTCCCACCGCCCGCTACTCTGCCAGCCATAGGATCCGGGGGAAGGGAGCGTACGTTCCTGACCCAGTCCCTGGTGGGAGGCTCACCGACCGTTATGCCAAACCGTCAGGTGTGACAATACAAAGATCGCCCCCATCATAGGGACAGGGATATCCCATTTGAAACCCATTGATTTCTCAGGATTTTTTCTCTATCAGCCGTCTGATGATGGGACATCCATGTCCCACCCATGACCGGCCTTCTGGACTGGGGATTCCCTATCCTTAGAGAATTCAAAGGCTTAGGAGCAAGAGGTTCATGGGGGAGACCTGTTTTGAGTTGGCCCCATCTTTGCTCCTGGATGGCCCTTCAGGAGGCGGCAGAAAGGGAGGGTAGACAGACCGATGAACTGGGCTCATGTGCATCTTCTGATCAATCACTTCCCGATTATCGGGACCGTGTTCGGCATCCTCTTCCTGGTTGTTGTTCTGGTCAGGCAAAATCGAGATCTCCAGCGTCTCCTCCTTGGCTACTTTATCCTCATGGCCCTGCTGGCCCTCCCCGTCTATTTTACGGGAGAGCCTGCCGCCGACCTGATCGAGGAGCTTCCCGGCATCTCGGAATCGGCCATTGAACGGCATGAAGAGGCAGCCCTGATCGCCCTGGTGGCCGTCGAGGTCTTGGGCGTCCTCGCAGGAGGGGGGTTGTTCTTCTTTCGTCGTCGAGCCACCATCCCGGCCTGGTTTGTGTCGCTCCTGTTGCTCCTTTCCATTGCGGTTGGCGGATGGATGGCATGGACCGCAAACCTGGGAGGGCAGATCCGCCACCCGGAGATCCGACCGGGTGGGGGAGCCCTCCCGCCGACCGGTGAACCCTAGAAAGATCTGCCGGGAGGAGAAGAGGACAGGGAGTAAAGAGGCTCCTGGAGCAAAAGGCCCATCTCTTTTTCCGGTAAGACGTGTCCTGAACGAAAGGAGGGACAGGATGGTCAACCGTTCCAGCCACTACCGGATCTTCCTGCGACTGCTCATGGGTGCTCTTGTGGTCCTGTCGACCACCGGGAGTTGGGGTAACACGCGGGTGAGCATGGCTGCCTCCAACCTGGAGGGAAGCCCGGCGGAGTACACCCCTGACGTCACCTACACATTGAAGACGAGCATCGCCGAAGGCAAGATGGTCTTCATCGGCATGGGCGGGACCATTGACGGGGTTGTCAATCCCACCTTGCGGGTCAGCAAAGACGACATCGTGCAGGTGACCCTGATAAACGGGGATGGGGCCGTCCACGACATTGCCTTTCCAGAGTTCAAGGCGAAGTCCGATGAGGTGGTTGGCATCGGTGCAAGCAGTGTGATCGTCTTCCGGGCCGACCGGGAAGGGGAGTTCTTCTATTTCTGCACAATACCAGGCCATCGGTTGGCCGGGATGGAGGGAAAGATCGTCGTCGGGAAAGAGGCGGTGACGGCTCCCCGTGGGGTGAGCATTGTCCGGGATCCCTCCGACCTCCCGCCGCCCATTGGAAACCGCCCGCCCAAGACCGTCCGGGTCGAGCTGGAAACCATCGAACTCATAGGGAATTTGGCAGACGGGACCACCTACACCTACTGGACCTTCGGCGGAAAGGTGCCAGGTCCCTTCATCCGGGTACGGGTGGGAGATACCGTCGAAGTCTCCCTGAGAAACCGGGCGGACAGCCGGATGATCCACTCCGTAGACTTCCATGCGGTGACCGGTCCCGGCGGTGGGGCAGTCCTGACCCAGACACCTCCTGGAAACGAGACCGTCTTCACCTTTAAAGCCTTGAACCCTGGTCTCTACGTCTACCACTGTGCCACGCCCATGGTGGCGCATCACATCGCCAACGGGATGTACGGTCTCATCCTGGTGGAGCCTGAAGGGGGCCTCGCGCCGGTGGACCGGGAGTTCTATGTGATGCAAGGAGAAATCTACACCTTGGAGCCTTTCGGGCGGCGGGGGCGCCAGGAATTCAGCGTGGCGAAACTCCTCGACGAGAGGCCGGAGTACCTCGTCTTTAATGGGGCGGTGGGGGCCCTCACCCAGGAGCACCCCATGCGGGCAAAGGTGGGGGAGACGGTCCGGATCTTCTTCGGCGTTGGCGGCCCCAACTTCACCTCGTCCTTCCATGTGATTGGGGAGATCTTCGATCGGGTCTACAATCAGGCATCCCTCACAGCCCCTCCGCTCACCGATGTCCAGACAACGCTGGTGCCGGCAGGGGGGGCGGCGATGGTCGAGTTCAGGCTGGAGGTCCCCGGGCGCTACATCCTGGTAGACCACGCCCTCTCACGGCTGGAGCGGGGCCTGGTGGGTTTCCTGATGGTTGAAGGGCCGGAGAATCCTTCGGTATTCCATCAGGGAAGGGTCAAGTGACCGCTTCTCTAAGCTGACAAGTCACCCGATGTTTCGGATCCACCGGCTCTTCATCAAGACGGCCATCGCCTACTTCGTCCTTGGGGTGCTCTTGGGGGGCTTCCTCCTGCTCGACAAGGCCCTCTGGACCATCCCGTACCCGTATGCGCTGGTGACCGTCCACAACCACCTGATCACGGTAGGCTTCATCACGATGATGATCATGGGGGTGGCCTACTGGATGTTCCCCCGCCAGCCGGGAACGACCAGGGAGGCCGTGGCGAAGGATCCCCTGGCCTGGGTGAACTACATCCTCCTGAACCTGGGCTTGATCCTCCGGGCTATTGCCGAACCCTTCTCCCCAGCCTCGTGGACA
>CAZHST010000056.1:0-17068 GCA_964535215.1 uncultured bacterium
TAATTTTTCTCACTAATCATGGAGATGTGTGCCTGCAATCCTCAAACTCAGGGCTGGTGATCTGGGTCAGCGTGACCTGGGCCTCGGCTATGGCAACGGCGCTGAACGCCCCTGCAAGCAGGCCTACCCACAGAAGCCGGATCCAGAATCGCCACCGGATACAAGATCCGTCTCTCCGCATCGCCTCTTCCTCCTCTTTGGGGGTGCTCGCCCCTCCCCACACGGCTGTGTAGACCTGCTCCTCCCCTTGGAATCCGATTTAGAGCGCCTAACAAAACCTCCCTGAGCTCTAAATATAATGGGAGTCAGGGAGGTGATAGGCGAAATGGCCAAGGAGATTCTCTCCGATGAGGTATGGGCCGTGATCCAACGGCTGCTACCTTCCCCTAAGCCGAAAGGGGGGAGACCCAGGATTCCAGATTGAAAGGTGCTCACAGGTGTTCTCTTCGTGCTCATGACGGGCATCCCTTGGGAGATGCTCCCCCAGGAGATGGGCTGGGACCGTGGGATGACCTGCCTGTCTGCCAGACAGGCAGGCGGATCGCGGCCAACAGGGGACAAAGCGCCATCTGGGGGTCGACAAAAACGGCATCCCGCTGGCCGTGACCATCTCGGCGGCCCACGGGCATGATGGGCGGATGATGCAAGAAACCATCGAGGCCATGGAACCGATCCGGCGCCCGCGTGGTCGGCCCAGAAAGCGCCCGGAGAAGTTGCATGCCGACAAGGCCTATGATTCGGCGGACAAGCGACGGTGGCTGCGCCAGCGGGGGATCACGCCGAGAATGGCCCGACGGGGGATCGACCGTTCGGAAAAACTGGGCCACTATCGGTGGGTTGTGGAGCGGACCCCCTCGTAGTTGAACCGGTATCGGCGGTTGAGGATTCGCTATGAACGAAGGGCTGACATCCATCGGGCTTTCCTTCACATCGACTGTGCCTTGATTTGCTGGAAGTTCATCAAGCCTGGTTTTGTTAGGCGCTCTTAATCGCCTGGTACCGGGCCTGTCATGGAGCGGGGGCGGATATGGCCTCCGCCTCAAGGGCACTGGCAAGGGCCCTCATCAAGTCCTGGGGGGACATGAGGATGACCAGCTCACCGCTTGTGATGGTCGCCCGGTTCTCTTCCAGGCTCACACTGACCACCTTTACCCCGGGGTTCTCCTCCAGCACCCGCTCCCCCCCTTCCCCCTCAACGGTGACCACATCCGGCTTGAGCACCCTGATCTGGTTGAAGGCTTCCTCCCCCTTTTCGGCGAGGCCAACCACCTCCAGACCTTCCCGGCGAAAAACGCTCGCCAGGCCGTGCCCAAAAAGCGCGTGCTCGTAGAGCACGAAGACCCTCGGCTTCCTCATCGTTCTTTCCTCCTCATCGTCCGTCACACCGGTCTGACCGGGTTTTCCAAGAAGATAAAGCCTTTCCCTCTCAAGCGGTAGCCCCCGGATGGACCCTTTTGACAGGAAAAAAGGGCCCTCTTCCGAGGGCCCTTTTGGGTCCCTGATCTGTAACGGGAGCCCTCGAACGGGTCTAGCCTGGGGGGGTCTTTGGAACCAGGCCTTTCTGCAAAGCGTAGGCCACCGCCTGGACCCGGTTCTCCAGATGGAGCTTCGCCAGGATGCTCTTCAGACGGTTCTTCACCGTGTTCTCGCTGATCCCGAGGACGGCGGCGATCTCCTTGTTCGTGGCCCCTTTGGTCAAAAGCTCAAGGACGTCCCGTTCCCGGGGGGTAAGCTGGACCCCGGGCGCCGATGCCGCCTCGTGCGAGGCCTGGTGGGCAAACTCGGCCAGGATCTTGGCCGCCATGGCCCGGGAGATGGGGGCCTCCCCCCTGGAGACCCCCCGGAGCATCTCCAGGAACTCCTGGGCCCTCATCTTCTTCAAGAGATACCCATCGGCCCCGCTCTTGATCGCCTCGAAGAGCTTCTGATCCTCCTCGGAGATGGTCAGCATGACGACCTTAATGGAGGGCATCTCCTCCTTGATCCGACGGGTGGCGGTCAGGCCATCCCCCCCCGGCATGTAGATGTCCATGAGGATGAGATCGGGCTCCAGCGCCCGGGCCTGCTCCACCGCCTCCTCCCCATCCGCGGCCTGCCCCACCACCTCAAAATCTGTCGCCTCCGCCAGGAGGCTGGCCACCCCATCCCGAAACAGGGCGTGATCGTCCACCAAGAGGATCCTGATGGTCTCCATTTATGATCTCCCCTTCCCCGGGAAGGGGAGACGGACCAGGACGGAAGTCCCTCTCCCCGGTCCCGAGTGCACCTCCAGGCTCCCGCCCACCGATTCTGCCCTCTCCCTCATGGTCGTGAGCCCGAAGCCCTTGCTGATCGGCTTCGGCAGCTTGGAGACCTCAAACCCTCTCCCGTCATCGGAGACCGTCACGAGGGCATGGTCCCCTTCCCGTTCGAACCGCACCGAGACGGATCGCGCCATCGCGTGCTTTCGCACATTGGCCAACGCCTCCTGGATGATCCGGATCAGTTGCAGTTCCGCCTCCGGAGCGAGCCGGGTCGCCTTCTCGTCGCGGATCTGGAGATCGGCCGCCACCCCGCTCTGAACACTCCACTCGTGGAGGTACTCGGTGAGGGTGGGGATGAGCCCCAGGCCTCGGGAGACCACGGTCCGGAGGCCAAAGATCGCCTGACGGACATCTTCATAGGCCCCTTCGGCCATCTTCCGGATTTCCTCCAGGGTGACCCCTACCCGGGCGGTCTCGCCGGCCCTCAACAGCTCCTGGGCCCTGCTGAGCTGGAAGTGCAAGGCGCCCAGGACCTGGGCCAGACCGTCATGGATCTCCCGGGCAATCCTCTCCCGCTCCTCCAGGATTGCCAGGCTCTCCGCCTTCTCGTACAGCCGGGCATTCTCGATGGCGATGGCCGCCTGGGCGGCGAGGCCTAAGAGGAGGTCCACCTCGGCGGCGGAGAAGGCCCGGGGCCTCCGGTCCCCCACACAGAACACACCGATCACCTTCCCCCCTCTCCTCAGGGGAACGGCCAGATGGGCCTCCCGGTACTCGGGCCGCACCACGGTGCACGAGAGGACCGGCCCTTCCCCCCAAGCCTCCGCTGTGTCCAGCGAACACAGACCCGTGAGATCGGCCATCCCTTCTTGCCCCTCTCCCGGAGCAAAGGCTAAAGGAGGCCCGCTCGTCACCCGGAGAACGGGGCCCGGCCCCTCCTCCTCGAGCAGGCACAGGGCCCCGACCTCACAGCCCAACAGCGCCTTCGCCTTCTCCACGACGGACTGCAGGATCCTATCGAGATCCAGCGAGCCCAGGATCTCCGTCCCGATCTTGTACAAGGCCTCTCGCTCCCGGGCCTTCCGCTCCAACTGCTCGTTCAGGCTTCGGAGCTCCCGCTCGTGCTCCGCCAACCGTTCGGCCATGACATTGAAGCAAAAGGAGAGCCGGCCGATCTCATCCCTGGAGGAGACGGGCACCCGCTTCTCGAAGCGCCCGCTCGCCACCTCTTCTGTTGCGGCCGCCAGCGTCCGGAGGGGGGCGACGATGGCCCGGGCAAAGGTCGCGTTCCCCACGGCGATCAAAAGGATGCCGATGACGACAAAGGCCAGATACAAGGTGAGGATGAACCGCATCCTCTCCCCACCCTGCCGGATGAGGTGCTGGATCCTGGCCTGGTGGATCCCGGTGAGCTGCTCGGCCCTGGCATGGATCCTGTAGATCAGCTCCATCAGGGTCTCCAGATCTCCAGACCCGACCTTCGCCCCCTGCGCCACCGATCCGAAGATCCCCTGGGAGAGTCGGCCGAGGGTGGAGGCCATGGCCTCGAGATCCCTGAAGATCCCCTGCTCAACCTCTGGGATCTCCCCCTCCGGTCGCGCCTTGAGATACGCCTCCACCTGCCCCCCCAGGTTCGAGGAGATCCTCTGGACATCCTCGCCGGGGTAGGGCGTTCCGCGGATCACGGCGTAAGAGGTGGCATCCACCAGGTGATGGGCCGTGAAATGGATCCGGTCAATGCCTTTGATCACCTCGCTCTCTTCCCTGATCGCTTCGGTGCTCCCGAGGATAGATTTCGCCAGGAGGAGGGTCACCCCCCCGACCAGGAGGACCAGGGCGAAGCCGGAGGCCATGACGAGGCTGACCTTCCTGCCGATCCTGCCGGGAAACTCAGGGCTCAGGTTCATCGCTTTGAAACCGGTCCCTTCGCCCAGGACTGGATATAGGCGACGAGATCCCGCATCTCTTCCCCCTCAAACCTCGGCCAGGGGAGACGTTTTGCCTCGATCACCTTCTCCATCGCCGGGGCATGGTTCCACAGGGCTGAGGCCAGATCAAGGGGGGAACTGACGGCCCGGGAGCGGGAGAGGTCCGGTCCGATCTTTCCCCCCCTCCCCCCCAAAGAATGGCAGGTCCCACACCCCTTCTCGGCAAAGAGCTTTCTCCCTTTGAGGGGATCCCCCGGCTCATCGAAGTAGCCGATGAAGTAGAGGTAGGCGATCAGGTCCGCCATCTCCTTCCCTGCGAACTTCGGCGCCGAGATCCCGAGGGCCTTCATCTTGGCCCACATCGTCGGGGCATGGTTCCACAGGATCCCCGCCACCTCAGAGACCGTCCGTTTCAACCCGCTCCGGCCCAGATCGGGGCCGACCTTCCCCCCCTTCCCCCTCACGGCATGACACTTGAGACAGCCCCTCTCCTGGAAGAGCCTGCGTCCCGCCGTAGGGCTTCCCGGCAGGATGTAGATCCCCTCCCCTCCTCTCCCTTCAGCCCGCACGTAGGCCAGGAGGTCTGCGATCTCCTTCCCGTCGAACTTTGGCCTGGGGATCTTCAGGGTCTTCATGGCGGCAGCCATCTCGGGACCATGGTTCCACATGGCCTGGGCCATGGCGATGGGCGAGAGAAAGCGGCCAAACCTATCCAAAGGGGGACCGATCTCCCCCCCCTTGCCTCCGACCGAGTGGCACTTCATGCAGCTTTTCTCCGCGAACAGGGCCTTTCCCCTGGCCGGATCGCCGACCTCATCGAAGTACCGGAGGGAGTAGAGATAGGCCACCAGCTGGGCCATCTCCTCGGGGGTGAACGTGGGCCGCCGGATCCCCTTCTCCCCCATCCGCTCGGTCATCTGGGGGGAGTGGTTCCAGAGGATGCCGGCCAGTTGGAGGAAGCTCCCCGCCGGGCTGACCTTGCCGAGATCGGGCCCCCCTGTCCCTCCCTCGCCCCACACCGCATGGCACCTGACGCAGCCTTTGCTGACGAAGAGACGACGCCCTTCCAACGGGTTTTCGGGAAGCCGAAAGCCAACTTCCGCCGCGAGAGCCGGGACGGCGGAGGAGAAAGAGAGGAGGCCGCTGACGACGATGAACACCAGAGGCTTGATGGCCTTCAGGCTCATGAGGCCATCCTCCCAGGCATGTAGCTTCGGATCCGCTCCTCAGCCTCCCTTAAGGCCACCGCCCTCCCTTCCCTGACCTCCCAGATGGCGACAATGGGAAAGAGCTTGGTAAAGAGCATGTAGAGGAGGATGAAGGCAGCGAAGGCCCCCGCCAGAAGAGACCCCTCCACCCAGGTCGGCACGTAGAGGCCCCGCTGCCAGGGGAGCCGGGGGTTGACGAGGGTGGGAACAACGATGGTGAAGCGTTCCAGCCACATCCCGATGCTGACGGACGCCGAGGCCACGACGGTCCCGGCGATGGTCCTCGTCCTTCGGTTGGCAAGGATGATGAAGGGGATCACGAAGTCAAAGAGGACCATGGCCCAGAAGAAGGGTGCATACCTTCCGACGAGCTTCTCCCAAAAGACAGCCATTTCGTTGGGTTCGTTCCCGTAGTAGGTCGTCAGGTGTTCGGCGAAGGTGAAGTAGAACCAGAGGAGGGTCATGACCAGGAGGAGGAGGCCGAGGTTATTAAAGTGAACAGGCTTCAAGTAGTCCTCCAGATGATAGACCCTCCGGAGGAGGGCCATGGCGAGGATCAGGGCCGCGATCCCCGAGTAGATGGCCCCGGCCACGAAGTAGGGGCCGAAGATGGTTGAGTGCCACATGGGCTGGATCGTCATGGCGAAGACCCAGGAGACCACCGTGTGGACCGAGACAGCGATGGGGATGACGAGGACGGCCATGATGGCGATGGCTATCTCCAGCCTCCTCTTTTGCCGCGCACTCCCCGTCCACCCCAAAGAGAGGGCTCGATAGAACCGTCTTCGCCACCCCCTGACCCGGTCCCGGAGGAGGGCCAGATCGGGGATCAGGGGGAGGTAGAGGTAGAGGGTGCTGGCCGTTAGATACGTCGTGATGCTCGTCACGTCCCAGAGGAGGGGGGATTGGAAGCGGCCGTGCTTCAGGACGTACAGGAGCCGGTCCGGCCTCCCCATGTCCAGGATAATGTTCCCCACGCCGAAGAAGAGGACGAGGACGGTGATGGTCTCGGCCATCCTGGTGATGGATCGCCGCCACTCGGCCCGGCAGAGACGGAGGATGGCCGAGATCAGCGTCCCGGCATGGCTCACCCCGATGAAGAAGACGAAGTTGGTGATGTAGAAGCCCCAGAAGACCGGCCGATTCAGGCCCGTGACGCCCAGGCCGTATCTCAATTGGACGCTGTAGGCGTAGAGGGCCCAGAGGATGATCAGCAGCAGGACGCCTGCCGTGAGATAGAACCCCTTACCCGTCTTCACGATGGGCCGAAACAGGACCTCATCCTCGTCCAGAACGATCTCCTTATCCGGCACGCCGTTCCTCCTCCCGGAGATAAATCACCTTGGGCTCCGTCCCCAGCTCCTCCAGGAGCCGGAAGGCCCGCTCGCTTTTCGCCATTTGAGACACGGTGCTCTCAGGGTCGTCCAGGTCGCCAAAAAACATCGCCTTTGAGGGACATGCCTCGACGCACGCCGGGACATAATCACCTTCTCGCAGTTCTCGACCCTCTGCCTTCGCCTGCTCCCTGGCTTTCTGGAGGCGGTGGTCGCAAAGCTCGCACTTCTCCACGACCCCCTTCGGCCGGAGTGACTTATCCGGGTTCAAGGAGGCCTTCATCTCTTCGGGCCACTCCGGCTGAAACCAGTTGAAATAGACAACCTGGTAGGGGCAGGCGTTGGCACAGTAGCGGCAGCCGATGCAGCGGGCGTAGACGTGGCTGACGATCCCGTTTTTCGCCTGGAACATCGCCCCCGTCGGGCAGACCTTGACGCTCGGCGGCCGCTCGCAGTGCTGGCAGAAGACGGGGATGAAGCGGGCCTTCACCTCCGGGTACTCGCCTTCGATGAGAGGAATCACCTTGATCCAGGAGATTTCCCTTCCGTAGGCGGCCTCCTCGGGCGAGGAGAAGGGGACGTTGTTCTCCTGCTTGCAGGCCACGACGCAGGCCTGGCAGGCCGTGCACTTGTCGAGATCAATCACCATGGCCCAGCGCATCACCGCTCCTATTAGGCTTTGTAGACCTTGACGCGCGTCGAGAGGTTGGCGGGGAGGCCGCTGAGGGGATCCTCTTCCCACACCAGGACCTCGTTGGGGTTTGCTCCCCTTCCCTTCGCCCACCGACCGTAAGCGGTATGCCCTAACCCCAAAGGGATGCTCACGACGTCGGGCCTAGTCCCAGGGTAGAGCTTCGCCCGGACCTTGATCCTCCCGAGAGGGGATTCCACAAAGACCCCCTCGCCATCGGCGATCCCGAGCCCCTTCGCCACCTCCGGATGGATCTCCACCCATGGCTCCCACTGCATCCGGACGTGGACGCCGAGGATCTCCTGAAGGAAGGGCTGGTTGGCCCCCTCCCCTTCACCGATGGGCAGGAGTTTGTAGACGTGGAGATGGAAGGGGTATGCGCTCTCATCCCCGACAAACCTGGGAGGCTCATGGTGGGGGAGGAACACCTGATCCCTCCTCGCCTGGATCCCCAACTCGTTCAGGATCCCCTCTACCTCCTCCTCCAGCCTTGTCCCTTTGCTCTTGGCCCTCTCCCCGGCGATCTCCTCGAGCCGCCGTTTGAGATGGTGGGAGTAGAACTCGAACCTCCCCGAAGGGGTCCGGAAGATCCTCCTCGGTTCCTCAAAGGGGTAGAGGGGGTCCCACCAACCTCCTTTTTCAACGAGCTGGCTAAAGAACCCTTCGAAGGTAGCATAGGTCGGATACTGCCAGCCCCGCTCCTCCAGGAACCGGATCCAGGCCTCGTCCTGAAGCTCGGAGAAGACATCGCCTGCCCTGGACTCGTACACCCCCTTGAGGCTCTCCTGAAGAAGCCCTTGGAAGTCCTGCCACGGGAAGGCCCTCGCGATAGGCCCGCCAAGGGCTTTTGCGAGCTGGAGGATCACATCACCCGTGGGCCTCGTGTCGTAGAGGGGGTGGACCACGGGTTTCCTCAAGCCCAGGACGGGATAGCCGGTGCCGGGGGCCGGGGCATCTTCCCATCGCTCCAGAGACGTATGGTCCGGGAGGATAAGGTCCGCATATTCCGCCGTCTCGTCAATGAAAGCAGTGAAGCTTACGATGAAGGGGATCTTCTCAAAAGCCCGAACCGCTCGGGAAGGATCGGGGAAGGAGAAAAGGGGGTTGAGCGCATCAACGAAGAGGACCTCCACCGGATAGGGCCTCTCCTGGAGGATTCCTTCCAGGGCTTTAAGGAAGCTCCCCATCACCACGAGGCCATCGTGGCCGATCCGAGGCATGGCAAGGCCCCGTCTTGCGACCTGATCCCTCTCAACGGGGGGCCAATCGGCGAAGGGCACCTCCCGCTGCACGAGGACCCCCCCGGGGACGTCGAGACTCCCCACGAGGGCATTTAAGGCATGGATCGCCATCTGGGCATACGTTTCGTTGGAGTTGGCCCCCCCATCCCGATCCCCGATGGCCAGGGCAGGCTTCGCCGATGAGAACTCCCTTGCCAGCCTTACGATGGTCTTTAACGGAACGCCGGTCAGCTCCGAGGCGATGCTGGGGGGATACTCTTCCAGGACCATCCCCTTGAAGCCTCGATGCCACTGGCCTCCATGATCTCTCCAGTCCTCGAATCCGAAGGTAAACTCCTCGATGAAACCTTTGTCATAGAGCCCCTCTTTAACCATGATGTGGGCAATCCCTAAGGCTAAGGCCCCCATCGTCCCGGGCTTCACCGGAACCCACTCATCCGCCTTCGCCGCTGTGAGCGACAACCGGGGTTCGACCTGGACGATCTTGGCCCGGTGCCCCGGCCTCCCCTGCCGCAAGACCCCATAGGCCCGCATCTGCCGGACAGGAGAGGCACCGCCTTCCAAAAGGGGATACCCGAAGCTTAAGATGTAATTGGTCCGCTCCAGGTCGTAGGCAAAAGGCCTGGAGATCCCTTGGGTGAAGAAATTGGCTGGCCGAGGTACCTCCCCGAAGTCGAAATAGTTAGGGGAGCCGAAGGCCTCGGCGAACCTCTTAAGGAGGCGGGGGAGGAGCCCGTCGGAGCGCCCGCTCAGGATCACCAGGCGGTGGGGCTCCCCTCTTCCGCGAAGCGAAGCCAGCTTCGCGACCACGGTTGTGATCGCCTCCGCCCAACTGATCGGCTCCCACCGGCCTTGTCCCCGCCCTCCGGCCCGCTTGAGGGGTCCCTTGAGCCGATCAGGGTTGTAGAGGACCTGAAGCCCTGCCAGCCCTTTCGGGCAGAGCCCCCCTCGATTCACGGGGTGGAAGGGGTTCCCCTCGATCCTCACCGCCTTCCCATCTACGACCCGGACCCTGATGCCGCAGCCGGCCGGGCACTGCCCGCAGGTGGAGGTCACCCACTCCTCGACGCCGGGGAAGCCCCTCTCCTCCTCCTGAACCGCCTCCTGGAGGTCCCCCCATGCCTTAAGGGCACAGCCCGAGGCGGCCGTAGCGGCTGTTCCTCCCAAGAACCTCAAAAAGCCACGCCTGGTCACGTTCATCGTTTTTAGCCTCCAGCCTTTAGCCGTCAGCGTCTGGCTGATGGCTGATCGCTTACATCGTGGCCTACCGATGACACACGTTGCAGTCGGTTTCCACCTTCCGCTCCCGGTGGCACCCGAGACACCAGTCCATCTTCAGCGAGACGACAGGCCTTGTCGGAGGGGCGGAACTTTCCCCGATGCCCCCGTGGCAGATCTTGCACTCAAGCCTTCCGATGCCGACGTGCCGCCGGTGGGAGTAGTACACCGTGTCAGGAAGCTTGTAAACTTTCGCCCACCTGATCTCCTTGCCTCTCTTCGCGTACTCCCGGATCTTCCCCTCCTCGGGGCTTTTTGTCATAGGGGCCGAATGGCACATGAGACAAACCTCAAGGGAGGGGAGACCGGCGTGGGCGGCCTTTTCGACCGTCTGATGACAGGTCGCGCACGGAACCCCCTTCTCAACATGCTTTTTATGGCTGAAGGCGATGGGCTGTTTGATCTCTGGCTCCCTGGCCATTGACAGGAAAGCCCCAACGCCGACCAGGAGGGCAAGGACGACAAAGAGGGCAAGCTTCACTTGGCTCCTCCTTTCTCCCGGCATTGTTTTACATCTTAACGGTTTCCCCGGCCGAAAAGTATCCCCCAAAAGGATCATTTCGGAGGGAAAAAGGGTAATCCTTTAGGGCTAAGCCCTTGTGAAAGGGATTGCGTGCAGGGCTTCATGATGGGAGGGAAAGGGGGAGCCTTACCGCTTGCGGAGTTCCATCCTCCCGCTTTCAACTTCACCCCGGCAATCGCTCCCCTGGTAGGCTCCGACCAGACGGTCCTCCACCACGGCGGCGGTGCCGATGAAGGCCCCCGGACACTCCCGGTCGGGTCGGTACATGGCAAAGGCGAAGGAACGACCGCCGGAGGCTAGGACACCCATGAAAGGCCCGCTGCCCCCCCTGCTGAGCTGCCATCTTCCCCGAAGGGTACCCTCTCTCCCCTCAAAGGTCAAGAGGATCTCCCCCGAGCCTCCGTTATCAGCATAGGTGCCCTCCCACTCCCCGGAAAGCTGGTCCCCCGGGCCCGGGCCTAAGGGGGCGCCGAAAAATGCACCGAGGGGATCGAGCATCCCGGGCGGGGAAGGGCCTGCCGCACAGGCCGTGAAGAACAGGAGGAGTGCTGAAAGGACGAACCCTCTCACGGGAAAGGCCGCTCTCGGCATCTCTGCCTCTCTCCTCCAGGCAGGGGAGGGGGGAGGACCCTCCCCCCTCTCTGGAGAGGTCTCTCAGAAGACGATGCTGAACCGGGTCGTGAAGACGTGATCCCGGACCCGATCCACGTCCCGGGTGGAGACAGAAGCGTCCAACCGCTCGCTCTCCTCCCGGAAGGTGTACTCGGTGACAAACTTCAGGTTCTGCCAGATGTAGTACTGAAACCCAACGGTGAAGGCCAGGATCCTGGGCTCCGTCCTCGTTGAGCCACCGAGAGGGCGATCGTTAAACTCCCTGGCCTTCACCCAATCGAACCGGGCCAGGGCGATGAGTTGAGGGAGCGGGGTCACGTAGTCAGCCTCGACGAAGCCGCCCCAGTAGTGGAGGTCCTCCCCAAACCCGGTGGGGTTCGAGTCCCGCCCCCAGAGGAACTGGGCGAAGAGGTTCAGGTTCAGGAAGTTCAGGCTGACGTCAGGACCCAAGCGCCAGGCCCGATTCGCCCCACCCGGGAAAGCGGCGGGAGGCTCCTGATCCACCAGGTTGTTGGCATGGAAGACGAAGAACCCGAGGGTCTGGTTCTGGTAGGTTCCCGCCAGACGGCCGTAGATTCCCTTGTCCCGGTTGTTGTCCGGGTTCCGGTTGCTGGCATTGGTCACCCCGAGGTGGTAGAGGAACCGGAGGTCCTCGCGGGGAAAGAGAACCCCCCAGAGCTCCGCTCCGAGCTGGGGCTTCACCAGGCGGAACCTCCTCCCCCCGTCGCTTAAGCCCGCGGCGCCGGATCCGATCCCTAACAAGTCCCGGGCGTTCACGTTGTAGATCTCGAATTCCGACGTGGAGAGCCGGCGGTGCATTGGTGAATTCCCCGTGCCGGAGAGGAGGGGGAGTTCAATGGCCCCCGCCTTGACATTGATCAGGTCCTTGACGAAGAGGTCGTTCAGGGCGATGAAGGCCAGCTCCGGCGGCTCAGGACCCTCAAAGATGAAGTCCCCGTCCTCGAACTCCGACTCGACCAGGGGCGAGTCGAGGAAGAAGGAGGCGGTCTTCCCCAGGACCCCTCCGGCCAGGATCTCCACCTCGTTCAGGTTGAAGCTGTTCCGGCTCGTCGTGCTCTGTTCGCCCGTCGCCAGCTCCCGCTCCTTCACCTCGTGGAAATCGAACCCCGTCTCGATCAGCATGCTTAGAGGAGGGGTCCCCGGCAGATCCAGGACCGTCCCCACCTTGACCGGTGGGATCTTGAAAGGCACCTCCTCCCCTTTCAGCCGATGGTAGCCGGAAAGCCTGAAGCTCTCGCCGGCCGAATTCAGCTTGGGGAAGGCCGTGTGGCAGACATTGCAGGCATAGCCATAGGTCCGGGAGAACGCCGGGATGGCCAGGGCCTGCGTTGAGAGGAGGAGAAGGAAGCCTGCCCCCACCAGACCCAAAAACACCGGGCTTCCTCGTCTCATCTTTCACCTCCTGTTGAAAAAGGGTTCAACCCGCTTCGCCTTCAGCGATCCGCCTCAAATCCCGGCCTTCTCACCTCCTTCCTTTGAGAAACCTCATTACCTGGCAAGGGTCCTGGTATAGGCCAGGACGTCCTCGATCTCCTCCTCGCTGAGCTGGTCTTTGAAGGAAGGCATGTTACCCCTCCCCTCGACTATGACCGCCTTATACCGGGTATCGGGATGGGCGATCATCTCCTTGCTGATGAAGCTCGGCGGCTTCGGATTCAAGGCATCGGCGACAGGCCCATCCCCCTTCCCCGTCCGGCCATGGCAGAGGGCGCACTTCTCCTGATAGATGGCCTTCCCCTTGACGATATCCGCCGCCATGGCTTCAGAGAAAAGGAAGGGCAGGAAGGTCAAGAAGGGAAGGAGAAGGCTCAAAAGGCTTACTTGTGAGAGCATCGTTCCAGCCAACCTCCTCATCATTTCCTCCTCTTTATGGTTGGGTGAAATCGGCCAGGAGGATCCCGACCAAGTCCTGGGGCTCTGCCATCACGAACCGCCGACCGGTGTAGAGGGAGGCGGTGTTGTCCTTCAGGCTCACCCGGATCACCCGGGCCTGGGGTTGCTCCTGAAGGAGCCGGGCGATGAGCCAACAGGGCTCCCTCATCCCCTTCCCCGCCTCGACGAGAATCGCATCGGGTTCCAGCGCCCGGATCTCTGCCAGGGCCCGCCGCCCCCGGATCCCGATCCCCACCACCTCCACTTCCGCCTCTTTTAAGAGATGTTCAAGGCCCCGGGCGAAGAGGAGGTACTCGTAGAGGATGAAGACCCTCAGCCTGCCCATGGGGATTTCGCTTTCGGAACAAGCCTAGGCTGCCGCTCTCAAGGCCGCCCTTGCCGCGTCGCCAAGATGTTCCAGACACTTCTTTCCACAGGTCACCCTCCCCGGATCCGGAAAGGCGGAACAGGAGTGGACATCCACCGCCCTGCTGAGCCCGAAGGCCCCCTGCTCGACGAACTCCACGGAGACGTCCCGCTTCTTAAACGGGCAAAAGAAAGTCGCCCCCCGGAGAAAGGTCCCCGCCGCCTCGACGAGCGGGGCGAGGAGGAGGACGGTAACGGCCAACAGAATCGTCATCGGGAGGATCAACGCTTCCACCATCTCCCACCTCCTGCGGGGGCCTTCCCCGCGAGGGTCGGGCGCTCACACCTCGGCCTCTCCCTTGAGAAAGTAGATCGTCCTCTCCCTCCTGGGCAGCCCCCGAATAGCTCATTTTTTAAAAGAAAAAGGACTACCCGGAGGTAGCCCTTTAGGACTGGCGAGGGTATGTCTGCTAGGAAGAACAGACTAACCCTCCTTTACTATGCTTTCTGGCTTTTCCCCTGCCCCTGCTAGCCTAAGGATTCCATGGGAAATGCATCCTGGACGATTTGCATGGCAGAGGTGGCTTGATCGCTCCGCCCCCGCATCGGCATCTTGTTGACGTCACCTTAGGGGTCTGCTACAGTAGGGGCATGCCTGACGAGGAACTCTCCAAACGGATTGACGATCTCCACAAGCGGATGGATGACCTGCGGGGTGACATGAACACCCGCTTCACCGAACTGCGGGAAGACATGAACGCCCGCTTCGGCCTCGTGGATCAGCGCTTCACCGAACTGCGGGAAGACATGAACGCCCGCTTCGGCCTCGTGGATCAGCGCTTCACCGAACTGCGGGAAGACATGAACACCCGCTTCGCTGAGCTCCGGGCTGATATGAACACCCGCTTCGCCGATGTGAACCAGCGGTTCAACGACCTCAATCAGCGCTTGACAACCCTGACCTGGGTCATCACCGTGTGGTTTAGCCTCCTCACCCTCCTCACCATCCTCTTCAAGTTCATCCGCGTCTAAGCCAACCAGGGCAAGCTCCTCACTCCCGGACCCCCCATCCCCTTAAGAACTGGAGCACCCCTTCGATCTCCTCCCGGTTTAGCAGCATTCCCCACGCCGGCATCTCGGTCCCCGGCTTTCCCTCCTTAATTGTCTGACGGAGCTCCGCCTCAGACCGGGACTGGAGGATCGGTTTGAGGCCAGGGGTGTATCCTGCTACCCCTTCCCCCCGCTCACCATGGCACACGACACAGTACCGATCATAGATCTCCTGGCCTGTCAGGGGCTCGGCCAATGCCCTTTGGGCGAGCCCAAGGGGCTGAGCGGCTAGCTCGACAAGGAACAAAACAGAGGCCAAGAGCAAAGGGTTGCGCCCGATGGCCTTCCAACGCTCATCCATCTTCTCCCTCTTCCCCCGTGGATCAGATTTCGCCCTTTTTCAGTTGGTCAGCGATGTAGTCGGCCTCCCGGATGGCCAGGGCGACGATGGTCAGGGTGGGGTTGCAGGCCGCCCCGGTGGTGAAGACGCTCCCGTCACAGATGAAGAGGTTCTTGATGTCATGGGTCTGACCGTATTTGTTCACCACCGAGGTCTTCGGATCGTTCCCCATCCGGCAGGTCCCCAGGTTATGGGTGGACGCATAAGGGGGGGTAAAGACCACCTTCACCGCCCCGGCCGCCTCGTAGATCTCCTTCCCCCGCTGATAGGCGAATTCCCGCATCCGTTTGTCGTTCTCGTGGTCGGTGAAGGAGACGACGGGGACGGGGAAGCCGTACTGGTCCTTGATCTCGGGGTGGAGGGTGACGCTGTTTTGCTCCTGGGGCATGTCCTCGCCCACGATCCACATCCCGGCGAGATGGGTGTAATTCTCCATCCAGTTGGCGAACTCCTCCCCCCACCACCCGGGCTTTACAAAAGCAGCCATGAAGGGGACACCGAGGTTCAAGGTCTCCAGGTAGAAGCCCCCGACGAAGTCCCGCTTGGGATCGTGGCGGGCGAAGTCATCAATGGCCCCGGCCATGGTGACACCTTTGTAGGAATGGACAGGTTTGGGGAACATGGCATAAACGGAGCCCGTCGTGTGGCGCATGTAGTTCTTCCCCACCTGCCCACTGGAATTGGCCAACCCGTTGGGGAAGATGGGGGTCCAGGAGTTCAACAGGAGCCGTGGAGTCTCGATGGAGTTCCCAGCAAGGACGATGACCCGGGCCTCCTGCTCCTGGAACCTCCCCAGCTCATCCACATACGTAACGCTTTTGGCCCGATCCCGCCGGTCCAGGTTGATCTTCACCGCCTGGGAGTTCGGCCGAAGATCCAAGTTCCCGGTCCGCTCCGCCTTCGGGATGGCCTCGACCAGGGTGCTCCACTTGGAGCTGTTGATGCAACCCTGGAAGCAGAACCCGCACTGGATGCACCCCGGACGGCCGTCGTAGGGCCTAGGGTTAATGGCCATGGTGCCGGTGAAGGCATGAAGCCCCAGCTTTTTGGCCCCCCGCTCCATCACCAAAAAGTTCGTGTTCTTGGGGAGGGGGGGATTGGGCCTCCCCGGCCCGGCAACTCCCATGGCCCGCTCCGCCTTCTCATAATAAGGAAGCATCTCCTCCAGCGTGATGGGCCAGTCGGCCAGGTTGGCCCCGGGGATCGGCCCGTACTCGGACCTGACGCGGAATTCATAGTCCTGGAACCGGATGGAGGCCCCGGCCCAGTGGACCGTCGTCCCCCCAACGGCCTTGACGATCCAGCAGGGGAAGGCGCCCAGGTCCCTCCCGCCGGCCACCCGGGTATCCAGCCAGGAGAGCTGCTTGAACGCCGTCCACTCGTCGCTGATGAAGTCCCTAAGCGGATCGAGCCGGGGCCCCGCCTCCAGGAGGACAACCTTCGCCCCTTTCAGACACAGCTCCTTGGCCAGCGTCCCCCCGCCGGCGCCGCTTCCAATGATCAGGACATCAGGATCCGTGATCCGTGGCATCGCTTATCCCCCCTCTCACCACTCCAACCGGTCGAAGCCCCTGGCAATGTAGCCTCCCAGTTCCCGATGGGACGGGCCGGGATAGCCGACCGCTTTCCAGACCTTCGGGTTCCCGTAGAAGAAGGCGATGGTGTTGCTGTAGACGTTCTGGAAGAAGGGTTTGGCCTCGATGGCCTTCAAGGCTTCCACCTTCCACCGGTCGGACAGTTCCCCAAACCCCCTCCCCCCTGATATCTTTTTTGCCGTCTCGTCCAGCTCCTTGATCCCATCAATGTAGAGCCTCTGGAGGTTCGGCGACTTCCCGACCAGATCATCAATCTGGGCCGCCGTCTCCCGGTGGACCTCTTCCAGGCCCTTGTGAGGGGCGATCAAGGAGACCATCTCCAAGATGACATCCCCCTCCTCGTTGGTGAAGAACCGGTACCTCCTCGTCGGGATGAAGGCCGCCAAGGCCTGTTTCACCGATCCCGGGGCCCCCACCAAAACGGCGAATCCTCCGACGATGGCCCGGAGAAACCCTCTCCGATCTATCATGCCACTCCCCCCTTTGCCACTCCAGTCACCTTTTCTTGAAAGGCGGGGGAGGAGGCCTGAGCCTCCATCCCCCACCCGCATGACCTCAAAAGAACCCTTAATCCGGTAAGGTGAAAACCACCAAGGCTGCACCGGATGGCCAGTCGGCCGCCTCCGGCCAGAGGGCCGGGTAGAGCCCCATGACCAGGGAGCCTAAGCCGGAGGGCACCGCAATGTACTGCTTGCCGTTGACCGCG
>CAZHST010000057.1:0-8232 GCA_964535215.1 uncultured bacterium
CCCCACTGCTGCCTCCCGTAGGAGTCTGGGCCGTGTCTCAGTCCCAGTGTGGCCGAACACCCTCTCAGGCCGGCTACCGATCGTCGCCTTGGTAGGCCATTACCCTACCAACTAGCTAATCGGACGCAGGCCCCTCCTCCAGTGGAAGCTGCTTTTCGCGCGCCCCCTTTGGTCCCCTTGGGATGCCCCACGAGGACATTATCCGGTATTAGCCCCACTTTCGCAAGGTTATCCCGGTCTGGAGGGCAGGTTACCTACGCGTTACTCACCCGTTCGCCGCTTTACTCATCCCCTTGCGGGGACTTTCTCGCTCGACTTGCATGTGTTAGGCACGCCGCCAGCGTTCGCTCTGAGCCAGGATCAAACTCTCCAGTTTGATCTTGGGTTGAAACTTCTTCCCCCGATCCCCTCATCGGGGATGGAGAGAAAGCGGTCCACCCGCAAGCCAGTAGCGACAATATTCTCTTTTCAAAGAACAGCATCGGAGGCGATTGGCCTCCGGTGAGATTGAACCAATCTGAATATAAATCTCTTACCCCTTTTTGTCAAGAGGAATTTTCAAAGGGGCTAGATAGCATTTCTTTAACAAAAGCCTCTTTTCTTTGTCAAGCATTTTTTACTGCTGTGGCCCTCCCAGGTTGGCAGCGGGGGGCGAAGGGAGGTATGCTTCTCGTCGTGTTTTGCAAGTAGAGGCCCTGCACGGCTGCGGTGGGCTTCCACCTGTCCGAGGACGGCGCCGCCCTGGGGAAGGCCATATCTGGGGTGGTGTGAGGCAGGAGGGGGCCTAAAGCCCCTTGGTCAGCGCCAACCGAGTGGGGGCGCTAGGACGAAGCCCTCCGCCAGCCGGCCGCCCAGGTTTCATCAGAACTTGGACGCGTTCGCATCGTGGCCATGGTCACCGCCCCCGGACCGCCTGCTTGAGCACTTCCCCCGGCCGGAACCTGGGAATGCGGTGAGGCCGGGTTTTCTGCTCGCCACCCCCCGGCAGCCGGACCTTTCCCCCTTTGAACAGGGAGGCATAGAACGTCCCAAACCCGGGCAGGGTGACCGTTCGTCCCCGCTTCAAGAGGTCCGTAATGGCCGCAAACGTCCCCCGCACCACCCGCTCTAGCTGCTCCCGCTTGAGCGTCGGATCTCCTACCTTGGCCTGGACGGCATCGTAGAGGGCCACCCGGCCCACCGGGGACTGCTTGGCAGGCTTCAGCTTCGTGGGTACCTTTTTGGTCATCGGCTTCTCCTCCTCTAAGCCAGGACCCCTGGGCCCCCTGGTGGCCCCGGCCGGCCGCCGGCGCCGGGAAAAAGATAGCATAGGAGACAGAGGCGGGGCAAAGGGTGAGACAGGCATCCGGCCTTCTTCTCCTGGCGAGGAGCAACCCGTGGCCTATCGGGATGAGGGCGGCTGGTGCGAAGGGGACCGACGGATATGGCAGTCCTTCCGCTTTAACACCTCGGGCAGCAGCCTAAGGCCGAGTCCTGGAGCGTCTGGAGCTCGGATCATACCGTTCTCGATCGGCGGGAGATCGGTCACCAATTGCCCGTACCAGCCGTAATAGAACGCCCGGACAATCTCCTGGATGAAGCAGTTACGCGTGCTCACGGCCAGATGGGTCGAGGCGGTGAGCACCACAGGACCGGTGCAATCGTGGAACGCCACAGGGACATGCCAAGCCTCGGCCATAGCGGCGACCTTGCGGGCCTCCGACAAGCCCCCGCACCAGGACAGATCCAAGATAATCAGACTCAACGCCTCCATTTCGAGGAGGGAACGGAAATCCGCCCGCCCACCCCGGGTCTCGCCCACCGCGATCGGGACAGCCGTCGAACGCGCCACCTCCTGCAAGCTGCGGAGGTGGTCCATGACCACCGGATCCTCGACCCACAGCGGGTTATAGGGCTCCAGGGCGCGGCAGATTTTCACCGCCATCGGTCGGTTCCACAGGGAGTGGAGCTCGGCCATCACATCCATCTTGTCGCCGACGGCCTTCCGAATCCTCTCGAAAGGTTCCAGGGCCTTCTTGAGGTCCTGGGCGGAAATGTACTGGCCATTTGACGCCTCGGCGGCGTAATCAAAAGGCCAGATCTTCATGCCGGTGATGCCCATCTCCAAGAGGCTGTGGGCCAGCTCGTCCGCCCGATGCAAGAAAGCCTCGAGGTCCTCATAGGGGCCTTCCCGGCTGTCAAGCCCGAAATTCGCCGTCCCCTGAGTCGGGTGTTGTCGCACGTAGCGATAGCCTGCACAGGTGTTGTAGACGCGAAGGCTTTCACGGACCGCCCCGCCCAGCAGTTGGTGGATAGGTTGATTCGTCGCCTGTCCCCACAGGTCCCACAAGGCGAGATCCACCGCAGACCGGCCTCGCATCTCAGCACTAGCCCCGACGAACCCGAGATAGCCGATTAGATGCCCTTGGTGCCGTTCAATCTTCAAGGGGTCCCGCCCCAGCAGATAGGGTGCAATGACCTCATGGATGTGGGCCTCCGCTGAACCCGGTCCGTAGAAAGTCTCCCCGAGACCTGTCAGGCCTTCGTCCGTGTGGATGTGGACCCACAGCAGGTTTGGAAACTCCTCGAGACGAATGGTTTCGATTGCGGTGATTTTCATCAGCCCCTCCTCTATCGCCGTCTACAACCAGTATCCGCTTGCATCACGTGCACGTCCAGGGTGGCAATTTCCACAAGGGGTTGGATGCCGTTGGCCGCCGGAAACGGGTATCGCTCCGAGAGCCAACGGGCAATGGTCAAGTCGGTCTCCCGTTCAGCCATCCAACAGTGGTGAGAGCCAGCCCTAGCCTTCTCTGACACGTAAAGGGCCGCGTGCACCAGCTCGTGGGTCAGCACGTACAGATGGTAGGGAAACTTCCAGCCAAACGCCAAAGGGGAGAGCTGGATATGATAGTCGTGGGGGTAAAACTTCCCCATCTGCCTCACCGTACCGAAGTCCCGGATTTCAATGGTAGGCTGAGGCAATGGGCTCCGCCCCGCTACTCCAACCAGATGTTGGGCAAAGTCCCAGAGCTCTGAGAGCGTCTCGGGTGGGACATCTTGTGACAAGGTGGTTTGCGGGGTAACGAAGCCAAACACACCCACGAGGATTACACTCAAACCCCACACCCATCCCCTCATCCTCGGACTCCTTCCGGGTGCAGCCTCAACGAGAGGACCGACGGCCTTTAGCGCAGGCCGGATCCGGGACCGATGGAGGCCTCCTGAAGTTTCCAGCCGGCGGGAGGTTCAGGATTGTCTACCCTATCCAGAAGGATGACCCTGACCTCGAGTCCTCCAAGGAAATGGACCATGTCTTTCGGGATCTCCACCTGGATCATCCGCTCCTGACCGGCCAAGAGGTGGTGGAGGATGACATGCCGTGTGAACGGGAGAAGGTGGCCCCGGCCGAGGTAGCGTAGCTCCAGGACCCCGTGAATCACCCCGGGCCCCTCGTTCGTTAACCGGTAGACGAGGAAGCGGGAGGGATGGTTGGGACGCTCGAGGAAGCCGATGGGCTGAAGCGTTAGCCGCGGCCCCCGCCTAGGGTCACCAATCCCCCCCAGCTCTCCCCGGAGGGGGAATCGGAACTCAAGCCTTTGGGGCTGCCGCGGTTCCAGGACGGGGAAGCTGAGATCCCGAGAAGCCAGGAACTTCAGCAGGAGTTCCCCGGCTAGAGGACCGATCTCGGGACCGAGCCTTACCTGGAGAAAAGTCACATCCCCGGGCCGCATGGGGTTCAGGTCCAGGAAGGGCCGTTGCAGCGCGATCCGGCGCCCATCCCCGTCGAAGACATGCACCTCCACCTGGTGGAAGCGGACCCGATCCACGGAGCCGTTTTCCACTTCGTAGACGAGGGTCACGGTTCCCTCGAGACGTTCCCTCCGAACCTCCCGGACCTTGACGTTGAAGGCTAAGGCTGGTGGGCTCCAAAGGGTGAGGATAAGCAGGCTGATCACCAAGTGGTAGCTCCTCATCGTCTTCCCCTCCACCGAACCGGCCCCCGGTCTCAGGGCCAAGTCGTCCTGCTAGCCACGCTCCCTCCCTTTTTCCATCGTTCACGAGCATCGACACGACCCTCCCCTCGCCGGCGACCTAAGCTCCCTACTCTAGCAGAACACGCCTTATGGGCTCAAGGAGTTTCTCCCGCACCAACCCTTCGGAGAAGCCCCAAGGGTCCGTATTCGGTCAAGTCTTGGACGAGCTGGACCGAGACGCGGACATGTCGGGAAACAGGAGGTTGGGCCTGCGACTCCTGCCCCGCCTTCACCGGCCCCGCCACGAGCAGGAGCCCTCCTAGGAGCAGCAGGCCTAAACACCCCCAAAGGTGGTTCAGTGCGTTCATCGTGAGACCCTCCCTCCTCTTGCTGGGGAGAGGATCAAGGTGAGGAGCTGGAACCCGGTCCTACCATAACAGGTGGGTGTTGCCGATATGGATCCGCTGAAGCCCCGCCCCCTCGGCAGCCGCCACACAGGCCGCGGCGTGGCGCCTCGATGTCGGGGGAAGATCCCGCATGAGAAAGGTCGGATGGAACGCGAGCAGGGAATAGGGGATCGAGGGATCGAGGGAGGCCAAGAAGCCGGCGATCCCCCTCACCTCCTCCGCATCCACGTAGCCAGGGACAAGGAGCGTACTGACAACCAGGAGGGGTGGGTCCGGCCGCTGCCTCACCAGTTCGCCCAAGGTCACCAAGTTCTCTCGAAGCCAGTCGTTGGGGGAGCCGGTCAAGGCCAGATGGAGTTCCCGCGACCAGGCCTTGACATCAATCTTGATGGTGCCGCCACTTGCCAGGGCTACCTGTCCGGCCTTTCGTAAGATCTTCGGGTTCTCGGTTCCGTTGGTCTCCCAGCAGATCCGTAACGGCTTCCCTTTTTCCCGCCGCTCCAGCGCAAGCTTTGCGGCCTTGATGGAGAAGGTCATCTGGGATGCAGGATCCCCTCCAAAAAAGCAGATGCAAGTCGTCGTCTCATTGATCAGGGCCACCAGCTCTTCCGGGGTGGTGTACCCCGGCCTTCCCCGCTCTTTAAATGTGAAGTTCTGACAGAATAGGCAGTTCAAGGTACAGCTTCGGAAGAAGACGGCCAGGTTATAAAATCGCCGCTCCCCTGGGGAACCCTTCGCAGACCCAGGCAACCCTGACCCGGTGCAGCCTGCACAGGCGAAGGCGGCGACACAGTTGGTCGGGAGGGGATCGTAATAAGACGAGAGGAGGCCCCGGTCATGGCCGAAGAGGTGGATAAGTCTCCCCCCCTCCACCGTCTTGGCCCCACAGTAGCCTTGGCCTCCCTCCGGGATCCGGCACCGGTTGACGCAGAAAGGACACCTCACCGTTCCCCCTCGCGGCGGCCGTCCAGGGATGCCAAAGGGGATCCGGGAGCGCTGGTGAACGGCCAGGACCTGGTCCTCGACCTCGGACCACCTGGTCCGGAGGCAGCCGGGACAGAAGGGGAGGGCCTCCGAGAGGAGATGCCACCCTTTGCAGAGGCGGCACTCCCGCTTCCGGCAAAAGGGATAGTAATCCATCCTTCAGAGACCCGACGCCATCGGTCATACCACCTGGGTTCCTGAATAAGTCTTTTCCTCCAGCATAGCATTTTTGGCCCATAGGAGCTATGCCCATAAGGCGTTCGATAAGCATCACGCGGTCCGAGCAGAAATCGTCCTTGACAGCCTTTTCCGCGGCATGGTAGAAAGTCTCCCAACTCTCCCGGTGGCGGGGACCTTGAAGGAGATCAAGATGACCCCTTTTGATCCCAATCTCCAACCGATGGGGATCGGGGATATCCTGGATAGGACCTTCCACCTCTACAAGGAGCACTTCGCCAACTTCGTCGGGATCACAGGGCTTGCCTCCCTCCTGGCCTTTGCGTTTAACGTCGCCCTCCTCTCGTTTTTCATCCCCTTGGGGGCTGATCCTGCCAGGTTACTTGCCAATCCTGTCCTGATCTTCACCGGTGGGATCGCCCTCGTAGCCCTCCTGGTGATCACCGTCTGGATCGGCTTTTTAAGCATGGGCGCCCTCTCCCGCTCCGTCTCCGAGCGGTACCTGGGCCGAGCCATCACCGTCCTGGAGGCCTATCGCCAGGTGGCTAAGCGTGGGTTGAGCCTCCTCTGGGTCTATCTCCTCTCCTCCCTGATCATCGTCGGGGTCTTTGTCCTGGGGAGCCTCCTCTCCATCGTGGCCGCCGGGGTGACTGGCCTCGCAGGTGAACACCCAAACTTCTTGAAGATCACCCTCGCGCTCCTTTTTGTCTTCATCCCAACGATCATCTTTGTGACCATCCTTATCTTCCGCTACCTCCTGATCACCCAGGTCGTTGTCCTGGAGGATGTCAGGGGGACCAAGGCCCTCCGCCGGAGCTGGCATCTGATGAAGGGGTACTTCTGGAAGGCCAACCTGGTTCTCCTCCTCTACCTGGTTCTCTTCGGAATCGGCTATCTCCTCTTGTATTATCCGACGCTCTTCTTCCTCCCCAGGCCGACCCCTGGAACGATCGGGGCCGTCGGTGCTACCTACGTCGCCCAGAACGCCTTGAGCCAACTGATCCAGATGCTGGTCTCCCCTTTTTCCATGATCGCCTTTACCCTTCTCTACTACGACAGCCGGATCCGAAAGGAGGGGTTCGATCTGGAGGTGATGGCGAGGAACCTGGGGTACGGCGCTCCCCCACCCGGGCCAAGCCCTGGCCAGCAGGCCGCTCCGGTAGGGGTTACAGGTGTTGCCCCCGGAGCAGGGAACCCCTATGGCCAGAAGACCTGCCCGGGCTGCGGCTTCAGCTTCCCCAAGGCCTTCGCCCATTGCCCCCGCTGCGGCTCCCGGGTCCCCTTCCGCCCCCCTCACACCCGCTAGTGCCGTGAAAGTCGCTTCTTCAGGGATGGAAGCGCTTCCGCAGGCGCACCGCAGGTTCCCTGCCGGGTTTAGGGATGCTCAGGGGTGGGCCTAGTGGGCTATTTCTTGTATGCCCTTGTGTGCTAAATGCTGATAGCTGGAAGCTGAAGGCTTGCTGTTAGGGCAGATTCAGGGGGAGGGCGATCTTTTGGGGGAAGGTGGAACCGAGCCGGTGGTACTTCTGGAGGAGGGCTTTGAAGGTCACCCTCCGGCCGGAGCGGTGCCTTTGCAGCTTCATCAAGAGTTCAGCGTGGCAGGCCTCGAACTGGAAGCCGAAGGTGTTAGCCGCTTGTAAGGCTTGCTCAAATTTCTTCGTCGCCGCTCCTTCATTCCCTTCAAGCAGCAAAAGCTCCCCCTGGCCAAGCCACGTGTAGATCCGCCCCCGGACATCCTTCGTCCTGACGAAGATCCGATCGGCCCTCCGGAAATCCTCTGAGGCCTGGGTGAGCTTTCCCAGCATCTTGTAGGCCATCCCCTCCCCCCAAAGGGTGTATGCGTAGCTGACCCGGTCGCCGATCCTCTCGTACAGGCCGCGGGCCTTGTCGAAAAACCGAAGGGCCCCCTCGAAGTCACCGAGCATGCGATGGGCATTGGCGATCCCACAGTAAGAATAGGCCTTTCCGAAGGTGTCCTTCAGATCGTGGAAGATTTCGCTGGCCCTGGCGTAGTAGTCAAAGGAATCCTGGAACCTCCCCCTTAGGCGGGAGACCCCTCCCAGGCCACACAAGGAGTATCCGACCCCAGAGACATCCCCTTGCTCCTCGAACAGGGTCAGGGCCTGCTGAAAGGTCTGGAAGGCCTCTGCAAGACTCCCCCTGATCCTGAGGGCCCCTCCTTGAGCCCAGAGGGTGAAGGCTGCTCCCGCTGGGTCGTGAAGCGTTCGATACATCTTTAAGGCTTTGGAGAAATGGTGAAGGGCCGTTCGGTGATCTCCCAGACCCCGGCAGGAGAGGCCAAAGCCAACGAGGGCATCGGCAAAGGAGGACTGGTCCCCCAGGGCATCAGCGAGCCGAAGGGCGGAGCGGTACTGGACCTTCGCCCCTTCAAACCGACCTGAAAGCCGGAGGCAGTGACCCTGAGCTAAGCGGCAGGCAAGCTGGCCTTCCAGGCTCCTCTCCTTCTGGAAGAGGGCTAAAGCGTCCCGATAATGCCCAAGAGCCTCCCCGAAACGGGAGGCTGCCCGCTTTCGCTCTCCCTCCCTGAAAGCCATTTGGGCGGGAGACCGTTCCCTGCGCGGACTTTTCGACATCGAGGCCGCCATCCCCTCCTGTAACCATTAATCCAAGGAATCCCGGGAACTCCCTATGGTTTGAATGGAGGTCCCCAGTTGGGAGCCGTTCAGGTTGAAGATCCGGACCCGACC
>CAZHST010000057.1:8332-16881 GCA_964535215.1 uncultured bacterium
ATGGAGGTCCCCAGTTGGGAGCCGTTCAGGTTGAAGATCCGGACCCGACCGTCATCAATCACCAGGAGTCTGGTCCCCGAGGCGACAAGGACGGCCCCTTCGGAGATCGTGACGATCTCCGGGCAATAAAAGGGATACTTGGGGACAACAAACCGGCCCGCCGCCGAAGCACCAGGGAAGGAGAGGGCAGCGCCGATCACCATCAGGAGCCAGAGGCGAGATTTCTGCATCAACCTCCCCATCCTTTCCTCCAGATACCTGACCCGATGCTCGACGACGAAATCCCGGGGGAGTCTCGAGCCGGCAAAGAAAACCCCCAGCCTCTCCTTCAGCGTCGTCGAAGGAGCTTCCCCATGGGAGGCCGCTACTTCTCCACGGGATAACCCTTGGCCTGCCAAGCCTTGATCCCCCCCTCCAGGTTGTAGAGGTGCTTTCGCCCGATGGCCGCCGCCACCTCGCAGGCCAGAGCACTCCTGACACCTTCGGCACAGTAGAAGATCACTGTTCCTTCAGGGATATGCTCCCGGGGGTTACTCATGAGGGTCATCAGGGGGACCAGCTTGTTGCCGGGGATATGGCCCTGGGCCCACTCATAGGGCTCCCGGACGTCGATGAGCGTCACATCTCCCTTCTCAAGCATGGCCTTTGCTGTATCCACATCGATCCGCTCGAAAGGATCCTTGAGCTCGGATGTCATCACCCTTTTCCTCCTGGTCTCGTCCAAGAACGTTTGACAGGCTTCGATGAGATTGTCCTAGCCCCTTTTTCTTACCATGCCGAGGGTCAAAGAGTCAAGACCTAGCCGGTCCTTCTGTGGGAAACCCTCTTGCATTGCCGCAAGGGGTATGATATGAAAACCTGTTGCAAAAGCTCTGAGCCGGCCTCAGGACAGCCCCTGAAAGGGAGGAGGGGGGGTGAGGTACCGTTTAGGGTTCGACGGTCGTGTAGTGGACAGGACCGACGTCCAGCCGGGCGAACGGGGGGGCCACATACCTGACCCGTCCGACGTTGTTCTGAAAGGCAAAGACCGGGATCTCCACCTTCTTCACAAGCCTTCTGGAGGCGTCGTAAAACCTCAACTCCAGAAGGACCCGGGTCAAGGGTTTGGCGCTTTTGTTGGTCAGGGTGATATCTAAGAGGGGTCGGTTGCTAACCTTCACATCCAGCTTCTCAACGATTACCTCGACGACGTCGTCCTCATAAGCATACTCCTCCCCTGCCAGGAGCAGGGCCGGGAGGAAGAGGCCAAAGATTACCCCCAGGAGAGCTTTTCTGTCCATGGCATACGCCTCCTTTCCCAATCGCCACTCCCCGATCCCTGCTAACTCATACCAGACAATGCCTCGGTTTTCAAGAGAAGAACCATGACGATCAAAGGGCTTATCTTCGATTTCGACGGGGTCGTGGTGAAGCTCAAGCTGGACTTTCCCACCATCAAGCGGGAGATGTTCGGTTCCGAGGAGGGCTTCATCCTCGAGCGCTTAGAGACCCTCGAGGGGGAGGAGCGTCAAAAGGCCGAGGCAACCCTTTTACGCTACGAGGCCAAGGCTGCTGAGGAGGCTGAGCCCCTGGAGGGATTTCCCGAATGCCTTGCCTGGATGGAAGGTCGTGGCCTGAGAATGGCCATTGTCACCCGAAACAGCAAGCGAAGCGTTAAGACCGTCGAAGGGAAGCTTGGCCTCCGCTTCCCCGTGGTCGTGACCAGGGAGGATGCGCCGCCCAAACCCTCCCCCGAGCCGGTCCTCCTCGCCTGCGAGAGAATGGAGCTGAAGCCCGAGGAGGTCCTTCTCATAGGGGATGGCGAATTCGACATGCTGGCGGGAAAACGAGCAGGGGTCCGGACGGTGCTCCTCATGGACCCTACCAGGCCTCCTTCAGAACATGCGGATTTTACCATCACCTCGTTACCCGAGCTGATCCCGATCGTCGAAAGGATCAACACCCTCTAAACCTTTTTAGGAGGAAACGATGACCATAAAAGGGGTGGAACATTTCAGCGAACGGGAGGGAAACCGGATCTTCCTCTGGGAGAAATACCGGGAGGACCGGGAGAAGATGGAAAAGGTAATCCTCCTGATCCATGGAGCCACCTTCGCGGGGCAGGCGACCTTTGACGTCCAGATCCCCGGGAAGCCTGGCTACTCCTTGATGGACCATCTGGTGGAGGAAGGCTACGATGCCTGGGCCTTGGACATTGAAGGCTACGGGAGATCGGCGAAGCCCGAGACCCACAACTCCGAGACCGCCATCGCGGTCGAGGATACAAGAGCCGCCGTCCACTACATTTTACAGCACCGCGGGACCGGTAAGCTCGACCTCCTCGGCTTCTCCTGGGGAACCCAGATCGCTGGCCTGTTCGCGGCCCGCCATCCAGAGCTGGTCCGCCGCCTGATCCTATACGCCCCCATTTCGGAGGAGAGCCCCTGGATGGAGGCCCAGCGTCCTCACCTGGAAACCTACAGGAAAAACCGGACAAGGCAGAACTCGGTGGAGGGGGCCAAAGGGAGGATCGCTAAGGTGGACCCGCCGGGGATCACCGAGGAGGAGGTCCTGGAGGCCTTCGCCCAAGGAGCGGTGAGGAGCGATCCCCACTCGCCTAACGGGGTGATGGTGGACCTCTTAAGCCGAATGCCCCTCTTAGACTACACGAAGCTCACCATCCCCACCCTCATCGTCCACGGCGAGCACGACGATGTCTCCCGCCAGGACGATCTTCTCCTCCGCTTCAGGGAGATCCCCTGCCCCGATAAACAGTACGTGGTCCTGCCGAACCTCGGCCACTGGGCGGTGATCCAGAAGAACCGGAGGCTCCTCTTCCACACCATCAGCGCCTTCCTCAAGATGCCGAGGCAGGAGATCTGAATTTCGGGTGATGGTGAGACCCCTCATAGCCATCGGGAGTGGAGGCCTGATCGAACCGCTCCTTAGGGTAAAAGACATAGGTCAACTCCAACTCCCCAACCCCTTCCGGAATCCCTCCCTGGATCCGGAAGCTGAAGGGGAACTCCTTTTCCTCCCCGGGTGCCAAGGTCGTCTCCAGGAAACAGAAGCACTGGATCAGCTCGATAGATTTTTCCCACTCTTCGGGTATAATGAACTCCCTCGCCTTGGCCGTGACCGGCTTGTCCGAGAGGTTCCTGGCCCGGTAGGCCGCCTGGATGATTTCGCCAGGCTTCACCCGTACCTCTCGTTGGACCGGGAAGAAGGCCCAGGGGAGACCGAACCTCGTCTCCCCTTTGAAGCGGACCAGGATGGCCCCCTCCCAGTTGACAAAGACCTTCCACCCGTCCTTCTGGCGGACCAGGTCAAGGCTCTCCTCCACCTCCAGCCTGGGGATCTGGCCTGACCTGACCAGCCTCTCAAACCGCTGTCTGGCCAAGGCCTTCTGCTCCTCCGAAGGCTCCAAGGGAAGGTCCCCTAGGACCTCTTCCATGATCTCAGGACCGTTCGGGACGTGGACCCTGACCTGGACGCTTGCCCTCTCCCCTTTGACCTCCACCCGGACCCCCTGGTAGTCGAACAAGGGGACGAGCTTTCCGGCCAGCTCCAGGATCAGGAGGTTTAAGGGCTCTCTGGGGATCTGATGTTCCCTGAGGAACGCCTCCTGGCTTTTGATGCGGCGGTCAGCCGCGGAGACCAGGCTGTAGGCCTCCCGGTACCGGTGGGCGTAGATGGCCTCCAGGTACCGCTTGGCGACGGCCTCCGGGGCCTGGACGGTCACGGAGCGCCAGGAACCCAGCAGGGAGAGCCCGAGGATGAAGAGGATAAAGGCCACAGCCTTCCAGAAGGGGTGAAGGGGTCTATTGGGCATGGTCTCCTCCTTCTACTCTTGACGCTCGAACCTGACCAACTCCATCACGACATGGGGCGTCTTCAGTCCACTCTCAAGGCCCTGGTAGCGGACCCAGAAGTGAGGGGGGGCCACGGTGAACCAAAAGTAGGTCTTGGGGACAAAGACCCGGAACATGCTGAGGAGGCCCAGGTTGGGGACCAGCTCCACCTTATAGCACTCGAACTCCCCTGCTTCCGTCTTCACCCGCTCCCGCCCCCTGGGCTGAAGGGTCACCTCATAGAGCGCCGGCTCGTTCGTGAAAAGATGGGTTCTGAAGGGCCTGGGAGGATCAAAGGGGAGGGAGCGGAGGGCCGTCCCGATCCCCTCGACAGCCAAGGTATCAGGGGGCACCTCCATCTCCTTCGTCACGGAGGTGCCTGCGACGGAATCCTGCCGTTCGAACCGAACCTTTCCTCGGGCCCTATCAAAAACCTTCCGCTCCCTGACCAGGAGACGCCCGTTCAGATCGCTCACCCTCTTCTCGAAGCGGAGGGGGGAGAAAGTCTCCCCGGCTTTCCAGAAGGCCTCGACAGTCCACCGCACCTCCTGGTGAAACGGACTGTAGCGGCCCTGGCCGGCCTCGGTGAACCTGACCACCCGCTGCCCATCCATGGTGATCTGCTCCAGCGTCCATTCCGCCTTCCACCGGGTACCCCCGCCCTTTTCGGATGTGATGACGGCCCCCCGCTCCTTGGTCCCCATCGGCGGGACCTTCAGGGGATCGGCGGAGACCCCTCCCACGTCCCCAACGAGCCCGACAAGGAAAACAAGCAGAACACCTCCCGAGAGCTTCCCGACACCAAACATGTCAAGCCCTGCCCCCGTGAGCTTCAGCGATCAGCCCTCAGCGCCACCCACCACCGGTTCCTTCAAGTGCCGGAAGCCCCAGTTCAAGGTCCAGGTGACCAGGGTGTCCCTCAGGCTCTGGCTGAAGAGGTGATGGGAGAACCTCCGAACAAGCGACGGAAGGGCGTAGAAGGTCCGATACGCCCACTGAAGGCCCTCCGCCAACCGCTCCGGCGACATCTGCTTCGGCCGGATCACGACCTCGAACAGGTTGAACCTTTCCCACAGCCGAACGTCTCTCCAGGGCTCGTAGAGGAAGCGGCCTTCGGCCTGAAAACGCTCGAAAAGCTTTGTCCCGGGGAGAGGGGTCAGGACGGAGAACTGGGCCACGTTTAGCTTGGTCCGTTCGCAGAACTCCACCGTCCGTTCAAAGACCCCGTCGTCGTCATGGTCGAAGCCGAAGATGAAGGTCCCTTCAACCCCTATGCCATGGTCATGGAGTCTCTTGATGATCTCCTCGTAATGCTTCACCTTGTAGCTCTTGTCCGCCTCCCGGAGGGACTCCTGGCTTAAGGACTCGAAGCCAATCAGGACCCCAACGCACCCGCTCTTTCGGGCGAGGGTCAAAAGCTCCAGCTTTTGGACAAGGGCGGTGGTCGCCTGGGTGACCCACCGGATCTTCAAACCCCGTTCCACCATCGCCTGCATCAGGGCCTTGTAGAAGAGGACATCGGTCCCGAAGGAGTCATCCAGGAAGAAAACCGTATCCGCCACCCGGGCGTAGAGGCTCCGCCGGATGGTGGAAAGCTCCTCCAGCTCCTGGAAGATCTGATCGAGCCGTTTGTGGCGCATCCTTTTCCCGTTAAAGGCGGTGACCGAGCAGAACTCACAGCCGACGGGGCAACCCCTGGTCGTCTGGAGGACGGCCGGGGCAGGATACCGCTCCGTCTTCAGGAGATGCCAGGGATGGTGGCTCGGCAGTTCGGTGAGATCCGGGAGGGGGGCGGGATAGACCGGTTTCAGGGCCCCTTGCTGAAAATCCTGAAGGACCCGCGGCCACACCACCTCGCCCTCCCCCAGGACAACGCTATCGGCGAAGCGGAGGGCCTCCTCCGGGAGGGCCGAGGGATGCACTCCTCCCAGGACCACGGGGATCCCCTGGTGCCGATACCGGGTGGCCAGTTCGTAGGCCCTGGGGGCATTCGCCGTGGTGAAGACCGAGATCCCGACGAGATCCGTTTCCAGCGTTTCAGGGAGCGGCTCGACCTTCTCGTCGAAGATCTCGACCTCGATCCCTGGGGGCGTGACCGAAGCCAGCTGCAAGAGCCCATAGGGGAGGACCTGGAACCCGTATTGCTTCACGACACCTGGCCCGCTGAAGGCCGGTTCCACCAGCGTGACCTTCATCCCCCTTCCCCGTGAAAGGCCTGGAGCAGCTTCTCCCAGCCCGGATCGTCCAGGGTCAGCCAGGTGGGGCGGTAGAGCCAGACCCGGTCGAGGAGGCCCGTGTAGCGCTCCTTGATCCGACCCCCGATGGTCTCGAAGGTCCCTGACACGGCGTAGGCGTCCAGCATCTCATCGCTGATGAGGTCTGCCATCCCCTGCCAGTCCCCCTCCAACGATTTCCGGTGGAGCTTAGGGGAAAGATCCTCCCAGCCATGGACGGCCAGAACCCCCTCGTACGTTCGGGTGGAGGCATAGAAGGCGATCTGCTCCTTGACCGCCTGCTTGGCTTGGGCGATCTCCTGCTCCGTCTCACCCGTGATCGTGAAGACCGGGGCGGCGAGCTGGATGTCGGTCCGCTTCCGCCCTGACCTCCTAAGCCCCTCCTCCACCGCCGGCACCAGGATCTCCTTCAGGTACTTTACGCTGTGGAAGGGGTGGACGTGGAGGCCGTCGCAAAGCTCACCGGCCAGCCGGGCCATGAAGGGGTTGACGGCGGCGATGAAGATCGGGATCCTGGGGTGCGCGATGGGAGGGGGCTGAAAGAAAGGGGTCATAAGGGTGAACGTGTAGAACTGCCCCCGGAAGTCCAGCTTGGTGCCGTTCTGCCAGGACGCCCAGATCGCCCGGAGGGCCTGGATCACCTCGCGAAGCCTGGGGCCCGGCGACTCCCACCTGACGGAAAAGCGCCGCTCGTTGTGGGCCTTCACCTGCGTGCCCAACCCCAGGATGAAGCGGCCGCCTGAGGCGGCCTGGAGGTCCCAGGCCGTGTAGGCGAGGATCATGGGGCTCCGGGGGAAGGCGACGGCGATGGCGGTGCCAAGCGTCAACCGGGATGTCCGGGTGGCGGCCACCGCCAAGGGGAGGAACGGGTCATGCCGGGTCTCCGACGTCCAGAGGCCGTCGAAACCCATGGCCTCCGCCCTTTCGGCGAAGGCCCCGATCCCCTTCAGGTCATAGGTCAGAAGCCCCATGTCCAGTTTCACGGCCGCCTCCATTGCCGGTTACCCCGCTGAAGCGCCGGCAGATTCTCCCATCAGGAAGCGGTCTTATCCTAGCACCCTCTCCCTTCCTCCGTCAATTGGTGGCCCTGGAAAGCCGTGGCCTCAGCCTCCTTCCCCCTTGGCATCCCTGGTGGGGGATTCCCAAGTACCTTCCATTCCATTACCGTGTTATACTGATCCGAAAAGGTCCGGCTGATGGGCAGCACCGTTGGGGGCGAGCCGGAGGTCGTATGGATCGGGATGGCGGGGGACAATGGAACAAGGAGGCACAGCATGGAACCTTACCGCGGTCGGTACTTCGAGGAGTTCACGGTCGGTGAGCGGTTCGTCACCCGGGCCAGGACCATCACCGAGGCCGACATCGTGGCTTTCGCCGGGCTCACGGGCGACTACAACCCGCTCCACGTGGATGCGGAATTCGCCAAGCAGACGATCTACGGCGAGCGGATCGCCCATGGCCTCCTTGGCCTCTCCTACGCGGTCGGGCTGGCCGCCACACTGGGTCTCACCGAGGGGACGGTGATCGCGTTCCTGGGCCTGACCTGGTCTTTCACCAAGCCTATTAAGATCGGCGATACCATCCACGTCGAGCAGACGGTCAAGACGATGAGGGAGACAAAGAAGCCCGACCGGGGGATCGTCGTCTTTGAGACGAAGGTGATCAACCAGCGGGGCGAGGTCGTCCAACAAGGGGAACGGACCGTCATGGTCGCCCGCAAACCGAGCGTCGGGGGCGAAGGTAAAAGCTAACGGGGAAACGAGAAGGCCCGCCTTCTTAGCGGGCCTCCGCCGAAGAGGCCAACGACCGCCTCCCCTCCTGGAGATACCTTCGGCCCTTAAGGGCATGCCTGCGTCTGGATCACCCGAAGCATCCCCCGCACCTCGAAGGGGGTCCCGTCGCCGAGTTCCCCTGTCCCCCTGAGCTCCACTTTCCCGGGCTCCGTGCCCCTCGCACAAAGCAAATCCCTCAACTCCTTCCGCTTGAACTTCACCTTCAGAAGATCGGCTACCCCGTCGTCATCGCTGTCAACGAGGGAGGTGGAAAGGTGGGTTTCAGGACCCCTTCCAGCAAGAGGCTGTTCGTATCAATACCGGCCACCTCGAACCCGGAGGGAAGCTCAAAGAAAGTCGTAATCACCCGACCCCTGCTCTTTAGGTTCAAGACCTTCGGCCTGATCCCCAGGCTCCCGTTGTCGGTCGCATCCGCTGGTGTCAGATCGCAGGCGTTCCCGATCCCATCCCCGTCGGTATCGGTCTGGTCGGCATTGGGGACAACCAGACAGTTGTCCGTTGCATCCGGGACACCATCCAAGTCGAGGTCCGAAATCTGGGCAAAGCCGGGCGAGGCGGCCACAAAGAAACCGAGGAACAATCCCGAGAGGATCCAGCCTCCGTTTGCCATTCTCCAGTTTTTCATACCCATAACCTCCCTCGTATACTATGTTTCGGATGGACAAAGAATGATCCTCAATCGGAGGATCATC